>RQOG01000021.1 GCA_003854985.1 Calditrichota bacterium
AACTGATCATCATTAAAAATAAAATGATTTGTTTTATAGGTTTTTATCAGACTGGAAATTTCATCTATCACATTAGCTGATGTTCTGCGGCGCCAGGCTTTCCCCTTGCTGGTTTTATATAATCCTATAATATCGCAAAAAGTACAGCTTCCCCAACAGCCTCGGGTAGCGCTTATCCGCAGGGCTTCTCCTCCGGATAATATCTGTTTTGCATATTTTCTTTCAACCGGCGGCAGTATATCAAGGTTGTTGATTAGCGGACGGGGCGCATTTTCAACTACTCTGCCATTATTTCTATAAGATAAACCGAGAATTTCTTCCAGTTGATTATTTTCCGGATCAGACTGATATTTTAAAAGTTCGTATAGTGTTTCCTCGCCTTCGCCACGGGCTACATAATCAATTTCAGGAAAATCCTTTAAAATCCTTTCCGCACTGAACGTAGGGAAATACCCCCCCACAACAATTCCACCTTTAAATCCTGCCGAACGTAATTCTTTAACCAGCAATAACCCGCGGATTTTTGTCTCATCCAGCATCGATACCCCTACCATAAGCGGATTTATTTCTATTATTTTGCGGACAACTTCTTCGTTATTAAAGGGTTCAATAGAAAGATCCAGATAATCTGCGGTAAATCCTTTATGTTTTATATAGGAAACCAGGCTGGCAATTCCAAGATGCTCGGAAATTTTGTTGTGTCTGTAATCGGCAGGATTTATTATTATAATATCCAATTTCTTCTCCATAAATATGTTTATATTTAATACCAATAATATGCCAATAAAATCATTCTGACTTAACTGATTGATTTATAAAACTTTACTACAAATCCATGCAGTAAAGGTTTGTGAATGATCGTTCACAAAGTGTGAATGATCGTTCACAAAGTGTGAATGATCGTTCACACTCTATGAATTAAACTGATTTACACCATTATTTATAAATTATGAATATTTATGCAGGGAATTAAATTATTTTTATTATTTTAGAATTATCAAACAAATATATAAAAAAGCGCCTGCTTATTTTGCACAGCAGGCGCCTTAAAAATTTTTTACGGAAGTTATGGATTACATTCCTAAATTCCGCTGAAAGCTATGCTGTCAAACAGCATACTGGGACGTTTCCATGAGGAATAAGGATAAGGATCATTTCCCATTTCCACCAGTCTGTTCCAGAAGTCCTTGGCATTGCCGGATATATTCATTTCATTAACCGCAGTGGTTATTTCTCCGTTTTCTATTAATAAGCCAACGATACCAAAAGAAAAATCTCCGGTTGTTGAATTCGAATTCCCTCCGATAAAGCCATTAACTAATATACCTTTATTCATTGATTTTATCATTTCATCCAGAGAACGTGTTCCATATTCAAAGATAACATTCGAAGACGAGCCGCCATTTGGTTCCATACCGAGTTTTCTGCCATAATAATTATCAATATAATATTGTTTTAAAATGCCCTTATCAATAATCACCCGCTTCTTTGAAGCTATGCCTTCTCCGTCAAATTCTCTGGAGCCTAAACCTTGTTTAATACCCGGATCGTCGATTATCGTCAGTTTTTCCGATGCAATCTTTTTATCCAGCATACCCTCCAGATATGAACTTTTCTGCTGAAGAGCTCTGGCGCTTAAAGGTCCCTGTAAAATACCCAGCAAGCGGCTCGCGGCTCTATTTTCAACAAGCATTTTGTATTGCCCGGACTCAATTTTCTTTTGCCCGATTTTTTTTAAGGCCCTTTCTACAGCGTTTTTTCCAAGGATATTTGGTTTGGGAAGATCATTGTAAAACCTGGTTACCGCCCAATCATAATCTTCCGGACGACCTTTATCACCATCACGAACAGTAACTTCCGCACCTGCGGAAAATATTGTACTTTCGCTACTGCCCTCAAAGCCATTACTATTAACCAACACAGATTCCGAATAGGAGTCGCCATAACCTGTTGAAACTGAAATAATTTTATCACTGAGGCCCATGGCGGATTCTTCAATTTCTTTGGCTATTTTAATCCGGGCATCCGTTTGAACAGAATTAAAACTTTTATCGGTTAAATCCAGATCACCGGATATTTTTGCAGGATAAAGTTTCGGATCCGGCAGCTTTCGGAATTCATCTTTGGCTAAATATTTGGTGCTGGCCACTGCTTCTTCAATAAATGGTTTTAATCGATCCCGGCGAAGGTCATTGGTAGTATGGCCGGAATAACGATTATCAATATAAATTTGCAAGCTAAGCGAATTCTGTGTTGATTCCTTTAGTTTCTCCAGTTTTCTATCTCTGTAACCGATCTCAATTTCACGGGCATTGGAAACAGATATCGAGGTTTCGCCAGCTCCGGCTTTAAGTGTATATTCCATCACCCATTTTGCAAGATCCATTCTTTCTTTATTATTCATAATACATTCCTCATATTCTTTAATTATCTAACAGTTAAAAATCATGAATTTAAACCGCCAACTGTTATTTTCTTTACCTTAACCGTCGGTAATCCAAGTGAAACCGGAACACCCTGTCCGTCTTTACCACAGGTCCATCCGCCTGAATCCATTTTAAAATCATCCGCAACCATTGTAATATCACTGAGTACCTTAGGTCCGTTGCCTATAATATTAACATCTTTGATTGGTTTGGTCATTTTACCATCCTCAATCAGATAACCGGATTTTACATAAAATGTAAAATCACCGGCGCCGATAAAAACCTGGCCGTTGGTAAACGTTTCCGCATAAATACCCTTCTTTACGCTTTTAATGATTTCCTCCTTAGTATGCGGCCCGTTTTCCATATAGGTATTGCGCATACGGGGTATCGGGGCAAACCTGAAGGATTCCCTCCGGCCATTCCCGGTTGGTTTAACTTTATAGAACTGGGCGCTTATCCGGTCATGCAGATACGTTTCAAGTATACCATCTTTAACCAGATATGTTTTCTGGCTGTCATTTCCTTCATCATCAATATTGATTGAGCCGCGTACATTTGGATTTGTACCGTCATCCACGATAGAAACAAATTTTTCTGCAACCGGCTTACCGATTTTGTCGCTAAAAATTGAAATCTCTTTACGGTTGAAATCCGCTTCCATTCCGTGGCCGATAGCCTCATGCAATAGTATCCCCGAACTGCCGGCGGCTAAAACGACTTCCATTTCACCAGCTTCTGGTTTTACTGCGTCGAATAGCTCCATAGTACGGCGCACCGATTCGGTTGCCAGTAGATCGATATTTGCCTGATCAAACATTTCAATGCCTCTGCGTGCGGCAAGATTTTTCCCGTTTTGTTCACGCTGTCCGTTTTGCTCGGCAATAACGTTCGCATTTACAATTCCCATGGGTTGATAATCATAAACAATTTTGCCCTCTGAATTAGTAAAAAGTATATATGAAGCATTATTGATAAACATGATATTTGATTTAATTACACGGCTGTCCAGCGAAAAAATCTTATCGTTTATCTTCTGAAGCACCGGAATTTTCTGATTAATTGATACTTCTTCCCATGGCGTTCGAATTTCATAGTAATTAGGATGATCATGAAGTTTTAATTTAACGGCTACTGGTTTAACGGATTTTGAGCCACTGGCAATATTGGCCGCTGTTTGAGCAGCTAATTTCATTGCCTTTGGTGTAATCTCTTCGGTAAAAGAATATCCTGTCTGATCACCTTTTAACACGCGAATTCCGACGCCAAAATCAACATTACTATATGCCCGGTTCACTTCTTTGTCTTCCAACCCGATATAATTATTTATGGTATGCTGAAAAAACAAATCGCAGTAATCGCCTCCGCGGGAAAGCGCTTCGGACATAACATCCCGAAGCATTGTTTCTTCAACGCCAAAATGATCATAATACCATTTTAAGTCCATATTATTCTCCTGTCCGGCAAAAGCTTTTTTAAGGTTCCCTTTCAAAAAAAATGGAACCGTGCTTACGGCAAGCAGTCCCTTAGAACTTTTCTCAAGGAAATTCCTTCTGGAAATATTAATACCCATAACCATCCTTTCCTGATTAATTTTAATACAACAAACTGAAGTCTTTTTAAAAACGAAATATACAAAATATTTGTTTCAAATAAACCCTTTATTTTTAAAGAATTAATTGCGAAAAACAAATAACTTTATTGTCCTGTTTTTAGTTTTATAAAAGTTTTGGAGATTTATACAAATTAATGTATATTCACGCTTCAAAAATAATACGGTTTAAATTTTTATCAATTGTGGAGATTTTTAAATGAAAACTGCGGAATGCCCAGTATGCGGAGCCTCAGTGGAAATTCCTGAAGGCACGATGGAAAATGAACTAATAACCTGTCCGGAATGCGGCGCTGAATTAGAAGTAATCAGCCTTGATCCGCCGCAATTAGAAGAAGCGCCACAGGAAGAGGAAGACTGGGGAGAATAATTTATGATTAAAATCCTCGACGCCACGCTGCGGGAGGGCGAGCAGACGCCGGGGGTGTTCTTCGACGGTCATATCAAATTAGCGATAGCCGATCTCCTGGATGAGATCGGCATTGATATAATTGAAGCAGGCCATCCACTTGTTACCCAGGAAATTCATGACGCCGTTCAGCAGCTTGCGCATCGTAATTTAAAAGCTGTCGTGGGAGCTCACGCCCGTTCTGTTATATATGATATTGATCTTGCTTTGCAATGTGATGTTGGTTTTCTCGGTATATTTTATTGCGTATCGGAAGATCGTTTAAACCATGTTTTTAAGAAAGATCTGTCACAGGCGATCGACCAGATTTCCAAAGTCATTCATTATGCCAGGGAGAAAAAACCCAGCCTGCTGATTCGTTATACACCGGAAGACACCGTACGCTCTAAATTTGAAAACGTATTAGAAGTCTCAACCGCGGCTGTTGATGCCGGCGCAGATATCATCAGTATTGCGGATACAACAGGTTATATGATTCCCGGCACTAGTCGGAGTATGTATGACTATGTACGAAAGTTAAAAGATGAATTATCCGGAAGAGACAAATATCCCCAGATTGCCGTGCATTGTCATAATGACCGCGGATTAGCCCTGGCGAACGCCCTGGATGCTTACCGCGCAGGGGCAGAGATTATTGATACAACTATTTTGGGCCTGGGAGAAAGAGCCGGCATCGTGGATTTAGCTCAGCTTTTGGTTGCTTTAACACAGGATTTCGGAGTAGAAAATCGCTGGAAAACAAAGAGACTATCAGATTTATACAATTTAGTGAGCAAGCATGCCAATTTTGAAATTCCCCATAATTTTCCTGTTATGGGCAGGAATGCTTTTACACACTGCGCGGGCGTTCATACCCATGCCGCTATTCAGAATCCGGTTCATTATCAAAGTCTGGATCCTAAAGTTGTCGGCAGAAGTATGGATGTCGCCTTAGACCACATGTCCGGATTATCCTCGATTGAATGGGCGCTCAATAAACTGAATATTGAAGCGGATGATGAGCTTATCTCGCAAATATTAAATACCGTTAAATCCATTGGCCAAAAAGGCCGCATGGTTGAACTCTCCGAATTACCGCATATCGTTGACTGGTGCAAAAAGCATCTAAAGATAAAGCGCTAGTCTTTATCCCCGATTAAAATTAAGATTAAAACTATTAATACAAAGGGACAAATTAAAATGAAAGTAGGATTTCTACATTCCTTAATACGAAAAGATGAAAAATTTTTAATCGATGAATTTAATAAACATAAAGAAGTTGAACTGATTATGATTGATGACCGGGATTTAACCTTTAATCTTGGTCGCGATCATTTCGGTTTTGACGTTGTCATCGAAAGATCAATCAACCATTCCCGCGCTTTACATTCTATAAACTTATATGAAAACAACGGTGTAAAATGCGTTAACTCGTCAAAAGTGGCCACAATTTGCGGCGATAAATTACTGACATCTGCAGCGCTGGCTAAAAATAAAGTTCCTCAGCCGGAAGTTCGTATTGCTTTTACCGAAGAATCGGCCATAAAGGCTATCGAAGAAATGGGTTACCCTGTAGTATTAAAACCAGCCGTTGGTTCATGGGGACGATTACTGGCTAAAATAAATGATCGCGACGCGGCCGAAGCTTTATTAGAGCATAAAGCCGTGTTAGGTTCCTATCATCATTCGATATTTTATATCCAAAAATATGTTGAAAAAAACGGACGCGATATACGCAGTTTTGTCGTGGGTAATCGTTGTATTGCAGCTATTTACCGCGAATCCCCTCACTGGATAACCAATACGGCAAGAGGCGGCAAAGCTGTTAACTGTCCTGTCACAGACGAAATCAATGAAATCTCAGTGCGCGCAGCCAATGCGGTCGGCGGCGGTGTGGTTGCTATCGATCTGTTTGAAACCAACCAGGGATTAATGGTTAATGAAGTTAATTATACCATGGAATTTAAAAACAGTGTTCATACAACCGGGGTCGATATTCCCAAATTAATCGTAGACTATGTATTAAAAGTAGCAAACGGGGAGTCATAATGAGTAAAATCCAGGTATCCATCGCGGGCGGATCAGGATATACGGGCGGTGAACTGCTTAGGCTTCTGCTTTTTCACCCGCATGTTGAAATATGCCAGGTAACATCCGAGAGACTGGATGGCAAACCTGTTCATAAAGCCCATCCCAATTTAAGGAAACAAACGGATTTGAAATTCTGCTCCTTATCCGAATTAAAGGAATGCGACTTATTGTTTCTGTGCCTGCCTCACGGAAAGGCCATGCAGCAAATCAATGAATTTAAGAAAAAGGCTGAGCGCATAATCGATCTGAGCGCAGATTTTCGCCTGAATGACACGGCGTTATATGAAAAATACTATGGTAAAAAACATGTTATACCCGAGCTGCTGAATGACTTTGTATATGGAATTCCGGAGCTGCACAGAGAAGAAATGCGCAGTGCGAAATACATTTCCAGCGCCGGCTGTAATGCTACAACCACCATTCTCGGTTTATACCCGTTGTATAAGCATAAAGTCATCTATGCCGATCAGACAGTCGTCGAGGTTAAAGTTGGTTCGAGTGAAGGAGGAAACGCTTTTAACGCTTCTTCCCATCATCCGGAACGGGCCGGATGCGTTCGTTCATTCATGCCTGCCGGACATCGTCACGTGGCAGAAATGCTTCAGGAATTAAATTTCGGCGAGCCGGTTAAAATCCATTTTTCGGCAACTTCAATCGATATGATTCGCGGCGTTTTAGCTACATCGCATGTTTTTCTTAAAAATAAAATGGAAGATAAGGATATTTGGAAAATATACCGCACAGAATACGGAAATGAACCTTTTATCCGAATTGTGAAAGAAAGGGATGGTATTTACCGATATCCTGAACCGAAATTGTTAATGGCATCGAACTATTGCGATGTGGGATTTGAGATTGATCCGCACTCAAACCGGCTTATTGTAATATCGGCAATCGATAATTTAATGAAAGGTGCGGCCGGACAGGCTTTACAGGCTTTTAATATCATGTCTGGCTTTGATGAAAAAACAGGTCTTGAATTTCCGGGACTTCATCCTGTATAGAAATGGATTGATGTATGTGCCGGTTATTAGCTGTTCAGGCCAAAGCGCCATTTGAAATAAATGATTATCTGGAAAATTTTTCGGTTATCTGTAAAAACAGCCGGGAGTTTCAGGGTCATGGCTGGGGTTGCTCGTATTTAGATAACGGAAAATGGATACACTATAAAAATATTTTGCCGGTCTGGGAAGATAATATACCGGATTTTGGGAAAAGCACGCTTCTTCTGGCTCATGCCCGCAGCGCTTTTCAAAACCGCAATATTATTATAGAAAATAATATGCCGTTTTATGATGATAAAACCGTTTTCATCTTTAACGGGGAACTGCATGGGGTAAAAATTAATGCGGAAGGACGAATAGGCGCCGAGAAAATATTTAATTTTATTAAGCGGTTTAAAAACCAGGGATTGCTGATGGCTCTTAAAAAGGGAACGCACATTATAGAAAGCCGAAGCCATTATATACGGGCTATGAATATTATTATCAGCGATAAAAAAAAGGTTTTTGTATCAAGCTTGTTTAATGAAGACGAAGATTATTTTACCATGCATTATAAAAAAACAAGCAGCAAACTTATCATCTGTTCGAATCCGTTTGAGAACGAAAATGGTTGGAATACCATAGCAAACAGGACCATAAGGGAGTTTACTTATGATGATTATTAAAATAGGCGGCGGCGCCTCTATTAATCTGGAAGGCATTATCAAAGACCTGGCCCGCCAGGAGGAACCTTTTATAATCGTACATGGGGCAAATGCGCTTCGTGACCAACTGGCCGAAAAACTAAAGCAGCCTAAAAAAGTAATCACCTCCGTTTCCGGTTACAGCAGCGTTTTCTCCGACGAAGCGGCTATTGATGTGATGATGATGGCCTATTCCGGCTTGAGAAATAAAAGGATCATTGAACTTTGCCAGCGCAATGGAATCAATGCGGTTGGTTTAACAGGATTAGACGGACGGGTTATCCAGGGACGCCGTAACCGGGGCATAAAAGTCAAAGAAGAAGGCCGGTTTCGGCTGTTGCGTGATTTTTCCGGGAAACCTCAATCCGTCAATGCCGACCTGCTGAATTTACTTCTGGATAATGGCTATATTCCCGTTCTTACAGTGCCCATCTGTGATGAAGATGGTTTTGCGATCAATTCGGAAAATGATGACATTGTCAATACTTTACAGGAACAGATTAAAGCAGATGTTATTATTCAATTGATTGAAGCGCCGGGATTTCTTGATAATCCCAAGGATCAAAAATCGCTTGTGCCTGAATTATCGCAGTTGGAACTGGCCAGCCGCGAAGAACAGGTTGAAGGAAGAATGAAAAGAAAAATGCTGGCATTGAAAAAACTATTCGAAAGCGGCGCCCAAAAAGTAATCATCAGCGATGGCAGGGTTGATCAGCCAATATCCGATGCATTAACCGGGAAAGGAACGGTAATACAATGAAAAACTATATACAAATCGAAGACAATCATACGGTAGATCTGTTCTCCAAAAGAGGCATTATGCTTGTTCGGGGCGAAAGCGCCTATGTCTGGGATTCAGAAGGCAAAAAATATATCGATTGCGTTGCCGGACATGGTGTCGCTATTGTCGGGCACTGCAATCCGGCAGTTGTTAAAGCTTTGGAAGATCAATCACGAAAACTTATTACCTGCCCCTATTCATTTTATAATGACGCCCGGGCCCGGTTAATGGAAAAGCTTATCGAGATTACGCCTGAACATTTAACCAGAATTTTCTTATGTAATTCCGGCGCAGAAAGCATTGAAGCGGCCATTAAGTTCGCCAGATTATCTACAGGCAGAAAAGAATTTATTTGCAGCATGCGCGGATTTCATGGCCGGACCATGGGCGCTTTAAGCGCCACATATAATCCCAAATATCGTCAGGATTTTGAACCTCTGATAGAAGGATTTCATCATGTTCCCTATAACAAATTTGAAAAAATTGAAGAAATAGCCGGTAAAAATACCGCGGCTATTATCCTGGAAATGGTTCAGGGCGAAGGCGGTGTGTTCCCGGGTGATTCGGAGTTTTTTGAACAGGTACAAAATTTATGCACTAAAAAGAAGATATTACTGATTGTGGATGAGGTGCAAACGGGATTCTGCAGAACAGGCAAAATGTTTGCTTTTGAGCATTTCGGATTAAAACCGGATATTCTTTGTCTGGCTAAAGGTATGGGAGGCGGATTGCCAGTTGGCGCTGTACTTTGCACCGAAGATATTAAATTAGGTAACGGCAAACACGGCACCACATTTGGCGGCAATCCCCTGGTAAGCGCTGTTGCCCTGGCCAGCATCAATTTTATGCTTGAAGAAAACCTGGCCAGACAGGCTGAAGAAAAGGGAAAATATTTTAAGGAAAATTTTAAAATTGACGGCCTTAATAAAGTTCGTGAAGTTCGCCAACTGGGATTAATGATCGGTATAGAACTTAAAGAAAAAGTCCAGCCCTATCTGGCTCAGTTGCTGGAAGAAGGGGTTTTGGCTTTACCGGCAGGCAATACGGTTTTAAGGCTTCTCCCTCCTTTAACAATAAAGTATGAAGATATAGATTTCGTGATAAAAAAATTAACCAAAGTACTGGCATAAAAAAAGGGCTCACTGCGGAGCCCTTTTTTTGTATGGATCAAGCGGATTTTGATTTTTTACTTTGTTCGATTACTGCAGTGGCAGTAGCGATAATACTGGATATATCGGCCATATTGGTTGGAATGATCATCGTATTATTTTGTTTTGCCAGCTTTCCGAATTCAGAAATATATTGCTCCGCAATGCGTAGGTTTACCGCATCTTTACCGCCTTCAGATTTTATGGATATTGCAATTTTACGGATTCCTTCTGCAGTCGCTTCAGCCACTTTTAGAATTTCAGATGCCCGGCCTTCTGCTTCATTGATACGTTTCTGTTTTTCACCTTCGGAACGACGGATTAATTCCTGTTTATCTCCCTCAGATACATTAATTTTTGCCTGGCGTTGTCCTTCCGATTCAGCGATCATAGCCCGTTTCTCACGTTCGGCGCGCATTTGTTTTTCCATGGCGTCTTTAATGCTCTGCGGCGGCGTAATATTTTTTACTTCATAACGGCTTACTTTAACGCCCCATGGGTCGCTGGCTTTGTCCACCGCCGCCACAATGGTGATATTGATGGTATCACGCTCTTCAAAAGTTTTATCGAGTTCCATCTTAC
Organism: Calditrichota bacterium; assembly: GCA_003854985.1. GTDB lineage: Bacteria > Calditrichota > Calditrichia > Calditrichales > Calditrichaceae > Zgenome-0002. The sequence continues at coordinate 10,716 of RQOG01000021.1, forward strand.
CGATAATACTGCGCATGGTCGTTTGTGCAATTTGAATTGAAGCAAATTTGTAATTATCAATACCGTAGGACGCTTTCTGCGGATCAATAACCTGAAGATAAAGAATACCGTCCACTTCAACGGCAATATTATCCCTTGTTATACAGGTTTGTGACGCTACATCAATAGCCTGTTCCTTCAAAGTGTGTTTGTAAGCTACTTTATCGATAAAGGGAATAATTATCTGAAAACCTGCCCCTAAAGTGGCCCGGTATTTTCCTAACCTTTCTACGATAAATGCCGTCCTTTGAGGAACGATTTTTAACGTGGAAAAAAATACAATAATAATAAAGATAATAATCCCGATAAGAATGACTTGTTCGCCTGACATGTTATGCTCCTTTCAAATTCAATAGAATCTTAATTATTTAATAGGTTCAACTTTTAATGTGATGCTTTCTTTATCAATAATTTTAACTTTAGCGCCTTTTTTAATATCTGCTTCCGAGGTTGCCGTCCATTGCGCGCCCTTAAACATAACGCGACCTTCAAATCCCGCTTTAATCGGCACTTCCACGATAGCCGTTTTTCCGATAAATTCATCTTCCAGTATATCGCCTATTTTTTCATTATCCGAAAAAAATCTGGTTTTCAGATATTTTCTGAATATTTGCAGGGATAAAACCGATATAATAATGAATAGAAATAGTTGAGCGGTAAGATTAATATCGAATACCAGACAAACCAGCGATGTTACCCAGGCCCCGACGCCAAAAAACACTATAATAAAACCGGGCATAATAAACTCTAAAAGAATAAATACTAATCCGATAATGAACCATAAAATGGCCGGTTCCTGGAAAATAGCAGTTAAATCCATTTTCTTTCCTTTCAATAAAAAAATTCTAAGCTTTTATACATTTAAACAAAAACTTTATTCAATGACATGAATAACCATATGATTTTAACCGGAAATTAATTTGCATAAGCAAACTCTAACTAGCAAATCATTTTAATGATATAAAAAAAATTGTGGAAACTCTACACATCATTTCTAACCGATGTAGTATACACAGAGGTAATCTGGAGCTTGCTTAAAGATCAAATCAGATGAAATAAATGGTAACCGCTTGCTAACCTTTTATTTATTTTTCTGTCTATTAAAATAAAGTATAACATTTTTATGTATGTAACGTATCTTGTTTTGTTACAAAATGGGAGGATTAACAATGAGATTAGCAAGTTTAGTATTGCTATTAGTTTTTACGATTGCCGCCTGCGCAGAGGAATTTCACAAAAAGCGGGAATTAACCTTAAATGCCGAAGGCATAAAAGAGCTGAAAATTGACTGCGGCGCCGGATTTTTAAAGGTGGAAGGCGTTAAAGATTTAGAACAAATTCAGGTTGAAGCGGATATCCGGATTACATTGGATCAGGCGGATGAAATTGATGAAGTGTTAGAAAAATATGTCACCCTGATTCTTGAAAACCAGGGCAGCCGGGCTGAGCTTATCTGTAAATTCGAAAATCAGAATTCGTTTTTCAGAAGGCTGTTTGACCAGGGATTTAACGGCGCCATTGATTTAACCATAAAAATGCCCTATCACCTGGAATTAAATATAGATGACGGTTCAGGTTTGACAGAAATTCAAAATACAGGCGGTTCATTGAAAATTGATGACGGATCGGGCGATATGACCATAACCGATGTTGCCGGAAAGGTCTATATCGATGATGGCAGCGGAAGACTAAGTATCGAAAAAGTCGGTGATGATGTTGATATTGATGACGGCTCGGGAGAAACACAGATAACTGACGTTAAAGGGTCTGTAAAAATCGATGATGGCTCAGGCGACATTAGAATTAAAAATATCACTGGAAATGTAAGGATTGACGATGGCTCCGGCACCATTGACATTGATAAAGTGTCGGGAGATGTAATTATCGAGAATGCCGGTAGCGGCGGCGTATATGTCGAAAATGTAGAAGGTAAGGTTTACAGGGAAGATCAGGATGATCATAGAGACCATGATTATTATGATGATAAAGAATAATTAGACTTTAATAAAAAATATATAGCGGATTGATTCACTTAGTGTTTTAATCCGCTTTTCTTTTCTAAGACGAAACATATTATATATTTCATTGATTTTTCAACTTTTTAATCTGCGCAGGTTTAATTATTTTCCCGGGTATATTAACAGATTCTTTAACGCGCATTACGGTTATACCTAAATAACGTTGGGCGTATTTACTTTCCTTTTCTTTAATCCACTCATCCAGAGGCGTGTCAAAGGTTGTCATTCTGCTGTTTGATGATTCTCTGATATACCTTTTATCATTCTTCATAACAACCATGACCATATGCGCTGAAAAAATGTTATCCAGTTTAGCAAACAGAAGCGATATAATATCTCCTGTTTTGAAATAATCTTTAACGTTTTTTATGGCGGAAAGAGGAATGTAATCAATGGTGATTACCCGGTCCGGAAGGGTATCGGTGGTGTCTGTAATACCTTTATCCCTAAAAAAATTCCTGTGGGAGATTGATCTGGTAATCTTTTTTGTTTGCGCTCCACCGGTTTCCGCGGTAACATCCTTCAGTAACCAGGCATTCTGCGGCAGCCAGTCGGCCATGGTATAGTGATTACGGGTTTTAATCCCAATTATACCATCCTTATACCGGATTTGCTGCAGGTTATTGAAAAAATTTTCCCAGTTATCCGAAATAGACAAGGCCAGCACATGCTCACAGAAAGCCATACAATTGGTCTCGTTGAAATTAACCAACGGTTCTTTTTCGTATAAAGCATAAGGACCGTCTCCCACGCATTTTATATCATAAGGCATTCCCAGAAAAGCAGACGAATAGTAATTCATTTTTTCTGAAACTGTCCACGCCTGCAAACTTACTTTATGTAATATGGAATCGATTTGCGCCTCATTTAATTCATAAAAAGCTTTTGTTTTAACATCCTTGCCGGTGAGATTGCAGGATAATAGAACAAGTAATAAAAAATTTATCCGGAGTTTTAAAAGGATTTTATGACAAATATTATTCATTTTTCAGCTCTTCAACTAGTTCACGATCGAATATTTTACCTACAGGATAGATATCTCTCATTTGGTCCCAATAGGGCGTTTTTTGATAAAACCACATTAAAATTGCCCCCGGATTCTGCGCAAAAGTTTTATCCGTTTTTCGTTTGTTATCGAAATCTTTTTTTAAATCTTCATCGCTGGCCAGCATTATCCTAGCGCGTTCTTCCATAACATAAGATTCCACATATTCTTTTTGTTCAAATACAGCGTCAAAAAAACCCCAGTAAACAAAAGAATCCCTGGCCCGGGGTTCAAGTATATTTGCAATAACTTTAGCCGTACGCTGATTCATATCTATTAAAACCGATCCCGGTGGATAAATTCTCTCAAACACAATCGGTTCTGTTTCTACCCTTAACGGATGCCGGCCCTCATAGGGTTGTGCGCTCCATACTGCATTTGTAAACTTATAAGTGTGTAACATTAATTTCTTTTCCGATTTTATCCGGTGGATTTTTATTCCATGCAATTGAATTCTTTGAATAACCTCATCCCATTCTGCGGGAATAACATAGGCTTCCGGCAACCTGACTTTTACCGATGGACGCATCTTATTATAAAACGGAATCCTGAATGTCTTAGGAATATCTGTGTATCTGTACCAGTCTCCGCCGCTTAAATCGCTTTTAAGTTTTAAATATTGATATCCCAAAAAATCAATCATTGTACTATCGTTGACCTGCCTATAATCAATTGCCAGGCTGTCTTCCCTGAATGCCGCGGATAAAGTTATTTGGTCAACTATATTGATTTGCTGTTTCAAATGGACAGGGTTGTCATTTAAAATTTCGATGGTATGCTTAAGCATCGCATAGGTTGCCGAAACACGGGTTTTGTAATCCTTGAACATATGGGTTTCAATTAACAGGCCGGGACGATTCTGAATCGCCGCGTAACCATCGGAGAATCCTGGCGGAGCGGCCCAGGTCGTCATTCCGCTTTCGATATCATGATTTCTTTTAAAAGAAACATATTCAATGGTTGGATATCCGTCTTTTTCCATGGCATTTAACAATGGTGGTAAATAGTTTAATTCAACCCAATCAATCAGGCTTTGATCCATAATCCCATGCTGATCAATTTTATAAGTAATAGGATATTGATAATCCGCACCGTCGGTAACATGGCAATCTGCAAAAAAATCGGGAAGCCATTCATTGTACAGCTTAAGCCAATATTGCATTTCAGGAGCATCCGCTTTAAGAAAATCACGATTGAGATTGAGATTTTGCGCCGTTGTTCGCCAGCCCATTTCTTCCGGGCCATTTTGGTTAATCCTGTTATACGCCGAAAATCGTTCGTGTCCATCCACGTTAAATATCGGGATAAAAAGCACTGTGACATTATCTAAAAGATGCTCCAGTTCTTTGGTTATAACCATATCCCGGATCAACATCAGACCGGCGTCTTTACCATCACTTTCGCCGGGATGAATACAGGCTTGAATCAAAAAAACAATATTCGCAGAGCGATGAACATCCTGCGGTTTAAAATTTCCCCGCTTATTTACAATCAATAAAGGTAAATCGCGCCCCTGGGGGCTTTTGCCGAAAGACCTGTATTTCACCCAAGGTGAACTGACAGCCAGCTTTTGGCAGTATCCAATAGTTTCCTGATAACGCGGCGTTTGTTTATGGATGGATTGCTCATATAATGTTTGCCAGTAATTATCCTGAGCAAAAGTGAAAGACGAAAACAACAAAACTATAATCAGGATTTTCATCATACCTTCCATGTTTTTTATTCCTTGCAAAAAAGTAAAAATTTGTTCGATAGAATAAACCTGATTTCTTGATACATTCACAGGTATTGATTTTTCGCTATTTACTTTCCGGACCCGTCATTGTCTCCGGACGAACCCATTAGTCAAACTCTTCTCCGGTCAAAAATCCTGATTCCAGGGCCGCTTCTTTTAATGATTTATCTTCCTTCCAGGCTTTGAGAGCAATCTGAGCTGCTTTGTCATATCCGATATGCCGATTAAGCGCCGTAACCAGCATTAATGAATTTTGCAGATTTTTATTAATGGTCTTCAGATTGGGTTCTACTCCTGAAATACAATTTTTTCTGAATGAACGGCAGGCATCGGATAAAATCGTAATTGATTGAAGAATATTATAAGCCATCAGCGGTTTAAAAACATTTAACTCTAAATTTCCCATTGAACCGGCCATCCCAATAGTAACATCGTTACCAAATACCTGACAGGCTACCATGGTTATCATTTCAGGTTGCGTGGGATTGACTTTCCCCGGCATGATAGAACTGCCCGGTTCATTCGCGGGCAGGTTTATTTCTCCCAGACCGCTGCGCGGACCGCTGGCCAGCCAGCGCATATCATTGGCGATTTTCATAAGCGCCGCGGCCAGCATTTTCAGGGCTCCGGAAGTTTCCACAATCGCGTCATGAGCGGCCAGTCCGGCAAATTTATTTCGGCATACTCTGAATGAATGACCTGTAATCCTGCTGATTTCTTCAGCCATCAATTCATCATATCCGGCTTTGGTATTCAATCCCGTACCTACTGCCGTTCCGCCGATAGCAATTTCGGAAAGATGTACAAGCGTATTGTATATTGCTTCCTTACATTGTTCTAATTGAGCGGCATAGCCAGAAAACTCCTGTCCTAAAGTCAATGGCGTAGCATCCTGTAAATGTGTACGCCCGATTTTAATAATATTTTTAAAGGATTCTGCTTTTTGGTTAAAAGTCTCCGCCAGGGCCTGCACTTCCGGCAGCAGTCTTTCCATGATGGTCAGATAGGATGAAATATGCATCGAAACCGGAATGGTATCATTGGTCGATTGGGAATTATTAACATGATCATTGGGATGCACAGGATTTTTTGATCCTAATTTTCCGCCCAGTATCTCGATAGCGCGATTGGCAATAACCTCATTCATGTTCATGTTAAACTGTGTGGCGCTTCCGCTTTGCCAGATGACTAAGGGAAAATGATCATCCAATTGGCCTTCGATAATTTCATCCGCGGCTCTCTGTATGGCCCCGGAAACCTGTTTATTTATATTCCCGAGTTTTAAATTTACAATGGACGCGGCTTTTTTAACGATGGCATGTGCTTTAATAAATTCTTTCGGAAAATATTCCCGGCCAATTTTAAAATTCTCCACCGCCCTTTGTGTTTGCGCCCCATAGTATTTATCATCAGGAACGTTAACCGTACCCAGCGCATCTTTTTCCACACGCATGATTCATTTTCCTTTTATATTAATCGCTGTCCTCATTATCAACCGGTACAGCTCTTCACGAATATCGGGTAATATCTATAAAATAATTTTTTATCAGATTGATTTCCAAACCAAAAAAATCCTTAATACCGGTTAATTATCATTGCCGGTTATATTTGATGGATCAATTCATCCGCTATTTTTGATGATTTTTCCATAATTTCTTTATGGAGGCTCCCGCCATGGGCATCCATCGTTACCACCAAAGGGAAATCCTCAACCTGAATTACCCAAAAAGCTTCCGGTGTCCCGAATTCATCTAATTTATAAACCGTTTTTACTTTCTTTACGGCATTGGCAATCAGCGTTCCGGCGCCTCCCACGGCATGGAAATAAACTGCGCCATAATTCTTTAAGCCCTCCGCAGTCCTGGCGCCCATCCCGCCTTTTCCGATTACGCCTCTTACCTGGTATTCTTTAATTACTTCCGCCTGATAAGGTTCTTCACGGGCGGAAGTTGTTGGCCCGGCAGAAACAAAATGCCATTCGCCTTTATCATCTTTACGGACAACGGGGCCGCAATGATAGATCACCGATTCCCGGAGATCATCTCTGACAAAATCCGGCTTCTCTTCTATCATCAATTTATGGGCCTGATCCCGGGCAGTAACCACAGTGCCGGAGAGTAAAACGGTATCGCCTACCCTGAGTTTACGTATTTCTTCTTCTGATATTGGCGTCTTTAACTTAATCATCGTAAGAAACCTCCCCGTTAATGATATGAAGTGTTTTTCTTCTGAATGCCCAGCACATATAGGATATTGATACATAAAAGGTCGCCGGATGCCGATGCTGGCTGCCAATAAAAACTTCCAGGGCCGTTGTCTTGCCTCCAAAGCCCATCGGACCAATACCTAACTTATTTAAATCTTCATATAGTTTTATTTCCAATTGTGCAAGTTCCCCGGACTCACTTCGTTGACCAATCTTGCGAAAAAGCTGTTCTTTGGCCAGTGTGTACGATATATCCCTGGTTCCGCCAATACCAACGCCAATAACGCCCGGCGCACAGCCAAGTCCCTGGGCATTACGCACGGCATCAATCACCAATTTCCGAACGCCTATCAAATCTCTTCCTGCGCCTAAAGACGAATGAGGAAGTTTGTATTGAGTGCTTACATTTTCGCTGCCCCCGCCTTTGAGCATCAAACGAATACGAATATCCTTTTTATCCCATTGATTAAAATGAAAATAAGGCGCATTTACGCCCAGGTTATTGCCCGAATTTTTAGCCGTAACCGGATCAACGGCATTTGGCCTGAGATATTGAAGATTGGTCGCTTCAACCACGGCTGCCGACACAGCCTTTTTATACTCCCTCTCTAAACCGCCTTCCGGATAATCAATATAAAAAACCAGAGAACCGGTATCCTGGCAGATAGGTGTACTTTGTTTCCTGGCCATTTGGACGTTTTCCAAAATCGTGCTAAAAACATTCCAGGCAGGTGTGTTTTTTTCTTCGCCGGCCTGTGCAAGTTTTAATGATTGTTCAACATCAGGCGGGAGATCGGAAGAAGCTTTGCGAATTAATTCTAAAACAGGTGTTTTTAAATCCATCCAAGTCCTCCTTTTATTAAAATAGGCAGAGCAGGAAAGTTTATAAAATTTACAAAAATAAACTATAAAGACAAGACAGAAAGATTAATAATTAAATAGTAACTAAGATTTTAGTGAAGTTGTATTGGGGAAAAAAGATGTTATATGTAAAAATTTTCGGGTACAAATTATCCCTTATAAGGATAATCTTTGATGATAAAGCCTTCGGATTTGAAATCCAGCAAATAAGTTTTTTCGATGGCTTTTATCTTAGCTAACGAATCCGGCGGATTGTAACGAGCGTCTGTTCCAAACGGTAAAAACTGCACAACTGCAAAGCACTTATTTTCTCGTCTTATTTCGAATGTCCACACTACATGACCTTTAAGAGTAATCTCATCCCGGTTGGGCAATTCAATGGTAACTTCCAACAGGGAGCCTTCAATTAAAGGAAAATAGACTTCGAACCGGATAGCGCTGCGCGATAAATCAATTAATTCACCTGTTCCGCTTACGCCATTGGCAAGACGATAACGTACTTTTGCATTTGGAATTACAAAACGATCGATTGTCCGGCGCTCTAAGCCGTCATACATAATTACACACTCCATGTGCACAATTAAACTGATGATAAAATAACAGCCTATATAACAAAAGTTTTATCCCAGATCACAAAACAAAATGATTTATTATTTATAAGTTTAAGGCATCAGCAACGTATATATTTTCATGCTAACTGCGTTTTTGTCAATCTTCTTTGATTTTCCGTGTTTACAAAAATTCCCGGTTTACCTATAAGAGGGCATTTATCCTCACAAATACCGCAACCGATGCACAGATCTTTAACAACATAAGGATACTTTACCTTTTTTACCGATCCATCCGGTAAAACAACTTCACGGATATCAAATTTAATCGCTTTATCGGAAGTAGGACAATGTTCCTCACAGACAAGACAGTCTTCGTTCCGGGCATAGGGAATACAGACATTTTTATCAAAATGCGCTAATCCCATAGGCACCTTTTTCTTGTCTTCCAGCACCAGCGGTAAAATGGCTTCTGTGGGACATACCTGCCCGCAAAGATTACAATTATACTCACAATAACCGCTGCGCATAACAGCAACCGGAAGCCATAAGTCCGTAATATCATTATGAATCCGGTCCGGCTGCAAACATCCGCCATTCGATTCACAGATACGAACGCATTCCATACAACGAATACAACGATCCCGGAATTCGTCTTCCGGCAGTGAACCCGGCGGCCGGATCATTTTATCATTTTCATCTTTATTTACCAGACCAATACTCAGCAAACCCACCGCCGCTGCGCTGCCTGCTGAGGTTTTTAAAAACTGACGGCGGTTATAATCCACAGGGCTATGATAAGGTTTCCAGCGCCAGCGGTAGGAAATCGCCTTATATTTTGGCGGGCAAACCTCGCCGCAACTAAAACATTCTATGCATTCTGCTTTATTTGTTAACGATATATCATCCTCCGGAATAGCATTCATTTTACATTCAACCTGACATTTATTGCAGACCGGGCAGGCTGGCCCGACTATTCGTTCGTAAAACCTGAACTGTGAAAGGAATCCTAATAATGCTCCCGCCGGACAAATATTACGGCACCAGAAACGACGCGAGAGTTTTTCCAGACCCAAAATAAATGCGAAAAACAATCCGATCCAGAAAACATGCTGGTAAAAAGCCTGGCCTTCCGGCATGATATGGTTTTTAAACGGATCATATATTCCGTAAGCGGCATCTTCTAAAAATGGAATGTCAGAAAGCGCCAGCAAACCATTTTCAACGAGTAATGTAGCTAACGGATACAATAAAATGGATAGCGCCCTGTTAAAAATGGAGAGCGGATCAAAATATCCCCAGCCGTTAATTGAAAAAAAGGCCAGGATAATAAAACTAACCAGCAGGGCATATTTAAAAAAACGCAGCTTCTGCCATTTTTTAGAAATTTTATTGGAAGGTGATTTTAATATTTTACTGTTGATATCAATTGTTGTCCCAAGCGGGCAAATCCATCCACAGAAAAAGCGCCCTAAAAAAGGCGTTAAAAACAAAATTATTAACGCCGGCCAGTATCTTAATGATAACGACCAAGAATCAATAAAATCAAATAAAGGAATTAACGGACTGAATCGTAAGCCCAAATCGGAAGGAAGTTTAACTTCATCATACGGGTAACGGGCTTTAATAAATAACAGGATAAAAAACAGTAAAAAAAGAACCTGAACAATTCGTCTTAATTTAGCCAAGATTTACCCTTTTTACATTAGCTTTATCCGGATCATATTTTGCAAGACCCTGTTCCGCCGCCAACCGGATATGCTCAACCTGGTTAATAGTATGACCAAACAATTCCAGCGCTAATTTATCCGCCGTTACGATGCAAGGGCTGGCAATAAGTGTTTTAGTTAATTTTACATGATCAGGATTCCCGCCCTGAGGGCCATTTGCAACTAATGTTCTGTAAGCGTCAATGATATTTAAGGTAGGTAGAATTTTCCTGTCGATATCAACTATTTTCTGCGAAAAATTACTATGCAGTGAACCACGATTACCGCCCATCACACCCATAAGATTTTTAAGCCCGAGCGTTACTTTACTGAGCGAGTGATGCTTTGCTATCGGTAAATTAATTACTTTATCCGCGTCGAGATATTCCTCATATATTTCCCAGGAATCGATCATCCTGCCATCGATTTTAATTTCTCTGTATTTATTATTACGCATCTGGGATACGTTGGCGCCGGCTTTTTTAGCCGTTTCTTCGATTTTTGAATTATTATAACACCGGCGCGGTTCATTGCAGGTACGATCAAATACTTTAACTTCTTTCGCTCCCGCTTCATAACAAAGTTTAATAACAGCAGCCAAAACATCAGGATTAGTAGTCGCTGCCAGAGAAGGATTCCGGTCCCATCCGATATTGGGTTTAACAACAACCACATCGCCTTTGCTGATGAACCTGCTCATTCCACCCAATTCTTTTAGCGCTCTTGCAACCAAATCATTCGGTTCACCATTACTCACCCAAACGGCATCCGGCGGCGCTTTTTGCGCATATAATTTCCCGATACCGGTTAATGATAAAGGAAGAACCGCGGCGGCGCTTCCTGCAGTTATTGTTTTAATAAAGTAACGTCTTTTCATTAATATTCCCCGCTTAATTGATAATAACTTTCTTAAAGATAACATAAATGTTAATAATTTTCAAAACGTTCACAGCAATTATTTCCATCAGAATTCATTTTTGTATTTATATTTTTATAAACCTGTTCTAAAACTGTTATTATTTCAAAGTAATGTAAAACTAATCATAATTTTTATGGTTCCGGTGCATAGAACTTTCTCAAAAAAAAAAATGACGCCAAAAGCGCCTGGCAAAGTCTTAAAATTCAACAAAAGGTTGTTTTCTATTGAGATTTCTTATCTTTATACTAAAAAGATTTTAGCATTTGGACTCCATGAATTAAATTAAAAGTGAACCATTAATCATAGAATAAAGTATAAAATTTAAACTTTGATCATGGAGGATTCGCCATGGAACAGGTTATCCGGATGTATTTTATCATTTTTATTCTGTCCTTTTCTCTTAATGCTCAGATTTTGTCAGAGAATATTAAACAAGTTCGGCAGGATTCGTTATGCGCTCCGAAAGAATTAAAAACATGGTATGATTTAAATTTAAAAAGCGATATATCCATAAATGATATTCGTATGGCATACAGTTTTGGTAGTGAGCATTATAAAAACGAAAACTACAAAGCAGCCATAACATACTTCTGGCGGGTATTTGTAAACGATACCACCCAATATGCCAGGCCTGCAATCCGTAAACTGGCCATCTCTTATTATATGTTAAATATGCTGGATTCCGCCCTCATCGTCTGTTACAGAGGACTGGAGCGTTATCCTGATATAAGCGCCCTGCATCATTATGCCGGCTACATTCAGGATTTCAGAGAAAACCATCAATGCGCCATTCCTCATTATGAATTTCTGATAATTTCCGATCCGAAGAATGAATTTTACTTAGAAAAACTGGCTTCTCTCTATTACAAAGCCGGAAATAAAAAAGCTATTGATCTGCAGAAACAATTAATCAGTCTTTATCCGGACAATACAGAATATCGCAGACGTCTTATTTTATATATTGATGCATTCGGAGGCAACCCGCTGGAGGCATACCGGGAAGCTTTTCTGAATGATCCGGATAATATCATTTATGCCAGAGACTATGCCGACGCGGCCATAGAAGCAGGCGATTTTAAATCGGCTGTAGCGCCGCTTACAAAACTAATCGAACGCGACTCTGTAAATATTAAAGCCATCCAGAAACGGGCTAAATGTTATGAAGAACTCTCGGACTACCGCTCCGCAATCAGGGATTATAAACAAATATTATCTATTGATCCTTTAAATATAACGGTTATGTGTTATATCGCTCTTAATTACAATTCCATGAAAGAATTTGCCAACGCAAAATACTGGATTGAAAAATCCAAAAGCATAAATCCTAATTCCGGTTTAGGATATATGATTATGGGACAGATTTATGAAACCGCCGTTAGCCATTGTCAGGACTCGCAAAACAGGGGCAGAAAAATTGACGATGGCTTTGTTTATCGCTTAGCCGCCCAGGAATATAAGAGAGCTATGAAGGACGATTTTTACAAAACCGAAGCTCAAAAAAGATTGTCCTTCGTCGAACCGTTAATGGATACAAAAGAAGAACGTTTTATGGCCGATCATGATACTATAGTTGATTCATGCTACACGAGCTGGATTAAATAATATTTATGCCGGGTAAATCCGTTGATTTTAATTGTGACCTTTACTCCAATTTATAATGCCGGTCACCGGTTTTCATTCTTTCTTTATTTTTAGCCGTTTGACGTTAATCACTGATGTGCATAGGTTCTTATCTATATTTACATACACTTCTTTAAATATCGATTATAAAATCTCAAAATATTGAGAAGGAGGGATGTATGAAAAGATCAGTACAATTTTCATTTGTTTTTATCTTGATTTTATTTGTGAATTCTTTGGTGTTTGCCGGCGAAGTGCACAAAGTTAATTTTGATTCCTTGAATTACAGAGAAGTATTCGGATCAAAACCGGGCACCATACCTCTCACGCCTATTTTCAACGAAGATGGTGTTGTGGCTATGGTAGATTCTTTTTTAAGCGACGGACAAAAATATTATAAAAATTGTTATGTAGATTCTGCTTATAAAACAGGCGTTGGAGATGGTCATAATATGTATATCGGTTCCATTAATATGTGCTTTGACCTTACTTCATTGAAAGTTTCAACAACCTATTTGACGCTGGAATTCGGCGGCCTCAAGGGTCATGAAAATCTTGTAGTAAACAATGAATGGTGGGAAGGTGAAATTTCGGAAATATCCTATCTGGAATTAGGCGCTTGTATCGTATACATTAATAACTACGAAGAAGGCCTTGGAAATCTGACTATTTTAGGTGAAGAAATTCATACTGTTTTTATCGGTGGACAGGACTTCTGGATCGATAACCTTACGGCTTATGAAGAAATCCCGGAAAAATTATGCGTTAATTTTGAATCTCAGCTTTTGGAAACAACCTATGGTATGAAAACGCATGATCCCGGAGATTTAGCTTTTTATGAAAATATTGTGCCCGTGAGAGTAGATTCCTTTTACTGGAAAGAGGGCGGCGCTTTTAATTATGCCGAGATTCAAAGCACAGAAGGAATTTTTGGAATTGACAATGTGATTGGTATGAATAACATCAATTTAAGTTTTAACAGTGATGAAATGCCTTTTACGCCAACCTATATTTCTTTTGAATTCTTGAATATGGGAGGTTATGATAATCTGATTGTTAATGGAGATAAACTAATAGGCGATTTATTTGATATGAATGGATTAAGTCTCGGCGAAACCGATATTTATGTATGTTCCATACAGACAAAACCTGGTATCCGGGGACTGGTTCAAATTGTTGGCGAAGTTCACAGCCTCAAAGTAGGGGGCCAGGAGTTATTGCTGGATAATATCTGTTTTTATAAAGAAGCGCCTTTTGCTGCATGTAACCATTTGGTTGATTTTGAGAGTCTTGATCCCGATACGTCATTCGGCCAGGCGCATAATAAACCTGGCGATTTTATCTTTGAGGAATCAGATATTGCTGTAGTTGTGGAAGAGTTTTACTCTTCTCCTTTTGGAAAACCGGCTTTTAACATTGCTTATGTGGAGTTCGCACCATCCGGAACGGGCGTTTGCCAAACCATGTGGTTAAACAATATTTGTTTACAATTTGATCTTGAAAAACTAGACTTAACCGTTCAGCAAGTATCTTTTGAATTTGCCGATTACGGAGGAACAGAAAACCTGCGGGTCAACGACGGTGAATTATATATAGGCGAATTAACTGAAGCGCCTTACGAAATCGCCCCGGGCGTCACCTGCGAAATAGTTCTCAACGGCGATTCAGAAGAAACGCTAACCGGTATAGTTATATTATCGGGGGATATCTCTACCCTGCTAGTCGGAGGACAGGAATTTTTTATAGATAATGTTTGCGTTAGCGGAGAACTGACAGCCATAAGAAATAATAACTGCAATTGTAACAAACCTGATCGGTTTATCCTCGAACAGAACTACCCGAATCCATTTAACCCGATTACCACCATAAACTATCATATTCCTTCTGCCGGAGATGTGACTATCGAAATTTATAACTCTATTGGAGAAAAAATAGAAAGCTTCGGTTTTAATCATAATACCTCCGGAAATAAAATATTCAAATACAATGGAAGTCATCTGGCCAGCGGCGTTTATTTTTACAGGGTGATCACGCCCAATTTCTCCGCGGTTAAACGGATGCTGCTGGTTAAGTAGTCCTTCCATCATTCAAAAAAAAAGCCGGTTTTCATGCCGGCTTTTTTTATACACATTTTAACGATCGAAATCGCGAATTCGATATCATTTGGTTTTATCCGAACAATATTTGACCTTCAGATAAGGTATTAAATCACTTTCCTGTTTTGTGACCTCTGAGCTGTTTTTCCCTATTATTAATTTTGCCGCGACCAGATCTGATTGTCCGCTGGGCCAGTATGCGGTTTCGACTTTAATTGTATATTCTCCATCTTTGACCTTTTTGCCTTCGATATCCTTTAAATCCCATACATAAATATGCTGGCCGGTATTAATGCTCGCTCCTGTCACAGCATCGAGACCTTTAAACTGGGAAGATTCCGCCCACTCGTGGAGATTAACCTGCCGATCTTTAACATGTCCGCTGAAACCCGATACATAAACGGTTTTTATATATTTTCCGTCTTTGTCTTCCACCCAGATCACCGTCTGCGGCGGTAGTTCATCCTGAAATCCCAATACGAAATCAATAACCACATATGGTTTTTTATAATTATCCGGATTAAAATACTTTACCTGAGGACACATGCTTTCAAAGGCTGTCTTAACTATGTCGGTTTTGGAATATTCTGAAATTACCTTAATCCAGTTGGTTACGGCTTTTTTCTGATACCCTGCGCCAAGCCAGTAAATCGCTTCTGCTTTTATCTCTTTGGGTACATTACTATTTTGCACCATTTCCAAATCTGCCATTGCCTGATCCAATCTGCCCACAAAGAAAGGCATCATCACGCCAATGCTGCCTCTGATGAGCCGCAGTTCCATATTATCAGGAGCTATTTTTACCGCTTTGTCTGTTAATTCGACAATCTCAAACGCAAACTTTGAACGGAAATCCGTATCGTTGTAAATCCGTTCGTCATACCCTGTATCCGCTTCACCGATAGCTTTAATTAATAATTTATAGGCATCGACATTCGTTGAATCTTTTTCTATTACCTTATTTAAAGTTATCCGGGCTTTTTCGAAATTCTCGGTGTCCATATAGGCTTTGCCCAATTGCAGAAGAAGCTGAACATTGTCGGCCTCTTTTTCAACCTGTTGTTTAAATTTTTTAACATCATCTTCATTGTACTTCTTTTCCACATCGGATTCTGATTCTTTTTTTGGACTTAAATTTTTAATATTCTGTTCAGCGCCTTTGGCCAGATCAGACCCGGGAACAAGCTTAATTACCTTTTCCCAGGCGGCAATAGCCTTCGGATTATCTTCCTTCTTCTGATATCCCTGCCCTAAAAAGTTATATGTACTGGCCATAAGTTCAGTGGGAAGAATACCCGGAGATTTTTCATACATTTTAGAAAGGTATTCAAGATCCTGAATACCCTGATCCAACTGGTTCAAAAAAGGCGGCACCTGGATACCCATCAACCCGCGATGAAACCGGGCAATGGGATTTTCCGGCTCAAGCGCAACCGCTTTTTCTAGCATTTCATAGGCGGTCCCGATTAATCTTCCCGCTTCCATGTAGTTTTGTGTCCGGCCGGCCTGGCTGCCACGATAAAGCCCAAGATAAGAACAGGCTGTGGAATTATCCGGGTACTTCTGAACGGCTTCTTCCATTATCTTCGCCGCCTGTTCCAAATCACCGGCCCGATTAAAACCTTCCGCTTTTTGAATATACTCTTCAAGCGTCTGGCCGTAAGATACCTGAAATAAGGATAGAACAACCAATACAAAAAATGATTTTTTAATGTAAAACATGTCTGCCTCCCTGGTGATATAGGTTTCAAAAAAAGAATTCTGATCTTCAGTTTATACTGACAATCAATTTATTCAATTATCAGTATCATACGGAGATCATTTTATAAAGTTACCGGCAGATAATACATAAACAAAAATGGGCCATCAGAAACCTTAAATAAACCAACCCTTCTTCTGCAGATGATGATACACTGATCCTGAAAAAGCAAAG
>RQOG01000022.1 GCA_003854985.1 Calditrichota bacterium
AAACGGCCAGCAGTGGCCCGATATAACGTCCCAGTTTGGCCAGTAAATCCATTTCGGATTTTAAACCAAATGAACGGGAAGAAACCAATGATTCCATGATGACCATGGGAAAACCGACCATAAATGCGGAAAGCAAAAACAGTAAAGGTGCTACTGGCGTTTGCCACAGAGGATGAATTTTGGGACCGGCAAGCATCATTAGCGTTCCCAAAGACGACTGGTGCAGGCAGGATAACACCACCCCTAAAATGATAAAGAAAAACAGCACTTTCTCCATAATGCGGTCAACATTTCTTAACAGTTTATCGACCAGCGAATTAAAGCGGGCCAAAAACCCTTTAAGTTTAACCCGCCCGATAAAGCGTTCGGTAACAATCGGCACAAATTCGATATACAGGGTAGTTACATAAGCCATAACGCAAATACCTACTTCGAATAAAACAGAATTGCCATTCCACATATAAAGAGGATGATAAATATTGTAAAACCGGCCGATATCAAACATCACCGCCAGGGCAACAAACGTATAACCGAGCATGGCGGTTAGTAAAGCCGGACGGACGATCTCATGGAATTCCTCACGATGGAAGATATAGACCAGAGCCGCCATTGTAAATCCGCCCGCAGCCAGTGCAACGCCCGCGGCCACATCGATCGCAATCCAGATACCCCAGGGATATTGATTATCAAGATTGGTAACGGCGCCTAATCCGAATAATAACCTCCAGGCGACAAAAAACAACCCAACCAGGGCTATAACGGTTAATGTCGTTACGCCCGGTGTAAAGAATTTATGTTTAATGGGAGCGGCTTTAATTGGTGCATGCATTTTATTCTCCTAATTCGCTTTTTTCTTTTTTCTTACCCAGCCACATAATACCGCCTAAGAGCGCATATAAAGACGCCGGCGGAATAAAATATTTGAATATGCCGTGCTGTAACGATTCCGAAGCACCGGGCATTGGTTCGCTGCCGTGTTCAGGAAGGGCCAGTTCTGAAAAATCCTTTGAAGCCAGATACATCCAGGATGTTCCTCCCACTTCATGCTCTCCATAGACATGATCGATATAATTATCCGGATCGGCGTTAATACGGTTATGCGCCAGTTTAATCAGATCAAATCTTTTACCATAAGTAAGCGCTTCCATGGGGCAGGCTTCCACGCAGGCCGGAATGCCGCCTTTACTGGTACGTTCATAACAAAAATCACATTTCACGATATCCGGCTCAATGGCCTTATGATATTCAAATGCCGGAATCTGAAACGGGCAGGCTACAACACAATAGCGGCAGCCGATACATTTATCGCCATTCCAGATAACCGCACCATTTTCCTGCTTGGAAAGAGCGCCAACGATACAGGCGGAAACACAGGCCGGATGATCACAATGCATGCATTGCACCTTAACATTAATGGGCAAACCGGACGCTTCATCATTTTCAAATTCATTAACTACAGTCAATGCTCCTGCATCCGGTCTGCGCATTTTCTTAAATACAGACCTGTCATCATAATCATCCAATGAACCGGCTTCGATACCATGGGCTTCTTTACAGGCATATTCACACCTTCTGCATCCTACGCATAATGTTGTATCAACCAGAACACCCATCCGGTCATCGGAAATCACATTTTTTGGCGCCGCATTAGCTTTTTCCGGTTTTACACCGGCTAATCCAGCTCCGATAATTCCCGCAATCTTAAAAAAATCACGTCTGGATTGTTTCATCTAAATACTCCTTACTTAGTACTCTCTTCAACTGAAAAAAGATGTTTCATTTTATTTCTTGAAAAAACTATATTCATAACCGTTTCCGGCTTTCCCCATTTACATATTTTTATAAATCTACAGGACTGACTTGTTATGATTTTTGCAATCAAAAAATCAACAACAAGTATAAGAAATAATTCAATGCTTTGAAAGAACTTTATCAATTGTAAGCTCAAAATGGATATTTTTACAGGCATAGTATTTTGTATTTCTGCCCTAAGCAGCCTTGCTTTTGTGTCGACGAGCGGGAAAAGCGAATCTTTCCGGATAACAGCAGCCATTTTTCCAATCATGTGTGTGAAGTAATGGCAAAATTAATGCCAGCAGGACGCGTTATAACATGAATTTTTATAACTATTGAATTAATATAGTATTATCCGCCTTCAGCAGTAGTTTATAATAACGATTTGAATATCAGAAGCGCCTGATTATTTCATTTTAAATAAACAATATGTTTCATGTTTCATGTTTCAGCGCTGCCATGCAGTAAACAAATAGGTGCTCTGATTCTTGTTTAGGATCATCTACCCGGAAAAATAGGATACAATCACGATAAGGGCGGCAAAAGAAGAAAGCACCAGGATAGCCGGTTTTAGAAAGCCCTTATCCAGCCAGGTGAAGGTATGTTTGGACAGGGCAAATCCGCTTAAAAGACCGGGCAGTAAAATTATTGAAGCATATATCTCCTTCTGGCCAAAATAACCGATAACCGTTAGAGAAATTACCCCCATAATTGTGCCAATTCCGAATATACCCGAAAGGGTGCTGCGGATTTTTGGCCCGGACATGTTTTGATAAACCAGGGCCATGGGCGGTCCGCCGATTGAAACCGTCGTACCCATAAATCCGGAAATAATGCCCGCGCTCACCAGCGTGGATTTTTTAAACGGCAGGGAAAAACCCATCCAACTGAAACTCACGGCAATGAGAATCGCGACGCCAAAGTACAATTTTAAAGATTCTTTCGGCATAATATAAAGCAGAGCGGCGCCTATAATCGTTCCCATAAAACGGCCGATCGTAGCCCATTTTAATCCAAAATAGTCTACGTCGTTAATTTCACGCTTAAACATAAAAATTGTTAATACTAAGCCATTCATCAAAACAGGACCCGGGAC
Organism: Calditrichota bacterium; assembly: GCA_003854985.1. Classification (GTDB taxonomy): domain Bacteria; phylum Calditrichota; class Calditrichia; order Calditrichales; family Calditrichaceae; genus Zgenome-0002. The sequence continues at coordinate 2,891 of RQOG01000022.1, forward strand.
AAAAGCCGGATCGACTAATAATAACAAGGGAACGGATAAAGGTCCCAGGCCGAATCCAACGGCGCTCTGAACCAAAGCGCCCATTGCCGCAATGATGATTGCCGCTGCAATCTGTGGAATTGTAAACATAAAATCCATTGGCGGGAAAGGTAAACTTATTTAGAATATGAAGCAAAAAGAACAAACGAAGAAAAATTACAAATACCAAATCCCAAATCCTCATTCCCAATTCCAATAAATCTGAAGATTCGTGTTCGTTGATTTTTGTCGTGGTCGTGAGCGAAAAACCACGCATTCCCATCAATTAGACAAAGACTTCGACAACGACAACGAGCACGTTCAACGCTTAGGGACGTAGTGATAAAACCATCTATCTAAAGGAAACTCATTGGGAAATACTCCAAACAGCCATATTCTATTCTCAATTGTAATTCGAAATTTGTAATTAAAAATGATTATTACAATATTAACCAAAGCCCATAGGCTAGTGTTCGTTGATCTTTGTCGTGGTCGTGAGCGAATAACCGGAGTTATTTAAATTAATCAATTCTTTCAACTTTAATTCCTAATTCGTAATTCTTAATTCTTAATTTCTTAAAAACCGAAATGAATGTTAAAAAAACGATTGCAATACCGATCCCGATAGCGATTTCGACCATGACAACGAGCACGCTCAACATTCAACGATGGTGTAGTAAATTCCTATGCAACCGCCGCAAATTTTTCATTTATTTGACTTAAGGATTATGCCGGAGCGCTTATTGACTATATTAAATTTATACCGGATATTACAAGCGTTTTTAACGCCATGATATTTGAACAAAATAGTTATTAATAACCATAGACAGGAGTGAACATGCGCTTAATGATAGTTTTTTTATTATTGTTGAGTTTTATACCCGCAGATTTATTGGCCCAGAGTTACCCTCTTTATTTTTATGCCCAGCATCTGAGAATAAGCGATCCCTATACTGCTGCCCTGGGGATGAGCGGCGCCGCTTACCGTGAAGGATTATTAGCGCCGTATACAAATCCCGCCGGCCTGGCCAGGCTGGACAGAATAGAAATTGGTTACAGCCGGATTCCTTCAGTTGAAACCGGTTATGAAAATGATGAAGATATTTACGGACAGAACACGTTTTCCATAGGCGCGCTTCTGGGTTATGGCATCGTTGCAGGATTGTCCTATATGAATTTTGACATGGGTGAAATTTCTAATTCCGATAACACCGGCGTCCGACAATATACCCTGAGTATTGCCAAATTACATACACTCTCGGAAAATCAATTTGTTTCTATTGGAATCAATGTAAAACGTCTGGAATACTTGTATAATATACTTGACGAAAATAGTTACCTGTTTGATATCGGGTTCCAGACCAATATCAAATTCAGCGAAAATTGGGCATCTTTCGGATTGGCTCTGCATAATTTGGGCAGCGATCTTGAGTCAAAACAAGGCTTTTTAAAATTCAAGGAAAAAGCATACAAATATCTTCAGGCCGGCATTGCTTTCGGCAACACCAAACTGGATATATCGGGTATGAATAAATCGCCCAAGTTTATGATAACAATGGAATACCAGAAAGATATGGATAATGAGTTCAATATGTCGGAATGGCAATTGCTTGGTTTGGGATTCGAACTGCGTTTCTTCAATTATTTCATTTTACAAACAGGCTATCTGGTTAATCTTAATGATGATATCGACGACGACATAATAAACGGCATGACCTATGGTCTGGGATTCGAAACGCCCGAAGTTGATATGAACATCCCTGTAATATGGTCGGTGCATTATGGCCGGGGCATGGATATACCGGGACTGGATGTAAATACCATTTCCATATCGGTAGGGCATAAACTAGGAACGGGATATTGAAAATATAAATATCAATAACCATGTAGAAAGCGACCGGGGAAGTTTATCCGGCCGCAAAGTTAGATAACTATTTATTTACCTGAAAAGTCCGGTCGCCTTTGTCGAAGAAATTGACAATCTGACGGGTGGCGCAATCCGGAATAATATCCGATATATACGTAAAACTCACCCGTTTTAAAAAAAAGTATAACAATTTATTAAGGTCACAGTGTATCAGTATGAGATATTTTGTTAAGGTAAACTACTGAGTCAACCGGGTATTTGGAAAATTTACCTCATGATCATGGCGATGAATGCAGGTTTTTAAATGAGACGGATAATCCAAGACTGAATATTGCTATTTCTTCGGAACCCGCTATAGCCACACTTATTGATGGCCCGAAGTTTTTTTCTTTTAGATAACCGATATTTATTCCGAGACCGTATTCTAAAATATTATCAACTGCTGATTCGTTTTTAGATTTGAAACTACCGATGCCATAACCTCCGAATATTTCAGGAATCAAATTCAAATTTTTTGTTAATTTTATATTTTTAAATATTGAAATACTGACTGATGCACCTCCGGTATTTATATTTGATTCATATTTTGATTTGTATTTCGTTGAACTGTAACTCAATGAAATCAATAATGAGAACGGAGATGGTAAAGGATCGTTTTTATTATTGATAATTACACCAACCCCTATCCCATATCCAAAGCCATTTATTGTTTCTTTCCAATGAAAATTTACTTCTTCGCTAAAATCGGAAACTCGGCCATAGAAAAAAAAACTACCCTTAAAAACGTAAGAACCTACTATACTATTACTTATTGCTTCATCAGTTTTATCCAGGGATTTTCCTGCGCTAGAATATAAATAGCCAAGATTTAATCCAGTTTGGTCTTTTTCGAAAAAGACTTCCTGCGAAAACAAATTAGAAAACATTAAAAGACAAATATATAGGTAATTGACTCTTTTTATCATACTACTTCTCTTTTTTGTTTTTTACCATAATTATTAATTCACCTGAAAAGTCCGGTGGCCTTCCTGCATGGAACTAACCGGTCTACCAGTTGCATTACGATAATCGATACAGGTTTCATCTGGTAATAATTGTCTTATTCATCGATGAATATAAACTGATCGTATTCCCCGATGCCGGCTCCGATTAATGCCCCAATCAAACCGCCGGCTACCCCTCCTATGATTCCTGAAAACGTTTGAACAAACGAGACACTTGATTCACTGGAATTATAATACATATATATAAATCCAATTCCGGCGCCGGCAGCGAATCCAGTAAGTGCGCTATTTGTAATATAATTGAATTTGATATAGTTTATTTCATTATATGAATATACATGTTTTATATCATAATCACTTTGAGTTTTAGATTTATTAAAGTCGTATTTTTTTCTTTTAATAATTTTTTCTGCCTTGTCTATATAAACAGAATCTTTATCCAATCGTTCTATTTCTGCATATAGACGTACCTCATTATTCAATAGAATTTCAGCTTCATTCTCATTACTGATCGAGTCCAATATGGCAAGATAAGTATCTTTCGACGGCGAAGAATTGATCACACTATAGCTTTGTCTAAAGCAGCCCGAAATAATAATAACTATAAAAAAAAATACAATGAAACTGGTTTTATAAGGCATATCGTAATCCTCTTAATTAAATAAAAACTTTACCATATATGGAATAAGCAGAACGTCCGGTGTTAAGTTGCCGGGACCAGATCGTGATTCTTCTAAATTTGGTAATTTTAAAAGTGCTATAAAACAAAAGATCTTTACAAGCCCATCGAGCAACTTGAACACCTGGTTATAAGCTCATCTAAAAATAAATAGTTGCAAGAATTACAGTTGCAGTATTAATAATAAATTCTCCTGGACTAGCAAAACGTACTGATTTATCATCTGACTTACTAACATTTAATTGGCCTTCTATTCCAATGCTAAAATTTTTATCAAAGTAATATTCTGCTCCACCAGAGATACCAAAGGTATAATCGATAACACTATCTGCATTTTTGGGGATATTAAACAAAACACCAATTCTTGCTCCAGCATATGTAGACACCTTTTTAGGAGAGATATAAATTCTATTTGACAGACCAAGTTGAAAATCTTTTGCATCATCTCCAATTGAAATAAAACTGATCGAAGGGGCTATTAAAAAATAAGAACTTGTTCTAATTGGAAGTTGAATTTCAAATTGATCATTTTGAATAGCTGCACTTATACCTATTTTATTATTTGAATATGTTTCTTGAGAATAACTATTGGAAGAATACAACATAAAAATAATTAAAAGCATGGGGAACAATTTTAACATAATATTATCTCTATCTGTTAAGTAATAATAAATCCATGGAATTTATATCGTATTCCGTCGCTAAATAAATACGATAAAACCCAGGTTGTAATATTTGGTCATCAGAAATATGGAAATCCCATTTATATATATAATTTCCGGGACGCTGAAAAGATTCTACAATAATGGCAACAACGTCATTTGAAGGTGAATAGTATTTACCATTTGCACATGTGGCGTTATTAGTACGTTTTTCATTTAAACCATAAGACTTTTCAACCCACAGATTTACTCTTGAACCCTCTGAAAGACAGTAAACAATAGTCATTGGTTCATCACTATAATGCACACTTGAACCAGTTAAATTCGGGTGCTGTATATTAGGTAATGAATATTCTTTCGGTTCAGTTACTTGCTTACATGAACTAAAAAAACATATAATGAAAACAATTATCAGAGTAAATTGAGATTTCATCATGTTACATCCTATTATTAAACGTATAACTATTTATTCACCTGAAAAGTCCGGTCGCCTTTCTCGAAGAAATTGACGATCTGACGGGCGGCGGCGATACCGGCGTTGATATTGGCTTCCGCGGTCTGGGCGCCCATCTTTTTCGGCGTAAAATAAAAACGCCCCTCGTATTTGGCGGCGATATCCGCGGCGCAGTCCGGGGCAATATCCGATACGTATTTAAAATCTTCCCTTTTGGCGAACATTTCCAGCAAACCCGGTTCATCGATTATTTCTTTACGGGCGGTATTTACCAGCGTAGCGCCTTTGGGCATCAGCGAAAGCAGCTTATAACCGATTGACTTTTTGGTCTGTTCATTAGCCGGAATATTCAGCGACACATACTGATTATTCGTATATAATTCTTCCAGCGATTTGATGACCGCGATGCCGTTTCTGGAAATGGCTTCGTCGGGAATAAAGGGATCGAAGGCGCTGATTTTCATACCGAATCCTTTGGCGATTTCGCCCACATACCAGCCCACGTTGCCATAGGCATGAATGCCCAGTGTTTTGCCGCGCAGTTCGGTTCCGGCTTTACCGTTAAACATGCCGCGCGCTATGTAGACCATCATGCCCAGGGCCAGTTCGGCCACGGCGTTGGAATTCTGACCGGGCGTATTCATGGCCACAACGCCTTTTGCCGTGCAGGCGGCCAGATCGATATTATCATAACCGGCACCGGCCCGCACCACAATTTTAAGATTCTTCCCCGCTTCAATCACTTCTTTACCGGCGATGTCGCTGCGGATAATCAAAGCGTCGGCTTTGGCGACCGCCTTTTTCAGATCGGCGGCATCGGTGTATTTTTCCAGCAGAGCAAATTCATAACCGGCATCTGCGATGATTTTTTTAATTTCATTTACGGCAACCGCTGCAAAGGGCTTTTCAGTTGCTACCAATACTTTTTTCATAGTAAACCTGCCTTTGTATTTTATAATTATTGATAAAGACTTATATTTATTGTGAAATACTGAACGGAAGATAACAGCAAAACCCTTTAAATTCAATATATAATTTTAAAGCAAAATGAGTCTTATGTATAAAGGCAAGCTGTTTTTCCCCCATCGTATTGTTTATAATATTTCTTGCATTATTGCCGGTTGCAGTCTATATTTTATTCGTATTTATCCATACCCGCAACGCCATTGGTTTTTTGTGATCCGGAATTTTTTTCCGGTATTTTGAATAGATTTTGCAGTAGTTATTTTGTTGTATCTTTTTAAAAAGCGCCGGTTTTCGGTTGATTCTGTGGCAGGACACAGCATGTAACCGACCTGGCGGAGCCGTATAAAATGCGGAATGAGGAATTCGGAATGCGGAATGGGTCCCGAAGGGACTCCTTCGGAGGAATGAAGAATGAGGGAAGTTGATTTAAAAGACAGAACGAAAGATTTCGCCAAAAGAATTATTGAAATATGCAGGAATCTTCCTGAAAACCGGGATGGACGATTAATCGGCAATCAGTTGTTTCGTTCCTCAACCTCTATTGGCGCAAACTACAGATCGGCATGCCGCGCAAAATCACTGGCTGATTTTATTGCAAAATTAAGTATTGTTGAAGAAGAAACGGATGAAACATTGTACTGGTTGGAGTTATTGGATGAATTGAAAATTGTTCCACATAAAATAATCAAGCCAATCCATGATGAAGCGAATGAAATTTTAGCCATTATTGTCTCATCGATAAAAACAAGCAAAAAAAGAAAAAATAAAACACAATAAGCGGAATTGGAAATTGCCCGAATTCGGAATGGCCCTAATGCAGAATTGGGAATTGGGAATGCGGAATGGGGAATGACCAGAATGCGGAATGAGGAATGAGGAATGGGGAATGGGGAATGGGAATTTGGCTCAAAGGAATTCCTTTGGAGAAATTCGGAATTCCGAATTCCAAAATCAGAATTCCAAAATCCAAAATCCTCCGAAGGAGTCTCTTTGGGACAAAATCTAATAGTCCAGCGGGCTGCGGACGGACAGGCGGCCGCGGTTAAGAACATGGGTATAGATCATGGTGGTGCGAACATCCTTATGACCGAGCAGTTCCTGAACGGTGCGGATATCATAGCCGTTTTCCAGCAGATGGGTAGCAAAGGAATGTCTGAAACTATGGGCCGATACCCTTTTATGAATGCCGGCCAGCCTGACCGTATTACGAATTTCCTTGTTGACAGAATCCAGGTGGATATGATGACGTCTGACTTCTTTTGATCTGGGATCTGTTGAAATTGTTTTTGAAGGAAATACATACTGCCATTTCCATTCTTTGGACGCATTGCTATATTTTTTGCTGAGAGCTTCCGGCAGATAAACGCCGCCATAGCCCTGTTTTAAATCCCGTTGATGAAGGTTTTTAACTTTTTCCAGATATTTTATAAGAGGCTCTGTTATATTTTCCGGCAGCATGGTGACCCGGTCTTTATCGCCTTTTCCGCTTCGCACCATGATGATCTTGTCGTTAAAGTCAACATCCTGCACGCGCAGCCGCAGGCATTCAATTAAACGCAGTCCGCCGCCATAAAGGAGTTGAATAATCAATTTGTACTGGTTATCCGGCATAACGGATAGTATGTTTTTTATTTCTTCTCTGTTAAGAATAACCGGTAAACGCACAGGTTTTTTTGCCCGAATTGTGCCGCTAAAGCTGCCGATTTCTTTTTTGATAACCTGTTTGTACAAAAATACAATCGCATTCATAGCCTGGTTTTGAGTGGATGCCGAGACTTTTTGTCTGACCGCCAGATGACTCAGATATTCCCTGATATGATTTTCATCCATATTCTTCGGATGTTTTTTATTATGGAACAGAATAAACCGCTTAATCCAGTCCACATAGGCTTGCTCTGTACGGATGGAATAGTGTTTAAGGCGGATGACCTGACGAACCTGGTCAAGTATCTTTTTCTTCATATTATTCGGTATTAACTTAATACACATGGTTTAAATACCTGATAAATATAAATATAAAACAACATAATCACAAAATATATTAAGAATATTTTCTTGATAAAGTGATTTTATTATGAAAACCAAACGGGTTAAGTACCTATTTATTTAAAGATTGATAATAAAAATAGATTTTGATATATTAAGAGAAAATTCTTACTAATATAGGTTATACAGATTTTAGGATATCAAAATGAAATTTCTTTTTACAATTTTTTTGTTTGTTCATTTATTTGTTCTTCACTTATTCTCGCAAGTACAATTTGATCCACATGTTATTTCTTCTGATGTTTCATATCCAGTATCAGTTATTGCATTAGATCTTGACTGTGATGAAGATATAGATATCTTATCTTCTTCTGCATATGATGACAAAATTGCATGGTATGAAAATGATGGAAATCTTGGTTTTACACAACATACTATAACTATTGATGCAGATAATGCATCTTCTGTTTATGCAATTGATTTTGATAAAGATGAAGACATTGATATTTTTTCATCTTCTACAGGAAATGATAAAATTATGTTGTACGAGAATGATGGAAATCAAAATTTTAATTCTTGTATAATCGATTCGAATGTAAACGGAGCTAGCTATGTATATGCTATAGATATGGAAAATGATGGAGATTTTGATCTTCTTTCTACTTCTAGGTATGATCATAAAATATATTGGTACGAAAATGATGGTTTACAGAATTTTACAGTCCATACAATTAATTATGATGCTTATTCAGCTCGAATGGTATGTGCTATTGATATCGACAATGATTCTGATAATGATATAATATCTGCATCTTCTTGGCTAGATAATGTAACGTTGCATGAAAACGATGGACATCAAAATTTCAGTAATCATATTATATCATGGAACGAATGGTATAATTCTGATAATGCATTTTCAATTTATATAATTGATTTAGACAATGATGAAGATATTGATATACTTTCTGCATCAGAAGACCATGACAGTAGATTAATCTGGTTTGAAAATAATGGGGATAAAAGTTTCACTGGTCATTATATTGCAGATACTATATTATATAGTTTCAATTCAGTTTTTGCTTTTGATATTGATAATGATAAAGATATGGATGTAATTTCGGCTTCCAGTTCTAATAATTACCTTATTTGGTTTGAAAATGATGGCAACCAAAACTTCAAACCTCATACAGTAACAGATAATCCTAATAGTCCTACCTCTGTTTATGTAATCGACATAGATAAGGATGGAGATATTGATATACTTACATCGAACATCTATCCAAATGAAATTGTTATATATGAAAATAAAGGTTATGTCAAAATAACTAATCCTAAACAAGAATATACTAGTAAATTTATCTTGTATAATAATTATCCTAATCCATTCAATTCCACAACGAACATTGCGTTTGACCTAAGGCAATATGGTTATGTACTACTAAATGTATTTAATGCTTCCGGACAAAAGATTGCATCTCTTATAGATGGGCACTTGAATGCTGGCTTACATTCTTTACAATTCAATGCAGAATTTCTACCTTCCGGTTTGTATTATTATCGGTTGGAAACAGAACAATATCATAAAGTAAAAAAAATGTTATTGATTAAGTAAATTTTATTATACATTTAATTTCTGTATAACAAAATAAGGTATAGAAATGCTGCGGGTATTCCAATGTTATTCAAGCTGGCAATATTTTGAGCCAGCATTTCATACCTGGGTTA
>RQOG01000125.1 GCA_003854985.1 Calditrichota bacterium
AGTGCATATAATCTTGCACATAAAGCGCATAGACTATTTCCTGATCATCCTGTTACCAAACAAGCCTTATCTAAAGTTTATCATGAAATGGCCATGCAAAAAGTGAGAGAAAACAAATTAGCGGATGCACATAGAATTCTGGTTAAAGGACTTGAATTTATCCCTGATGATAAACTTCTTTTAGAAGATATGAAACAGGTAGAAGACGCATTTTAATACGTTATAAAAATGAAATCTTCTGATGATAAAAACTGGTCGGGCAGGGTCACTAAAGAAAGCGATGCGCTGGATCTGGAAAGAGGCGTGTTCACCTGGACCGACCCTATTAGAATTGCCCTGTCGCTCAAACATTCCGCCGATGTAAGCACCCGGCGCAAATCCCCTCCTTTCCGTTCAGCCATGTCTATGCTGGCTTTTTATATCAACCGGGCCGGTAAAAATCTGGATAAGAATCAGTTGAAAATTCTGGAACAGGCTAAAGAGGAATTGCGCAAAGTCTATGGTAGACTTTGACCCGATTAAGACTACGCTTTGCTTTTACCCGGATGAGTCTCAAGTATCTCACGCCAAAAATCCACATCAGCTTGGATTGCAGATTATTTTTTATGAAATATTAATTTTCCGCTAAACAAAAGTCCGGTATTTTCGTAACACTTCCATAAAAATAAAACTTTATAAGACTTAACTCAGGCTTAATCATGGAAACCATAACATACAATTTGAAACCCGATGGAAAATCATCGGATGAGTACTACGAAACCATTCATCTTTTTTCCAAACAGGTATACGAACAGTTGGAAAAAATGGCCAGCGCACTTATATCTGATTATCAGGAATTTATTCAATATAATGATATTGAAAAACTGCGCAGCAGAGGCGAGTATGCCGTTGAGCTGCTGATCTTAGGAATGGCCTGGCAGCGCTATTTGGGCGCCGCTAAACATACAAATGTTGTTTTGCTGAAATTAATGGATGTGTTATTCCAATGGCGTAATAAATATTTCTGGATAAAACCGGAAATCGACATGGTTCGCGGCTGGATAAGCGGCCATTTTATGACGCCGAAAATAAGTAAGTTCCACCGGTCAAGGCGTTTTACGCTTCATAATTTTAAAAGACTGATCCTGTGGCTGCGGGCGTCCGGCGAGTTTATGGATGAAGTGCGCCGGCTTTCGCAATGGCGCAGGTTCTGCCAAATGATGGGTAGGCAAGTTACCCATCAGACTTTGGAAAAAGCCAACGAAATGATCGATTGGTTTCGGGAAGAAGCGCAGATGGAATTGGGCGCTTATACCGACGGTGTAACCCGGTTCCTCAAAGAAGAACATCACCGCTACCGGTATCGCGAGGATGAAATTTTTACGGGAAAAGAGCCGCTTGAATATCATCTTAATATGGTGGGCGCGGAAATCATGAACCGGGGATTTGAAGAAGATTATAATAAAACCAGGCGATGTGTTGTACTGCTGCCTAAATGCATGACAAGTCCCGGGGACGGGAAATGCCGGGCCAAAGCCATCGGTTTTGATATCGCCTGCCAGCGCTGTACGCCAACCTGCAATATTGCGCGCATCAGCCGGCTTGGGGATGAAAACGGTTTTGAGGTCAGGATCGTGCCGCACACTTCGGGATTTATTACCTGGCTGAAACGCTGGCAGAATGATCCGGACGTCGGCCTGATTGCCGTTGCCTGCCTGCTGAATCTGGTTACCGGAGGTTATGAGATGCGCCAACTGGATCTCAACGCCCAGTGCCTGCTTTTGGATTATTGTGGTTGTAAAAAGCACTGGCATCCCGATGGCCTTCCCACGGATATTAATACCGATGAACTCCTGCGCATGATAAAACAAAAGACCGAAGTTTTATCGGAAAACCGCATGGTGGTGTGATTACAGAAGCCGTTAAGATGGAAATATCAACCTATCAAAAAATATACAATATTGTGCGGAAAATTCCCGCCGGGAGAGTAATGACTTATGGGCAGATTGCCGGAATAGTTGACCGGTGCAGCGCCCGCATGGTTGGCTATGCCATGGCGGCTTTAAAAGAAGGAACCGATGTACCCTGGCACCGGGTAGTTAACAGCAGGGGAATGGTAAGTTTGCAGGAATATGCCGGCCGGGATTTACAGTATGAATTACTTAAAACGGAAGGTGTGCGGTTCAGCCAAAACGGCGTGATTGATCTTTCAGTTTACCGCTGGGAAAACGGCGATCCATAAAAACGGATTGTAATATATAATTATTGTGGTAAATTCAGTAGGACTGTTTATTCCGGTTGGAACTTTAACCCTTATATCAAAGAGGTTTTTATGAAAAAAAACTATCAGGCCATGCAGGAAAATAAAATCGACCGCCGGTATTTTATCAAAACCATGGGCGCCGCCGCCGCATCCGGGATTGTATTAGGCACACCATTATTCGGCCAGGAAAAACAAACACCGGAAATTAAAACGAATATCGATGATTTTATGAAGGTTCCTAAAACCAAAGACACCCTGCCGGGCCGCTTTCCGGGTAAGGTGGTCAAGGTTACCGATCCGGAATCGATGGTGGATAATGTACGAAATGCGGAAGTAATTAACGCCATGTTTGAAAACGGTTTATCGAAACTGACCAGCAAAAACCTGCGGGAAAGTTTTGATCTGTTCTTCAATCGAGATGATATTGTCGGTATTAAGGTTAATCCGGTGGGATCGCCGTTTATCAACACCAGTCCGGAATTAACCGAATCCGTTATCAAGTGGCTTACGGAAGCCGGTCTGCCGAAGAAGAATATCATCATCTGGGACCGGTTCGATTATATGCTGGCCGACGCCGGTTTTACAAAGGAACGGTTTCCGGGTATCGGCATAGAAGGCCTACAGACCATGGATGAGGAAGGCAATTCCTGGCGCGACGCCAATGGCGACCATATCAGCCGGGACCAGTTTGATATGGACTGGTATTATTACGCGCAGGGCGTCTTTGGGAAAAATGTGCGGGGATATAAAGACGACGAATTCTATCTAAATCAGCATGTGTTTAATCATGAATACTCCTATTACGGGAAACTGCTGACCAAAAAGCTGACTAAAATCATCAATCTGGCCGCCTATAAGAACACCGGGAACGGTATTTCCATGGCTACCAAAAATATGGGATACGGCGCCGTCTGCAATACGGGCCGGCTGCATAGTCCTTTATTCTTTATGGTCAATGTTGAAGTGCTGGCTGCGCCGCCGGTGCGGGATAAGATGGTATTAAATATCACGGACGGCATTCGCGGGCAATACGATGGCGGGCCGGGAGCCAACGCTCAGTTTATTTATCCCAATCATTCCCTGTATTTTGCCACCGATCCTTTTGCCCTGGATATGATCTGCCATAATGAAATGACCGCCAAAAGGGAACAGATGGGGATTGAAGTCAATAAGCATCCCCGGTTTTCCGAATACCTGCATTACGCCGAAAAATTAGGTCTGGGTATCGCCGATGTTAATAAAATCGAACTGGTCAGGGTATGAGACGGTTTATAAATATCTTTATTATTTTTATGCTGACCGGCGCGGGTCTGGCTGCGGAGGCGGATTGTTTTCCACCTGATAACCTGATCGGGGGCTGGAAAAAGTTCGGCAATTCCCGGGTATTTAATCAAAGCGATTTATACGGCCATATCAACGGCGGGGCGGAGTTATTCCTGGAATTCGGATTCGAGAAACTGGCGGTTCGGCATTATAAAAACGGCGACAATGAGATCGGCGTTGAGCTTTACGCCATGGCCGACAATGCGGCTGCAACGGGTATTTACCTGATGAAATGTGGCCGTGAAACGCCGGATTCTATGCTGAACGTTAGGCATACGGTTAATAAATTTCAGTTGATCTTAAAACAGAACCGGTATTTTGTGTTAATTATGAATTACACCGGAAAAAATGAATACATGCCTGTAATGATACAAATGGCCGGATATATGTCCGCACAATTACCGGCGGATGAAAAAGTTACTGAATTTGATTTACTGCCGGTGAAAGGGTTGATTAATAACTCCGTAAGATTAATGCGCGGGCCGTATGCGCTGCAAGCCGTTTATACGTTCGGCCAGGGCGATATTCTGATGTTAGACGGGACGATCAGCGCAGTTTCCGGCATTTATATCGATGATAATCAAAATACCTATAGAATGATTATCGCGGAATATCCTGATCAAAATGCCGCCAAGACCGCTTATGAGAATATCAAAAAAGGGCTGGATCAATATCTTGAGGTGATCGAATGGCAGGAGGATGGATTTAAGCTGAAAGATTCGGAAGGAAGGTTTATTACGGGGAAATTGACAGACAAGCTGATTACCATAAAGCTTAATTTGTCAGCCGTATCAATCATTGATTAAAACATAGTCTATTTTTCCTCTGCGGTTTTTGCTGAATACCGATTGGTGAAGACTTTTTTATTGGATAAGGATAAACGATAACGATTATGATCAAAGAGCACAATCAACGTTCAACGATGGAATAACCCATGATTTCAATCATGGGGATGGATGAGCAGGCAGATTAATTCTAATCGTTTTAACGATTTTATCGTTTCTTACCTGTTAAAGATTGCTTCACTGCGTTCGCAATGACAAATACTCTTGTCCATTGCCCGATAGAGAATACGTTCGCGGCGAGAGCTGTCCCTTGCGGGATAATGGCAGTCTTCTGTCACTGCGAGGAGCGTAGCGACGAAGCAGTCTTTAACTAGACGAAAGAGATTGCTTCTCAGTCAGTCTGCAAGATGACGACATGAGCATCGTTTATCTTTATTTTGAATTTCAAATACTGAATACTGAACGTCGGTTGGCGAAGGTTTGTTTTCATTGGGCTCTTTTGGGGATGCTTAGCCGATTACGATGACGAGCACGAGCAAGGTTCAACGATGGGGTAACCCATGATTTCAATCATGGGATTAAAGACCTGAAGGGCAGTGGACAAAAACGGGCGGCGAAGACAGAGGTTACAAATTAGCCACCGGGCGATGAAAGGGCGGGCGGACGAGCGCCCGCTTTTTTTTTGATTATTATGACTTAATATTGTATTATTCTTACCGTATTTTCAATAACCAAATCTTTAAAGAATTTTATATAACAGGACTATCAATTGGCCACAAAAAGAAACAACAAAGAAGAGTCGCTGGAAAGACAACTTTGGAAAGCAGCTGACAAGCTACGAAAAAACATCGATGCCGCGGAATACAAACACATTGTTCTGGGATTGATATTTCTCAAATACATTTCCGACGCTTTTGAAAAGCTGCACGAAAAGCTAAAGACAGGTGAAGGCGAATATGCCGGGGCAGACCCCGAAGACCGCGACGAATACAAAGCGGAAAACGTCTTCTTTGTGCCTCCATCTGCCCGCTGGTCTTATTTACAGTCACGCGCTAAACTACCGGAAATAGGCAAGGATGTGGATGACGCCATGGACGCTATCGAGCGGGATAATACGTCGCTAAAAGGGGTGCTGCCCAAAGTTTTTGCCCGCGGGAATCTTGATCCAACCAATCTTGGCGGACTCATCGACTTAATCAGCAATATATCTTTGCAGCATGGTAATAGAAAAGGTGACTTTCTCGGTCGTGTATTTGAATATTTTCTCGGCGAGTTTGCATTAGCCGAAGGCAAAAAGGGCGGACAATTTTATACGCCGCGTTCAGTTGTTGAGTTGTTAGTTGAAATGCTGGAACCTTATAAAGGCCGCGTTTACGACCCCTGCTGCGGCAGCGGAGGGATGTTTGTTCATTCCGAAAAGTTTGTGGAAAACCACCAGGGAAATATCAATGACATTGCCATTTACGGACAGGAAAGCAATCAGACCACCTGGCGTTTGGCTAAAATGAATCTGGCCATTCGTGGCATCGACAGTTCAATGGTTAAATGGAACAATGAAGGTTCTTTTTTAAATGACGCTCACAAAGACCTGAAAGCCGACTATGTGATTGCCAATCCGCCGTTTAATGACAGCGACTGGTCGGGTGAGTTATTACGCGGTGACGGCCGCTGGAAATACGGCGACCCACCCAGCGGCAACGCCAACTATGCCTGGATACAACTCTTCCTTTTCCATTTAAGCCCAAGCGGACAGGCCGGTTTTGTGCTGGCCAAAGGCGCGCTTACGACCAAGACTTCCGGCGAAGGGGAAATCCGCAAACAACTGGTGGAAGCGCGGTTGGTGGATTGCATTGTCAACCTGCCGGCCAAGCTGTTTTTGAATCCCCAGATTCCGGCCAGCCTATGGTTTTTAAGCCGCAACAAGGCCAACGGCAAATTCCGCAACCGCGTTGATGAAATTTTGTTTATTGACGCACGCAACCTGGGACACCTGATAAACCGCCGCACCCGCGAGTTTTCCGACGAAGATGTTTTAAAAA
>RQOG01000126.1 GCA_003854985.1 Calditrichota bacterium
GGGACTGAAGTCCATTTTATTGGAGCTGTCCTAATCCACGATCTAAAGATCGTGGCAAGTTAGAATATTTATTTAGGACAGATGTGACATGGTTTTATATAATTAGGGCAATGGTTTTCTGCACAATGGATTAAAACAGGAATTTTTACCCTTTGCGTTTTGGTAGATAATGCTTTTAGAGATGATCCTATATTTATACTATCGGCTCATTTTGCAACTACAATCCATTTTGCCCGTAACTAAATAAGCGTTTCAATTATCCTTTATATTTGGATAAAAAATCAATAATTTTAATTTTGCTGATAATTGAAACAGAACAGGAGAAGAATGGCCGGGTATTGGAAGAAATTTAAAAAAGACCTTCGTGATATTTATGAGTTTTATGTGGATGATGAAACAAGGGGCAGAGTAGATTCAAAAGGCTGGTTCGTTCGTTTTATACAGCGTTTATACTATATCCTGAAGAATTTTCTTACCAAATTAAACCCATTCAGAAAAGTGGTTTTTATTTTGGCGCTGATTTTTCTTGTTTCTACAAATAATAATCAGGGCGGCAATCAACAAGACCTGGCCGGTTATCTGCTGTTGTTTTTATTGCTACTGGAATTGAAAGACAAACTGCTGGTGCGCCGTGAACTGGAAGCCGGAAGGGCTGTGCAGGAAACCCTGATTCCCAAAACGCTGCCTAAAATACCAGGGTGGGATATCTGGCTTTACACCAGTCCGGCTAATGATGTGGGCGGCGACCTGGTGGATTATTTGAAAATTAATGATCACAAGCATCTGTTCATTCTGGCGGATATGGCCGGTAAAGGATTAGGCGCGGCGCTGCTTACATCAAAATTGCAGGCTACATTGCGGGCCATTGCTTCTGCTGATAAAAGTCTGGAAGAAACGGCTGCGAAACTTAACCGTATATTTTACCGCGATGTGATGAAAAAAAACTTTGCCACTCTGATTATAGCGGAACTGGATAACAAGACGAATCAACTGAATTATATTAATGCCGGTCACCTGCCTCCCTTAAAAATAAGCGGTGAAAAAATTGCCGAACAAAAAAAAGGCGATCCGGCAATAGGCTTATCTTCCGAGACAAAATATGGTTTAATAAAAGCGCCCCTAAATAAAAATGAAATATTCTTAGTATATTCGGACGGCATTACCGAAGCCCGCCGCCAGGATGGATTGTTCTTCGGGGATAAAAGTTTACATGATATTCTGCACAGTCATTCCTCCTTGTCTTCCGCAAAATTAGGCGATAAAATTATAAAAAAGGTCAAGGAATTTTTAGGTGAATCCGATCCGACAGATGATATTTCACTCTTGATCATCAGGAGAGAATGATTAACAAAAAGCCATATGCTGTTTTCTGAAGAACCGGAATCAAAAAATTATTTTTCCTTATTTTTTGTTTATTTTGTATATTTTTCCGAAAATTAAGAAATAAAAAACCTATATAAACAAGAGATTAGTATTTGTTTAAAGAAAGGAGGTATTGTCCAATTTTAGTAAGTTTGCAATATTATCGATAACGAACTAACCTAAGTAGGAGGAAATATGTTTAAACGTATTATCGTATTATTGATTGTTTTGAGCGCTTTTGTTTATGGTCAGGAAAAAGAAGAATCGAAAAATAGTATTGGTCTCGGCGCAAAAGCATTAATTTTTGAATTTCGCGGTATAGATAATCTTGGCGTTGGCTCATTTAATAGTGTAGATCTTCCTATTATAGTGGTCTATCCTGAAACGACAACAGTAAATGTCGGAGGCATCGGTGGAAAATATTTTATGAATCCAAATATGGCTATTAGAGGCGGTCTTCTTTTTGGAAGGCAATCTGTAACTATTCCTGCAAGCCCTGATGATGATGAAAAGGGAAAAGATGGTGATGTTACAGCAACTGTTTTTGGCTTAACCGGAGGGATTGAGTATCATTTTATGCCGACTAATGGCAGGATAAGTCCCTATTTTGGAGGTGAGATTGGTTACTACCATGCATCGCAGGAATATAAACCTGCAATAGAGTATCCTGAGAATGCTACAGGTATTGCCCGGATGGTTTATGAAGTTTCTGGGATGAATATGTTTAATATTACTGGATTATTAGGAGCGGAAATATTCATTATCAAAGAAATAAGCTTGTCCGCAGAGTATCAGTTCTATGTGAATTTTATGAGCGGTGGAGAGTATAAGTATTCTTATGAATGGGTTAACGGAAGCGGAACATTGCCAACAGGTGATAGTGAAGAGCTTGAATCACTTTCTCAGTATACTACAGCTTCAAGGGCGCACTTAATTCTTTCCATTTATTTTTAGTAATTTTTGAGCGCAGAGGAGCCGTCTTCTCTGCGCTTTTTTTTTATCAAATCATCTTAAAAAATAATCATTTTTTTAGCGATAATTCCTTTTACGCTTTGAAATCTTATAAAATACATGCCCGGCGTCAGCTTTAAATTTATTCTCGCGGGTACTGCCGTAGATCTAAAATTTTCCGTACTAAGGACTTTCTGACCCAGGATATTAAATATTTCGATTTTATGAATTCTATTTTTTCCGGGATTAATCGTAATAAAATCACGCGCCGGATTGGGATTGATCGAAATGGATTCACATACATTATTCGTACTTTCTGCCGCCTTAATCGCTGTAGCTGAGGTCTGGCCCTCGACTAACATATAGATTGCCGAGTAGGGCGGAGCATATATTTTAAGCCCGTTTTCCAAAAGGCAGGAATAAGCATTAATAGAATTATAATCTTCCGGACCGCCGGCAATTCCCTCAGTACCTATGCCATTAATATAAACTTTACGCGAAAAATTACCATTATCATCGCCGCCGGTTAAGGTAAACCAGTAGTATCTTTCGCCTAATTCATAATGCTGTATATCGATATCAATTATCTGCTCCAGGTTGGACTTGTTAACAATAACTAATCCGCAATGCCCGCTGTTAAATGTTGAAGCGAACGGCACAACGGCGGTTGGTTGAGATGAACCGGCGTTAACCATAACATCTCCGAAATACCGTTGAAACCAGGACATGTGATGAAAACAGGGATGCGGTGTAAATAATTCCACGTCGGGTTCATTTCGGGCAAATGTGCCGTGATCATTCCCGTTATCCCAGCCGTTGGCTAAATCCCAGCGCTGGGCAAGTCCATAACCGGATTTTATGGCCTCTCCAAGAACAAGCGCGGCATGCAACCCGTTTATATGAGAAACCTGCTGCATGGATCCGATGGCAAATATATTCCATTCCGTCAATGCGACCGGCACGGGATCATATCCGGCGTCAGATAAATCTTTCAGTATGGTGCTTTTGAAACTGCTGGTTTTTGTATAGGAGTTCAAAATTGTACTGACCGTGCTGTTCTCGTTGTAAGGCGTATAATAACTATGCACAGAATAGAAATCCACGATATTGCCGGTTATCGGCATCATATTCTCATTCCAGTAAGTTTGAACCGGTGTGTAAGAAGTTTCGGCGTCGTAAGCCTCAACACCGATGTAAATTGTATGCCCGATTTCTGCCGCGGCGGCTTTCATTGAGTCAATAAAAACCAGAGCGTGCTGGCCGTACAACGAACCGGTAATATATTGCGGCTGGCCGTCCTGATTAAGCGCCGTATCTATTTCGTACCCGGCTTCCCAGTCGCCGTAGTTTTCATTGCCGATGGTCCAGAATCTTGTCCGTCCGTTATCATAGCGCACCCATTCGGCTGCGTAATGGGCGGCTTTGTTTACAGGATTTTCACTTGTTCCATAGCGGGCATAGGCATAATTCACGCTGATTAATGCTTCACAGCCCGTGGAATCCAGAAACCTGTAAAAATTATCAACGGACATGGTCCAGGATTGCTCGTTTCTGCCATACCAGATGGAAGCGTCATCCGGCAGAATGGTTTCCGGTATATCATGAATGGTATCGCCGGGCGCATGATTCCAGAAGAATACATCGGACAAACTGCCTCCCGGATACCGCAAAACATGCGGATTCATGTTTCTTATATTGGTCATCAGTTTGGGGTTATCATGCATTCTGGTCGACCAAACATTAGCGTTATTGCCGTAAATATATTTCGGTATTCTGGTAATCGTATCTGCCGCATTGATTGTAATAGTATTAGCGGGATCGTCTGTTGGCGGAATGGTGTCTGTAAATGATGGCGTTAGGGCGTCTTTTGCCTGCCAGTCATCCAAAAAGAATCCCTGGAAATTCTGGGCCCTGCCCGATATAATAAACAGTGAACAGATGATTAAACTAAATATAAAACGCATAAAGTACCTCGCTATGGCAATAAATTTAAAAAAAATTTCAAATGAACATGTTCTTTCAACTTTAAAAGCCATTCGGTTAAAATTTTATTTGAAAAAATAACGGATTATTTTCCGATTATCAATAATATCATCAAGAACCTTTGCCGATACTTTTTAAAGCCGGTATAAAAAAATCCCCGTTAAATTCCGGGGATTCCTATGTAAAGCATATTTCATAATTAAAGAAAATAATAATATTATCCTATAAATTCGTTGCCGACTTTTCTGGCCCGTTCCGGTTTATCCAGGTTAATCCCGGAAGAAAGTCCGATTTCAACCAATACATTCCAGCCGGCGCTCAGATAAATATAGGGATTTAATTCACCGGCATCCGGTGTTTTAATGGTTGTAAACGGGGTATTTTTACACGAGATCGCCACTACGTTTAAACCGACGCCGTCGACAAGCACTTCCTGAAATTTTTCAATTTCTTCCTCGATGGGATCGATAACGAAAACAATATCTTCGGGATTCATGACTTCTTCAATGCCATGCACGGCGTAAGTGCCTTCCAGGTAATCCGATTTTTTACGGGTTATTTCATTGGTTTTTAAGGTTAGTTCTTCAGCTACCCCGTCATTATAACCGGCAAAATAAATGGTAGGCGCTTTGATTGCCGCTTTAACAATTTCAGCGTCAATCGGCATAGTCAGCGTATCATTTATTTTATTGCTAAGATTATTCATATCCGGCAGCGGCTTTTTACCGCTGATATGCCATAAAATGGATTCATAGAACAGCGCCTGCTCGATAACACTTTTTGTGGCAGCTACCGCCTGTTCCCATCCACAGGTTAAAATGAACGTTTCTTTACAGACTTCTTCCAATAATGTTTTTTCGTTTGCGGTTAAGGCGAAACGATTATCATTGCCTTCGTTAGCAAGTTTTTTAGCCAGTAAAACCACTTCTTTGGTGCGACCGGAATTGGAAGCGCAGAAAACAGCGAACTTAGAGAGATCATATTGGGCCGACTGTCTGGACCCGTCCGTAAAAATATTAAGGTTGAGTCCCATGGTCAGCGCTTTGCGGATGGCATTTTTTGCCGGAAATAAACGGCTTGATCCTTCACCTGTGAGCAGTAACCTTCCGGCTTTACTGATTTTTTCAGAGATATTTTTTGTCTGATTTACATCAAAATTTTTCACTACTCGGACCGTGTCCATCATTTCCTGAATCAATGCATACTTTGAATAATTCGTTTGTGTTAAATTCATCAATTTTCCCTTTCAAATAATCATAAATAAAATCTTTCGTCTAACTTCTCTTTTTTATTTTTGAAACCAGCGTTGTAAAAGCTTTGGTCTCTTCATTGACCTGCTTAATAAAGCTGTTATCATCAATTGTACCGATTGCGGCGATCATCTCCTCCTCATTTCGGAAAGTAGCCCGGCGGAAGTGATTGTCATAATCTTTTTTTCTTGATATATAAACCTGGTCGCGGATGAATTCCTGGATATTTACCGCTTTATCCAGAGCCTGCCGCCATAACTTGGTATCCGGGTATTCCGTATCATATAAATGACAAAGTATGGCATAGGCGTGTTTTTGTTTTTCAATGGGATATTTTTTCCATAAATGATCATATCGTTCATGAATTTTATTCCACGTGTTCAGTTTTCCCGAACCGATATCAGCCCTTAATTTGTCCACATCCTTTTCCGGTACCAACTGCCCGCCGATGTTATTCCATTTTGTTTCCCTTTTTCCCGCCATGGCTTTTGCAGCGGTTTCAAAGGTGTCATTTTTATTAACCGTCATGTAATCAATGATATTTTTTACGGCGTAAAAATGCATCATATCCTCATAGGCGTGATACGCTTTATGGGCTTTAATAATAGCCGCTTTGCGGTTTGATTTTTCCATTTGCTCTCCGAGAATTTCCAATTTACTCAGTGATTCTTCTTTCCCGGCGAGGAGAGTGCGTCCTTTTTTGATTAATTCCGATTCATCTTCTTTTCCTGTTAATTTATTTTTTGCACGAAGATCCGCTTTGGCTGTCCATATTTCCAGCAGACGGCGGGCATTAAGAATTTCTTCAATGGTGTCCGGGGCCAAATGATCAAATTCGATATGCTGAATTTTGTTTATACGCTTATCACGATTAATGAATTTCCAGGAATTTCTGGCTAAGGCGTACATATTATACAGCCACCAGAACGCCGGCATAATTTCTAACTGGTTTTTGGATTCATTATTATTGAGGAGTGAAAAGGGCAGGGGAATATCGAGCTCAGCCGGATAATCCGCTTTTGACAGGAGAACAAATGAGGCAAAGCGGCAGGAGTGTTTTACGCTGCTGCGTAATCCCGGCCAGAATCCGCGGCCGGCCTGAATTTCATTATCATTCGCCCGGCTGTTGTGATTGGAACCAATAGTTGCGCCGGCGGCAATATTGCTCTGACCCATTACGACAGAAGCGATAAGAAAGGAATTATTATGGTGCTGTTCATGAGCCGGAAATATAAGGTTATTCAGCACTTCGCAGCAGGATATGGTTGAATTATCGCCAAGGAAAGAGTTAATGAGCCGGGCTCCGTATTTTAAATTTGAATTATCGCCTAAAATAAAACGCACCGCTTTACATCCGTAAAAAATATGACAACCGTAACCGATAATACCGTTAACTAACTCCACGCCTTCGCCAATCTGAGTCGCTTCTTCATCGGAAGAATTGATGGTGAGATTTTTTAATTTATTGGCGCCTTTTATATAACACTTCTGTCCGATTTTAACGTCTTTTAAAATCTTGGAATTTTTTATAACGCATTCATTGCCGACAACGCCGTAATACCCTCTGTTTTCATCAAAACTATTCTGAGTGATTTCTTTTAGTTTATCCTGCAGTTTTATATCATCCCGGTATTTTGACCACAAATAGGCATCGGCGGTTATCATACCGTCAAAAGGAATAACCCGCCGGCAGCCGGTTTCGTTCATCA
>RQOG01000127.1 GCA_003854985.1 Calditrichota bacterium
AATGATGCGTCCATGTGCGGAATGGCATTTAATGCAGTCAAAAGAGTAAAATTGAAACTCCGATCAAGTGCAGGCCATAAAAGTTCCTGAAATTTATCTATGTATTGTTTTTCACCGGTCGAGATATACAGTTGAAGATTAGTGGCAATATTTGCTGATCTTCCGCCCCGGAATGAGGTGGTATCCTCAGGCTGGCCGTCGAGTAATTCTGTTGCTTCGTTTAAAAGTCTTTTTGATTGTTTCAAAGCTCTGGCCGAAAGATCGTCGTTATAACCCTTCAATACCCTGCTTGCTGCGGCAAACATGGTTGCGGCTCTGAGATCAAGGCCGGGATTACGGCTTGTAAATGCCCACATGTCATCTTTAACTCCGCTTGATTGGCCGTCAGGCGCAATTTCGTAAGGGCCAAGATTCGGATTATAAGGAAGGCCGTCTGTTATTGACCCCGCGTCGCCAAGGTGATGGTAATTATCAAGAACAGCGTTAGATAAAGTTTGCGACATGTGTCCGATAATCTCTGCCTGGGCTACAAGGTTCAATGTTCCATGTTCGATAAACTGCAATATGTCTGCTGTTCCATCCGGACGGTGAAGATCAACATAACGTTGTTTTTGGTCAATAAATGTTTGATCGCGTAATGGTTTGAAGTATTCCCATATATGAACAAAATTCAGCGCCACGTTAATGTTCGATCCGGTTTCGATATCAAAATCTCCGGCATCAAAAAAACCGCCGATATTTAATCCCGGAATTAATTCCAGCGCTTTATACTTTGTATCGGTAGTTGGTCCTTGACGATGCAGGTCAAAGTGGTCTGTGTTTGGCGGAGCCTGAAGATAACCTTCTTTGAATGGTTCGCCATGCCATACCCTGTAAGCTTCGTTTACATACATATGATTCATATGTATCGGAATCCATATATCGCTGGTGGCGTCTGTGATCTTGTCGTAAACATGGTCACTAATTATGAAGTTATTTGTTTTAAAGTCTCCATATTGAATATAGTATATACCTGGGGTTTTAACTGAAGTAAAATCGAATTTTACATAGTGATATTTATAAAAGTCGCCCCAGGATACTATTTTACCGGTAAATACTTTGCTAGCATTGCCATCTTCTTCAATCTTATAAATTGAGGCATCTTCAAGTGGTTGGTCTTTTTTATCGAGTTCAATGACAGCGGTTTTTTGTTGAGAAGGAAGATAGCCCACTTGAGAGAAACCAATATTGGGTTCTCTTATCCAGCCTTTAATTGTATTTGGTTCAACAGTCCATGTTAAAACCTTGCCTGTTTTTCCGGCCGGGAGTAAACTACGGACTACAAACCAGCCGTTTTGAGCCAGCATACGGCCGTCGAAAAGCATAAGATCGGCATCATGTGAAGTGATTTTTACTAAACGTGAGGGTTCATCGGGCGCAAGAAGAAAGGTGCGTCCTGTTTCGAGAGGAAGCGGATCAATAAATTTACCGGTACCCCTGTCATCGTAAGTTTTATATCCTTTGAATTGCTTTGGTTTTTCACTGTTTGGCCTTGTAATTGTTTTACCTACCGCATAGCGCGGGAATCGATTATACCGCCCATCCATTAAATAGGTCTTTCCCCAATATTGCGATGGAAGAAACTCAAGATTA
>RQOG01000023.1 GCA_003854985.1 Calditrichota bacterium
GGTTCTCAATGGCTGCCGGTGTTATCCGGTTGCTGATCTGGATAAAGTAGTCGAAGAAAAGGACATAAGTATAGGCATTATAACAGTGCCCGGTCCAAATGCGCAGGAAACCGCCAATCGGCTGGTAGATGCGGGAGTAAAAGGCATTCTCAATTTTTCCCCTCTGCCCATTCGCGTTCCCGAAAATATTGTTGTTGATCATCTTGATATAACCATGAAACTTAAAAAAATCGCTTTTTTATGCAAATAGAAGGTTTACAAGGAGAATGTATGAGTGAAACTACCATTGAAAAAATAATAAAAAAATTTCCTGATGCCGGCAGGGATAGTCTTATTCCAATTTTACAGGAGGTTCAGAATATAGATGGTTATTTATCGCGCAATGCGGTTCTGGAAATCGGTAAATATCTGCAATTACCAGCCAGCAAGATATATGGTGTGGCTACTTTTTATAATCAGTTTCGTTTTCAGCCTCTCGGCAAATATCATATTACGGTATGCCGGGGTACGGCCTGTCATGTAAAGGGTTCGGCGACCGTTTTATCAATTTTAGAACAGGAATTAAAAATTAAAGCAGGCCAGACAACCCGCGACGGTTTATTCAGTCTCGAAGTGGTCGCTTGTATCGGTGCTTGCGGACTTGCCCCGGTTATCAGCATAAACGGGACTTTTTATGCGCAGGTGGACAATAATAAAATCAGACAGATCTTAAGAGATTATCGTAAAAACGACAGCATTGCGGTTCAGAATAATTAAAGGATTTCAAATGACTAATACAATATCTTCCCAGGACTATACAAAAAAGCTTATTAAACTTTTGTCTTCTCAAAATATCTGTAATGTGGATGAGAAGGAAATAGAATTAACCAGGAATAAAATCATACTTAAAGATACGGATAAACCGGTATTCTACATCGGCGCAGGTACTTGTGGTTTAAGCGCAGGTGCCGGTGAAATGGCAGCAGCGCTGAAAAAATATCTCTTAGAGAATAAAATAGAAGCGGATATAAAAGAAGTAGGCTGTATCGGCCTGTGCTCGGAGGAACCTCTTCTTGATATAAAATTATCCGGCAAAAACAGAATTTCATTTAAAAAAGTGACGTCTGAGAATGTTTCAACCATAACTGAATCTGTGTTGAGCCATAATCCGTTGAAGGAAAACCTGCTGGGGCAGCATAAAAGCGACTCGGCGACAAGCTGGAAAGGCGTTCCATTTATTAATGAACATCCGTTTTTTGTCCGGCAAACCCGAAGGGTTCTAAAAAGCTGCGGAATAGTTGATCCGGTATCTCTGGAAGAATATTTAAAGAATAGCGGATTTTATGCTTTTGCCAAAGCGCTGCATACCCTGACGCCCGCTGAGATTTGTGATATGGTTGAAAAAAGCGGCATCAGAGGCCGGGGCGGGGGCGGCTTTCCGACGGGTAAAAAATGGAAACTTGCTTTGAATCAGGATGGTGATCAAAAGTATATGATCTGCAATGCCGATGAAGGCGACCCGGGGGCATTTATGGACAGGGCGATTATAGAAGGCGATCCATACAGAGTCATAGAAGGTTTAGCCATTGCCGCTTATGCCATCGGCGCCAACAAAGCCTATATCTACATCCGCGCTGAATATCCTTTGGCTATTCAAAGACTGGAAAAAGCCATAGCCGAGGCGCGAAAACAAGGTCTGATCGGATTAAATATTCTCGATAGCGGATTTAATTTTAATATCATTATAAAAATGGGTGCAGGCGCTTTTGTCTGTGGTGAAGAAACAGCCCTGATGCATAGTATAGAAGGTAAAAGAGGGATGCCCAGGCCCAGGCCGCCCTATCCGTCCGTAAAGGGGTTATTTGAAAAGCCAACGGTAATTAATAATGTGGAGACGCTGGCTAATATTCCTGATATCATTAAAAACGGACCGGAATGGTATAATGGCATAGGCACTTCCGGAAGTAAAGGCACCAAAGTATTTGCATTATCCGGGAAAGTGGTAAATACCGGGCTGGTTGAGATAGAAATGGGCATGACGCTCAGGGAAGTGGTATTTGATATCGGCGGTGGTATTCCGGGAAATAAAAATTTCAAAGCGGTACAGATCGGCGGTCCTTCGGGCGGATGTATTCCGGAACAGCATTTGGACATCCAGATTGATTATGAGTCTCTTAAAACGGTCGGAGCCATGATGGGTTCGGGCGGGCTGGTTGTGATGGATGAAGGAACCTGCATGGTTGATCTGGCAAAATTCTTTATGGACTTTATTCAGCGGGAAAGTTGTGGTAAATGTATTCCCTGCCGGGAAGGCACCAGGCAAATGCTCTATACGCTTGAAAGCATTACCAGAGGCAGAAAAAGTGAAAAAGGCACCGATGCCCTGGAGCGATTTAAAAGTATAATGTATCTTACCCGTCTTGCTGAGACTATTCAGGATACCAGCCTTTGCGGTTTGGGACAATCCGCTCCAAATCCGGTTTTAAGTACGTTGCGCTGGTTTAAGGATGAATATGAGGCCCACATCTATGAACGCAAATGTCCGGCAGGTGTCTGCAAAGAGTTGTTACATTATGAAATTGATAATGAAAAATGTACCGGATGCACTGTTTGCGCCCGGCGCTGTCCGGTGGATGCTATTGTAGGTGAGAAAAAGATGGCGCATTATATTTTAGCGGATAAATGTATCGGATGCGGCACCTGCGTGGATGTCTGCAAATTTAATGCGGTAAAGGTCAATTAAGAAGAGGAATTCAAATGATTGAAATAGAAGTCAATAACAGGAAAGTTAAGGCTGAAGCGGGGGAAATGATTTTATCGGCATTGGAAAGAGCCGGAGTAAAAGTTCCCACATTATGTCATATGAAAGATTTAGTGCCCAGCGGGGCCTGCCGGATCTGTTCGGTTGAAGTCGAAGGATATAAAAACCTGGTGCCCAGTTGTTCCTATCCCGTTCTCGAAGGCATGAAAATCAAAACCAATTCTCCCAGAGCTATCAGGGCCAGGAAAACAATCATTGAACTGCTTTTGGCAAATCACTTGCAGGATTGTCTGTACTGTGTAAGAAACGGGGATTGCGAACTACAAACATTGGCCATTCAATATGGCGTCAGGGAGAAACGTTACCTGGCCGATCGCTGCGAACATTTTTTGGATATGTCTTCTCCGGCCATAGTGCGGGACCAGAATAGATGTATTCTTTGCGGAAAATGCGTGCGCGTCTGTGAAGAAATTATGGGCGTTTCGGCAATTGATTTTATAAACCGGGGCAGTAAAACCGTCATAGCTCCCGCCTTTAACCAGAG
This sequence comes from Calditrichota bacterium, assembly GCA_003854985.1. GTDB lineage: Bacteria > Calditrichota > Calditrichia > Calditrichales > Calditrichaceae > Zgenome-0002. The sequence continues at coordinate 3,285 of RQOG01000023.1, forward strand.
CATGAATGTTTCCAGTTGTATTAATTGCGGGCAATGTGTAATGGTTTGTCCAACCGGCGCGCTCAGGGAAAAAAGTTCTTTAAAGGAAGTAACGGATGCTTTACACGATCCGGATAAATTCGTTATCGTACAACATGCGCCGGCTTTGTCTGTTACGCTGGCTGAAGAATTCGGTATGAAACCCGGCGCCGACATTGATAAAAAGATAGTCAATGCGTTCAGGAGGTTAGGCTTTAACCGGGTGTTTGATACTTCTTATTCGGCCGATTTAACCATTATGGAAGAAGCTTCGGAGCTTGTATCGCGAATTCAGAGTAATGGTGTTTTACCTATGATGACGAGCTGTTCTCCCGGCTGGATTAAATATGTAGAGCAGTTTTATCCTGAATTTATACCCAATATATCAACCTGTAAGAGTCCTCAGCAGATGCTGGGCGCTTTAATTAAAAATTATTATGCGCAAAATGAAGGACTGGATCCGGCTAAAGTATTCTCCGTGGCTATTATGCCCTGCACGGCCAAGAAATTTGAAGCAAAACGACCCGAAATGAGTTGGAATAACATTGCTGATATTGATGCCGTATTGACGACAAGAGAATTAGCCCGACTAATTAAAATGTATGGTATTGAATTTGACTCCCTTGTGCCAAACGAACCGGATATGCCTTTTGGAAAGCGCAGTTCCGCAGGAAAACTTTTTGGCGGAACCGGCGGCGTCATGGAAGCAGCTATTCGTACCGCTCATTATCTGATAACAAATAGAGAGATGGACGATTTAGTTGTAAAAGAAGTCCGGGGGCTTAAAGGTATAAAAGAAATGAAAATCACCATTGATGGGATGGTACTTGGCGTTGCGGTCGCCTCAGGAATAATGAATGCACAGAAAATACTGGAAGAAATTAAAGCGGGCCGGAACGATTTGCATTTTATAGAGGTAATGACTTGTCCCGGAGGATGCATCGCCGGCGGCGGGCAGCCTTTTAATACCGACCAGAAAAAAATAACCGCCAGAATGCAGGCGCTTTATTCCATTGATCAAAATGAAATTACAAGAGCCTCACATTTGAATAAGGCGGTTGCCGATTTATATAAAGACTTTTTAGAGAAGCCATTAAGCGAACGAAGCCACCAGTTACTTCATACGCATTATTCCGAACGCGAAGTTATGGTTTAATTGATCTGGTTTCAGGGAAATTATGATAGAATTAATATCGACTATAAAAGAGCGCTGCAGGGTTTGTTATACCTGTGTCCGGGATTGTCCGGCCAAAGCCATCCGAATCAGCGGAGGTCAGGCGGAAGTCATTACCTCGCGTTGTATCGGCTGCGGGAATTGCGTGAAGGTTTGCAGGCAAGGCGCAAAACAGGTGATTAATTCAATCGGGGAAGTCAAAACGCTTCTGCAGTCAGGTGAAAAAGTGGCGGCGATTATTGCTCCGAGCTTTCCTGCAGCGTTTCCTGATACGGATTACCGGATTGTAGCCGGCATGGTGAAAAAGTTAGGTTTTAATCTTGTCTGTGAAGTGGCTTTTGGCGCGGACCTGGTGGCCAGGGAATATAGAAAATGGATGGATAATGCCGCCGACGGCGATCGGATTATTGCCACAACCTGCCCGGCAATGGTTCATTATGTGGAGAAATATCATCCATCGCTGGTTTCGTATCTGGCGCCAATCGTTTCGCCGATGATTGCCCAGGCCCGGGTTATTCATAAACTTTATGGCGCCGATTTCAAAGTTGTGTTTATCGGGCCTTGTTTTGCCAAAAAATCGGAAGCGCACTGGGAACAAAATGAAAATGAAGTGGATTCGGTACTTACGTCTACCGAATTATACGAGATGCTGGCGGAAGCGGGTATCAACAGCAATACAATCATGCCGGCAGAATTTGACGGGCCGGAGCCTTCCATGGGCGTTTTGTTTCCCATTAACCGGGGTATTTTTCAGGCTGCGGATATATCTTACGATTTAATTTCGGGCCAGGTTATAGCGGCTGAGGGTAAAACCAAATTCATCCAGCTTTTAAAGGAATTTGAATCCGGAGCGTTGGACAGCCGTCTGCTCGAAGTTCTTTGCTGCGACGGCTGCATTATGGGTCCGGGGATGAGCTCTGAGCTTCCCTATTACACACGCAGGAAAGCTGTCAGTAATTATGCCCAACTTCGTCTTAAAAATATAGATAAAAAGAAGTATGAAAAGACTATGGCAAAATTACATGACCTTAAACTGGACACGAATTTTGAATCATCCGATATGCGGTTACCTCTTCCTTCAAAAGAAGACCTGGAAAAAATTCTGGCAAGAATGGGTAAGTTTGGTCCGGAAGATGAATTGGATTGCGGTGCCTGCGGCTATGAAACCTGCCGCGAACATGCCATAGCTATCCATAAAGGACTGGCGGAAAGTGAAATGTGTCTGCCTTATACGATTGACCGGCTTAAAAAGTCGCTTGTAGATCTCAATAATTCAAATAAACAATTGGAAAGCACACAACAGGCCTTGATCAGCGCGGAAAAATTAGCCGGCATGGGACAGCTTTCTGCAGGAATCGCGCATGAAATTAATAATCCGCTCGGCGTAATCCTGCTTTATTCGAAAATGATGATGGAAGAATGTCCTGCCGATTCGGAAAAATATTCGGACTTAAAAATGATTGCAGAACAGGCCGATCGTTGTAAAACAATTGTAGCCGGACTATTGAATTTTGCCCGGGAAAATAAAGTAAATATGCGCCGTGTTGATTTTTGCGAGTTGATTAATCACGGTATGAACGCCATCATTATTCCGGATAATGTTTTAATTACAACCGAACATCATGTCAATGATCCAATGGTTGACCTGGATTATGACCAGATGATACAGGTTTTGACCAATCTGATAAAAAATGCCATTGAAGCCATGCCGGAAGGCGGCAATATTCAGGTTACCACTTCAGACAATCCGGCTGAAGTATTCTTAAAAATCCGTGACGCTGGAGGCGGTATTCCTGAAAGTATTCAAAAGAAAATCTTTGAACCGTTGTTTACTACAAAACAAGTCGGAAAGGGAACCGGTTTAGGCCTGGCCGTTACTTATGGAATCATTAAAATGCATCGTGGACAGATTGATTTTTCGTCAAATTGTGATCCGGAAAAAGGACCAACGGGCACGGAATTTGTCGTTCGAATACCAAGAAATGCCAGCCGGTTCATGACTAACAATCAAATAAAAAAATATGCATCGGGAGAAATAAAAAATGAAAGCTGATATAAATACGGCTCAGAAAAAACAAATTCTTATCGCGGATGACGATCCGGATATTCTGGAGCAAATGCGTTTCCGGCTTGAAGCCTGGGGATTTGATGTCTGCGCGGTCGAAAGCCAGAAAAAGGCGGAAGAAAAAATCAAAGCCGGTAAACCGGCGCTGGCCATTTATGATCTGATGATGGAAAATCAGGATAGCGGATTTGTGTTGAGTTATCTTACTAAAAAAATGTATCCGGATGTACCGGTTATTTTGATTACCAGCGTCACATCGGAAACAGGCTTCCATTTTGACTCATCTACGGAAGAAACCAGAGAATGGATTAAAGCGGATGCTGTTCTGGATAAAGATATTCGTTACGAACAGCTTGAGTCCGAAATCAATCGTCTTTTAAAGGGATAATAATGGAAAAATTAAAAGTCCTGATCGCCGATGATGAATTAGGTATGCGAAAAGGAACGGCTAAGGTTTTGGATAAATATCTGGTTGCCCTGCCGGGTATGGAAGAGCCGGTTGGATTTGATATTTCTGAGGCTTCAAACGGATTGATAGCTAAAGAGATGCTTGAGACCGATCATTTTGACCTTATACTGCTTGATTATAAAATGCCTGAATTAAGCGGTCTGGAAGTTCTGGATTGTATACGGGACAGTCAGATTGATATTTTAACTATTATGATTACCGCCTACGCGTCGCTCGAAGTAGCCGTGAGTGCAACCAAAAACGGGGCTTTTGATTTTTTAGCCAAGCCTTTTTCACCGGAAGAATTAAAGAGTGTCGTAGAAAAAGCCTCGCGTCATTTGGTTGCTCATAGGCAGGCAAAACGTTTGAGCGAAGAAAAAAGAAAGGTTAGATTTCAGTTTATTTCTGTTTTAGCACATGAACTGAAATCGCCGCTGGCTGCGGTAGACAGCTATCTGCAATTATTAAAAAAACATGTAGCCGGCGAAGAACTTTCCAAATATGATCATATTGTCGAACGTTCTCTGGTTCGTTTGGACGGCATGCGCAGGATGATTCTTGATCTTCTGGATTTAACAAGAATCGAATCGGGACAAAAAAAGAGAGAATTAACTCAGATAGAAATTTCGGCTATTGCCTTAAAAGCCATCGAGACATATAAGGTAATTGCACATGAACGAAATATTGACATATCTTTGCATTCGGAAACACCTGTACACTTTTATGCCGATGCCGGTGAAATGGAGATCATTTTTAATAACCTGATTTCTAATGCCGTTAAATATAACCGCGATAAGGGCAGGGTAGATATTTACATTTCCACAGACGATAAGCATTTATATCTGTCCGTTTCCGATACCGGTATAGGCATGACGCCGGAAGAGAAAGAAAAACTGTTTGGTGAATTTGTCCGGATTAAGAATGAGGACACCCATAAAATTCTGGGCAGCGGTCTCGGACTTTCTATTATGAAAAAAATTGTCTCCTTCTACAATGGAAAAATTGATGTGGAAAGCCAGCGAAATGTGGGAACGGTTTTTAAAGTAGTTTTAACAAGACTTACGGAAGATGAAAATAAATAATAATCCGTTCTCCGGATTATCCAAAACGGAAATTATTACATGGCTTAAAGAAGACGATCCGGAAAAACTAAATGAACTTTGGCAGCATGCAAATTCTATGCGCAGGGAACATGTCGGCGACGAGGTGCATCTGCGCGGCATAATTGAAATTTCCAACTTCTGCTGCAGAAAATGTGCGTATTGCGGTATAAGCGTTCTTAACCATGATTTGCAAAGGTACAGGATGGATTTGGAGGAAATAGTTGCCTGTGCCGGAGAAATCGAAAATTATGGTTTCGGTACCGTTGTTCTGCAAAGCGGCGAGGATTTTTTTCTTACCAAAGAATGGATCGCAGAACTGATTACGAAGATCAAAACCATTACAAATCTGGCTGTAACGCTTAGTTTCGGAGAGCGCATCGGAGATGAACTGGTTGCATGGAAAGAAGCCGGCGCCGATCGTTACCTGTTGAAAATTGAAACCGGTAATCCGGATTTATATCGTAAAATTCATCCCAGACAAAACAGCCCCTGGGAAAATCGCATCGATTTGATTCGTTTTCTGGCCGCGGCCGGATACGAGACAGGTTCGGGTATTATGGTCGGCATCCCCGGCCAGACCTTTGAGGACCTGGCCGATGATCTGTTGCTTTTACAGGAATTAAATATAGATATGCTTGGTATCGGACCGTTTATTCCTCATCCCGGAACAAAGCTTGGACAGGAATATCGCCATTTGCGTAACGATAAAAATCAGGCGCCAAACAGCGAAATAATGGTCTATAAAGTCAATGCGTTAATCCGTATTCTTTGTCCGGATATTAATATTCCCACGACAACGGCCTTGGCAACGATCAACAAAACTTCCGGACGGGAGCTGAGTCTTTCGCGCGGAGCCAATGTAATAATGCCCAATATGACGCCTGTAAATTACAGAAAACTATATGAAATCTATCCCGGGAGGATATGCCTGGAAGAATTCGGTGAAGAAGCCGTTGAAGCCATACGCGGAAGAATATTCTCTTCTGGCCGAAAAATTTCCACGGGACAGGGTCCTTCACCGTCTTATTTATATAAGCTTAAAGAAAATACTAACAATAAATATATTGGAAGAAGATTATGAAAAAAGAATTATCCGCCCATGCTGTCGATTTTATTGATGATAAATACTTTGATAACCTGTTAAACAATAAATCCGCAGAGCCTTCGCAGGTTCGCGATATCATTGCCAAAAGCCTGGATAAAAAGGCGTTAAATCTTGACGAAACCGCCGCTTTACTTCGAACGGATGATCCGGAACTTGTTGAAGAAATATTTGCCGCCGGCCGCCGTTTGAAAAAAGAAGTATACGGTAACCGGATTGTCCTGTTTGCACCTCTATATATCGGAAATGAATGCGTTAACGACTGTGCTTATTGCGCATTCCGGCGCAGTAATAAAACGGTAATCCGCAGAACTCTGAATGACGGGGAAATTGAAAGCCAGGTAAAAGCCCTGGAGGATAAGGGGCATAAAAGACTGATCCTGGTTTTTGGTGAACATCCGCAGTATAATGCGAACTATATCTCGGATACCGTTAGAAAAGTATACAGCGTTAAACATGAACACGGTGAAATTCGCAGGGTAAATATAAACGCTGCGCCCATGGATCATGAAGGATTTAAAATGGTTAAGGAAGCGGGTATAGGGACATACCAGATTTTTATGGAAACCTATCATCATGAAACCTACAAAAAGGTACACCCGCAAAATACGCTTAAAGCCGACTATTTATGGCGGCTTGACGGGCTGAGCAGGGCGTTTGAAACCGGCTGTGATGATATGGGTATAGGAGCGCTTTTCGGATTATACGACTGGCGGTTTGATGTACTCGGATTGGTGCGGCATTCATTGTTTTTACAGGAACGATATGGCGTTGGTCCGCATACGATCAGTTTTCCGAGACTAAAACCTGCAAACGGCGTGGTGCACGAATCGGATTATCTTGTTAACGATTATGATTTCAAACGATTGGTAGCCATTCTGCGATTATCGGTGCCCTATACCGGGATGATTTTAACCGCGCGGGAAAGCGAAGAAATCAGGCGCGAAGTAATGAGTTTCGGCGTATCGCAGATTGATGCCGGCAGCAGAATAGAAATTGGCGGTTATACGGAGGCCGGCGATGCCCAAACCCAGGTTCTGGAACGGGAACAATTCAGCCTGGGTGATCTAAGGTCTTTGGATACTGTTATGCGGCAGCTTATGGAGGACGGCTATATGCCAAGTTTCTGCACTTCCTGTTATCGTTTAGGCCGGACGGGCGAACATTTTATGGAATTTGCCATCCCCGGTTTTATCGAACAATTCTGCACGCCGAATGCCATTTTAACTCTGATGGAGTATTTAACGGATTATGCTTCGCCCGAAACCAGAATAAGCGGTGAAAAGCTGATCGGCAAAGAAATAAATTCGGTAAAAAATTCAATAATAAAAAGCAAAGTTCTGGAGCAGATCGACAAAATAAAAACTTCGGATGCCAGGGATTTTTACTTTTAAACAATCGCTTTATCCGAAGGGAATGCTAATCGAGAAATATGATGTTTAAGAATCATCTGACATCTTTAACAGAACGATAAAGATAATAAAAATGAAAAATACACCTAAAGGAATGCGCCTTCATATCGGCATTTACGGCAGAAGAAATGCCGGGAAATCATCATTGCTGAATGTAATAACCGGCCAGCAAACCTCTATCGTTTCCGAGACTCCCGGCACAACAACGGATCCGGTTGAAAAACCGATGGAGCTGTTACCATTGGGTCCCGTGTTGTTTATTGATACGGCCGGTCTGGATGATATTGGCGCACTTGGCGAACTTAGAATACAGAAAACAAAAAATGCCATTGACCGTACCGATCTGGCTGTGGTTGTTACCACACCGCCGGAATGGGGCGATTTTGAGAAAGAATTAATTACCCGGTTTAAAAACAAGAATATACCGGTTATACTGGCGATTAATAAAATTGATCTTTTTCCGGAATATACGCAGGTTAAAAACTACGCCGGGGAAAATAATATCCCTTGTTTACCGCTTTCAACTATAACGCGAAAAGGCATCGATGATTTTCGAAATGTTCTGATTAACCAAAACCCGGAAGAAATATTAAAGCCTGAAAAAATTGTAGGCGATCTTATTTCCCCTGGTGAGCTTGTTGTATTGGTAACTCCGATAGACAAGGAAGCTCCGAAAGGCCGGTTGATTTTACCTCAGGTACAAACCATCCGGGATATTCTCGATCATAATGCTTATTGCCTGGTTGTTAAAGAAGATGAATTGAAGCATGCTCTGGAAAGGCTTAAACAACCACCGGCGCTGGTGGTAACCGATTCACAGGCATTTTTCAAGGTTAACAATGATACGCCGCCTGGGATTCCCTTAACCTCATTTTCAATTCTTTTTGCCCGGTTAAAAGGCGATCTGGAAGCATTTGTGCGGGGCGCGATACAGATCGAAAAACTAAAAGCAGGGGATCATGTTCTGATCGCGGAAGCCTGTACACATCATCCGATAGAAGATGATATCGGAACGATAAAGATTCCCCGGTGGCTTATGCAATATGTGGGCGGTGAATTACATTTTACCCACAGGCGAGGTCATGATTTTCCTGATAATTTGAATGATTATCAATTAGCCATTCATTGCGGCGCCTGTACTTTTAATCCGAAACTGATGCGTTCCAGAATTGACCGCTGTAATGAGGCCGGTACGCCGATTACGAATTATGGTGTGACCATAGCTTATACGCTGGGCATTTTGGACAGAGCGCTTGAGCCTTTCCCTGCAGCGCTTGAGGTTTTCCGCTCACACGTTCTCGATAAATGATTTTACCGTTGTCTGTAACTGGGCAATGGTAAAAGGTTTTTTAACAAAAACCTTAGGCGGATCTCCCGGAGTCGAGGATATTTGATCCGTATAATCGTATCCGGACATAAATACCACCGGGCAATTAGGGAGAATGTGTTTCAGTTTTGCATAAGCTTCTTCCCCTGACATCTCCGGCATATAGAAATCAATCAGCATTAAATCGATTTCAGCTTTATGCTTTTGGGCGATTTCCAAAGCCGTATTGCCATTTTCGGCCTTAAAAGTTTCGATGTTCAGAAGAGCCAGCACCTCTCCGATTATTTCTCTCAACGGTTCCTCGTCATCAACAACAAGCGCTTTTTTTATGGTATAGGCCAAGACTTTCTCCTGATGTTTTTCAGATCACGTTCTATTTATTAATAAATAGAATTTCGTATCATGATTTACATCACTTTTAAGTTTTTAAAACTTTGGGATTTCTTTTATTGATTTACTCGGAATATTCAGCAAAAAATGGAGGATTTTTTTTAAATAGAATCCGATCAATAAAAACAGTGCCCTTATTCATCTTACCGGAATTTAGTATCCGGTATGATTTCGTATCTGAATAATGGCCGGTTTAACTACCGGGTCAGCGCCGGGTTGTGCAAAATATAACCATGAGGCTCCATGCGGTATTTTCTTTTCAGTTCCAGATTGTCCGCCGGCAGCATAGCCATAAAGCCGAAACGGTCTCTAATATCGTCAACGGCCCGGTTCAGCGCTTCCTGACGGCTTTTGTCATTAAATAAAAAGCTTTGGTAATTGAGCGGTTCAATATTGCTTATGGAAACGCCTACATGGCGCAGCCGGATGCGGCGCAGGCAAATTTCTTCAAATAATTGAAAGGCCTGATGATACATTTCGCTGCCGTTGTTTGTGGGGCTGTTCAGGCTGCGGCTTTTAGCGTTGCGACGGAAATCGCTGTAGCGGATTTTAACCGACAGCGTGCGCCCGGCCAGATCCTGCTCACGCAGTTTTTTAGCAATGCGTTCCGTAAGATACTGCAGGGCGCCTTTAATAATAGTAATATCTCCGGTGTCTTCTTCAAAACTGGTTTCACGGCTGATCTGGCCAGGAATAATCCGCCGTTGAACCGGACGTTCATCATATCCGTTGGCCAGTTCCCATAGTTTGACGCCGTTTTTCCCGAACAGCTGTTCCAGGACAATACGGGGCAGCGCGGCCAATTCCTTTACTTTGAAAATATGCAGATCGGTCAGCTTGTCCTTGGCGCCGCGGCCGATGCCCGGCAAAACATCCACGGGCAAACCGGCAAGAAAAGACCGTTCTTCCCCGGCCGGAACATGCACCATACCACGGGGTTTTTTTAATCCGGAAGCGATCCGGGCAATCAGTTTGCTGGAACCGATACCCACCGAAAGTCCTACGCCTGTTTTGGCAAAAACCTCTGTTGTGATGGCTTTGGCCACCCATTCGGGAGAAGGATACAAATGCTGTGCGCCGGTCATATCCAGATAGGCATCGTCGAGCGAAGTGAATTCAACCGCCGGCGTATACCTGAGATATACTTCCTGAAATACCCGGGAAACTGCCCGGTAATGTTCATAATTGCCTTTCAGAAAAACGGCCTCCGGGCATTGAGAGCGCACCTGGCCTAAGGCCATCCCGGTGTAAATACCGCAGGCCCGGGCTTCGTAACTGGCCGTATGCACCACGCCGCGCTGATTCTCCCGGCCGCCCACAATAACCGGTTTACCGCGCAGAAGAGGATTAAATCCCTGTTCTACCGAAGCAAAAAAAGCATCGGCGTCGATATGCAAAATCAGGCGTTGAAATTTTCCGGTCTGCATAATTGATTGACCTGTAATTTATCCGCCGAGACAAACCCTGGCTACCTGCCACTCGAAGTCCGAACTATCGAACAACAGTTCGAAATAATCCGAGCTGTCGGAAATAACGGAAAAATGATATTGTTTATTATAACCCTGATGACTGACCCAGTGTCCGTTCATTTGCCGCACTTTATAGACCCTTCCGTTCCACTTAAACCGCAGGGGCTTGAGCGATCCCTCCTTAAAATGGCTGATCACTTCGATCGATTCAAAAATATCTTCAAAAGTCATAGTTCATCTTTATAATATACAAACGTACACCAAATATAATCTAAAAAACCGCAGAAGGCAAGACGTTAAAAATTATAATTCGCGGATAACAGAAGTCACTTTGCCGATAATTTCAAAGCCGGGAGTTTTTGGATCAATGATTAACGGTGATGTGTCGGAGGCGCCGGTTTCAAAACGAATGTAGTTTTTTTCAAAAAAGATCTTACGGATAAAAGTCTTATATCCCAGGCGAATGGCGCAGATATCGGAATTTTTAAGGGGAGCCTGTAGATCTATGGTGAGAAAATCCCCGTTCAAAATACCTTTTGAAGAAAGGCCGTTATCCATCGCCTGCATGGTAACAGAATGGGAAGCATTTTTGCGGAAATTATTAAGCAGTTCGCCGAGATTATAATTGCCGCCATAGCCGGAAGATGAATCAAAACGAACCTGACCCAGCAGGGGAATATCATAAAACTCCTGCTTATCGGGCGGTATAAACTGATAATTTTTCATGGAAGCCTGAATGAAGCGATTAATTGATTTCCCTGACCAGACCCACAACTTTACCCTGAATAGACCATTCTCCGTCAGGGATAATATCGTCATAGGCCGGGTTTTCGGCTTTCAGATAGATGCGGTCAGGTTCGCGTATCAGGCGCTTAACGGTAACCTCGTCCTGCAAAAGAGCAACGACGATGTCTTTATTATTTGCGGTATTGGTAGAATTAACAATGACCATATCGTCTTCAAAAATACCGGCATTAATCATACTGTCGCCTCTGACCTTCAGAGCAAAGTACCGGCCTTCGGATTTTATCAGGGCGCGGGGAATGGGGATATATCGTTCTACATTTTCCTGGGCCAGAATAGGAAAACCGGCGGCAACACGGCCGATAAGAGGAATCGAAATTTCATTTAATCCGCCCGGCGCGTATTCGGAACTGATAATGCGCAGTCCTCTTGCTGATGAATCTTTTTCCAGGTAGCCTTTTAAAACCAGGGCGTCTATATGTTTCAGTATCGCGTATTTTGATTTAATGTTTAAATGGTCGGCTAATTCCTGGTAAGAAGGCGGATAACCTTTTTGTTCAATATTATGGGCGATTAATTCGAGAATCTGCTTCTGACGACTGGTTAATTCTTTCATTTTTCTTCCCTTCATGTACTTTGGTACACCATTATAAAAAATAAGTGTACGAATGTCAAGAAAATTTTAATGTTCTTTTATAAGATTTATGAAATAGGTTTGAAAATTTACGCCGCAAGTTTTTTCAAAGTCAGCCAACTCGTTTTTTTTGAACTGCTTAATAATTTTTCCCTTATGCATAATATGAATCTGATCGCACCATTCATAAATCAGCGGGATAATATGGGAAGCGATTAAAATCGTACAGCCTTTCCGGGCACGGGTTTGCAGATATTCCAAAACATTATATAAAGAAACGGTATCCAGACCGTTAAGCGCTTCGTCGATAATCAGATAGTCGGGATTTCCCATAAAAGCAGAGGCAAGCAAAATTTTTTGTTTCATTCCGTGAGAAAGATTACATATCAATTCATCGGTTTTCTCCTCCAGCCCAAGCATGGTGATGAAATGATTTATAGTGTTACCTTTATCCGGGCAGTTTTTTATGGCGGCGATTAATTCCAGGAATTCCCTGCCTTTAAGATACGGTGCCAGTTGTGTGTCTTCGGGGGCGAAGCCGAGGTGTTCTTTTACCCATTTCCGGTGCTTTCTCAACTCCCGGCCCTGGTAATTCACCTGTCCCGCGTATTCATTAATCAGCCCAACGGCAACATTAATAAGCGAACTTTTCCCTGCGCCGTTAGCGCCCATTAATCCATGTATCCGGCCGCCGCTTAATTGCAGGCTTACTTCATCAACAGCGGTAAGGTTTTCATACGTAACTGAAATACGGTCAAGCGTAAGCATGATATCCTCAGGCTTTAAAATGTTTATAATTTTGATAGAAAAAGTATATCATAATGAAAAGTGTCATCAACGGACCGACAAAGCGGTAGTTCACAGACATAACTACAAAAAAAATGATAGTAAAATGATAAGCATATCCCGCGTACCTGGGATTCTCAAAAAAAATCATTTGAAAATTAAGCATGGTAACCAAAATTAAAATGCTAAAAATCAGCATTAAAGCAATTACCATAAAAAAATCAGTCTGTGAAATGCCCGTCAGCGCCAGGAAAACAGCAAAAGATAACAGCAGGACGAATATATACGTAAATTCGGCCGCAAACTTTGAGATCCATACTCTTGTGAATTGTAATGGAAATATTTTATAGAACCATGGAGATTCCGGATGGGTGTATTTATCATTAAAGTAACTGCTGTAATGCAGCCAGATAAGCAGACCATTTAAAATAGTCAGTAGTAAAACTTTATTCTGTCCGCTATAAATCAAAATTAAAACAGATAAAATAATCTGAAAAATAAAACTATAAACTTTTAACCGGATATATCTGGGATTTCGCCATAAGGAAAAGAATTCTTTATGAAAAAGAACCTGGGTGTGATGCGGAAAAATTTTCGGCAATCGTTTAATTCCTGTTTTTTGCCATGACCTGATTGATGAAAAAGCTGATTCATAGCTGAAAACTATTTCGGGATGAATTTCATTCAATCGCTTTATTGTAAATAGGCTGTACATAAAAAACCCGTTCAGAATAAACAAGTCATAAAACCAATACCCGGGAAGAATCAGATAAAAAACTGCATATCCGATGAGATAAACAAGAAAGCCTGAATAGTAATATAATAAATATTTATTTTTGTCTTTAATCCGTATCAACATACAAATGGCAAGCATATTAATGGCCATACAATAAGCTGTAAACAGAAAAATTGATAAAACCCCCCATAGCGGTTCAATGTACGAAAATGCCAGTATAGCCGGTAGAAATAAAATGATAATAAAACCCTGAAATTTCAGTATATAGAATATAAAAAGTATAAACGTCTGAGAAATGCTTAATGGTTTGGTTAAAAGAGTGATCACCAATTTTTGTTTGGGAACAAGGTATAATAAAACCAGCGGCGTTGTAACGATAATAAAAAATAGTCCTGAATGGAAAAGCAGGTTTGATAATGCATCATCTGTAACCGACCGGTTTAACAACCAACTGTTGAATGAATCTGTTGCTCTGACGAGATAATAAAATAGTATCAGTCCTACGACAATGATTGTCTGAATGCGCTGTAAAACGCTTATTGACTGCCAATAATTATATGGCTGTTTCAGGATCAGTTTCAGCACAGTTTCTCCCGGGTTTACGGTTAATTAAAAATCAGAGAAACGTATTATTTATAAAAATGTTTTAAGATAGAAGACAATATTACAAGAAGCAAGGAGGATCACTTATCTTTATTTTATTCATGTTCTTTGAACAAATACCCAATTCCCCGGATACTTTGAATATGGATAGGTTTATTCTGATCGGATTCGAAATATTTACGCAGCCGGGCGATAAAATTATCCACGGTTCTGGTCTCTACCTCAGAACTCACATTCCAGACATTTTCTAACAATTCATCTCTCGATATGACCCGGTCTTTATTTTCGATTAAATATTTTAACAGCATGGCTTCGCGGACAGTTAGTTTAAATTCTTTTTCTCCGTTAAAAGCAGTTAGGTTTTCAAAATTAATTTGATTCGGGCCGAATTCCGCTGTTGGCTGCATTTGAGAGGCGTCTTTATACCATTGTTTCCGCTTTAGCATGCCTTTTATTCTTAACAGAAATTCTTCCAGGTGAAAAGGTTTTGTAAGATAATCGTCGGCGCCTGCTTCCAGTCCCCGGACCCGGTCTTTTACATCAGAGCGGGCGGTTAACATGAGAATGGGAATCTGCGGGTCGGAAAATCTGATTTTTTCAGCGACTTCAAAACCGTCGATAAAAGGCAGCATAATATCAAGCACAATCAGGTCAAATTCCGCGGATGAAAATTTATCAAGAGCCTGTTGCCCGTCTTTTACCCATGTTACGTCGTAGTTCTCTTCAGTCAGATTATATTCCAAACCGATTGCCATGGAGTCTTCGTCTTCTACAAGTAAAATTTTGGGTTTTTTATGCATTGTTTTCACTTTTATATGCTTTCTCTTTTTTGCTAAGTTGAAGCAAACGTTCGATGTATCTCTTTTTGGAAGCCATATAAACAGGCAGAGAGATGATAAAGGTTGTGCCCTGGCCTATGCCGGGACTTTTTACCGAGATTTTTCCACCATGATACTCGATGATTTCACGCACCCAGTATAATCCCAGGCCGGTTCCCTTAACGTTCGGACTTTCCGCATTGTAGATACGCTGAAATTTCTGAAAAATGATTTTCTGGTCTTTTGGCTTAATACCGATGCCGTTATCCGAGAATTCGATCGAAAAGCATTTTAAACCCGGACAGAGAATAATGCTGATTTTCAAAGGTTTGACAGAGTATTTGATGGAATTATCAATCAGATTATTAAATACAATTTTTAACCAGTCTCTGTCTATAACGCACTGACAGTCAGGGTTGCCCCGGAATTCAATTTTGGTTTCAGGCAGGTTAAGCTCCCCGGCGGCTTCAGTGACAACGCTTTTAATAACCGAATAAGCGGCATAGATATGATAATCATGTTTGATTTTTTTTAATAATTTCTTTTGCTCCAGAGAGGAAAGATATAAAATTGAATTGATCAGTCGGTTCAGCCGGCCTATATCGTTTAAAATCAGTTGATAAAAAGCGCTTTGTTTTTCGGCGGGTATTTTTCGTTTTCCAATCGTTTCCATATGAAGCTGAATAGAAGAAAGCGGCGATTTAAGTTCATGAGTGATGTTGGCAATGAAATTATCATATAACTTGGTCATATTGCGCTGGCGCGTATAATAAAGAAAAATAAACGACAAACTTACCGAAAGCGATACCATGAGTACGATACCGCCCACTAAAATAGCCACATTCATTGTTCCGGAAAGCGCCTGAGATGAAATATGGCCTTCAACTTCGCTTAACAACAGGTAATTGGTAACATACCAATAAATCCATAATCCCAGTAGTGAAAACCAGGCCAGGTGCGCGAGAATGAAAACCACTATGGGGAAAAACAATGAATCAGACTTTTTCATACAGCAATATATAATATTTTTACTTTCCTGAATATATATAATTCCGGGTATCAATATTTAATAAATAAATATAAGAATTAATATTTACATTTATTTTACACTATTTAACTGTAAATATAATTAAACTTTCCATACCGAAAATCTATAAGTAAACTTAACTGTGAAAGAAGGCTAAAAATGAATATTTTACTTATATATCCAAAAACTCCGTCCACATTCTGGAGCTTCCAGAGTGCTTTGAATTTTATTTCTAAAAAGTCAAGCGAACCGCCATTGGGATTATTAACTATAGCATCTTTTCTTCCATCGGATTGGAATCAACGTTTAATCGATCTGAATGTGACTGAGATAAAAAATGATGATATTCTATGGGCGGATTATGTTTTCTTATCCGGAATGAATATTCACCGAAATTCCTTTATGAAGGTAGTAAGGCGGTGCAATGAACTCGGAACTCCGGTTGTTGCCGGCGGGCCGTTGATAACTACTGAACATCAACAGTTTCTGGGTATTGATCATTTTATCCTTGGCGAAGCAGAAGCCATCATGCCCGAATTAATTAAGGATTTGTCCGAAGGTCATCCGAAGCCTGTTTATGAAATGCAGGACTTTCCGGAACTATCCACTTCTCCCGTTCCACTCTGGCGATTGCTGGATATGGATAAATACGCGAGTATGAGCGTTCAGTATTCCAGAGGCTGTCCTTATAACTGTGAATTCTGCAGTATAACCATTCTGAATGGACATCGACCAAGAACAAAGAGCGCAGCACAGTTTGTTGCCGAGCTTGAATCGCTTTATCAGAATGGCTGGCGGGGGCACATATTTATCGTAGATGATAATTTTATCGGAAATAAGAAAAAACTTAAAACGGAATTTTTACCCGAATTGATCAGATGGAACAATAGCCATAACCACGTTTTTACATTTGGCACGGAAACGTCTATTAACCTGGCGGATGATGATGAGCTGATGCGGCTTATGGTTGATGCGGGATTTGAAAGCACTTTTATAGGAATTGAATCGCCAAACGAGGAAAGCCTTGCCGCGTGCGGTAAAAAGCAAAATTTAAACCGCGATTTACTGGGATCGGTGAAAAAACTTCATAAATCGGGTCTCAAGGTATCAGCCGGTTTTATTTTAGGATTCGATCAGGATCCGGCCGATATCTTTGAAAGACAGATTGATTTCATCCGTAAAAGCGGAATAGCCACTGCTATGGTCGGATTACTGAATGCTCCGACCGGAACCCGGTTATGCAAACGTCTGAAAAAGGAAAATCGCCTGCTTGAAACCATGAGCGGTGATAATATGGACGGATCAATTAATTTTATACCAAAAATGAACTACAAAAAGCTAGTCGCCGGATATAAAAACGTGCTTCAGACTATTTATAGCCAAAAAGAATATTACGAACGCGTAAAAACTTTTTTAAAGGATTTCCAGCCCAGATTTCAAAAATCAGCTACAGTTTCTTACAAGGAGATAAAGGCTTTATTGAAATCGATCTGGATTCTGGGACTTTTAGACCAGGGAAAGCGATATTACTGGCGGTTATTTTTTATGAGTTTGTTTAAATGTCCTAAAAAGTTCCCCATAGCTATAACTCTGGCGGTTTATGGCTTTCATTTCAGAAAGGTAGTAGAGGGAATATAGGTATTTTGTAACTGCTGCAAATATGATGAACTGAATGAACACGAAGATGATAAGCTACTACGCTATCATCTTCGTGGTATTCGTTGCCGAAGTCATTTGGTGGCAATCAGACTCACATTTAAATTAAAATCATCATAGATCAGATTATCACCCAATCCTTTAAAAAAACTGCCCGATCCATAGCGGACATCATATTTTGACCGGTCTACGGTAATACTTGCGCTGGCAGTGATTTTATTTTTACTGTACCCGATTTTAGCCGGAAATTCAACGGGGTGTGTGGTGCCTTTGATAGTTAAATCGCCGCGGATAAAATAATTATGGCCCTTGGTATTTTCGTTTTTTTGTATATGCGTTATCGTAAAAATGGCTACAGGATATTTATCTACGGAAAAAAAGTCATCCGATTTTAAATGCCCGATCAGTTTGGCCTTATAAGATTCGTCTTCAATATCAAGATTTACCATAGATGTCATATCGATTTCGAACTTTCCGCCTATCAATTTGTCGCCTTCAAATTGTAAAGTTCCGTTTTTAAGGTTAATTGTGCCGTTGTGCTGGCCGGTAACTTTGCGCCCGATCCATTCGATTTTACTTTCATCGTTATTGACGGTGAAAGTATCCTGGGCAAAAATGGAAGCCACAAACAACAGGGTGAAAACAAATACAAAACTATTCTTAAACATAACGATCTCCTTCTATCTTATTTACCTATGCTCATAATTAGTCCGACAAATAAATAATTCCATTTGAAATTTTACATATAAACCATTAATAGGTATACATTATTCCCGGGATGAGTCTATTACGATCCATAATCTTCATTCATTTAATGCCCGCTTAAACGATGAAAGGGGCAAAGTCTTTGATCCGATTTCAGGCGGTAAATCTTTCTGCGGGAAAATCTACGCGGCTGCCAGGCATATTTGCAGCAATGATTGCATATATTTTGATTCGGTTTGTGTTATTTCTATGCGCATAACAGTTAATACAATTATTCCATATTCGTACTATCGAAAAACTACAAAACCTGCGCGATAAACCAAAATCAAAATAAGGTAAAATGCACTAACCCGCTGAAAATGATTACGCGACTGAAATGAATCAGGCTTAATGCATTTTACGCGTAAATGGGATTACCCTTGGATGCACCAGTTGTTCATATTCTTTATAGGGAATCCGGATCAGTTCTTTATGATTACCCGCGTTAAATGAAATACTCTCATCATCAGAAAGAGACTTTGCCACAAACGTATCGATATCATACAAATTGCCGAAAGGCGGCATAGCGCCGATTTCACAATCCGGAAAAGTATATTTGAATTCTTCTTCGTCTGCGAATTCAACTTTTTTGGCCTTTAAAGATTTTTTCACCAGATCCAGATCGATAATGTAATCGGCAGGTAAAACCGCCATAGCCAGTTTTCCGTCAATTTTCAATATTACCGTTTTGGCTAATTCATGCCCCGGAACATGAGCTCTCGCCGCAATTTCCTGGGCCGTGTATGCAGGAGAATGAGAAATGGCGACATAATGCGTATGATGACTGTCCAGGTAATTTTGCAGTTTTTTGCTGACCATAAAACCTCCTTTGTTAATTTTTGTTATTTTAATGTTTCTCATAAAACCAATTCAGGAGGAATCTCAGGTCCGGATTCCATAAGAAAAATCGTTTTAAAGACAAATTATCAGTATACCGGTTTCCTTATAACCAGCGCTAAATCCAGCCAATGCTGATTCGATGTCTAAATTATAAAATAACAAAACCGTAAAAGCAAGATTTAAATGAAAAATCCTGATTTATATGGTCTGCCAGACCTTCCGCAAATTTTATGTGTTGGAATCAATTCTTGATATATTCAGTCTAAATTTGGCAATTATATATACAATTATGTAGATTCTTAACCCGATTGATAAAAGAGTGACGATTTGGATAGAATAAAGGATGCTTGAAAGTTTTATCGTATTATCTTTTGCAGGATTAATTACCGGTATTTTATTTTCAATTCCTGCCGCCGGGCCGGTGACCATACTTATAGTGTCCAATGCGCTTAAAGGCAGACAAAGATATTGTCATCGTGTGGCTTATGGAGCTGCGGTGGCTGATCTGATTTATACCTTTATCGCCGTTTATGCCTTTGCCCAGCTTTATCGCTATTATAATCCTTATGTGCCTTATATCGAAGCGGCGGCCGCGGTTTTTCTGGTGTTTATTGGAATTCATATGTTTCGCACACGGATCGATTTTGAGCATATGGATGATAAAAAACTGCTGAAGGATAAAATCAGGAATACGGGCGGTTTTCGCACCGGGATGATGGTTAATCTGCTTAATCCCGCTTTATTTGTCGGCTGGCTGATATCATCATTTTTAGTGATCACTCTTATTTCGTCGATGGGATTCAATACCGAGGGATTAAGCGAACAAATTAATGAAACCTTACAGAACATTGATGATCAGACTATTTCAGATCAAATCGAGCAGAAGAGGCAGGCGCTCGAGAACCTGATGGAAAACATGAAGAATCATTCGAATTCAGAATACGAACCTCTTACAAGTCAGTCATCTGCGAATGGTCATCTTTTCCTATTCAGCCTGATTTTTGCGCTGATGGTAACTATAGGATCAACCTTATGGTTTTATATGTTAGCTAATTTTATGATTTCGCGCCGGAAAATCTTCAGGTTATCGACCATAAATACAATCGTTAATGCTTTAGGAATTGGTCTGATTTTTATCGCCGTTTACCTGGCGATTGACGCGGTAAGTCTGTTTTTTATTAAATAATATGATTTCCATTGTTAACTTAAAACTATTGCAAACTAATAGCGTATGATACTGTTAAATTTAGAATGTGTATTAGTCTTGTCAGACTATAATTAATTTTGTATTATTCGTCCTCGTTTGCATTAATAGCAGGATAGATTTTGAGTGAAAGGAGTTGAAATGACCGGGCAGGATAAGAAAGAAATGATTTATTTGGACCGTAACGAAAATAATTATGGTCCAGCCCCAAAGTGCTATGATGTTTTAAAAAATATTGATTTCAGAAGATTAAGCTGGTATACACGAATTTATGAAAAGAACGCTAAAGGCGAATTGTCCCTGCGCATCGCCCATGATTACAACCTGCCTGAAAAACAAGTGGTAATCGGATACGGCGGCGAAGACTTACTGAAGTCAATAGTGCATTGTTATTTGAGAAAAGATGAAATATTGTTTGTTCCGGCCTATTCCTGGTGGTATTATAAATCCATAGCCGATGAAATGGAGGGAATAACCGTTGAATATCCTTTATATGCAGGTGATGAGAGTTATTATTATGATATCGACGGTTTTATAAAGTTATACAGAGAAAAAAAACCCAAAATTGTGTTTGTCAGTTCACCCAACAATCCAACCGGCAACACCTTAACACCTGAGGAGCTTTATACAATTCTTGAGGAATTGAAAGATACGATTGTAGTTTTGGATGAAGCGTATGCCATGTTTAAAACTACGGATAATACATACGTAACGGAAATTGTAAACCGGTATCCCAAAACCGTTGTAATCAGAACTTTTTCCAAATATTATGCCCTGGCAGGAGTTCGGATCGGTTTTGCTCTGATTGGGAATGGACTGGATTATTTTGAATGGTATTCATCAAAATATCTGGGTTATGACCGCATCAATGAACTGATTGCACTGGCCGCCATGGATTCTATGCCGTATTATGAAAAGATTACGGAACAAATGAATAAAGATAAAGACATGTTTTTTAATGAATTTAAAAAACTTCCCGGCTTTAAGCCTTACCGGTCCGACGGCAATTTTATGCTGGTCGATATGCAAAAGGATAAAATGGAGGAATTAAATAAATATCTTAAAGAACGGGGACTGGTAGTAAAATTTATGAAAGAAAAAGTGCTTAATTCCCAGATGAGAATTAGTATCGGCACTCAGGATGAAAACAGAAAACTGATAAATGCTATCAAAGAATATGCGGCCAATGAACTGAAATGAGTAGAACGATATGAAACTCTTCGAGGAATATAAAAGATCACTAAAACATATAGAAGCGGAAGAACCGCTGGACTTATTTTTTTACCGTATCGTATCCTTTATTTTTGTAAAGATAATATTGCCCCTGCCAATTACGCCTAATCAATTGTCGATGGCCGCCCTGGTTATGGGCATAATCAGCGCTGTATTTTATGGCATCGGCGGATCGGAAGCCTTGATAGCGGCCGGCGTATTTTATTCTCTGTATTATTTGTTCGATCTGAGCGACGGCCAGGTTGCCCGTCTTAAAAAGAACGGTACGCGGGTCGGGCGCATCATCGACGGTATCGCCGATTATGTGACGCATGTTTCAATTTTCATTGGCCTGGGAATCGGACTCGGGAATACTGCTGAAACCTGGATCCTTGTCATTATCACCCTCATTTGCCTGATGGCGCATGTGGTTTTATTTGATTTTTACCGCAGTCGTTACCTGGAATATACCATCGGGGAAGTGAGTTTGTACGGTGATGATTTGGTTCAGTTTCAGGAAGAATATGAGCAGATGAAAACCGAGGGTGGGCACTATTTTGACCGGTTTGTATTTGCTGTTTATTTAAAATATTTATCAATGCAAAGGCTGGTCATATCACAAAAGAGTAATGAACAGAACACCCGGAGGTTTGCCGGGGAGGATTTTCTCAGGCGCAATAAACCCGTAATCCGTTTATGGTCTGTTATGGGCAGTTCGTTACATATTTCCCTGCTAATCGTTATGTCCTTTATCAACCGGATCGATCTCTATTTATATGGTATACTTTATATAATTAATGCTTATGCTCTAATAATGATCATCATACAAAAAACTACGGATAAGAGAACTAAATTTATCATGGAAGGTGTGAATTAAATGAAAGCTGTTATTTTAACCGCTGGTATGGCTCTGCGCTTACGGCCGCTTACGGATGCTACTCCCAAATGTCTGCTTAAAGTTAAAAACAAACCGATTCTGGGGCAGATTCTGGAAAACCTGGCAGAAAACGGCATTGATGAATTTGTGATTGTTACAGGCTATTTGCGAGAACAGGTGTTAACCTATGTGGAAACGCAGTATCCGGAGCTTAAAATCACTTTTATTTATAATGAAGTATACGATAGCACTAATAATATCTATTCGCTGTGGCTGACCAAAAATGAAGTCGCCGGAGAATCGTTTTTGCTTCTGGACGGCGATATCGTGTTTGATAAACAAATTGTTGAATTATTAAATGAGTGCGGCCATCCGTCTGCGCTGGCATTGCGTTCGAGCGGTCATGTGGGCGAAGAAGATATGAAGGTAATGGCCGATAAAAAAGGCTTTGTAAAAGAAATTAATAAATCCATGAATCCTGCAGAAGCCGCCGGCGAATCGATTGGTATTGAATTATTTTCCGCCGAAACATCAAAATTATTATTCGATGAACTGCACATCATGATGGAAGAAGAAAATAAAGTTAATGTCTGGTATGAGGAAGCCTTTCAGCGGATAATCAATAAGGGCGTTAAAATTGCGGCGGTTGATGTGCATGATTTAAAATGTATGGAACTGGATACGGTTGAAGACTTTGAGCAGGCTGAAAAAATAGACTTTTAATCCGGGTTGTTAGGACCAGGAATATTAAGAAATTCATAAATCAATGTTATATCTGATCAGCATTTTAA
>RQOG01000128.1 GCA_003854985.1 Calditrichota bacterium
CTCTCATTAAAAAGCCTTCGCCAATCAATGTTCGGCATTCGGCATTGGAAATTTCTCCAAAAGCAGTTTCTTATGAAACGGTCTATGCCGCGGGTGCAGTGAAGCAATATCCCACCGGGAAGAAAGAGAAAAATCGTTAAAACGATTTTGAGCATCTGGCATTGCTATTCCACCCCATGATTAAAATCATGGGTTAACCCATCGTTGAACGTTGCTCGTTATCGTTGTCGCGATCGGTATCGCCATCGGTTATCCGTCGCCAATCGGTGTTCGGCGTTCGACATTGGAAATTAAAAAAATGAATGTCGAATACCAATTAGCGAATGGTGAATAATGAAGGAATAGAAAGCCTGCAAAATTAGGCATTCGGTATTGAAAATTAAGACAAAAGAATGTTCTTAAAGTAAAGTTGATGCCACGAACACCGCGAAGCAATTTCCTGCAGGTTAAGAATAAGAAAAATCGTTAAAACGATTCCAAACAATCGGCTTTATCAGCTAACCCCATAATTAAAATCATGGGTTAGGATCATATAGATATCTTTTAATGTTGGACGTGTTCGTTGTCGAAATCGTTATCGGTATCGCCATCGTTTTTTTTGCATCCATTCCGGTGTTCAAAAAATTACGAATTACGAATTAAGAATTAAGAATTAAAACTGAATGGATTGATGATTGGAATAACTCCGGTAATTCGATCACGATAAGGATCAACAAATACGACTTATTTGGGATTACTCCAAAACCTTTAAGTAGAGATACTTGGCATCGCCGGGAGCGTAGAAATCATCCAGTACCGCGGCTTCGGTATAATCGCAGGTTAAATAGAACTGACGGGTAGGAATGTACTGATCACGCCCGGAAGTCTCGATATACACCCGGTTGCCGCCCAGACCGGCAATGGCTTTTTCACTTTCGGTCATCAGTTTTTTCCCGATGCCCGAACCGCGCATATTGGCATGAACGGCGATCCAGTACAGATCATAACTGAGTTTTGTGGCCGGAATTGGGCCGAAACAGGTATAGCCCACAGTCCGGTTTTCCACCTCGGCAAAGATAAAATGATAACCGCTGGCCAATCCTTTTTCCAACCGCTCAGTGACCAGTTCAACGGCAATGTCAATTTCTTCCTGCGAGAAAAACCCGGTTGAGGCCACAATATTGCGGACATTTTCTTCATCCTGTTTGCAGACCGTATCTCTGAAAACTACTTTGTGAATGCTCTTTTCCATATTCATTTCCTTAGTGACTTTCCATAAAACCTTTGGCCAGACCCGTAAAAAAGGATCGGGCGTTAATGCCAAGTTTCCGGACCCGGTAACCGCCTTCCTGAACAATCAGCAGGGGAAGACCGGTTAAACCGATCAGGCGTCCGTTCATTTCCAGATCGCGGGCGGTAAGATCCCAGGTTCCGGTAGGATCGCCTTTGGCCGTATCCAGCCCGAGCGTTACCAGCAGAAAACGTGGTTTAAATTTTTCGATGCTTTTGATGGCTTTATTTAAAACTTTTCTGTAAACCTCTCCCGTTACCTGTTCCGGCAGGGGATAGTTTATATTATATCCCGTGCCCTCGCCCCGGCCCGTTTCATCGGAAAATCCGCTGAAATAAGGATAGGCAAACCGGGGATGACCATGGATGGAAATGGTCAGCACATCGGATCTTTCATAGAAAATATTCTGTGCGCCGTTTCCATGATGATAATCAATATCCAAAATGGCAATCTTGCCAAACCAGCAAAGATATTGCGCGGCAACAGCGGCAGAATTGAAATAACAAAATCCGCCGAAGGCTTTTTTTTCCGCATGATGGCCCGGCGGTCGGACGAGCGCGTAGGCTATCGGCGCACCCTGCAGTAATTCATCGGCGGCAGTCAGGGCGCAGTCCACCGATCTTTTGGCGGCATGAAAAGCGTCCTGATTGAGAGGGGTGAATGTATCGATACAATAATAACCGGCCCGCACCGGCAATTCCACCGGCGGCCTGGCCGCGTTTCTGATCGGGAATACATACGGGTAAATGGATTTTTTAGCCGGGACATTACGGCAGACTTTTTCTAGATAACGGACAAAACCGGAATCATGTACCGCGGTGATATATTTCATCGGGTAGTTGCGGGGACGGATTTTTCGGAATAAACCGGTCCGTTCGATTTCCTTTAAAATGGAATTGACGCGTACCGGCGCTTCCACGTAGCCGCGGTCGTGGACATGATGGATATCATGACGGTCGTTAACAACCAAAGATATCTCCAGTGAGGGAAATTGTTTTTTCATTGAATCGTTTTCCGCGGACCGCTTTTTGATATACTTCGGTTCTCTGAGTTTAACCGGATCGTCTTTCACAGAGTCGACCACCAGTTTAACATACTTTTCGGGACATACATCGCCGTATTTACGCTCAAGTATGGCCCTCATAATATTCTTCAGAGACTTCTTACCCGGGAGTTTTCCGGTATCCAGGTCGTCATATACCAGATAGGGCGGACAATCCGAATCCGGCGTCAATGGCGTTTCATAGGCGGTGTTGATGATGGGCCGCGCTCCGAACCGTTCATAAAACTTTAGGCGGATGGCATTTTGTTTCAAAATGTTTTTATCCCGGCAAAGTCCGGGATCATCCGGGAGGCATTCAAAATACAATCCTTCCTGAGCAATCTGTCGGGAGAATTCCCGCACCTGGCTGTACAGCGCGCCGCCTACACCCCTGCCCGTGGCTGAAACAGCCGCCGAAATGAAATCCAGGTAACAAAACCTTAAATCGGGCGCGTACAACAATAGCGCAAAACCCTTGATATGGCCTTTTATATCATCCGCGACAAATAACATGGAGCGGAATTTATATTTCAACGGATTGTTTAGATTTTCGGGCAGTTTTATGATATCCTCTTCCGGAATGCCGTTAAACTGCGCTTTCAGTATTTGCTGAACCTGTCTGATAACCTCATTATTGATAGGTAATATGGCGTCATAAACGCGGCGGATTCTGAACATTATATTCCTTTAAATGGATTACTTACACCGGATACAATTTTGTCGATCATTTCCATAAAAGTCAAACCGGCCTGATTGGCGGCGGCCACGAATCCGCTGTCCGGGGAAATGCAGGGATTGGCGTTTATTTCGAGTACCCAGATCATTCCCTTCTCATCCACGCGGAAATCCACGCGGACATAGCCTTTAAGCGCAAAAACTTTCCGGCACGCTTCGGCGGCTTTTTTCAAATCGGAAAGCAGGCGGGCGTCACCGGCGGGAAAATCAAAATGGCGCACCGTATTTTTATATTCAAAAGAATCCGTATCCCATTTTGCCTTATAATCAACAATTTTAAGTTTATCCTGCGGATAATTCTCAAAGCGGATTTCTGCAGGAGGTAAAACCTCGATACCGGATTCAGCAGGCAGTATGGAAAGATTAAATTCCCTGCCCGGAATATAGGCTTCGGCAAAGCACTCGCCGAACTGACGCGATCGGTCTTTTAATTCATCGGCAAGAAGCGCAGGATCATATATCACTGCCGTCTCATTCAAGCCAACCGAGGCATCTTCGCACACCGGTTTAATAAAATAGGGCGGATTGAAATGGGGTTTTTTGTTTTTCAGCAGCTCTGTTGTTGTCCAGTCCGGTGTGGAAATTCCAGCCGACATCAGTTTTTGCTTGGTAATTATTTTATTCGTTGTTAAAAAAAGACCGGCAGCATCCGCCCCGGTAAACGGAATGCGCATTTGCTCCAAAACCGTTGGGATAAAATGGATAAATCTTCCCTTACCTCCAAGCGCCTCAACAAGATTGAAAACAAGATCGGGTTTATAATCATCAAGCTTTTTAATCGTTTTCTCAAGATTCAGATCAGTTCCATAAGATTCCGCTTCATGGCCAAGATCATGTAAGGCGATCATCACCGCATCACGTTGATCAAAAACATCCAGTTCATCTTTGGCAGAAGGATCGGCCGGCAGGTTATATAAACATAATATCCGCATGGTAAGGTATACGTTGATTTATCAGTCGTTTAGCCGAGCGCGGCGGATAGTTTTTCAATAGGTTGTTTCATTCGTTCCAGAGCGCTTTCCATAATCCAGCTCATCAAATCCCGGTAGGGAATGCCCTGCAGATTACAAATAATCGGCAGATCGGAGTGTTCCGGGTGAATACCGGCCAGCGGATTTAACTCTATAATATTCGGTATGCCCATCGCATCGGTACGCACATCGATTCGTCCGGCATCCCGGCAGCCTAATCCCCGCCAGGCGGCAAGGGAAACTTCGATAGATTTTTGGGCCAGCGGGTCATCCACCAGACGGTATTCTACCAATTCCTCGCACTTTTCTTTATTAACAAAGGAATAGGCATTTTCTTCGGCGCCCTTAAGTAAAATCACTTCCATTACGCCTACAGATCGTGATTTTTCCCCTGTGCCGACAATGCCGACCGTAAATTCACGACCGGGCAGGTAAGTTTCCACAAGAACCGGCTGTTTGAAGGCCTCCAGTAAAGTCATGCAAACGGTTTTTAATTCATTTTGATTTTTTATTTTCGATGTAGCGTCAATGCCTTTTCCCGTTCCTTCGGCAATGGGTTTGGCAAAAAGGGGATAAGGCAGATCAACTTTTTCAATATCCTTTTCATTTTGAATTTCTGCAAAATCCGGCGTAGGCAGGCCAAGGTTTTTTAGCACCCGTTTGGTCATTCCTTTATGAAGCGTTAAAGACAACACCAGGGGATCGGAAAATGTATAAGGGATATCATAAGCATCCAAAAGAGCGGGGACCTGAGCTTCACGCCCGATTCCCCGCATACCTTCGGCAATATTAAAAACCAGGTCCCACCGGCGACCCTGAGCCAGTTTTTCCGTCAGGCTCCAGATATTTCCGATGCGTTCCGTTTCATAACCTAGTTCATTTAGAGTATTCTCAATAGCGGCTATAGTGCTTTCCCGATCGAACTCAGCGGTTTCGAGCTCGCTGAATCCCAAATCGAGGTAATCCTGCCGCAGGTCGTATGTAAAGCCTATTTTCACTAATAAACTCCGACTGGTTCAGGCTCAATTTTTCTCACAAAATCCGGATCCGTATAACGGAAAAGTTTACCAGCGTAATTTCTGAGAATGATTTCGCCGTTTTCATGTCCGATAACATATTCCGGTAACAGAGGAATTTTACCTCCTCCGCCGGGGGCGTCAATTACATAAGACGGCACGGCATAACCGCTGGTGTGGCCGCGTAATCCCTCAATCATTTCCAGGCCCTTGGACACGGAAGTGCGAAAATGCGAGGTACCGTACACTGGATCACACTGGTAAAGATAATAAGGTTTAACGCGTACTTTAAGTAGTTTATGATATAAACTTTTAAGCGTTTCCACTTTATCATTAATACCTTTCAGTAAGACCGTCTGGCTTCCCAAAGGAATTCCTGCGTCGGCAAGCCTGTTACAGGCCTGGGCTACTTCCGGCGTTACTTCATCCGGGTGGGTAAAATGGATACTCATCCACAAAGGATGATACTTTTTAAGCATATTTACCAACCGGGGGGTGATGCGCTGAGGCAGTACCACCGGCACTTTGGATCCGATGCGGATAAATTCCACGTGCGGTATAACGGCCAGTCTTGAAATCAGCCATTCCAGTTTTTCATCCGCTAAAGTCAACGGATCGCCGCCGGAAAGCAATACATCCCGCACTTCAGGATGATTCCGGATATAGTTTAAAGCGTTTTCCCACTGATTCATGTTAAATCTGTATTCGCCGCCGTAATTGCCTACCATCCTCGATCGGGTGCAATAGCGGCAGTATACCGAACAAAATCCGGTAACCAGAAATAGAACACGGTCAGGGTAGCGGTGCACCAGACCGGGAACGGGTGAATCCTGATCTTCACCGAGCGGATCAATTTCTTCGCCCGGGCTGACAATACTTTCATTTTTTGTCATAATAACCGTCCGGCGCAATGGCTGTTTGGGATTCTTGGGGTCAAGCAATCCCGCATAATATGGCGTAATGGCTATCGGCAGAGGTCCTTCATGAGCCATGATGGCTGATCTTTCATCGTCTGAAAGGCTAACGATTTTTTCCAGCTCAGCCAGCGATTTGATTCTGTTGCGTACCTGCCAGCGCCAGTCGTTCCAATCCGCTTCACTTACCAGCGGATAAAATTTATGTCTAAAAGCGGTCATCCGTTCGCTGACGACGGTGCCATTCTTCTTGTCTTTACGGGGATGTTCCAATCTTGGATTGGGGATTGGATCGGATGTTACATCTCTATTAATGTGGAGTTGATGATAAAAAAGAGGTAAGTTTGAATACAGTTCGAGGCCGGCAACTGTTAAGTTTTCCGGCTTCCCGATGAATTGCTTCACCGGCGTGCTTTGACTGGGGGGTTCGTCTTTTTCTCCCAGTATAAAGTTTTTCTCCATAGCGAGAGCTCTCTTTACGGCTAGTCCAACCTGATTTAACAATTAAGTACAACATTTTAAAACCTGTTTCTGTTCTCTTTTTCACTCTGATTTAAATTGACGTCAATTATACGGAATTTAAATTCAAAGTCAAGAAAAAAATTATTTATTTTTCATAACCTAAGTTTTTGGAATCTCAAATATTTAAGTAATACCTTTTTTTGTGCATTCCATTCTGTGATATTATTACATTTGAAGACAAATATCGGTTGAAAAAAATGATAGATTAGCTCTGTTTATAAAGTATGGTTATTTTCTAATCTGTATAAGATTTATGCAAAAAAAAGGCCGTTCGGTTGAACAGCCCTTTTTTAATTTTTTCATTTATCTTATTAACAGCATTCTTTTGGTAGATACATTTTCCCCGGCCTGCAAACGGTAAAGATAAACGCCTGAAGCAACCCGGCTGCCCGAATTATTCCGTCCATCCCACAGAGCCGACTGAACAACACCGGCTTTCATGGTTTGATTATCATAAACTGTTTTAATCAATTGACCAAGCGCATTATAAATGTGCAGAGTAACCGGCTCGGATTTTTCCAGTGTGAAACGGATAGTCGTCGACGGATTAAAAGGATTCGGATAGTTGCCAATCAGATTGAACTGATAGGCTATGGTCTCATTTTCATCGGAGATTCCCGAAGTGTTGGAAATAACGATATTATCAATGGCCCAGCCCCAGCCGTTCATGTATTCGTCGGCATAAAGCCTGAAGCGCAAATATACTTTTTGGCCTGTGCCGTATTTTTCTTCCAGGTTTGTGGCATGCGTCTGCAGCATGGATTCCGTTCCGGGTTCACCCGCGTTGTATGCGCTAAGCCAGTCGTTGTTATATCTGGCGTCATAGGGCGGAATTAAAATAGCCCAGTTTTCTCCATCAATAGTGCCTTCAACGGTTACATAATCCCACATTTCCTGATCGGGGTAAAAGGCGCCGGGTTCGCCCGGTTCAACAATGGCCACATCCTGATAACTTATTGATGATCCGGTAACGATATTTATCGGATAACGGAGGCAGGATATATAGTTTTGACTATTACTATAAGGATGTTCAGAATGATACAGCAACGTACTGAAATTGGAAACGGCGCCGGTTGTAAAATCGCCAAAGAAATCGGATACACCGTCGTTGAAATTTTCGTTGTATGAATTAATTGCCGAATAAATGGCACAGTTTTGTTCCTGACCTTCGGAAGAATTTCCCGTATAAAATCCTGTAATTCTAACCGAAATATCTTCCGGCGGCATGCTCAGGTAAGATACGGAAGTGTCGGTGGCGGCTTTTAGATTGTAAAGCTTCCTGAAAACGGAGTTATTAACCAGGATATGCACCGAATCATAATCCGCGCTGTTAAAAAAGCCGATTTTTAATTCGCCGGTATTGGGATTCGGAACGATAAGGTCGTTTAACACCGGAGCCAGCAGCGGTCCGGCTGATAGTTCCGGACGAAATACGCTCCAGATGCCGCGGCCATGGGTGGCAGCCACAATATTCTGGCCAACGATTTTTAATCTTGTAACTGCAACCGCCGGCAGACCCTCATTCTGATATTCCCAGGAGGAGCCATTATCATAGGATACGAAAAGGCCGATATCTGTTCCCGCCCAGAGCTCATTGGTATCGAATGGCATGACTAACAGGCATAAAACAGGCACATCGGGCAGATTTCCAGTGATATTTTCCCAGGTTTGTCCCAGATCGCTGGTGCGGTATATTTTACCATATCCCGAAACACCCAAAGTCATATAAGCGGTGGAATCCAGGGTCGGATGAGTAGCCAGACCGGTCAGGTAAGCGTGCACATCCGGATTATCTGCAACTTCTGTGAAACTCGTACCCCCATTCACGGAAACATTCAGATAACGGCTGGTATTGCCGGCCCAGACGATATCCGAATTACTTAAGGAAACTGCTATCTTACCTCTGCTGCTTGAGTATGTATTAATTGTTACAGAATTCCAGTTCTCTCCGCCGTTTTCGGTATAGTATACGGCATTGTTTTCTCCCCAGGTAAAAAGTTTTTCAGAATTTTTGGGATCCATGGCCAGCGGTGTGTGGAAGATATTGCTTTCGGGCAGGCCGTTATTTATTGAATTAAAGATATATCCGCCGTCAATAGATTTTAAGATACGTGAATAATAAAGCGTGGCGTAAACAATTAATGGATTGGTTTTATCCCAGACGCAGTCGAAGCCATCACCGCCGACAACCATCATCCAGCGTGAATCAAATTCAGGAAGTCTCGGTGAACGGTTGGTTCCGTTATCCTGGGTTCCGCCTATAAATTCATAAGTGGAAGGGGACATATCCGCATCATAATATTGGGTGACATTGTAATTGTTGTTTAATTCCACCCAGTTATTCCCCTTATCATAGGAAGCATGAATACCTCCGTCATTCGCGGCGATAATGGTGAAATTTTTCGGTGAAGTCTGGATGGTTTTAAAATAATGCTGATCGGCGTGGACATAGGGAAAACCGGCTCCGGCATACCAGTTTGAGATTTTGATTATGTCGGCGCTTGTGTCATTTATTGTTGCTTTATAAATATCGATTCCGCCTGCAAAAACCTCATTGGCATCCAGCGGACTTACGATTAATGTATTATCATACCAGCCCTGACTGCCAAGCCAGTTTGGTTCATCGCCAAAGTTTGTCCATGTTTGACCGCCATCCTTTGATCCGAAAAATCCGAGCAAACCGCTGCCATTTCCTTCAGCCGAAGCATAAATAACATTTGTATCCGTCGGCGCGACAGCCATTTCAATTCGTCCGTGTCCGGTGATTTTATCACTTATTTTCTGCCATGTTTCACCGCCGTCTGTGGATTTGTAAATACCTCCGGGATTTATACCTGCCTTATATTGTCCGTTTACAGTGATATACTGCGTATTAAAATTCAAAGGATTGGCGATAATCTGCTGAATGCGGGTTGTATCATTGTTGGAATAAACTTCCCGCCATGAATCGCCGCCGTTTTCAGTTTTATAAACGCCAGTATTGGTAGCGGCCAGAGCAATATCGGGATCGGCAGGACTTACAATGATCCTGTTTATATATTTGAATTTAATATTGGATACGGTTGAAGGCAGTTGTTCCCAACTTGCGCCGCCGTTAGTAGTTTTGAAAATACCATCACCAACTATGGCGTCATAATTCCAAAACCCTTCACCGGTGCCCGCATACAGGATATCCGGATTTGACTGGCAGATATCAATAGTAGTTGCAGAGAGAACGGGCATATCATCGATAACGGCCGTCCAATTCTCGCCGGCATTGATGGTTTTCCATATTCCGCCTCCCACCGCTGCCACCCACCAGATATCCGGGTTATCCGGATGAACAGCAATGGACCTTGTTCTGCCGCCTACATTGCCCGGTCCGCGTTCCACCCAGTTCAGCGCGGTTGATTTTTTCAGGGAACGATTATTTAATTTAGCATGACGGAAAGCGTCAAATTTCCAACTGCCCGAGTAGGAAAATGATTTACCGATCTCGGAGCGTTCTTCTATCATTTCCTGAAAAGCCCGATCCGGTTTATCAAATTTAGGTTTGGATTTTTTGGCTATTTTTTGTTCCAGTAATTCTGTTCTTAAGGTTTTGGAAACATTCAGACGCCCTTTTATGCGCGCAGGCGACTTATCAGAAGAATCATTACAGGAATGGAAACTGACTAATAAAACAGGCAGAATGATCATTAAAATGATGCTCTTCATTTTCATATAAAATTCCTTTATCCTAAAATTTTGTTTTTTTCATTGTTAATTTATGCATAATATGTGGTATTAGCCGGATTTAATCAAGATGAGAAAGATACTGCCGGGTTAAAATCGTAAGGCCGGAGCATTAGTTCCGGCCTTTGTTTACATGCTTAAATTAAAATTTCATCGGCGTGCAGTAAATCGGAAAACTGCTCGTTTTTAATCGCCTCTGCGTTACGACGGGCATTGGCCATAGCGGTGATGATATAGCGGTTGGCGATAAACACCTTCCGGCTTTCTTTCTCCGCTTCATCCAAAAGCAGGTAACCGGTAAAAATGTAGCTGTATAATTCAACCAGTTCTTTAGCCGCCACATCCTGAAAATACTTGTCATTTTTATCCACCACATACTTCAGGGAGTCAAGAAATATCTGGCGGATTTGCTTCAACTGATCGGCCAGTCTTTCCAGGGTGCCTTTATATTTTTTCTTTTCTTTTGCTTCAAAATGATTGGCCAGAATATCGTTGAGTACTCCGCCGATGGCGGCAACGATTTGCAATTGTGAGGTGCCTTCGTAGATGTTTGTGATACGTGCGTCGCGTACAAGCCGCTCGACATTAAACTCTTTCATATAACCGACGCCGCCGTGGATTTGCAGTGAATCATAGGTAATTTTATTGGCATCTTCGGCCAATATATATTTGGTCATGGGTGTTAACAGAGCGGAGATTTTTGCCGCTTCTTTTTGCCGGTTTGGTAAATCGCCGGGGTCTTTGCCCTCTTCCTTAATATGGTTGACTTTCTCTTCCAGCTTATCCCGTAAGTCAACCCATTGCGAAGTGGCATACATTAACGAACGGTTGCTTTCCAAACGAACGCGCATATCAATCAGCATGTTAGTCACAACCGGGATAGTATAAATAGCTTTACCGAATTGCTCGCGTTCACGGGCGTATTTTACAGCTTCCTCATAAGCGGCCTGGGCAATTCCTAAAGCCTGAGCTGAAACGCCAATCCGGGCGCCGTTCATCAAATCCATTACGTATTTGATGAGACCGAATTTTCTTTTACCGATTAACTGTGCCGGTGTGTCCTTGAATTGCAATTCGCAGGTGGGCGAACCGTGTATGCCGAGTTTATTTTCGATGCGCCGCACCTGAACGGTATCGTCATGATAAGAGGCAAACATACTCAGTCCCCGGCCGTCTTTGGTTCCGGCTTCCGATCGCGCCAATACAAGATGAATATCGCCGCAGCCATTGGTGATAAAACGTTTCATACCGCGCAATCGCCATTGTCCTTTTTCATCCTGATAGGCGTGCAGTTTCACCGCCTGCAGGTCGGAACCGGCATCGGGTTCGGTTAAAGCCATTGCCCCGGTGTATTTCCCCGAAGAAAATTTTGGTAAAAATTCGGCTTTCTGGTCTGCATCCCCGAATTTATTGATGGTTTCGGCAATATCCTGCAAACCAAAAATGTTCATCAGGGAAGCATCGGCCCTGGATACTATTTCAATAGCCATAACATATATAGTTGTCGGACAATTGAGGCCGTCATATCGGCGGGGAAGGGTAAAGCCCATTAATTCTGCCTGACCGAGTTTTTCAAGCGCTTCACGTGTGCCTTTGGCATAGGTTACCTTACCATCTCTGAATACAGCGCCTTCTTCATCTACCGAAGGTGCGTTCGGGGCGATTATGTTTCCGGCCAGGTCGCCCACGATTTCAAGGACTTTTCGGTAATTATCTATGGCGTCCTGATAATCAACAGGGGCATAATTATAGATTTCCGCCTGCTTATAATCATCTTCCATAATGGCGGCAATTTCTTTCAGGTCAAGATTTTCAAATTGAAAAACTATATCTTTATTATCTGTGAAAAAGTTAGGCATAAAAAACCTCTGGGTTAATTTTCAAATTTCAATTAACAAATCTCAAATAACAAACAAATTTCAAATTCCAAATATCAAATAACAAATCCCAAATCCCTGTTCAATATACCAGGATATAAAGATTCCAGGTTCTATACATTTGTATTTTTAATAATTGAAGACATAATTTTCCGGGTTTCTTCAATTTCATTTAAAAGTTCAACGGCCTTATCGTGTCTTTCCATACCATTAGTTTCAATTAACAACTTCATCCAATATATGCATTCTTTTGCTTCTTTTCTGCTTATCTTCATTCGAAATATAAAATCTTTTTTACTTAAAGATTCATTCGCTTCAATGTAATTGGCTCCTACTGATCCAGATGAGCGAATTAGTTGTTTAGAATCTTCTCGATTTACAATTGAATCAGGTATGCTTTTTAAAAATAATCTAATATCTTTTGCAAAATCGAATGTTCTTTGTTCAAGGTCATATTTTGGTTTTGGATTTAAAATTTGATTCATCGGTTATTGTTTGTTATTTGCGTTTTGTTAATTGTTATTTATTCTCCACTATTTTAATTTATGTTTGTATGCTTCTATAAACATCGGGATCACCTGCATGGCATCTCCTACAATTCCATAATGACAAACATCAAAAATAGGCGCATCCGGATCATTGTTGATGGCAATAATCTTATTAGCGTCCTGCATGCCGGCGCGGTGCTGAATAGCGCCTGATATACCGCAGGCAATATATAATTTCGGCCTTACCGTTACGCCCGTCTGACCCACCTGCCGGGCATGTTCTACAAAGCCGGCGTCCACAGCCGCCCGGCTGCCGGCAACTTCGCCGCCTAAAACATCGGCCAATTCCCTGATCAGTGCAAAGTTTTCTTTTGAACCCATTCCATAGCCGCCGGCTACGATAATCGGTGCGGCTTTCAGGTTCACTTTATTTTCTTCATGATGCCTTTCGATTATTTTTACCAGGTCGTCTGTGGCGTCTTTTTGAAAAGGGAATTTGGTTATTTTGCCATTCACCGGTTTAGCGAGCGGCGACATTTCCATAACACCTTCGCGTACGGTAGCCATTTGTACCGGATTATCGGGTGTGATAATCGTAGCGACAATATTTCCCCCAAATGCCGGTCTGATTTGTAAAAGAAGATCGGGGTATTCTTTTCGCAAATAGGTGATTGTATCGATCTTTAATTCCGTACAGTCAGCAGTTAAACCGCTCTTGGTGAAAGAAGCTACCCTGGGTGCCAGGTCGCGTCCGATTACGGTTGCGCCAAACAGGACAATTCTGGGTTGATGTTCTTGTATGAGGTTTCCCAATATCCTGCTGTAGAGCATTGTTCTATAATGTTTTAGTGAAGTATCTTCTATCACAAGAGCTTCAATTGCTCCAAATTTGAAACATTCTGCGGCTACATCCGATATCTTTTCGCCGATTACTACGGCTTTAAGAGCGCCTTTTAATTGTTCGGCTAATTTCCTGCCTTTGGATAACAATTCAAAACTTACTTCTGCCGCTTTACCGTCTCTTTGCTCAATAAATACCCATACTTCGTGTTGTTTGCTCATAATCATACCTTTTTTTATCCGTATAGTATATTCCGGAAATCCAACTTTAAAATTTATCCAAAAATATGGTCTTCCATCAGTTTTTCAACAAGTTTACCCAAAGCTTCTTTGGAAGGTTCAATGGTTTCATGAGCGCTGGCGCCGAGCACAACAGACTCAACCTTATGCACTTTAGTGGGCGAACCTGCAATACCACATCTTTCCAATTCTACATCAAGATCATCCGTGGTAATTGTTTTAATAAAAAGATTCTTTGTGATGTATTCATCTTTAAGCTGATCGATATATAGGAGAGAATTTCCTTCAGCCATTTTTTCAAGTTCCATAAGCGTCCGGGCATTTTTATAAGCCATTACTCTTTTGGCTTTAAAAGGGCGGGGTGTCGCCGCTTCCTTTATTACGGTGATAAGCACGGGTATTTTAGCTTCAACAAGTTCGCTTCCACCGTCGGTTTTACGTTTTATGGTGATGGCATTTTTGTTTATTTTTTTGATTTCTTCGGCATAGGTAACCTGCGGTATGCCAAGTTTTTCTGCTGTCTGAGGTCCGACCTGGGCTGTATCGCCGTCAATGGCCTGCCTGCCGCCAAAAATAAGATCAAAATTTCCGATTGTTTGAATAGTTTCGGCTAAAACATAAGATGTAGCCAGCGTATCGGCGCCGGCAAATTTCCGGTCACTGATCAAATAAGCCTCATCAGCGCCCATATAAAGGCATTCACGTAATATATCCGAAGCTTTCGGAGGTCCCATGGTGATTACTTTTACCGTTCCGCCATACTGATCGCGGACCTGCAAAGCCAATTCAAGAGCCACTTTATCTTCGGGATTAAATATAGCCGGCAGTATAGCCCGATTGACCGTACCATCCGGTTTCATAACCTCGCCGGAAATATTAGCCGTATCCGGAACCTGTTTTACCAATACTATAGAATTGTAACTCATAGTCATCCTCAATTGATTTCTGTGTATCATTAAAAAAGGAAGTTGGAATCTAAAAAAAAGATTTCAGGGAATCAACCGCCTTTTTTCGCGATCCGGAGATTTTTAGACATTAAAAATATAGATTTTTTTTAAATACAGTTTTATTTTAATAAGTTAATACAGTGAAGCTTGAGGATTATAAGTTGGTATCGAGAATATTATTTTTTCATTTATCGGTTATATATATAGCCCTTGCTCAAAATATCAATTTCAAACACTTAACGGTGGAAGACGGGTTATCGCAAAATACAATTAATCGTATTTTTCAGGATAGCCATGGTTTTATATGGTTTGGCACTCAGGATGGTTTGAACAGATACGATGGCTATAATTTTAAAATTCTCAGGCATGATCCTCTCGATAGTACGTCAATTTCCCACAGCTGGATTTGGGATGTATTTGAAGACAGCCGCAAGAATCTCTGGATAGCCACCTGGAACGGTTTAAACCGGTATGATCCCCACAATAACAAGTTCATAAAATATTATCCGTCGGCAGAGGATTCGTTCGCAATGAAAGGAACCAGGCCGGATGCCATCTGCGAGGACAATGAGGGATTTATCTGGGTAGGCACCTGGGGTGGCGGTCTAAATCGTTATGATTATAAAACCGACCGGTTTTACTCTTATTTTCATCATGCGGAAGACCAAAACAGTCTGGCGGATGATTATATCCGTTGTATTTATTATTCTTCCAAAAAAGAATTGTGGATCGGCACATGGAATGGTTTGTCCCGTCTTAAAAAGACAATTGATCATACCTATCAATTTATGAATTACAGGCACAATCCGAAAAATCATGACAGTATCAGCGATAACAAAATCGTCTGTATTACGGAAGACCGGCAAGGGCGTTTGTGGATCGGCACGCTTGGCGGAGGATTAAACCTGTTTAATGAACAAGATGGTTCCTTTAGCAGGTATGTCCATGAAGAATCAGATCCGCACAGCCTTAGCGGGAACGATATAAGTGCCATATGTGTTGACAATGAAGGTACGCTGTGGGTTGGAACGGTCAATTCCGGTATGAATATATTCAATAAGAATAAAAACCGGTTTGTCCACATCCGGCATAATCCCGATAATAAGAAAAGCCTGAAGGGCGATAATGTATTCAGCATTTATGAAGATCAATCCGGTTTAATATGGATTGGCGCCAATGGCTTGAATGTTTATAATCCCAGACTAAACCGTTTTAAGCATTTTTCCTCTGATTATCAAAAGCAAAATGGTCTGAGTAATAATAAGGTAACCTCATTTTATAAAAGCAAAGATGGTAATATCTGGATTGGAACGGACGGCGGCGGTTTGAATAAATATAATCCGGCTCAGGATAAATTCAGCAGTTATAAACGGATTCCCGGAAACTCTAATAGCCTGTGCGGCAATAATATCAGCTCAATTGTCGGGAATGAACGCTATGGATTCTGGATCGGTACAAGAGCGGGCGGCGTTTGTCGTTTTGATGAGGATTCGGAAAAATTTTATCCCTTAATACCGGATCAGGATAAGGCTAAAATAATTTATTATGTGAATGCCATGTGTATGGACGGATGGGGGGAACTATGGATTGCCACCTATAATAATGGATTGATAAGATATTCCATTAATAATGCGGATTATTCTCACTTTATGACAGATCCGGCAGATACAACCACATTATCCGGCAATTATCTTTTGTCTGTCTATGTTGATTCCCAAAATGATATTTGGGTAGGCATCTGGGGCGGAGGACTATGTCGTTATCACCGGGATAAAGATACATTTACCAGGTATGCACATAATCCGGTTGATCCCGGCAGTTTAGGTGATAATATTGTTCATTGTATTTATGAAACGGTTAAGGCAGAAAAAAGAATATTGTGGGTAGGCACCAGCGGCGGCCTGTCGTCTGCGGAAATAACTGAATCAGGACTATTGGAATTTGAGCATATTTCTCAAAAAGACGGATTGCCAAGCAATATTATTTATGGCATTCTTGAAGATCGGTCGGGAAATCTCTGGCTAAGTACGAATATGGGGCTTTGCTGTTATAATCCGGAACGCAAAACATTCACTAATTATGATATAAAAGATGGGCTGCAATCCAATGAATTTAATACAGGCGCCTGCCTGGCAGCCGGAGACGGCCAGTTTTACTTTGGCGGTATCAATGGATATACCAATTTTTTCCCGGATCAAATTGAAAAAAGTGCTTTTGTGCCAAATATCAGGTTAACTTCATTCAGGGTGTTTGATCAACCGGTTTCTTTTAATAAATCGCTGAATATGCTTGAAAAAATTAATTTGGATTATGAGCAGAATTTCTTTTCATTTGAATTTACCTCGATGGATTTTGCCCTGCCGGAGAAAAATAAGTACGCGTATATGCTAGAGGGATTTGATAAAAGCTGGGTATATTCAGGTGCACGACGCTATGCCAGTTATACCAATCTTGATCCCGGAGAATATGTGTTTAAAGTAAAGGGCACAAACAGCGATGGGGTATGGAATGAAAAAGGCGCTGAAATTAAAATAATAATTACGCCGCCTTATTGGCAAACCTGGTGGTTCCGGTTTCTGCTTTTTATTTCGGCCATAGGGATTCTGTATATTATTCATAAATACCGGCTGGCAAAGCTTCTGGAAATCGAAAGGATGCGTATACGCATTGCCAGCGATCTGCATGATGATATCGGCTCGACGTTAACAAAAATTGCCATTAATTCCGAGATCATCCAGAATACTGATAATAGCGGAAGAATTAAAGAAGCATCCAGAAAAATTGGTGATATGAGCAGAGAGATTATTGCCGCTATGAGCGATATTATCTGGTCTATTGATGCCCGGAACGATACTCTGAAGGATTTACTTGACCGGATGCGTGATTTTTCTTCCGCGTCTTTAACCGAGAAGAATATTAACCTGAAATTTAAAACAAAAGGTTTAATGCTTGCCAAAAAAATACCTGTGCAATTCAGACAAAACATTTTCCTGATATTCAAAGAAGCCGTTCATAATGTGATGAAACATGCCGCCGCCGATATGGTCGAAATAAATTTTAACGGAACTGGTGGACACTATACCCTTTGCATAAAGGATAACGGAAAGGGCATTGATAAGGATATTATTGTCAAAGGAAATGGTATTAAAAACATGAAATTAAGAGCTGGGCGTATCCGTTCTGAAATTGATATAAAAAACAACCAGGGTACGGAAATTTGTCTTACCGGCAGATTGCCATGAAAAAAAATCGATGTAACTCTATCCGACATTTGAAATTTGCCCCGGGAGGAACCCCTGTCAGGCTGCGCTTTGATAGACTGACCTTTCGAGGAAATAAGGAATTTGATATTTGTAATTTGGTATTTGTTTGTTATTTGATATTTGTTATTAATCCCAACGAGACATCATTAAATAAATTTAAATATCACATCTTTATGGTATTTAATAATACATAAAATAGGGTTATAATAAACTCATGATACATGTGGCCATCGTAGAAGACGATAAGGAAATCCGGGAAGCCGTAAAAGAGTACCTGGATAATCAAAATGACTTTACCTGCCGTTTAGCATGTGAATCCGTAGAATTATTTTTAAAATTCCTTAATGCCGATACCCCGCTGGATGTTATTCTTATGGATATTGGTTTACCGGGCATGTCCGGAATCAATGGTATTAAACTAATCAAGGAACAATACCCGGAGATAAATATTATTGTTTTTACCGTATATCATGACTCTGACAAGATTTTCCAGTCCCTGTGTGCGGGCGCTTCCGGATATTTATTAAAAAATGCTCCTTTTTCCGAATTAAAACAAGCTATTGAAATTGTTCATAAGGGTGGTGCCTCCATGTCTCCCCAGATTGCCCGTAATGTCATAGATTTTTTTCAGACGCCCTCGCCCAAAGAGCGGGAATCGGTTTTAACCGATAAGGAAAAAGAAATTGTGATGGGACTGACCGATGGATTAAGTTATAAAGTAATCGCGGATCAATCCTGTATTTCCATTGAAACAGTGCGTTCACATATAAAAAACATCTATAAGAAACTACAGATACATAGCAAAGCGGAACTGATAAAAAAATCATTTGAGGGGAAAATATAGCTAACCTGGATTATTCGAAAGTATCTTATTAAGAGACTTAAAGAAACAATAAGTCAAATTTAATAGATTGTTGTATCAAAGTTCTATGTCGGAAATATGAAAAGACGTCTGATTTTCAGTAGAATCTATCTTTATGTCTTTGCGCCAAAGGGCGGGGCTTTAGCTTACAAGTATTGTGTGAATGTTTTTTTAAGATAAATATTCCTTTCTTAACCTGTTACTTACTTTTCATAACCTCTGTTTATGAGATATATAAATTGTAAGTTAACGATGCTTTCTTTTTGTAAATTCTCAGGTTTACATTCAATATGATGCAATGCGACATATAATTTTTCCCTTGCATTTAAATTTATGTATGTTTATCTTTTTGCAATTATTTCCAAATACGTATTAGAATGATTTTTAAACAAGGAGAGGTCATTATGAAGAATCATGTCTTTTTAGTATCTGTACTTATTTTCTTTTTTAGTTTACTAACATTGATTAATGCACAAACAACTCAAATTGGAATTATGGGCGGTGCCAATATTGCAAATCTCGACGAAGAAGGTTCAAGTTTTGATTCCCGGTCGGGTTTTGGCGCAGGTTTTATCATCGACGTTCCCTTGGGTGAGAATTACTCAATATGTTTTGAACCCATGTATTTGCAAAAGGGAGCAAGCCAGGAAGAAAATGGATTAAAGCTGGAAATGAACTACACATATGGTGAATTGCCAGTTTTATTTAAATATCAGTATGGAGAGAATTTATTTGGTCTTATCAGGCCATATTTAAAAGGTGGTTTTATAATTGGCATAAATATAGATTCAAAAATGAAATTTAGTTATCAAAATGCATCTGAAGAAATAGACATTGCCTATATGACTGAAACTTTTGATTATGGTCTTACAGTTGGTGGTGGCATTAGTTTCGCCTTAGGTGAGAATTCGATTTTTATAGATGCACGTTATAATTATGGTTTAGCTGATATTTTCAAAGGCGGAGGAATTGCACTCGGTAGTTGGCTTCCGATTGAAAATACAAAAATTACGACAAATGGGATACAGGTTATGCTTGGTGTAACATTACCATTTGGAGGTAAATAAAATTAACAGCTATTAAAAAAATATTGAGTTCTGTGCTACTTTTTACAGGAGATGCTTTTAGAACCAGCTTCTTAAAAAGTATAAAATTATTGATTTTTTATAATTTATTGTGTTTTTTCTTTTACTACCCGCTTAATATAGACATAGCCAGTTTATATAGGCGGGTTTTTTGTATGGGAATGAATCATTTAAAATAAAAATATAGACTTATCCTCTGACTTCGTGAAACAGTATTTAAAATGAATGTTTATATTGACATACGCTTCTATCGATTTATATACTATTGATGTACTTATGTGCATTATATCGTAGGGGGAATGTTTGTGAATATTTATTTCTTTCCATTTCAACGCAAATTCTCTACCGATCGTAAATGTTATCATTTCCTTTGCCGGAAACGTTGGCCGGATGGCTTTAAATGTCCCAGATATGATCATGATAAATATTCTTTTCATTCGACCAGAAAATTGTATCAATGTAAAAATTGTAATTATTAGGTTTCGCTGATCGCCGGTTTGATCTTTCACAAAACCAGAACCCCCTTGAAAAAAGGGTTCTGGATGATTTTTTCTTCTTACTAATAATAAAACCGGATCTTCCGCTCTCTACC
Source organism: Calditrichota bacterium (assembly GCA_003854985.1). Lineage (GTDB taxonomy): Bacteria > Calditrichota > Calditrichia > Calditrichales > Calditrichaceae > Zgenome-0002. The sequence continues at coordinate 20,379 of RQOG01000128.1, forward strand.
TGATGTGACTTCTTAATCTGAGATGTTATCAAACAGTACGGACAATAATATAATCCGTAAGGCTATACATGGAGGATCAGACTACTGAATTGGCTGGTAAGATTGAGATGGATGATTCTTGTTTTGGAAAACGAACAATTACAGGTAAAGAGCGCGGTTGAGATAACCTTCATTCAATCTCGATTTATTCCGTTTACTCCCTGGATTACTAATTTACACATAATTATGGACTTGACTTTATAAGGTGAACAATATCTATTTTTTATCTCATTTTAAATTTCTCTTCCAACTTTTTTCGATAACTTTTTCCTATTGGTAAAATTTTTTTTGCTATTTCAACAGAATTGCCTTCGATTGTATGTATTTGTTTTATCGAAACGATGTAAGATTTATGGATCCTGATAAACTGATTAGCAGGTAATTTTTCTTCTAACTTCTTAAATGATGCAAGAGCTGTAATAGTATCTTTGGTGGTATAAAAAGTCACATAAGCTTTCTGCCCCTTAATATATATCAAGTCATTATAATTAATTTTATAGTACTTTCTGTCAGCACGGATTGTAATAAAATCATCTTCAAGTTGCGTTAGCGTCATATTTTTATCATTCACATCAGCTGACAATTTATTTTTTCTGATTTGTTCAGCTACCTTATTTACAGCTTTAACAAAGCGATTAAATGGAAATGGTTTTAATAAATAGTCAGTAACATTAAGTTCATAACCTTCTAAAGCGTATTCCTTGTATGCGGTTGTGAGAATAATGTAAGGTTGCCTATCAAGGGTTTTTATAAATTCAAGACCACTTATATCCGGCATTTGTATATCAAGGAATAATAAATCCAGATTATTTGTATTTAATAAATCAATTACTTTTAAAGGCGAATTAAAATCGCCTACTAATTCCAGAAATGGTACTTTACTTATATAGTCTTTTAAATATTGACGGGCTAAAAACTCATCGTCTATGATTGCACATTTTATTTTCATTTCGTTTCCAGTGTCAAGTCAACTTTATATTCATTATTATTTTCATTGATAATTAAAGTATGCTTAGTTGGGTAGATAATCTGCAAACGCTGCTTAACATTTTTTATTCCTGTTCCTGCTCCTGATTTATAAGCACTTTTAGCTGGTATCGAATTGATAATGGTAAAACTTACTTTGTCCTCTTTTGAAGAAAGTTTAATTTTAATAAAAGTATTGGACTTGTTTTCCTCTATATTGCTGTATTTAAAACTATTCTCAATAAACGGGATAAACATCATAGGCGCTAATTGAATATTTTGATTGACTTGTGAATAATCAAATTCGATACTTTGCTTTTCCGGTGATTTCATTTTCTGAAATGTTATATAGTTTTCAATATACTCTATTTCTGAGCTCAGTTTTACTTTTTCCTTTTCACAATCTTCTATTACATACCTAAGTATTTGAGAAAGTTGGAGAATACTTTCGGGGGCTTTGTCTGATTTCATATAAGAGAGACTATATATATTATTAAGCGCATTAAACAGAAAATGAGGATTAATTTGCGCTTTTAATAATTTTAATTCTGTCATTAACTTCTCTTCTGTAATTTCCTGGGTATGCTTCGCTTGCTTCCTGATTTGGTCTATCATTTTAAACACTGTACTGAAAATATCTATAAATAACAACCAGAAGAATATTCGTATAAAACTCATAAGTAACATTCTGAATTCATTTTGATGAGTTCGCAATGGCGCTAATTTTGACAGGACTAAATAATCTGCTAAGGTTTGGATTAATGCTACCAATAAAACAAAAATTAAAGATATAAATATAAATTTTGTCATTTTGGATGGCGAAAAGAAACGGGGAAAAATTAAATAAACGTTTGTATAAAACACAAATGACTGAAATAATAATACAAAAAGTGTCGAGAAAACAATGAAATCCAGGGGGAAAAAATTAATGGTAAAACCAATATTAATTCCCGCAATAATCATCCAAAAAGTAATATGGAAATATATATGTTTACTCATGTTCTCAAATCCTTTTAGTCAAACAGTTTAATATTTTACATAAATATACAATCTTCCTTAAAATACAACAAAGTCCCATTTTCTCAACATTAAGTATACCAAAGTCTAATATTCATTAATGAACTTTATAATGGATCAAATAATCGGCTAAATATACCTTATATACTAAGTTTTTATGATTTGGTTAAGCAACATCTTTCATTGGTTAAATAAAGGTAACAATTATCAAATTAATGCCGTAATGTTTAACTAAAGATAAACAAAATTGATAAAACATATAAGTATAATTTAAATATTGGAGTAGACATTGAAAACAAAAACAAAAACAATGATAGCCATCTTGGTTGTTCTTATTTTAGTATGGGGTTCCTGGTTTATTTTTTCAGATAAGGACTCAGATAAAACCACTTATGAATTTGCTGAAATAACTAAGGGGAATATTGAAAACATTGTCAGCGCCACAGGCACAATTGAGCCAGTTATGACTGTTGAAGTTGGAACTCAGGTTTCGGGAATTATTAATAAAATATATGTGGACTTTAATGACAAGGTGAAAAAAAATCAATTATTAGCGGTAATTGATACAACTATTCTTTCTATACAGGTCCGCGATGCTGAAGCAAGTTTATTACGCGCCCAAGCGCAGTATAACCAGGAAAACTATAATTATGAAAAAACCAAAAAATTGTTTGAACGGAAGCTGGTATCTGAATATGAAGTTATAACGTCTAAAAGCAGTTATCAATCCGCAAAGTCTGCTCTGCTTTCGGCAAAAAACAGCCTGGAACGCGCTGAACGTAACATGCGTTATGCCTATATCCGGTCGCCAAGAAACGGCACAGTTATTCACCGGGAGATAGAAGAAGGCCAAACAGTCACGTCCAGTTTTCAAACTCCGCGATTATTTTTGATTGCAGAAGATTTATCCAAAATGGAAATTCATGCTCTGGTTGATGAGAGCGAGATTGGATCTATTGAAGTCAATCAATCTGTAAGGTTTGAAGTGCCATCCCACGATGAAAAAGTATTTAATGGAAAAGTAAGACAAATCTGGCTGCAACCGGAAACCGTACAAAATGTAGTTAATTATACTGTAGTAGTGGATGCAGATAATACCGAAAGCTTATTATTACCTGGTATGACAGCAACTTTAGATTTTGTAGTGGAAGACAAGAAAAATGTACTGCTTGTGCCTGTTTCCGCCACACGAATCGAACCTACAAAATCAATGTTGGAATCTATGTTTGCCAAAATGCGGGAAAGATTTGGAGGTAATAATCCTTCCGGAGCAAGCGCACCGCAAGGATTTCCTGCCGGAGGAGGCACTAATCAGAATACTTCTGGAACCGGAATGGCGATGATGGAGCCTCCAAAAGATTTAATCATGCTTTGGTTTTTTAACGAAGAAAAAGAAATTGAATCAATACCAGTTAAAACTGGTTCAACAGATGGGAAAAATATAGAAATTACTCCACTCTTTGGCGCAAAAATTGAAGTTGGGAAAAAAATAATCAGCAGCATAGAAACCACCGAACCAACCGGTATGCAAACAATGACAAGACCCAGAGGATTCGGAAGGCCTTTTTAAAAACAAGTTAAAAACATATTGAGAAAATAAAAATGAAATCAGTAATTCAAATAAATGATATAAAAAAGATCTATCATATTGGTGAAATAGATGTCCATGCTTTGCGTGGTGTTAATCTCAGCGTCAATGAAGGAGAATTTATATCCATCATGGGACCGTCCGGATCCGGGAAATCAACTCTAATGAACTTAATTGGCTGCCTCGATGAACCGACTTCAGGAAAATATGAGCTGGATGGCATTGACGTTAGTTCACTTTCGAAAGATGAATACGCCGATGTACGTAACCAAAAGATCGGATTTGTTTTTCAGGGATTCAATCTTTTGCCTCGAACAACAGCTTTAGAAAATGTAGAACTACCTCTGCTTTACGATCGTAATCACCGTATTAAAGATCCGATAAAAGCAGCCAAAGAAGCGTTGGAACGCGTCGGCTTAGCAGAACGTATAGACCACGTGCCAAGCCAGCTTTCCGGAGGACAGCAGCAAAGAGTTGCAATAGCCCGGGCTCTTGTAAATAAACCAAGTATTATTTTAGCGGACGAACCGACAGGCAATCTGGACACAAAGACTTCAATTGAGATTATGTCTGTTTTTCAGGAGTTAAATGATCAGGGTATTACTATTCTTTTAGTGACGCACGAAAATGATATATCATATTATACCAGGCGCATTGTTAAATTACGGGACGGCCGGATTATCAAAGATGAAAAACCACAAAAGATACATATAGCAAGCAAAGATCTTGAATTGGTTGAGGAGGATATATAATGCTTCAGCTAAAAAACATGTTTAAAGTTTCATATAAAAGTATTATGAAAAACCGTATGCGCAGTTTACTTACTTCTCTGGGTATTATCATAGGAGTTAGCGCAGTTATCGTAATGGTTGGAATTGGATCGGGCTCTCAACAAAGAATAGAGCAGGAAATAGCTTCTATGGGTGATAATATGATTATAGTTTTTCCTTCGTTCAGCCAGCGGGGCGGTGTAAGTCGTGGGGCAGGTAGTTTTAATCGCATGACCATGGAAGATGTGGAAGCTATTCAGAAAGATGCTACATGCTTAAAATACATTTCTGCCATTGTTATGTCTTCAGGACAGGTTATCGCAAATGGAAAAAACTGGAATACAAGTATTCAGGGTGTTGATCCCGATTATCAGCATATACGTATGTGGAAATTAAAATCGGGAGAATTTTTCACTGAAAAAGACATTCGCGCCCGTAAAAAAGTTGCTGTTATTGGGCAGACTGTTGCTGAGAATGTTTTTGGGAATATTGATCCTGTAGGACAAAAAATCAGAATCAGAAACACACCATTCAAAGTGATTGGCGTTCTGGAACCAAAAGGTCAGGACGGTCGGGGGCAGGATCAGGATGATATCATTTATGCCCCTTCTACGACAGTATTGACTAAGCTTAAAGGCGACAGATATATCAATATGATTAATGCCAGCGCTACTACGTTGGAAGATATTCCCAAAGCACAGGAAGAGTTAGCGGATATATTGCGCCGCGAGCATAAAATCGGTTATGGTAAAGAAGATGATTTTATGGTTGCTAATCAAACATCCATAACAGAGATGGCTTCTGAAACGTCGCGCATAATGACGATGCTTCTTGGCGCTGTGGCTGCTGTATCGCTTATTGTAGGAGGTATTGGCATTATGAACATTATGCTTGTTTCGGTTACAGAAAGAACCCGTGAAATCGGCATAAGACTCTCATTAGGCGCCCGCAGCGGCGATATTCTTACACAATTTCTGCTGGAAGCTGTTGTACTTTCTCTCACCGGAGGACTGATTGGTATAATCTTATCTTTAGCAATTGCAGGTATACTTAATACATGGACCGAAATTTATACATTGATCAATCCTTTAATAGCAGTTTTATCATTCAGCTTTTCAGGTGCGGTAGGAATATTTTTTGGATTCTATCCGGCACGAAAAGCATCGGTCCTAAATCCAATTGACGCCTTACGATATGAATAATTAAGGGATAAAAATATGAAAAAATTAATAATCTTAACATTGACTTTATTCATTTCTTTTTTAAATGCATCCGAGTGGTTAAGCGTGGAAGATTGTATAGAACTTGCGTTTAAAAATAATTTAAATATACTGAAAAACAGTTTTTACCAACGGCAGTCGGAAATTCAAGTTAATCAATCCTGGTCCGCTTTATATCCTTCACTTTCAGCGAATGCATCAACTTCTAACAGCGGGCCATTAGTCAGCGAGCCTGCCAATTCCATGAATTGGAGTATTAACGGGTCTCTTAACCAGTCCATATACCGTCCTGGTATGTACACGGGAATAAAACTGGCTGGTGAACGCCTTGTTGCATCCGAGTTTTCAAATAAAACATTGGAAAATGAAATTAGGGCATCTGTAGAAAAACTTTATTTTAAAATTCTGGCATCAGATACGCTGATTGGTGTATACCAGGCGAATATTTTACTTTCTGATGAACAAATAGCCAAAATGGAACAATTGGTAGAATTAGGTATACGCAGAAAATCTGATTTGTTAAAAGCCAATGTTCAAAGGGGTACATTCCAAAGTCAACTGGTTCGGGAAAGAGAATCGCTGGCTTCGGCAAAACGCGCTCTGAATATTTTGATGGGCAGAGAACCAGATATTGAATTCAACCTTCAGCATATGGCTGTAGATCAGATATCGGTGCCGGATTTTCAAGCTGCAGTGGATAGAATGATAGAAAATAATCCTGAAATTAAAAGGCTTAAATCTTTGATCGCACAACAGGAAATTTCTTTAACAATTTCAAAAGAGGCTTATTTACCATCAATATATGGATCATATTCCTACTCCAGATCAAATGCGCCCGCCGGTATGGGAAATTATATTGAAAATGACCGTGTAAGTCTGAATTTAAGTATTGATATTTTTGACGGCTTTAAAAAAAGTCAGAATATTGAAATAAACCAATTAAATCTCAGCGAAGCTCAGGTAAACTATGATGCCCGGATGAGAGAGTTAACAGAATCATTATTAAACCAGTACAATACACTTGAGACTCAAAATAATCTGATCGAAATTCACCAGACGAATCTGGTTTCAGCGCGGGAAGACCTGGCAGTGGTGTCTGAACATTATGCGAATGGTTTAAGCACAGTATTGGATCTCACTGATGCGCAGGTAGCAGTTCTTGAATCTGAGACCAATTTATTAAGGGATTTATATACCAGGAAACAAATTGAAGCAGAAATACAAAAGTTACTTGGCAGTTTATAAACAGGATTTTATTTAAATGTTATACATGTTATCGTTCACTTTTTTATTTGATGAAAAATAGTCTGACATATTATAATGTATTTTTTTAATTAATTAAAAACCTAATTTACTAATTTTAAGGAGAACAGCATGAAGCATTATTTTACACTATGTATGGTTATAATTTTTGCTGTAACTGCTATTGCAGTTTCATCAGAAATCGATGGCAAATGGAAGGACAAAATAAAAGGTCCAATGGGAGAAACTGAAATTGAGTTTAATTTAAAGGCAGAGGGCAATATATTGACCGGAACTGTCACCGGTCCTATGGGTGAACAAAGCATTCAAAATGGAAAAATTGATGGTAATAAGTTTTCGTTCGAAACCCAAATGGACGGGAATCTGATTTCCCATAAAGGAATGATTGAAGGCAATGTTATGAAAGTAAGTCTGGCGCAAAGCGGTATGGAATTTGAGTTACACCGTGTCGTTGAAACTATTGATATCAATGGCAGTTGGATTGGTACATTATCAATGCCTGAAGGAGGCATGGGTATGGGCGGCCCACCTCCAGAGGGAATGAAAATAACTTTTGTATTCGAAGTAGAAAAAAATAGTTTGAAAGGGGTCGTAAAGGGCCCAATGGGTGATATGCCGATATCTAATGGTAAAATTAATGGGTCTGAATTTTATTTTGATGTAAATACCGGAGGAATGGCTATGGGACATCAATGTATTGTTCAGGGAGATTCAATAAAGATGCAAATTACAGGCGGCCCGGGCGGAATGGGAATGACCTTGAAAAGAGCTGAAAAACAATAACTATTTCTGCCTGCATAAAAATAATCTGTCAAGCGTGTGATTTTAAGCGCGCATAATCAATAAAATTACTTCTATTCAGATAATTCATTCTGCATAAGACTGATATGTCCTATGCAGATTGTTTTTTTATAAAATTGATAATCTCACCTTTTGCCTAATTAAATGATTTAACCCGGATTAAGTATTATAAAAACAGGTGGTAGTGAACCTGGCTTAAAACATTTCATAATCCAACTGAACTGTCCTAAATAATTAGATTTTAAAAAAGATTTGTTGTTATTGTTGATTTTAGTCCGCTGTTTTAGATGATCTGGAAAACAACCCCAAAAAAAAGTTATCAAAAATAACTTGCCGCTATCTTCAGATAGCGGTATAAAAATAACCGGAATATGGGGCTTTAGCCCTAAAATGAA
>RQOG01000129.1 GCA_003854985.1 Calditrichota bacterium
CACCGCCGGCGGAATCGGCAGGAGCGCCAATAACGGAGAAAGCTTTGAAGTATTCTCTCATAAAGCTGGTGAGGAAACCATATCCGGGAATTTTGTTGTGGCGCTTGGTTATCAGCCGGCCGCCAATACCATATGGGCTGCGACCATAGAGGCAAATGCCGAATCGGAATACCGTGCGGTCAGCAAAACTTCAAACGGAGGAGCTACCTGGCAGGTGGTTCTGCCCGGTATTTTCGCCCATAACTTTGCTTTTGATGGAAATATCGTATACGTCGCCGCTGATGAGGGGTTATTTAAAAGCGAAGATGGAGAAAACTGGTATACTTTTCCACCGATTAAAGATTATGATACCGGCGATGAAATTTTACGGAATGAGTTCTATTCCGTTAATATCCAGAATCTTACCGGCGGCGGAAGCAGGCTTTGGGCCGGCAGTTCCGACGGGCTGGTCTACACGGATGATAATGGTTTTACCTGGCATGTAAATCGTTCTTATGTAAGAACGTCAATCCGCCCGGAGCCAAAAGCTTATGCCTATCCTTCGCCTTTTTCGCCAAGCCGTCATAGCTACGCCAGATTTGAATTTGATTTTGAAAATACCCAGAAGGTTGATATTAAAATCTTCGATTTTGCCATGGATCTGGTGAAAAAAATTCAGATCGACGATCTTAAGCCCAAGTGGGACGGCACCAATGAAGCCGGGGATATAGTGGCTTCCGGCGTTTACATTTATCGGGTTGAAGTAGACGGACAGTTGACCTGGGGAAAAATAGCGGTTATTAATTAAGATTAGGAACTGATATGAAAAAAATATCCATTTTGATAATATTGATCTATGCATCATTATTGAGCGCCGGCGGGTACGGAGGTTATTCAGGCGCCTTCATAAGGCTGGGATTAGGAGCCAGAGCGCTGTCTTTGGGCAATACCGGGATAGCGGATCAGCCGTCCGCCTATACCATGTATTATAACCCGGCTACCGTAGCGTTTTTAGAGAAAAAAGTTGCGTCGCTCTCCTATAGTTTTATGCCGCTGGATCGCAATTTCAATTATATCGGTTTTGCCATGAAGGTACCGCCCAGCGCAGGGCTGTCTCTGGGCTGGA
>RQOG01000130.1 GCA_003854985.1 Calditrichota bacterium
CAACAAGCGCGTTTACACCTTTTTTTTCAACTTCCAAGGCCGTTTGTTTTGCTTTTTCTTCATTAATATCCGATATCACAATATTTATTCCCGCTCCTGCCAGATGCAGAGCGATCGCTTTTCCAATACCCTGCGCGGCTCCGGTTATAATAGCGGTTTTGCGTTCCTGATTCATACCATATTCTCCAAATTTCTTATATCGTCTGCGGTGCCGATTTCGCGGCAGGGGGTCTGTCGGCTGATACGCTTCAGCAGTCCTTTTAACACACGTCCGGGCCCGATTTCATAGAACTGGTCATATCCGTCTTTAATCATATTCTCCATGGATTCCTGCCATCTTACCGGTGAAACAAGCTGACGAAACAATAAATCTCTGATTTTATTTTTATCCTGAATAGCAACAGCTTCCACATTGGAATACAATGGAACTTCCGTATCATTTATGCTTGTCTTTTCCAAGGCTTCTTTCAATCCCTGGCGGGCGTCTTCCATCAGCGGGCTGTGAAATGCACCCGACACCACAAGTTCAACCGCTTTCATGGCGCCGGCTTTTTCCGCCAGCTCTATAACTTTTTTTACCGCGGCAATATCCCCCGAAACAACAATCTGCCCAGGCGAATTATAATTGGCCGGTTGAATAATTCCGGAATCTGTCGCCGATTTACAAAGTTCATTTACCTGTTCCGTTTCCAGCCCGATGATAGCCGCCATAGTTCCCGGTTTTTCGATTCCGGCGTTATACATCAGTTCGCTACGCTTCTTTACAAGTTCCAAACCGGCTTCGAAACTAATCGCATCTACCGCCGCCAATGCGCTGTATTCGCCTAAACTATGCCCGGCAATGCCCTGTGGTTTAAAGCCCTTTTCTTTTAAAATTTCCGCAACAATCACGCTATGTACAAAGAGCGCCGGCTGGGTAACACAGGTCTTTTTTAATTCTTCTTCAGGACCTTCGAAACATATTTCTTTAAGATCGATTTTCATGATCTCATTAGCGCGGTCGAAATAGGTTTTGGCAATGGAAAACTGATCATAAAGATCTTTCCCCATGCCGACATATTGTGAAGCCTGTCCAGGAAATATGAACGCTTTTTTCATTTATTTAAACAAATCCTCATCAGCAACCTGTTAATGACAATGATCAGTAACATGGATTTTATTTATCATACGCCCAGCGCAGTAAGGTGCTGCCCCAGGTGAATCCGCCGCCAAAAGTAGCAAAAAGCACCAGATCGTTTTTATTGAGTTTCCCTTGTTCCCATGCTTCCGAAAGCGCTAAAGGTATGGTTGCCGCCGTTGTATTTCCAAATTTTTCTATATTAATCATCACTTTATCATAATCGATGCCCAGTCTTTTAACCGTTGCATCGATAATTCTTAAATTAGCCTGATGTGGAACGAAGAGTTTTAGATCTTTACCGCTATAACCATGCTTTTCTATGATATTAACAGCGACTTCAGCCATTTTGGAAACGGCAAACTTAAAAACGTATTTACCATCCTGGTAAATAAAATGCCAGTCGTTGGCCACCGTTTCCAAAGAAGCCGGGTATAAACTACCGCCGGCCTTTAATTTAAGGTATTCCGCACCCGAACCATCGGAAAACAGCATGAAATCTATTAAGCCAATTTGTTCATCATCGGTGGGCTCGAGTAACACAGCGCCGGCTGCATCTCCGAATAAAACACAGGTATTACGGTCTCTGTAATTAGTAATAGCGCTCATTTTATCTGCGCCAACAACGACAATCTTGCTATGCGTACCGGCTTTAATATATTGCGTACCGATCGATAAAGCATAAAGGAATCCGGAACAGGCGGCAGCCACATCAAAAGACCAGGCATTCTTTGCACCGGATTTTTCCTGAACCAGATTACCGGTGCTGGGGAAAAACATATCCGGCGTTACGGTAGCCACAATGATTCCTTCAATTTCCATAGGATCAATCCCGCGCAGTTTGCAAATATTCTTTACTGCTTCTGCGGCCATATCCGAAGTGGCTTTCCCGTCTTCCAATATACGCCGTTCTTTTATGCCCGTTCTTGTTCTGATCCATTCGCCGCTTGTATCTACCATTTTTTCCAAATCAAAATTGGTTAATACTTTTTCCGGAACATAATGCGCGACAGCGCTGATATATGCATTTTTATACACTTTCACAGTCCTTCTTTTTTAAATACTCTTCTATTAAATGATTAACCTTTTTACATTCCATGTTTTTTGCAACCTTCAAGGCATTTTTTATCGCTTTGGCCTTCGAATTGCCATGGCAGATAATGGAAATGCCATTTACACCAAGAAGCGGCACTCCGCCATATTCTTCGTAATCATAGCTGCGTTTTAATTCGGAGAAAGCAGGTTTTACCAAAAAAGCCCCTAAATTTGTGAACAGGTTTGTGCCAATATTTTTTTTGATACCTTTGATGATAACACTCATAACGCTTTCTGCCATTTTAAGAATAGCATTGCCAACGAAGCCATCACATACGATGATATCGGTTGTTCCTTTTAATATATCTCTGCCCTCCACATTTCCATAAAAACAGGGCATACTTTTTTTAAATAACTGAAAGGCTGCAACGGTCGTTTCGTTGCCTTTTTTTTCTTCTTCACCAATATTAAGTAAACCGATTTTCAAATCTTTCGCATTAAATACTTCGCTGACGAATATGTTCCCCATCACTCCGAATTGCAGTAAATGATTAGGCCGGGAATCCACATTTGCGCCCACATCAATTATAAAGACCATGCCCTTTTCACTTGGCAAAAACGAACCGATGGCCGGACGAGCGACTCCGGGAATCTTTTTTAATGTTATTAAACTTCCCGCCAATTGTGCGCCCGTGCTCCCGGCGCTAACAAACGCCTGCGCCTCTCCTGTTTTATGCAGATTGAGTCCGACGACCATACTGGAATTTTGTTTTCTTCTAAGAGCTTCGGTGGGCGTTTCATTCATCCCGATATTTTCAGGAGCATGAACGATTGAAAAATATTTATGCATATCGGCCGGAATAACCGCCAATTGCTCTTCGATTACAGGCTGATCTCCTACTAAAATTATTCCATCCTCGCCGGAGCTCTCTTTGATATAATGATAAGCGCCCGTTACCTTCTCGTGAGCACCATAGTCTCCGCCCATAACATCCAATGCAATACGCATCGATTATCCCGGATTCGTTCTAATTAAGCGTTATCTGGAATAATAACGCTTTTCCCTTTATAATAGCCGCAGTTAGGACAAACTGCATGCATTAACTTCTTTTCGCCGCAATGATCGCAGGTTACGAGAGAACCGGTTTTTATCCCGGATACCCAGTTTGCTCTGCGCTTATCACGTTTGGAACGTGATATTTTTCTTTTTGGATTTGCCATATATTTACTCCTATTTAATAAATTTCCTTAATTCTTCCCATCGCGGATCGGTCTTTTCCGCACCGCATCGACATGGTTCGTGGTTTAAGTCAGCGCCACAACCGGGACAAATACCCTTACAATCATCCCTGCATAACATTTTAACCGGATGATTCAGAATGATCATTTCCATAAGAAACGGATCGATATCTATTTCCGTGGTGCCGACCGGATACAACACAACATCCTCCTCATCTTTCAGTTTTCCTTCGCCAATCTGAATAATCTGAGTCAGTCTGGCTTCAAAAGGCGTCCGGTATAACGAAAGACATCGGTCACACTGATATTGAGCCTCCGTTGCAAGATGGATATTAAACCTTATATCCGAACCAAATTTGTCAACGACCACATGTATTTTTAACGGACCCGGATAGTGGTTACGATAAGATTCTGATAGAAAATCCGAATCAATTACATCATCCAGTTCCACTAAATTATTTGCTAAATTCTGAATGTTTATTTTCATAATAAAACTTGGAATTTAAAGAATGAAGCCGGTAATAGCAATATTATCCTATTTAAAAAATCATATAAATGGATTACCGGCATTTATTACAGGGATGAATAATTATTCTGCTTTTAGTCTGAATTCGGACAAGTTACATTTTTCATTTTCAAATACTGAATACAAACAATTTGACAGCACTATCCGGCAAAATCAAACGCAATTAATCTGTATTCTACTTTTTCTTCTTTAAACCTTTCACAATCTCCATGGTATCCATGGCAATAATTAATTCTTCGTTTGTGGGTATTACAACACATTTAACTTTTGAATCGCCGGCGCTTATATAGCGCGCTTCTTTTGACTTTAATTCATTCTTAGCCGAATCGATTTTTAGACCTAAAAATTCCAAATCCTGCAATGAATTTTTTCTTACCAGAATGGAGTTTTCGCCGATACCTCCGGTAAAAACCAGAATATCGACTCCACCCATTGCAGCCGCATAGGCTCCGATATACTTTTTTAACCGGTAAGTGAACATATCATGTGCCAGCTTTGCCCGTTCGTTAGAGTTATAATTTTCTTCAATCTCCCTCATATCGCTGCTTACGCCGCTCACTCCGATAAGACCGCTATGTTTATTTAACAGAATGGTGGCGTCATTGAGCGTTAATTCTTCTTTGGACATAATCTGCAGAATAATGGCCGGATCCATATCCCCGCTGCGCGTTCCCATCAGCAATCCTTCCAAAGGCGTAAATCCCATGGAGGTATCGACCGATTTACCGTTTTTTATGGCGGCAATCGAAGCGCCCTTTCCGAGATGACAGGTGATAATTTTGGACTGGTCTTTCGACATGCCGGTTAATTCCAGCGCCCGGTCCGATACGAACCGGTGCGATGTTCCATGAAATCCATAGCGGCGAATCCCGTGCCTTTTATAAATTGTATAAGGCAACCCATACATAAATGCATACGGCGGCATGGATTGATGAAATGCGGTGTCAAATACACCGATCTGCGGAACATCCGGCAATAACTGTTCAGCGGCATTGATACCTTTCAAATTCGGTGGATTATGCAAGGGTGCATAATCAATACATTTACGAAGTTCGCGCATTACTCCTTCATCAATCAACACAGAAGCGCTGAAGGCTTCGCCGCCATGCACGACCCGGTGTCCTACCGCGTCAATTTCATTTTTACTCTGTAATACACCATGATTTTTACTTAACAGAACGCTCAATACATATTCTATGGCCATTTTGTGATCAAGTATTTCTCCCGAAAGACGAACTTCGTCTTTGCCGGTCGGGCGATGTGTTAATATGGCGCCAGACATACCGATACGCTCAACCAGACCGCTGGCCAGTACCCGTTTTTCTTCAGGATCAATTACCTGATATTTTACTGATGAACTCCCTGAGTTTAATACTAATACAATCATTTTATTTAAAATTCCTTCTTGGTAAGATTTGATGGACCGACTTTTAACTAATTATATTCAAAAAATCCTTTTCCGGTTTTTTTGCCCAAATGACCGGCACGGACAAGCTTTCTTAGTAACGGACAGGGCCGGTATTTAGCCTCGCCTAATTCTCTGAACAGTGTTTCCATCCAGGCCATCAGTTCATCCAGTCCGATTAAATCCGCTAATGCCAGCGGGCCTTTGGGGAAATTATAGCCGAGTTTCATAGCCGTATCCACATGTTCTGCGGTGGCAACGCCTTCCATGACTATGTGAATAGCTTCGTTAATCATTGGGACAATTACACGCGTGGTTATATATCCCGGATATTCAAAAACCTCAACTGCGGTTTTATCCAGAGTTTCAGAAAAATTTTTAATAATCTGATAAGTCTCATCACTGGTCTTCAGACCGCGTACGATTTCAACTAATGGGATTTTTGGCACGGGATTTAAAAAATGCATCCCTATAACCTTATCCTGCCTGTTGTTCGTGGAAGCGATTTCAGTGATACTAAGCGCGGAAGTGTTGGTAATAAAAATCGTATCCGGATCACAAATTGTATCGATTTTTGCCCAGAGATTTTGTTTTTCTTCCAGGTTTTCCGTAATTGCTTCGATCACCAAATCTCCGTGAATAGCATCTTCTATTTTGGATGATATCTTTATCCTGCTCAGGATGGCTTTTTTCTCACTTTCGGTAAGCGTCCAGCGGGCGATTTCCTGATCCATACTTTTTTCGAGTTCCTGTATTCCCTTTTTTGCGAGCGATTCATTTCTTTCAATTAATATCACTTCCATACCTTTGGAAGCAATTAATTGCGAAATCCCCTGCCCCATGGTCCCTGCGCCAAATACGGCTACGACCTTAATGGCATCGGCGTTTTCCAATCTGCCAATTTCGGCCTGTTTAAGAATTTCAATATCCATTACTTTCTTTTCTTTATCAGCCATTTTTTATCCTCGTGACTTTCGTTACATATATGACAAGGGTTTTACAACCTGTATTATATTATGAATTATTTTCAGTTAATTCTTTAGTTGAAAAAAAGAATGCCATTTCTATGGCAGCATTTTCTATTGAATCTGAAGCATGAATGATGTTTCTTTGTTTACTTTCCGCAAACATTTTACGAACTGTGCCTTCATCTGCCATCGCCGGATCGGTGGCGCCGATCACTTTCCTGAGGTCCACAACGGCATTTTCTTTTTCCAGCGCTAACACGACGACCCTGTATTCGGTCATGAATTTTACTAAATCGTCATAAAACGACCGCTCTTTATGAACCGCATAAAAAGCTCCAGCCGTTTCACGGGTTAATTTAATCATTTTCATTGCTATGATATCAAATCCTTCGGCAATCAGCCTCGATATGACTTCTCCGGCTAGTTTTCTTTTGATACAATCCGGTTTCAAAATAGCCAGTGTTCTTTCTTTCACTCCGATTCCTCTATTTTACATTCATTACTTTTTTAACCATAGCGCCGATCTCAGCAGGACTTTTGCAGACATGTATCCCGGCGGCTTTCAAAGCTTTCATTTTTTCAGCGGCTGTTCCTTTACCTCCGCTGATAATCGCTCCGGCATGCCCCATTCTTCTTCCGGGAGGAGCGGTCTGACCTGCTATGAAACTTACTACAGGTTTTTTAAAATTTTTCTTTATCCAGGAAGCCGCTTCCTCTTCGGCGGAACCGCCGATTTCTCCGATCATAACAACGGCATGCGTATTTTTATCATCATTAAATAGCTTAAGAGCATCAATAAATCGCGTGCCGATCACAGGATCGCCGCCAATGCCTATACAAGTAGATTGACCGATCCCCAGCCGGGTTAACTGATCCACAGCTTCATAGGTCAGCGTGCCCGAACGGCTGATTACACCCACATTTCCGGGTTTATGAATAGACGCAGGCATAATTCCCATTTTCCCGATACCCGGTGAAATCACGCCGGGACAATTCGGACCGATAAGATGGGTATTTTTATCCCGGAGATACTCATAAACAACGACCATATCCATGGCAGGAATACCTTCCGTAATGCAGACAATCAAATCCAGCCCGGCATCGGCGGCTTCCATGATTGCATCCGCTGCAAAAGCCGGGGGAACAAAAATAACCGACGCATTCGCTCCGGTCTTTTCCACAGCTTCTTTTACGGTATTAAATATCGGAACGATTCCCTGAAACGATTGCCCGCCTTTTCCAGGCGTAACACCGGCGACTACATTAGAATGGTATTCCAGCATTTGCCCGGTATGAAACGAACCTTCGGAGCCGGTAATACCCTGAACAAGAATTCTGGTATCTTTTGTTAATAAAATGCTCATTTTATTTTCTCTTGAGACGCGTTATAGTTTTCCGGTAAATCTTCATTAATTTTTAATAGCATTAACGACCTTTTTTGCAGCATCCTGCAGGTTGTCGGCTACAATAAAATCCATGCCCGATTCGCGTAACAACACACCGGCTTCCCGGGCATTTGTGCCCTCCAGACGCACGACAACCGGAATTTTAACATCGATGCTGTTCACCGCTTCGATAACACCTTTGGCTACTCTGTCACAGCGGACAATTCCGCCAAAAATATTAATAAGAACCGCCTTCACATTTTTATCGGCTAAAATTATTTTAAAGCCATTTCTTACGGTTTCAACATTGGCCCCGCCGCCAACATCCAGAAAATTTGCCGGCTCACCTCCGGTCAGTTTTATGATATCCATAGTAGCCATGGCCAGTCCTGCCCCGTTGACCATACAACCGACATTCCCATCGAGTTTTATATAGTTCAGATGGTAATTGGACGCTTCGACTTCCAGAGGTTCTTCTTCATCCAGATCGCGGAGATCAGCGACATCCTGATGACGATATAATGCGCTGTCATCAAAATTGATTTTAGCATCCAGCGCCAGAACTTCCCCACCTTTTGTAACGACCAGGGGATTTATCTCTGCCAGAGAACAATCATTGGCGTTAAAGGTCTGATATAAACCCATCATAAATTTTACGGCGTTGCCAACCTGCTTTCCGCTTAATCCGAGACCAAAAGCCAGCTTTCTGGCCTGAAAGGGCTGAAATCCTACCCGCGGATCAATCCATTCCTTTAATATTTTTTCAGGATTTTCGGCGGCAACTTTTTCTATTTCCACTCCGCCTTCCGTACTGGCCATTATTACAAAACGGGAACAGGAACGATCCAGCGTCATACCAAGGTATAATTCTTTTTCAATATCGATACCCTGTTCAATAAGCAGTTTCTTTACTTCTTTGCCTTCAGCCCCCGTTTGATGGGTAACTAATTTCATGCCTAACATCGATTGACTTATGGCTTCAACTTCAGCGATGTCTTTAGCAATTTTGACCCCGCCGCCTTTACCGCGTCCGCCGGCATGTATCTGGGCTTTGATTACAGCAATTTCTGTCGGTAATTTTCGTGCCGCATTAACAGCTTCCTTTGCAGAAAAAACTACATAACCTTCAGGAACAGGCACCTGAAATTTTCTTAAAATCTCTTTAGCCTGATATTCATGAATCTTCATATAAAATTTCCTCAGACTCCTGTGACAAGGGGAGGTAACTCCAAATTTATTATAGGTTTTTAATATAAGAATTTATTGCTAATATGTAAAACAAATTAAGGACTTTTGAATGGTTAATCCGGTAAAATTTTTGTTCCTGCTTTTCCATCAAGGGCATCGGTTATTTTTTCCGTCGAAGTAATGATGACTTCCGAACCGCCGTCACTGATAAAATTAATGGCCGCCTGAATTTTTGGCCCCATACTACCGGCGGGAAAATGTCCTTCCGTCAGATAGCGCTGCGCCTGTTTAACAGTCATCGTGTCCAAATCTATTTGTTCGGGTGTGTTATAATTTAAAGCTGCTTTTTCAACGCCGGTTAAAATAAGAAGCCTATCGGCGTTAACATCCCGAGCCAGCACCGCCGAAGCCAGGTCTTTATCAATAACCGCATCCACACCTTCCAGCCAGCCGCGATGATCTATATAGACCGGAATGCCGCCGCCGCCTGCGGCAATAACGATAATCCCTGAATCCACCAAATGACTAATAATATCTTTTGGTACAATACCGATCGGCGCCGGTGATGGTACTACCCTGCGAAATCCCCGCCCCTTATCCTCCTTCATTATCCAGCCGCGATGATTTATCAATTCCGGAACATCTTCCTCATGAAAAAAAGGACCGACAAATTTAGTGGGATTCTTTATGGAAGGGTCATCGGGGTCAACTAGAACCTGGGTAAGAATGGTCGCTACCTGACGATTAATACCCATATCATGCATAACATTTTGCAGACATTGTTCAATCATATATCCCATACCGCCTTCAAGATCGCCGACAATGATGCCCAGCGGTAGTTCCGGAACCAGATGCCGGCTTTCTTCCACGCGGATAAGCGCATTGCCAACCTGGGGGCCGTTGCCGTGTGTAATAACAACATCATAACCTCTTTTCAGCAGGTTTATTACACTGACCATACTTTTTCTTGTATTCAAAAACTGCTGGGTGATGTTTCCCTCTTCACCGGCGGGCGTTATCGCATTACCGCCTAAAGCAACGACCACTCTCTTTTTCCGCTTCATATGATTTTCTTGCCTGGTAAAAGTAAATTGTGCTTTAAATATACGCAGTTAAATATCTTTCAGAACATCAGAAAGATCGGGCTTACCGATTTCCTGAAGTTCATAAGTCACACGAACCGCCGGTTTATTAATCTTAACCAGTTTTCTTAAATCAATCGGTGTTCCGATAATAACCAGATCACAATCGGTTTTATTTATGGTATCTTCAAGATCTTTTATTTGTTTTTTACCATATCCCATGGCCGGTAAAAGCGCGCCTATACCACTGTATTTTTTAAATGTCTCGGTTATTGTACCAACAGTAAAAGGTCTGGGATCAACAATCTGGGCGGCGCCGAATTTTTCCGCAGCCACCACGCCTGCGCCGTAAGTCATCTCGCCATGCGTGAGGGTAGGACCGTCTTCAACGACTAAAACACGTTTACCCTTTATTAAATGGTAATCTTCTACGAAAATCGGTGAAGCGCCGTCTATAATTACGGCATGAGGATTGACTTGCTGAATGTTTTCCCGCACAACCTGAATATCTTCTGCATCAGCAGAGTCCATTTTATTGATCAAAACAACATCCGCCGCTCTTAAATTAGCTTCTCCCGGATAATAAAATAATTCATCGCCGGGGCGATGCGGATCCACTACCGTAATCAACAGGTCAGGTTTGTAAAAAGCCATATCATTATTGCCGCCATCCCATAAAATCACATCGGCTTCTTTCTCGGCCTCCCTGATTATCGCTTCATAATCCACGCCGGCATAAATTACCGTACCGCTTACAATATGAGGTTCGTATTCTTCCCGCTCTTCAATGGTGCATTTATGCTTATCCAGATCGGATAGTTCTGCAAAACGCTGAACTTTTTGTTCGGCGAGATTTCCATAAGGCATGGGATGACGAATAGCGATGACTTTTTTACCGGACGACTGCAAAAGCCGGGCAATTTTACGGGTCGTCTGACTTTTTCCGCATCCGGTTCTGACAGCGCACACAGCGATTACAGGTTTTGTGCTCTTGATCTGCGTATGTTTAGGCCCCAACATTTTAAAATCTGCGCCGGCGGCATTCACCAGGGCCGAGCGGCTCATTACATAATCATACGGTACATCGCTGTAAGAAAAGACAACCTCATCCACATCAAATTTATGTATTAATTCTACCAATTCACTCTCGGGATATATTTTTATCCCATCCGGATATAATCTTCCGGATAATTCCGCCGGATATTTTCGGTCATCGATATCAGGTATCTGGGTAGCTGTAAATGCAACGACTTCATAGGATTCATTATCCCGATAGTAAGTATTGAAATTATGAAAATCCCTTCCTGCCGCACCCATAATAATAACCTTTGTCTTATGCATAAAATCTCCTTTTGGTTACAGATATTGAGATTTCAATTTAAAAACGGCGCACCAATAAATCAATGATAAAAGTGTTATTTTTTTCATGGCTTAAGTTATTGTATTTATTTATTTTACAAGATGATATTTTATATATACACCAATACTTATAATTATTCTGTTTTTATATAAATATCTGATTTTAAAAGGGTTAATCGCTTTTATTGGAAATCCTGGTATTCTGCGGACTTAATTCTGCCGGTTGGCCGGCAATTTAATTACAAAATTACAAAATTCATTTTTGGCAAATTCCAACTCAATTTTACCGCCGTGTTTTTCAACATTGTTTTTAATGATATCCATGCCGACGCCTCTGCCCGACACTGTATTGACCGAGTCGGATGTCGATACACCCTGAAGAAATATCAGCTCCGCTATTTGTTGTTCGGTTAATCGTTCTATTCGGTCCGGTTGGATTTTCCCCGATTCAAGGACTTTCAATTTTACTTTATCCGCTTGTATACCCCGGCCATCATCCCGGAATGAAATGCAAAAATATTCTTTTTCGAAATAGGACGTAATTTCTATGACCCCTTGTTGAGGCTTATTATTTGCCTTTCTTTCTTCCGGTGTTTCTATGCCATGTGAAATTGAATTTCTGACTAATTGCACAAGAATTTCCTTTACCAGAAGACGATGCTCGAAAGGAATTTTATGAACATGAAATTTATCATGCTTAAAATGCACCTGCTTCCCCATGCCTGCGGAAAGACTGCTGATAAGATGTCCGATCGAATTGATGAATAACTCCTTTTCATAATTGCGTTTTGGCCGGAAATTCGTCTGGAATCTGGAAATACGTTCGATTAACCGGTTGATTTCATCATAACTGTTATTCAGAGTAGCTATCCGCACTGAAATGGAAACAAAATCTTTCGAGTTGATATCCTTTTTATTTTTTACCAGTTCAATTTCATCTTCACAGGCATGAGCCAGATCGACAAATAATTTCAAATCCAGCAGACTGGCATTGCCTTTGATCAAATGAAGGGAGCGATACAAGTCTGCCAGCAATTCATATAAATCGGCTTCCAACACCGATTTTTTTAAAACCGAGTTGATATAAACCATTTCCTGCTCGGTGCTTTCCATAAATTCTTTCAGTAAAGAAGCGTCCACATGTAAAATGCTTAACAACATTTCAAGTTGACGCTTGGTTTGTTCTTCTGATTCTTTGAGTTTTTTAGCTAATAGTTTTTGTTCCGTTATATCGATCACGGTGAAAATCAATTGCGTATCTTCCCCATTGTTTCCATTCTTATTGATACGTTTGAAATTAAACGATAAATATTGTAACTGTTTAAAATGCCCCGATTTACCATTGGTAAACAATTCGATTTCGGACAAGGGATTTAACTCTTCGATAAGCTTGTCATCGATACCGGAATTAAGGTAAAGGTCAAAGTATTCCTTTATACTCACGATAACCGATTCCTGCGCCCTCCCCCTGAACAAGCTGATAAAATTCCTGTTGGCTATTTTTTCGATTCGTAAAATCTTTTCCAACGATTTGGAATACTGCGCTCCGATATTAAGCTTTGAATCCAGTAAAAAAATACCTTCTTCCACATTATTGAGAATATTATCGGTTTCTCTTTTGGCCGATTCCAGATTAATGTTCGATTCCAATAATTCTTTCTGCGCTTTTTTCCTGGTTTTTATTTCCTGCCGGGCCTGGAAATATAATCGTGCATTTTCGATAGCCGCCGTAATCTGGGTACTAAGCGTTTCGATAGCGGTGACGTCAAATTCATCAAAAGCGTTAACCTGATCGCATTGGATATCCAACACACCGATAATTTTTTCCCCGCTTATTAATGGTATGGATATTTCTGATCGGGTTAATTCATCCTTATACTTTCTAAAATCAGGATTCAAATGCGTATCCTGACTTAATTGAATTTTCTTTTCTTTGCAGGCTTTCCCGATCATACCTTCGCCGACTTTGACATACAGAGAGGGTTCTAAGAATCCTTTATAAGTGCCGGCGGCCGCTTTTTGATCAAGTATCTGTTTATGCTCATTAAGAATAAATAATGAAATATTATTGAAATCAAAGGCTTCAAAAATAGTTTTGACGATATCGGCATACAAGGATTTTAGTTCCAACTGACTGCTTAAACTTTTACCCACTTCATACACAACCGAAGCCATAAGCAATTGACGCTGTGCTTTTCTTTCCGCTCTTCTTCTCTCGGAAACATCACGTACAATACTGATCCAGGCATCGTGACCTTCGTAATATATTTCATCTGATAAAATTTCAACATCAATTCTTTTGCCGGATTTGGTTACATGGGTATAGGAAAAGGGTATTTCCGGATTTTTGATATTAATGGTCTTTGACACCTTTTTATAGTCTTCGCCGGGATGTAAATCGAAAGGTGTCATCTTTTTAATTTCCTGGATCGAATAACCATAGATTTTTTGTACAACTTTCTCATTACAATCCAAAAAAAGATGCGTTTTCTTATCAAAGATAAAAATAGGATCCATTATCTGATTAAACAGATTAAAATATTTCTTTTCGCTTTCTTTTAATGCTTGTTCGGTTCTCTGGACTTTTTGCGACATTTCCTGGAGCGAATGGCTCATCTGAGCGTCATAAAAAAGAGCGGCCGCACCTAAGACAGAAATTTTAGATTCTTCGCTAACATCTATTTTCAGGCGAACAACAGCATCTTTATATTCGAATTTTGCTATGCTGTTATACATGGAATTTTTAAAATATTTATAGGCTTTTGTTACCGGACCGCCTAATATTACTAATTCGGGATCAACCGTATTCATAATGGTTATGATTACATTACCCAGATGCGATCCGAATTTGGAGAATATTTTAAGCGCCTTCGCGTCACCCAATAAAGCTTGTTCAAGTAACTGATCTAAAGTCAGATCATATTCGCTTATAAAAAACTTTTCGCTGCAGTAATGTTCAAAACTTTTATCAAGATAGGGCAGCCTGCCGAATTCGCCAGCGCTGCAATTAATACCGGCGGTTAACTTTCCATCAATCATAATTCCAGAGCCCAGACCGGTTCCCATCACCAGGCCTACAATATTTTTATAATTCCGGCCTTTTCCAAAATACTTTTCGCCGGTAACAAAACAGTTGGCGTCATTATTAATATAAACCTGTACATTAAATCTATCCTGCAGGATGTTTTTTAAAGGCGTTTTTTTCCATCCGGGTATGCTGTGTAAATGGTGCACAACGCCGGTTTCAAAATCTACCAGACCTGGCACTCCGACGCCAATTCCGATAACATCATTATTAAAAACTTCTTCTACAACTTTCAGCACTTCGTTAAGAATTGTTTTTTCATCACGGTCATTGGAAATAAATGCGGAGGTATGCGCTTCGATAAAGCCTTCGCAGACACGTCCGACTCTGATTCGTCTGCCTTCCAGATCAACGCCTATAATAGGCTTTTTTTTCATCCCTCTCCCCCGGGAATGATGTAAATATCAGATGCAATAAAAAACAGCAATTACAAAATTCAACATCTTAAGTTATTTTCGACTTAAACCAATGATTTATTAGCGAATAAGGTTACATGTCTTGGTTTTATTCATAACATCATAATTGTTCACCTTTAATCATGGAAAGCAAATTCATTCAAAATCCAAAAGAGATGCTCAATGAATTTCTGGAGATAACCGGTGAATACTCAAAATTGAATATTCCTACAATGGTATTTGATGTTAAGGCGGAGTAATAACCGGTTCTGATTATATACTCGATTTTTCGGAAAAGTTTGTCTGGATGAGAATAAATTGATTCACCTCTGTTCTTCAACTGAGGCAGGACATTCGGAATACAAAGTCGCTTCGGATTAATGCCGGGAGTGATTGATTTTTAGGCTTTCCGTTTTTTTCAGATTCTCTTTAAATCAACCGGCGTAAAACACTAACAAACACTTCCACATCCTCTTCTTCGGTGTCAAAGGAGGTCATCCAGCGCACCTCATCGGTCTGGGCGTTCCAGATATAGAAAAAGTATTCTTTTTGCAGCGGCGCCATATATTCATGGGGTATTTGTGCAAATATGGCGTTGGTCTGAACAGGCTGGGTTATTTTTATCTGACGAATATCTTTTACTTTTTCTTCCAGCAGTTTAGCCATGCGATTGGCATGGAGAGCGTTTCGTTGCCATAAATCATTTTCCAGCAAGGCATTAAACTGTGCGGAAATGAAACGCATTTTGGAATGCAGCTGCATGCCCTGCTTACGGATATATTTAAAATGTTCACTTAATTTTTCATCAAAAAAAACAACCGCTTCGCCAAACATCATGCCGTTTTTAGTGCCGCCGAAAGACAACACATCCACGCCGGAATCTGCGGTAAACTCATGAAAAGGCTTGTCAAGAAAAACGGCGGCATTGGCAATCCGTGCGCCGTCCATATGAAAAAACAAATCATTTTCCCGCGCAAAATAACTGAGATCCTGCAGTTCTTCAACTGTATAAACCGCACCCATTTCAGTGGGCTGGGAAACGGAAATGACGCCCGGCTGAACATGATGTTCAAATCCTTTGGAATGCATTAAAGGCGGCATTTGTTCTACACGCAGTTTTCCGTCTGCAGTTGGCAAAGGTATTAATTTGCATCCGGTAAAATGTTCCGGAGCGCCGCATTCATCGACATTAATATGAGCGGTTTCTGCACAAATAACCGCCTGATGCGAATGCAGAATACTCTGTAATCCAATCACATTGGCACCGGTGCCGCCATAGGTAAAAAATACCTGTGCATCCGCTCCAAAATGCTTTCTAAAAATATCTTCCGCTTTTTTTTGTATATGGATCATCGCCATAACCAACCACATGTCCCCGGTTGGCTTCCTGCAGGGCTTTCATAATTTCCGGGTGTACCCCGGCGTTATTATCACTGGCAAAGTTTTTATTGTATTTCATTTTATTCGTATAAGATCCTATGGTATCTTTCGTCCTAAATTATTGTCTTTTCCAACAACACTTTTATCAAAGCCTCCAGGCCTTTTTGGTCTTCCTGATCGAATCTTGCTAATTTTGGACTGTCAATATCCAGAACGCCAATCAGTTTATTTTCTTTAATCAATGGAATAACGATTTCCGATCGGGAAGCGGGATCGCAGGTAATATGGCCGGGAAATTCATTTACGTTTTTAGCGATAATTGCCTTTTTATTCTGTGCCGCAGTTCCGCAGACGCCGCGTCCTAATGAAATTCTGACACAGGCCGGCTTGCCCTGAAAAGGGCCGAGTATGAGTTTATCGCCGACCAGCCGGTAAAACCCGGCCCAGTTGATATCAGCCAATGAATCATAGATTAAGGCGGAAAAATTAGCCATATTGGCTATGATATCCAGTTCGGAATCAAGCAGTTTTTCTGTTTGCCGGAGAAGCAGGTCATAGATTATTTGTTTTGAAATAATTTCCGGCTCAACCATGATTTTTCAGCTTTCGATACCCGGACATAGTATCGGACGAAATTTATAGCCATAAAGAATAGGTCCGCGCGGTCCATCCTCATAAATCTGCCGGATAACCATTTCCAAATCCATACCGATTTCAAGTTGTTCCGGAAAATAATCTGTCAATTGCGCTGTAATACGCACGCCTTCTTCAAGGTCAACCAAAGCCACTACATAAGGAATAATTTGTTCAAAACGATCCGGCGACTGATAGATCGTGGTATAACTGTATAATTTACCTTTGCCTTTAAATTCATAAGGCTCAGAATTACGGGATTTACATTTCATGCATACCTGACGGGGAGGAAAGCTAAGACTTCCGCAATCAGTACATCTTCTCCCCTGCAAACGATACCGCTGAGATTTTAAGCGCCAATACCTGGGAATATCCATATTTTCTCCTGTCAGACTATTTTTTTTAAGATTGTAGTAATTACTGTGGCGCCGCTGCCGCCTATATTTTGTGCCATGGCTATTTTGTTTCTTTCTACCTGAATTTCTTTGGCCACCGTTTCCCGTATCTGTTGTGCGGCTTCCACCACCTGATAAACGCCGGTTGCGCCAACAGGATGTCCCCTGCCTTTTAATCCTCCGCAGGTAGACATAGGAAATTTTCCTTTTATATCAATACCGTTTTTTTCGGCAAAACGTATCGCTGTGCCCATTTCTGTAAATCCGCTGGCTTCCATAGAAAGAACCGAGATAATACTGAAAGCGTCGTGCACTTCATAAAAATTAATATCCTTCGGTGAAAGACCGGAAACATGATAGGCCTTTTTTGCACTGCGCTCCGCGCCTTTCAGCCAAAGAGGATTTTCCCGGTTATCCAGCGCAACCGTATCTGTTCCAACCTCGCAGGCCAAAATTGAAACCGGTTTGCCTTTGTATTGCGATACATTCTCCTGCGCGACCACTATTACGGCGGCTGCTCCATCCGCAACCGGACTGGAATCCAGGATATTGATCGGATCGGCAACGATTTTGGCTTTTGCATACTCGTCCAGTGTAATCGGATACCTGAACATGGCGTTGGGATTATAACAGGCGTTTTTATGTGCATTAATCGGAAAAATGGAAAAATCATTCTTATTAAATTTAAATTCATATAAATAGCGTTTCATAAGAAGCGCATTGATTCCGACAAAACTTAAACCCATCGTTGTTTCATAATCGGCATCCGCCGCGGTCGCCAGAGCTTCAGTAACGTTATTTGCAGAAAATTCCGTTAGTTTTTCCACACCAACTACGCCGACCGTATCCATTAAACCGGAAGCCACTGCCTTAACAGCCATACGAATAGCGGCGGCGCCGGAACCGCAGGCGGCTTCAATTTTCATCCCTTCAACGCCGTCAAGTCCGGCATAATCGGCGACCAAAGCGCCTAAATGTTCCTGTTCGCTCATCGCTCCGCTGAGCATATTTCCGACGGTAATGCCATCAAGATTTTCCACACCGGCGTCTTCCATCGCATCGCGTAATGCCGATACAGCGAGATCGCGTAAATTTGTACCCCAGTGTTCCCGGACCGGGGTCTGCCCGATTCCGACAATTGCCACTTTTCTCATTTTATTACCTTATTCCTTTATAATTTTTTTCCGTAAGCGGGCATAAGCCGCATAGTTGATCGGTATCGCCCTGTCAATATAAGTTTTGGTTTTCGGAGCCAGTTTTGCCGCTTTGGTTATTTTAGAAGTTACCATAAAACTGAAGGTATCACTCCCTGCACCGGAACCAAAACTGGAAATAAGAATTCGTTCACCGGGTTTGGCATGATCCAAAATATCGGTTAAGCCAACCACCGAAGCGCCGGCATAAGTATTTCCAATAGAGGGTGATAATAATCCGTATTTTTGCTGCTCCTTTGAAAATCCGAGCATCTTGCCTACCTTCAATGGAAATTTGCTGTTAGGTTGATGAAATACGACATAAGCAAAATCTTCCGGCTTTAATTTGAGCTCTTCCAGCAGGGCGGACACCGAACTTGTAATGTGTTTAAAATAGGCGGGTTCCCCTGTAAAACGGTTGCCGTGCTCCGGATATCGCTGATATGCCCGGCGAAAAAAGTCCGGGGTATCGGTTACATAGCTGTAAGAACCTTCCAGAACAGCCAGTGATTCCTCAGCCGGCCCGATGATAAAAGCCGCTCCGCCTGCCGCGGCCGTATATTCAAGCGCATCTCCCGGTCTTCCCTGTGCCGTATCCGCACCGATGCACAAGGCATATTCCCCCATTGAACTTCCTACAAAAGCAAAACCGGCCTGCATGGCTTCGGTGCCCGCTTTGCAGGCAAATTCCATATCGGCGGCAAGCGTATCCGGAGCAATACCCAATACTTCAGCCACAACAGTTCCGGTAGGCTTAACCGCATATGGATGGGATTCCGAGCCAACCCATATGGCGCGTATTTTCGCCGGGTTGATTTTCGCGCGTTTCAACGCATTCTGAGCAGCTTCAATCGACATGGTCGTCGTATCTTCGTCTTTTCCCGGCACACTTTTTTGCTTAACCGGGAGGAATTTATTATCCTGCCCGTCGCGCCAAAGTTCAGATATTTCTGTCCCCGGAAGACGATAAGCCGGTATATAAGCGCCGTAACCGACAATACCAACGTCTCTGCTTGGTTTCATCATTTTACTCATGTTCTGTTCTCTTTACAGTTTAGATTGTATAGTATTTAAAATTATTCATTTATTATGTCATGCTTTTGATGTTTTTTGGACAACCAAATAAAATCAATCTTCAAATAAAAGTCAAATTGATTTTCACCTGTTAATGCTCTCTGAAATCCCATTCCTGTCCTATATATTCTTCATCCGGTGTATCCAATAATAAACAGGTGATAAATTCCGCTACTTGATCAGGCGCAATTAATTGCCGGTCATTTTTTAATTTTTCAAACTTTTTAAGCATGGGAAAAACAGTTTCCGGATAACTTCTTACTTTATCCTGCATCGGCGTATCAACTATCCCGGGACGAACGCTGCCTATCAGAATATTTTTTGTTCTCAATTCTTCCCGCAGCACTTCGTAAATGGAAAATAAAGCGGCTTTTGATGCGCAATAAGCGCCCCAGCCAGCATAACTGTGGTGCGCAGCACCGGAAGAAATATGAAGAATGCGTGCCTTTTTCTTTATTTTCGGTAATAATTTTTGCGTTAAAAACAAAGGACCTTCCACATTAACCGCCTGATGATAACGCCATTCGTCCAGGGTAAATTCTATCAGCGGTTTCACGGGTTCGAGCACAGCGGCATTGTGAATTAAAAAACGGACACGGGTATCTTCCGGAATGGCATCAAAGATTCTCCGGCGCCCATCGCAGGTGCCAACATCTGCTTTAATAACAGAAATTTTATCCGGATTCATCATTTTAGTTTCTTCAAGATTTTCAATACGCCGGCCTGCGCCAAGAATTTTTAAATGCTTTTCCCGGGCCAAATGAATAGCCAGCGCTCTGCCGATTCCTGAACCCGCTCCGGTAATCACGCAAATTTCATTCATGTCCGTCTCTTTTTTGCCTTTACAAACTTACACATCATTCATCAAATAAAAAATATTCTATTTAAAAATGCTCTGAGCCCGTAGCTTTACCGACATAATGATAGTATTTCTTTTCTACATTAAAAAATCCAGAATTTTGAAGGGATAATCCGTAGCTTCTGTTTCCCGGCATTTTTTCATCAGCGCCTGGTATTCATAAAGACAACCTAAGAATACCGGCGTTAAATCCCATATTTTCTGCGCGTCTTTTTTAGGCTCTTCAATAAACAGCTTCTTTATTTTTCCCTTTTCAACTTCGCATTCACCTATGTATTTTCCATTCCTTTTCCTGGCTTTGCATGGAGGAGACAATTCAAAATTCCAATGCGTTTGTGAAAATTTATCGTGCGCTAATTTTTTAATTGCGTGCCATTGTCCGTCACTGAATATCAGTTCATTTACAACACCTGTTTCCTTTAAGATGGCACGCTTCATCTCATCAAATTTAACCGGCCGTTTCAGAATGGCGCTTAAATTGGTTACACTGGCTGGAATGGATTGGGCGGCCCGGCATTCGATTTCCATTTCCGGAACTGGCTTTAATGATCCACTGAGTTTTTTCAGATCGGCGTTGAGCAACAGCGTTCCATGACTCAACAGCCGTTCCCTGCTGGAAAACTGGGCATTCCCGGAAAGTTTATAATCGCGGTAAACAATATTATTTCTTTCATCCAATTCTGCCGCACAGCCCAGTTTGTGTATAACATTTAATACAGGCTGCAAAAAATCTCTGTATTGGTTGAAGTTTTGCAGAGTCTTCCGGGTGATGATACTGAAATTGAGATTACCGGGATCATGATAAACGGCTCCGCCGCCCGAAATGCGCCGGAAAACCGGAATCCTGTTCTCGCCGCAGAATCTAAGGTTAACTTCCCGGATATGGTTTTGATGCTTACCTATAATTACTGCGGACTCATTTCTGTAAATAAACAGATAATCGTTCTCCGCCGGCAGAGATCTCACGGCATATTCTTCAACAGCTAAATTAAGCGCTGGACTGGTATAATTTCTGTTGTTTATGACAAGCATCCGCTAATAAAGAACTGTTTATTATTGCACCATTTCTTTTTCGATTTGAAATACAGGTTTTATGTCCACCGGGATGCCTTCAAGATTGGCGCGGATTTTAGCAATTGAAGGACTTTCCACACCGTACGTTTCGATGAGCGCCTTTGCTTCGTTATAATCGCCCAGTGCCTGAATCAGCAATATCTTTCCCGCTAATTCTTTTGCAACATTATAAATAATGTTCTGGTTAACCGAAACTTTTTCCCGTGACTCATCAAACTGATAAGCGCCTTTTTCCAGAAAATAGTTATAAATGATGGCATTGCCCGCACCGTGCGCTTCTTTGATCCCAAAACGAATGGAACGAAAGATACCGGATAAAAAGGTAGTCCACATTTCCTGCTCCATTTCCTTCGGATAAACGCCTTTTTCAACCATAAACATGTTGTTATACATGCCCAGAACATCCGCTTTACATTCCTCGATAATGGAATAAGTTTCTTTCAGTTCAGTACGTACCTCGGTTTCTTTGCCGTTGATTGTAATTTTGCCTGGTCCCAGTCCATGGGAAATTTCGTGCATCAGCGTGTGATTAAAAAAGGCTTCAAAGCTCACCAGGTTCTGCTGATCTTCGGCCAGAACTTTTTGTGAAATCGGTAATAGGATTTTATCATATTTGGCCTGGTGAATATTTTTAAGAAGTACTTTTTTGCAGCCTTTGGCTTCGCGGACTCTCTCATCATTGGGCAGATTAAAAGCCAGAGTCTGGACACCGGCTTTGGTATCCCCGGCGCTAAACACTTCGTTGACTACCATAATAGGCGATTCCGAGCCGCGTTCGAAATTTTTATGTTCATCGGCAATTAGCAGATTCTTCTCCATCTCTTTCAGATACTCTGCAAAAACGGCTAATTTCTCCGATTCCTGCGGATCCTTAATGGTAATAAAACATTCAAAGGCAGCCTTATAATTAAATAAAGCGTCTTCATAAACCTCATAAGGACCAATGACCAGTTCAATCATGTGATCCTTTAAATCCATCCAGTCCATATCGCTTTCGAAATATTCATTGGTTACAAATGAAGCCGCACGTGATAACAGATATTTTCTAAGTGAAGGATTATCGGCATAAACGGCTGCATCAATTAAAAGGTTGGCGGCATCAATCAGTTCCCTGGCATAATAGTCCGCATAAGGAACGGCTTTTAAGGTATCCACATCACGGCGGATAACGGTAAATTCGGATTTGAAGGCCTTTTCATCCTCCGGATGATCCACGATCCATTTTTCAAATTCTTCCCTGGTCATATCCTCGGGATAAAAATTTGCACCGGCCGGCTTACGGAGCGTGTCTCCTCCATAGAAAGGCCTGTTATCATCCAGGCGGTCAAACGGCCCGAACATAATCCTGAAATAGTTTAAAACCAGTTTATCTTCAGGTAAAGGCGAACGCTGCAATTTTTCCAGCATCATATCATTTTTTGAATACACCTGATCCAGGAAAATATCATCCATAATCAGAGCCGCCCGGTAGAGCTTTTCGATAACCATTTTCTGACGATCGGTTAAAAGATTATGATCATACTCTATTTCCGTTTCGGCAAACCGGGCCAGTTTTTTCGTCATCATAACGGCTTTATCCTTTTTAGGGTTTTCACACTGCCAAAAAATCATTATAAAAAATGTAATCAATAGCATCAGACTGATTCGAAACATGGTCTTCTCCTTACTATATTAAAATTGATGCTACAGAAGATAAAGATAAAAATGAAATAAAAGAAGTCCGATTTTAATAAATCAATTACGAATTACGAATTAGGAATTACGAATTGGTTTTAAGTGTTTTTTGAATACTGCCGATCAGTCTTAAAATTTCATCGCAGTCAGTGTTAAAGCATAGTTTCCCAGCCGTCATATTCGCCGTTAAATTTTTCCGCTATTTGTTCGAATTTTTTCCGATACTTAATCAGCGTATTATAACCTAAATTTAATTTTGTCGTCGCCAGGCATAGCCATTCATTGTTTTTCCCATTATCAGTTATTTCAACCTCAAGGTCTAATTCCTGCAGCGCTGCTTTTGCTAAATTGGCC
Source organism: Calditrichota bacterium (assembly GCA_003854985.1). Taxonomy (GTDB): domain Bacteria; phylum Calditrichota; class Calditrichia; order Calditrichales; family Calditrichaceae; genus Zgenome-0002. The sequence continues at coordinate 23,421 of RQOG01000130.1, forward strand.
GATGTTTCATCTTTAAAATAAAAAAAGAAATCAACGCTGCGTTTTTTAGAAAAATCCGCTCCATGATTCTTCATTAATCTCAGAACGCTTCCATCCCGGTCCTCAGGAATTTTTTTTATATTCATTTTTAACCCTGAATTTGATTTAACAATCAGCTGATTGATCTGCATTATACATTTTTTTTTGTTAAAACTCCTCTTTCCTGATCTAAAACATGAATAATATACTTTTCAAAAGACATAGCTTTTTGACGAATAATCTGAATTTTTAAGGCAATAAATAAAAATAGCCCCGCTTGGAGGCTATCTGCTGAATTAATGATTTTGTTAGAAAAGCAGACTTAAAAAAAATATTTTTATTCTTCCTTATTTGTCTGGCGGGCGGAAATAAAATAGGAAACAATGAAAGCCGCGCCGACAAAAATACTGGTCACACCGATTATCAGCGCATCGGACATTCTGTAGGGGATTATTTCCAGAATCAGTAAAGCGGCGCCGAAAGCAATCAAAACTATACCCCATTTGGCCCAGGACAATCTATCCATGGCCGCAGTGGGTAAAACCGGTAATTTCGCATTATCGCTCAGCAGATTTTTTTCGATCAACTTCTTCCATGTACTGGTATTCAGCAGATGTTTGATGACCAGAACGAATGATCCGAATATAACCAGCAATACGGCCACTACTCCAAAATCACTTTGCATTTTTATCTCCTTTCACGGATAAAATGTTTGTTATCTGAATAAACAGACAGTCTGAAAATAAAAATGTTACAAAAACCCGTAACATTTTCGGTTTTTTTCTGTCTCTTATCTTGTGGGAAAAGATATGACGAGCGAAAAGGCATTGATTAAAAAGATTATCCGGGGAGACAAAAACAGTTTTTCTCTGCTTGTTAAAGAATACAAACGTCTTGTCGCTCATATCGTTTATACGAATGTAAAAAATCAAAACGACAGGGACGACCTGTGCCAGGAGATTTTCCTCAAAATATATATGAATCTGGATACATTTAAATTTGAATCAAAATTATCGACCTGGATCGGCAGAATCGCCTATAATTCCTGTGTTAATTTTTTCAAAAAGAACAGGACAATTTGGGAAAATACAGATAGTAATCAGGAAGAGACCGGGGACAATTCTGTCTACGAGGTGGAATATGACAACGCTGAAAATTTGCCGGTTTTAGAAATACATAATCGGGAAACAAGCCGTATTTTGCGGCAGGCAATTTTTAAATTACCCGGAAATTACCAGACCGTGATTACCCTTTTTCATCTTGACGAACTGTGCTATAAGGAAATTGCTGATATACTAAACCTGTCTGTTAATCATATAAAAGTGATTCTTTTCCGGGCCCGTAAATTATTAAAAGAAAAAGTATTAACCGCATACAGCGAGGAGGACCTATGAAAAATGGACATTTAACCGCAAGAATTATTAACGAATATATCGACGGGCTTTACGATGCCGGCAGGAATAAAGAAATCGATGAACACTTGAAAGATTGCAGCCGCTGTAAACAGGCGTTCGATGAATATCGTTTCGTGATTAAAGAAATTGAAAAAACCGGTATCTATGAACCTGACGATAATTTTGAAAATCTGGTCACGCAGAATCTGCCGGATATTTATCCTAAAAAACATGCCGCATTTTATGAAATTATTTCTGTGATCATGATTTCAGCGCTGTTTTTATCTGCTATCGGTTATTTTATCTTCACAGGAGCCTTTAATCCGCTTCCCGGAATAATTGATACGGGCGCTGTTATTCTGGATAATATAACGGATTATCTGAAAAATCTTGAATTTTTGTATGACAATGCGCGGATTTTAAGTCTGCTGATCTTTTATATCGTTGCTTTTATAATTTTTAACCGGTTTGTTACTAAGTCCAGGCTGATAGACTTTAAAAAAAGGATACTTAAATATTTGTTTTTAGTTAACCGGTTCCTGTTTAGTGCTTAAGACAGCCTGGTGAACAGCCACAATCACATTCTTGATTTCATAAGTAAAATCAGCACCTGTAATCCATGATAATCCGGCAATATCAGTGTCTTTGTAATTGTTCAGTGGTGGGCTACTGTCATTCTCTCATTGAGTCCCATGATTAAAATCATGGGTTACCCCATAGTGTTCGTTGATCGTTATCGTGATCGTGATTGGCTGAGCATCTCCAGCAGAGCCCAATGAAAACAGGCCTTCGCCAATAGGCGTTCGGCATTTCCACCGGAAGGCGGACTCTATGAGCTTCATTGTTAATTCTCCAAAAGCGGTTTCTTAAGGGACGGCTTTTGCTGCAATGAGTCGGCTAACTGTGAAGTACTCTCTAATTTTACCGGTAATTACCCCAATGGATGAACTATCATGAATTAACCTTACACGCTGTCCGACTTTTAGATTATCTTCACTCATTAATTGATTTCCTCATCCCCATTTAATCCGTTCACCACTTCCTTAAAACTCAACAAGGCGGATTCTATATTTTCAACAATCTCTACAGCCAATACATCCGGTTCAGGCAGGTTATCCAGATCGCCCAGACTTTCATCCTTCAACCAAAAGATATCCATATTGGTCTTGTCTCGGGCAATAATCTGATCATAGGTATATTTTTTGAACCTTTCGGTTTCGGCGCGCTTAAAACGGTTTTCAGGATTATAGCATTTAATAAAATCCTGCAAATCTTCATATTTTAATTGCTTGGTCTTAAGAGTAAAATGCATATTGGTTCGTAAATCATAAATCCAGACTTCTTTCGTCCAGGGATCTTTGCTGGCCGGTTTGTTATCAAAAAACAAAACATTGGCTTTAACGCCCTGAGCATAAAACAAACCGGTAGGTAAACGTAAAAGAGTATGAACATCACAGCTTTGAAGTAACCTTTTACGAACCGTTTCACCGGCGCCGCCTTCAAATAAAACATTATCAGGTACGACTATTGCCGCTTTACCATCAATTTTCAACATGGTTCTGACATGCTGAACAAAATTAAGTTGTTTATTGGAAGTGGTCGCCCAGAAGTCCTGGCGATTATAGGTCAATGATTCTTTACCCTGGGTGCCATCCTCGTTTGTTATGGTGATACTGCTTTTTTTACCGAATGGCGGATTGGTTAACACATAATCAAAACGATCACCGGGATCGGCAATTAGGCTATCGTTGCGTGTAATAGGCGGCTCGCTGTTCAAATCACCTATATTATGCAGGAACAGATTCATTAAACAAAGCCGGGCGGTATTAGCCACAATTTCCCAACCGCGAAAGGTCTTATATTTTAAAAATTCCTTTTCGTCTTTATCCAGGCTTTCCTTGTAATGGGTTGAAATAAAATCATGATAGGCTAAAAAGAATCCGCCCGTCCCGCAGGCCGGATCGGCCATTGTTTTATGTGTCTCCGGACGGATAACTTCCACCATAGCCCGGATTAAGGCACGCGGCGTAAAATATTGCCCGGCTCCGCTCTTGGTGTCTTCGGCATTCTTTTCCAGAAGGCCTTCGTAAATATCGCCTTTGACATCCGTACCCAGCATAACCCAGGTTTCATCATTGATCATCTGGATGAGCTTGTGCAATTTAGCCGGATCCTGAATTTTGTTCTGCGCCTTAAGAAAAATCTGACCCAGCATGCCTTTTTCGTTTCCCAATTCCTTTAATAATTCCACGTAATGCGCTTCTAATTGAGCGCCGGATTTACCAACCAGGCTGGACCAATTATATTTTTCAGGAATGCCGGTATTTCGATTATAAGGTGCTCTGGAATATTCATCCGCCATTTTCAGGAACAAAAAATAAGTAAGCTGTTCCAGGTAATCACCGTAACTGACCCCGTCATCCCGCAGGGTATTACAATAATTCCATACTTTGGAAATAATGGATGCAGTCATACATTTTCCTTATCGGTTTCCCAATTTTTAGGATTATCTTTAATATAGGTTCGAATCCGGTATAATTCATTTTCATTTCTGATGATGTGTTCATAATGCCGAAAGGCATGGCTAATGCCATAATTCTTTTGCCAGACGTATAAACCCAGCGTTTTACGTATTTCATTTATTTTTTTTGTTACCGCGGATTTAAATGACCGGACAATGGTTGGGATAGAACCGGATACCGGTTTACCAAATTGTTCCGTTTTTTGGCGGGCGGATTGTTGTTCGGTGTTTTGTAGGGGTACGGCGCGCCGTGCCCCTACCATATCCGGATTATTAATTTTTATGATTCCATGAAAATGATTCGGCATTACAACAGATTCATCCAATTCAATACTATCCCGGATTTCTGCCGTTTTTAACCATTCGTCATGAACAATTTCACCTGATGTATTATAAATCATTTTACCGTTTACAATTTCTCCGAACAAATGTTGCCGGTCCTTTGTGCACAGGGTGATAAAATAATATCCGCTTTGTGTATAATTATAATTTTTTAACCGGATGGATCTCCGGTGATGAATTTCCGGGTTGAAAGTCATTTGTTCAGATTTGCCTTTTCCTGTTTTATCTTTTCCAGCAACTTCTCCGCCGGTTCGTCATTGGGATCCTGCGGAACCAGACGGCCTTCGAATGCTTTTTTTAGAATGGATTGTTTTAAAGCTTCGGCTTGTTTAAGTGATTGCTCAATGGTTTCTTGCATATGATCCGCTTCGGATAAGCGTGCTTCAATTTCCTGAACAATCTGATTTTGTATTTTAATTGAAGGATAAAGAACGGTAGACTCTTTAATTCTAATCAATATAATTCTTTTAATTGCAGTTCCAGTCATTTTACCTAGAATATTTCTTTTACCAATTGGGCTTTGTATGTAATATTTTAAATAACTGGGTATAATTTTTGTTCTATCAGGTTTAAGTAGACACAAACTTGAAAGTATACTGATTGGTTCATTAATTGTATTTATAGTTACATCACCAGTATTTACACCATCTTTGGTAAGTAAAATATCACCATATTCTGGATTACAACGTAAATAAATCTTTTTATGAAATTCTTCACCAATCCAGGTAACATTCGAAAGATCAATGTAATTATTTTTAATATTTTTTGCCGTTATATACATATAAGTATTTGGTCTTTTCTCATTATATTGAATTTTGGGTGAGTAATGTGTGCCATCCTGTATTTTTGAACAAACTTCTTTAAGTGGCGACGTTGCCCACGCAGAGTTTCCATAATCATGGTTCAATTTGCCCTCAAAAGCATGTTTTAGCACCGACTGCCGGTAGGTTTTTAGTTGTTCTCTGGCTTTTTTAAGTGTTTCAATACCGGCGTCTATTTCGCTGAACAGCTCTTCGATTTTTGCTACAATACGTTTTTGCTCGGGTAATGGTGGAAGGTAAATATTTTGACTTTCTATCTTTCTAGAAGAAATATTTGGCTGGGCACCACCATATGCCTCTTTCTCAATGATGTTTTTTAGTACAAACAAATAATAGTATAAAAAAATTTTATAAATTAATTTATCATTAGTTTTAAAGTTACCTACCCGCTGATTTTGTAAAGCGGTAATGTTATTTTTGTATATGCCAAATTTTCCTGTAGTAGCTCCTGACATAGCAATCAAAATGTCATCCTTATTGATAATATAGTCTTCTTCAAATTTATTTTCAGATACATATACTACATTATCTAAATTAACAAGACCATTATGAATATCAGATATTCTAACTAAGGGTATACCGTCGGTGGAATAATCTTTACTTTTAAAAGCAAAACCATTATTTAATTTTAGTATATCGCCAAGTTTAACTTTATACCAAGTTTTAGGATAGTTATTTTTCATCATTAATCAGAAGTTCACAATCATGAATACAAAGTTTTGGTTTAATACTACGATTATTTTTCGATATTATTATCGTTCATAATTGAAGAATTTCAGGCATATCATCATAAATCCGCCCCTCAAGCAGTCGTCCGCTTTTCTTTTTATTGATGCCTCCCCATTGTTTAAAAAAGAAAGCCGTGCCGTTCCGGGCACATTGCTCTTTAATATCAACCACCCATTCCGCCTGCATGGGCCGCGGCTTTCTGCCGCTCTCGCCGCCCACAATCACCCAGTCAATTTTTTTCAGGTTTATGTTATACAAAGGACCCAGAAGTGGTTCGCAGGACAAAAATTTTACCCGGGCTTTGGTCTGTCTCAATAATTCTATCCTTTGCAGAAAATCACTGTTTTCCACAGTAACCCCCATCCAGATATTATGCGTCCAGTTTACCAGGTTTCGCTTATCATAATCCGCTAAAATATCAGCCCGTTTGGTTAATATCTGAAAAACATGCTGGGGATTCTCGTTCATGACCTTAAAAACCCTTTGCAGAAACTCCACCGGGATATCCTTATGGAACAGATCTGACATGGAATTAACAAAAACAATGCGCGGTTTTTTCCAGCGGTAGGGTTCATCCAAAACATCTTCATGCAGCGTTAACTTAAAACCATTCCGGTATTTTTCCGCGCCCATCGCCTTAAGACGCCGGGCCATGGTTTCGGCATAGCAGAATTTACATCCTGTGGAAACCTTATCGCATCCCGTCGTGGGATTCCAGGACATTTCCGTCCACTCTATTTTGGATTTGTTCATTTATACATTCCTGATAATATGATTAGCAATCTTTTGTGCCGCTTGTGAATTTGACGCTAATATAAAATGAAATAAAGCGACACCTTTTTTATTATTCAATCTTAAAGGATGACTGACATATTTCCAAATTTGTTTTAGATTCTCTATATATAATTCAGCGATTTTATTAATCGGATCAATAATTTTATCCATATCTTTAACATCTTTTCCAAATAAATCTTTGTATTCAATTGTTTTATAAAATTTTTTCCTTATTGATTCTTCATTAATACCAAAGAATGATATTAATTTTTTTATATTCTTTAATTCACCATTTTTATCTAAAAGTCGATTAATAATCATCCCTGTTGGTAATAATATCCAAAGGTCGGACCGACTTCCTGCCAATTGAGCAATAGATTCCCAGTTTATTTGCATTCCAAACGGATCAAGAAAAATAAGAGCAGCATACTTCCTTTTTTTTAAAGCACCACTGAGCTTGACTAATTCTTCATTACAATCATTAGCTCTATAGATAATATTCTTGTTCTTACTTTCCTGAATACTTTTTAATTTTGATTCTAATTTTTTAATACTCGTTGCATCTTTATCAATAAAATAATACCAATCGAAAATATCTGGTTTCTGCAATTTTATTAAACGTTCTGCTGCACCACGATATACATTTGCATCACCCGAATCCAGGTCCAAGTCAAATAAGTTTGGTGCATTTTTCTCTATATTTCTCTCCCCACATCCTGCAAAGCCATCAAAATATATGGTTTTCCAATAAGGATTTTTATGCATTATTTTTAAATATGCCAATACATATTCTTCAAATGCCTGAAGTTTTTTCTCAGTCCAGGGACCGCCCCAAGTGGCTTTGGGTTCACTAACTTTATTTAAAACAATTTTTCTCATATCAAGCTACCATTGCTTCATTCAATTCATCTACTAATTTTTCTAGATCATCACCAAAAATTTTCCAGGCTTTCATTAATCCGCCGTGGTCGGCAAACGGCGTATTATCAAAATCATCCTTATCCATATGCACCGATGCACAGATATGATCTTTAATCATTCTCAACCAGTGCATTTGTTCTTCCGTAAACTGTTTCGGCCCGGCGTTTTTCTCAAATACCCAGTCTTTAAAATTTTTATCCACAACGCTTTTAAATAAGGTGAGCTGTTCATCGATGCCGATTACCCGGCGCACTAAAGCAACCAGTGCAGTTAATTCGCTAATGGGATTTTGTAGATTTGGATTTTCCAATAGTTTATAAGCATCCCATACCCGGGCAATATTCAATTCGGGCTTTTTTCGCAGTAGAATTTCGCGTAATTCACTAATCATACGGTAAGTAAGTTCCCGTCGCCGATGCGGTTGATCATAAAATATTCTTAATGCGGTAATTTCATCGCGCTGGCTTTTTATTAAAGCTTCAAAATCAGATACGATTTTCCGCGCCCTGTCCTTGGCCTGCTCATCAAACCCGGTGAAGGTTACGGCGTCCAGATTCACCGTGTCTATAATCTGCTCGTAGCCCCGTCGCACATTCTCAATAAAATCACGCAGATCAGGATTGTCAAAAATCCGGCTGGCCTCATTATATAATTCCTGTTTTGCCTTTTCAATTTGTTCTTTGGCTGGTTCTTGTGTGCCTTCTTTCGTTATCAATTCAGGATTATTTTTTAAAGCCCGTTCAATTTGTATATCAGGATTATAAGCATCGAGCAGTCGGCGTACAACCTGATTAATTGAAGAACCCTTGCTCAATTTTATAAAGCGCTCACGTTCCTCATTGCTAATTTGTTTTTCCATCCTGGTTAAACGATTAGCTAAAGCGGTAAATGTATCCTCATCGTTACTTCCGAGCGCTATATGCATCATTAAATCTTTTAATAGAACCGTTGATTTGCGTTCCTGCGGGGGATGGTCGATTTTTAAGGATTTACAAACGCCAATAGCATCAACAATTACAAAATGGGTTTTATTACTGCTTGCTGATGGTGTTACCTGTCTAAGATCATCTTTAGGTATGGTTCTTGTGCCGCGGCCGATCATTTGCTGATAATAATTTCGTGATTTAACATCCCTCATAAAAAGAAGCACTTCGATAGGCTTTATATCGGTTCCTGTGGCGATCATATCAACGGTAACGGCAATACGCGGGTAATAAGCATTTCGAAATGCGGCTAATAATGATTTTGGATCTTCATTGGCATTATAAGTGATCTTTTTACAAAAATCATTACCTCCTCCAAATTCTTCCCGAATAATCTGAATAATATCATCGGCATGGCTGTCTGTTTTGGCAAAGATAAGTGTCTTAGGCACTTCGGTGCGTTTTGGAAATATATCTGTTTTTAACTTTTCCTGGAATGTTTTAATTATGTTTCGAATAGTACTGGGGTTTACGATATCTTTATCAAGTTGTTTAGCATTATAATCTACATCTTCATCTAACTGTGCCCAGCGTTTTTCTCGGCTTTGTCTACTGCGAAAATCTACCCATTCCTTTGCCTCCAGATGTGCGCCGTTTTTTGTTATTTCGGTTTCGATGGTATAAATATCATAACCGACGTTTACGCCATCCACCACAGCTTCTTCATGAGTATATTCACTGACGACATTTTCATTAAAAAATCCATAGGTGCGGTTATCCGGCGTAGCTGTCAATCCGATCATAAAGGCATCAAAATACTCCAGCACCTGCCGCCATAAATTATAAATGGATCGGTGACATTCATCGATGATGATAAAATCAAAAAATTCACAGGGATATTTTGAATTGTAGACAACTTCTTTTGATCTTTGATTTTGCCAGACGAGTTCATTCGGTGAAACTAATTCCGTGCTTTCATCCAGTTCTTCACCCCGCAGAATGGAATACATGCGTTGTATTGTGCTGATACAAACCTTGGCATCCTTATCTATAAAGGATGAACTCAATCGTTGAACCGTGTAAAGCTCGGTAAATTTTCTCTGATCATCAACCGGTGTATAAGCCTGGAATTCCTGTTCAGCCTGTTCTCCAAGGTTTCTGGTGTCTACTAAAAATAAAATACGTTTTGCTCCGGCAAATTTTAGTAAACGATATATGGATGTAATAGCAGTATAAGTTTTGCCGCTGCCCGTGGCCATTTGAATAAGGGCTCTCGGTTTAGCCATGGCAAATGATTCTTCCAGATTTTCGATGGCATTTTTCTGGCAAATACGCAGTCCTTCAGGATCAAGACAAGGCAGTTCTTTTAATCTGCCGCGAAGAGTTTTAGTTTCATTACATATTTCTAATAAAGTTTGTGGCTGATGAAATGAAAATATTTCACGGTACCTCGGATTTGGATCACGCTGATCACAAAAACGTGTTTCTTTGCCAGTGCTTTGATAAAGAAATGGTAAGTCCTTTGCTTCCTGCATGTACTTTAAATAACTAACGGAGTAACGCTCAGGCTGATCTTCCACACGATCACTCGTAAGAATTGTTCCTTCTTTCTTGGCTTCAATAACACCAAAAGGGCTACGATTAACAAAAAGCACATAGTCCGCAGGACCTGTGTCTGTGGGATATTCTCTTACAGCGACACCAATTCCGGCGCTCAGGTTAATATCTTTCATATTCTGTATAATCCAGCCAGCAGATTGCAGCATTTTATCGATATTGATTCTGGCTTGTTGTTCAGGTGTCATATATAGTCCAATTTGAAGACAAATAATGTTAAAGAATATAAAAAAAAATATGAAAGATTAAAATAAATAAAAAACAGCAGTCGTCGCCGCCCGCTTCTCACCACTTTTCTTGAAACCCATAATTAAATTGCATCCTGGAATATCGTTTTTTTTATCCATTATCCTGTTTATTCTATTTGATTTTTTTAATATATTCGCAAAAAATATCGGCGCTTATAAACTTTGTCCGATTTATGTTAGCCGGCTTAATTAATACTTATTAATTATTCAATTAATGAATGGAGAGACAAAAATGCTGAGAAATTCATTATCTTTTTTGTGTTTATTTTTCTTTATTTCATGCACTACGCAAAGTATAGTAATAACGCCGGATTACAAAGATAAAACCTTTTCAGACCTTTATTTATATGTAGTGTTAACAGACCAGCCCGTTATCGAAAATGGCGATGATGTTTATGACGATTTAGGACATGGCAATCCGGACGAAGTATATATGTCTTTTTTCATTCATAACTTCCCCAAAAAAGTAAAATACGCAACGACCTTTAAAAACGTTTATTTGGATAAAACCTGTAATATTCAACTCGAGGAGCGAAGAGAAAGCTTAAATGACCATGAGAGAATAACTATTAAATTTCCTGCGCCGAATCAGTTTATCACAGTTTCTGATACCTTAATTGATTTTACGTTATTAATTCAGGAACTGAAAATACACAGGAAGGCAGCGGAAAGCGGCATCTGGACTGGTGGACCAACACCGACTGGGGGTTCATCTCCGAAATTAGTGCATTCCGGTAAGTTCACCATATGGGATAACAGCGCGGGACAGCTCGTATCTTATGGCAAGTTTGAATCCGAAGAATCATTTTTATTTGCTATGGGCCAAGGTACCTGGGAATCAGGAGTTGCCCGATTAGCGAAGGATATTTTCTATGGCAGTCCATTTGCCTCGCCAAGAATAAAAAGCAGATACCCAAGATAACCTATATTCATTCTAAAGGTATTCCAATGAATTTTCATCCGGCCCATGGCTGACCTTTAGCGGGACAGTTTTATCTTTAAATCTTCTATTCATCTATCACTCGGTGTAATACTTTATCATTTCCACAATGGCCTGACGGCATACCGGGCAGTAATCCTTTATGCCCTGACTGAACATAATACAGTCGATCTGCGGACGATAAAACCCGGTTGAAATATATCCCGCGCCTTCAAAGGCGCCGGTTTTTCCCCAATAAGGACTGGCGGTCATCAGCGAATCGCGCAGGGCCTGATTTTTTTTACTGTGCAGGTTGGCTTCTTCTTCTATAGCTTTGATGGTTTTTTCCGGCGCCCCGTTTTTCTTTAACTCTGCAATTTTTTTGTTATATTCAGCGCGCTTTTTATTGTACGCTTCGCCGGCTTTATCATAAGCCTCTTTATTCCATGGAGTGGGAATGGGCGTGCCTTCTTCCACCAGTCCCTGCCATTTTAAATTCTGCGGATCCAGTAAAGCGGTAATATTGGGTTCAACGGGTTCCACGCCCGGCGGATAAAATTCCTCATAAGCGGTGGAAGAGCTGTAGTATTCATCCGCCAAACCGGCAAAGGAATGGCCGAATTCATGAACCATCACATATTCCTTCCAGATATTGCCGGTGGTAAAGGTTAAAAAGAAATTATAAATACCCCCGCCGCCGTACCGGTCATGGTTAATCATGATCAGCAAAGCGTCATAAGGAACAGCCGACGCAATGTCATGCAGCGCTTTATTTTCTTCGGTCAGTACATAGCGAGGCGAGCCCATGGAATTAAAGGAAGCGCCAACGGCTGTGTTTTTAAAAGAATGATGGGTCGGTTCGTCGATACCGCTCTCGGCGGAATACTTCAGCACGCCGTATATGTTGAAACGGTCTTTATAAGTTTTAAAAGGTTCCTGATTTAAAAAAACATTTGTAAAATAAGCAAGATGGGCTTTAAAGCTATCCAGCTCGCTTTTGGTATAACCTTCGCCGATAAAGGCCAGATCGACCTTATCCTGCGGCGTGCCGTTTATAACCTGGCGAACCACTACAATTTCCGGATCAGGCTTTTCTTCTATAATATCCACGCTGTTCGGATCAATTACCGAGCTGAAAACCGGGTTGAGCTTATTATATTTATCGCGGACTTCCAGTGTAAACAAAATGCTGTCTATAGGAAAAGGTATAACAGCGCTTTCATGATACGCTCTTTTAATGCCGTTTATAGCTTTAGCTGTAGTCTGATATTCTCCGAAATAGCTGTTAAATCCCCGTGAAAAAATTAAATTTCCGCTTTTCACCTCATATACTTTGATAAAATATTTACCATTATTGTGCGGATCAATCATGTTTTTCCGGGTGCCCGCCCACTCGCCTTCTTTATAGATATGATCAATGGCGACCCATTCTTCATCATTATCGCCAACATGAACGTAGTCGATACGCATAGTCTGCCCGGTAAAATATTTATCAAACTCCCCTGCGGCTGCAAAAACTACCGTCGACAGTATTAACATAATCAGATAACAGCTTTTCATGTTAAATCTCCTATAATCCTTGTTCCTGTCTACCTTCGATAAATGTTCGAAATATCTCGCACAAAGGCTGAAGATGACAAATATTTATCAGGCAGGTCTTTCCCTGAAACAGACATATCTTTTGGCAAAAGTCTTTTGTTTAGTGTTGAGATACTCTTATCAAAATGCATACTATGATCACTATTTTATTCATAAATTTTATTTTTTAACCAGCATACCTGGTAAGGTTTAAGGTCAAATCTCAGGTAATTATCCGGCGAGGTGAAAACCGAACCGGAAACTATATCCTGCCAGCGGTTGCCGGCATGGGGAATCGCATCAAGATTTAAATTAACCGAAAGACTTCTGTTAGAAATATTGGTAACGGTCAGAATTTGCTGATTATGTTCATTTGCCGTGCGCAATAGACAAAATAATTTATCCGAAATATTAAAAACTTTTTGACCGGCATTGGGATGAAAGGCAGGTTCATTGATTCTTTTTTTTATTAACCGGCGCAGTCGGCTGGTCACCTGGAATGTGGTTGACTTTGGATTTCCAAGAGATTTAATCAGTTCGCTTTCCATAATATTCTTACGATTAATACTACGGGTCTGCTTTTCGGCCAAAACCAGTTCAGCGTCGTTTTTAGAGCCTAAAAATCCGTGTAAATAAATGCCCGGCACACCCATCATCACTAAGGCAATGGCCCGGGAAGCAAGATAGCGTTCAACCTGCAGGGACTTGCTTTCATCGGTATCATCATTATTAATAGCGCTCCACCAGGTTATATTAAACTCATAAGGGCTGGTCGTGCCGTCACCGTTATCTTTATAAGAGATATATCCGCCATGCTCTAAAATTTTTAACGACATCATTTCTATTTCCCGGGGCGTCAGAATATCGCGTACCGCCATAACGCCCACGCCGTCATGGGAATCCAGAAAATTAAAAAAAGTAGCCTGCCTGCTGAACGGTTTAAGGTCTTTAGCCCATTCCGTGAGTTTTGCCGAATTTTCGTTTTGAAAAGTAAACAAAACCAGTGGTGGCAGGGCAAAATTATAAACCATCTGCGCTTCATCAAAGCCATTACCGAAATATCTGATATTATCGGCATGAGGAACATTGGTCTCGGTAATCAGAGCAACATGAGGCGCAACGGCATCAAGAATATCCCGAAAAAGCTTTATGGTAATATGATTCTGTTCCAGATGAACGCAGCTTGTGCCTAATTCTTCCCAAAGATAGGTAACGGCATCCAGGCGGATGATATCCGCGCCCCGGCGAATATAGGTTAAAAGAATCTCTATCATTTTCAAAATCACTTTAGGATTCTTATAGTTCAGATCTATCTGATCGGCGCTGAAGGTGGTCCAGACCATGCGCGGTCCGTTGAGCGTCTGATACGCGCTTAATAATTCAGTGGTTCTGGGGCGGACAATTATCTTCAGGTAGTCTTCGGAAATTTTCTGCTTTGTGGAAAAGACGGTAAAAAAATCTTCAAATTCCGGGTTCTGGTTTAGAAATTCCTGAAACCAGTGACATTTGGAAGAAACATGATTCAGAACCCCGTCAAACATCAGCCGAAAATGTGTTTTCATATCCAGAATATCTTCCCAGGCGCCCAGATTGGGATCCACATCAACAAAATCCATGATGGCAAAACCTCTGTCTGAAGAATATGGAAAAAAAGGCAGAATATGAATGGTGGTAATTACGCCATGAAGATATTGGTCACAAATATGGTGAAAGACTTTTAAAGGATTCTCAGACGTACTCTGAATTAAGTCACCGTAAGTTATCAGGATTACATCCTTTTCGGTAAACCTGTTTTCGGGATTAAAATGCTTTTCCCATTCAATCATCTCTTCCGATTTGTACGCGTAATAAACTTTGAGCAGGCGTTCCAGTTCCGGAAAGAATTTTTTAGTCTGTTGCTCTCCGTATAAAAGCAAAAATTTATCATGGATACTTTTTCTGAATTCAGGGTGTAGCTTAAATATTTCTCTGTAATAATCCGGCTCAAGATAATGGAATTTACTATGATCCATCAAATCGGTTTTATTCATTATAACTTTGAACCGCTTCATTTAAAGATTTAAACACCCTGAGTATCTGCGTAAGATGCGTCAATTCCAGCAGTTCCTGAATATTCTGCGGAACACTGGCCAGCCTGACGTCTCCGCCATTAGCCCTGGTCATGGCTATTTTGGATACAATCGCCCCCAGACCGCTGGAATCGACATATTTTGTCTGCCCAAGGTCCATGATAATCCGGTATTTTTTTTCTTCCATTAATTCTTTCAGCAGGTCCTTAAGTTCGCCGGATGACTCAAGCGTCAATCGTTCCGGGATTTCAATCACCGTAATTTTGCCGCCGTCTTCTTCACGGGTAACGAACCCCATATTTCTCTCCTCCTGTTGAATCTTTTAAAAACATTTATACGTTCACCGGAAATCCCTGTTTAAAAAATGTAATTTTACTTCTGTTATTTTTCCGGAAATAAATTATTACGTTATCTTTGCGACAATCAGTGTAAAATCATCTTCCAAAGGCCTGCTGCCCCGGAAGCGGTCAACCTCTTCGATAATATTCTGCCGGATCGTCCCGGCATCGGCATCTTTAATTTCCCTGAGAAATCTGTGCAGTTTGGCGGTACCAAATTCTCTGTTTTTTTCGTCCATAGCCTCCACCAGACCGTCTGTGTACATCACCACCGTATTCCCCGATTTCAGCTTTATTTGTTCCATCTCGTACTGCCAGGGCATATACCCCAAAAACAATCCTCCCTTTTTCAGGAGCTTTATTTTCCCCGCTTTATCAATAAGCACAGGCGGATTATGTCCTGCATTCACGTAAGATAACTTCATATTCCGCATGTCAAACATTGCATAAAAGAAAGTGATAAACCGGTCATCGGTGGTATTTGCCGTAATCCTTTCGTTCAAACGATTAACGATAAAAACAAGATCGTCGCTGTATTCAATATAAGCCCGCAGCCAGGCCTGCATATTGGACACAAGCAATGCCCCCGGAATGCCCTTTCCCGAAACGTCGGCCACGACAAAAATATACCGGGATTCATCAATGGGAATAATATCATAAAAGTCGCCGCTGACTTCTTTGCAGGGAATGTATACGGCGCTTAAATCCACGCCCTTTATTTTTGGTATTTGCCGCGGAATCAGCAGATGCTGTATTTCGGAAGCTACCTGCAATTCCTTTTCAAGCCGCTCATTTTCGATGGCGGACTGAAGTAGTTTTGTATTCTGAATCGCTAAGGCTGCCTGGGAGGCAAAGGTGGCTAAAATATCCTTATCATTTTCATCAAACGGATTCTGATCCAACCGGTTTAAAACAGTCATGGCGCCAAGTATTTCATTTTTGTATTTCAGCGGCACGCAAAGATAGGATTTGGTGCGGTAACCGCTCCGTTTGTCAAAACTGGGATCAAACCTGGGATCCGCATAGGCGTCCGGAATCAAAATCGGTTCGCCCTTCAGTGCCACCCAACCCGATATGCCCTTTCCCAAAGGCAGTCTGAAATTTTTTACCTCCGCGGACTTAGGCCCGAGAGCAACTTTAAACTCCAATTCCTGCGGATTATCATCGGCTAACAGCATCAGCGAGGCGGATTCCGCTTCTATCAGGTACATTGATTTTTCTAAAATATACTGCAGCAGGTGATCCAGGTTTTGTGAAGAATCAATCGCCCTGCTTATTTCATGAAGAGCGGTCATCTCGCTGATCATACGTCTGGACAACTTTGTATTTCTGTCCAGCGTTTCTTTCAGATTATTATTCTGAATCCGGAACCGGATCGAATCGGCAAGCAGGGTATAAATTATATTGTTATGGCTATCAAGCGAAGGAAGGGCGGCAAAGAAAACCTGATCATCATCCGTTTTTATTTTTAATAGGCAGTCGCACTTTCTCCGGGCTATATGTTTTTTAAGTTCTGCACTTTTTAATACAGAGGCTGGAATTACGGATTTATTGGCTATTATCTTTTTAAAGCCGTTGTCTAAAACAAATTTTTTCCCGCTCTTCTTGTCAATAATTCGGGTTAATTTATCATTTTCGAGTTTATACAACTCAGGTTTTATTTTGCCGTTAGCCGAGCAAAACTCAAAAAGTTTATCAAATTCGGTTTTAAGATGCATTGATAAGACCAATGTATTTTCTGTGAAATATCAGTATAAACAAAATGTTTCCTGCAAATTAAATATCCAAACGTAAATCGTTTAAATATTAAACAAAAATATATAAAATCTGAAATTCTAATTCAATCGAACATTATGATATCTGTTTCCTGATCAAAGATACCGGATACTGGAAATACAGGTTGGCGGCAGTCCTGCCGAAAAACACGGCGGTAACGGCCGCAAGAACACCGATCCAATCCAGAAAAAAGATGGTTAAGCTCAATACGGTAAGTATTCCGATAACTTCAATTAAAGTGGCCAGAGTGATATGTTTGGTCCGGCGGGCATAAACAACCGTGCCTCGCTGTAAAGAGATCAAAACGGTTAGCGCGGGAAGAAGGATAAGAATTTGCGTGGGTAAAACGGCAAATTCAGCCAGTTTTGTTGAAAGGCCGGATACGGTTTCATACCAGATCATCGAAATATCTGTGAATGCAATGACGCTTAGTATGATCGTCATAACGCCTCCGAGATATAATCCGAACCGGCGCAGAATTTTATAATTTTGCTGATTTTCATGAAGATAGGTAATTACAACTTCCTGATAAGAAAGCCCGAGACTGCGAAAAAGAAAAACAAGTCCATTGACGACTGGAAGAACCGCGAGCGACTCCAGGGCCATCCGGCTTTGTCCGACGAAAAAGGTCTGTAAAAACTGTACCCCTAATCCAAGCATGGAGGTAAGAGCCAGGGGATAATAAAATCTGGTAATTTCCCCATAACTCAGACCAGTGTTTGTCTGCGCGTCTTTATGAACTATACTTTTAACAGTCGGAATAGCCAGAATACGGCTGGCAACGGCTTCAGTAAGTACGCCGACAGATAAAGCCAGAACGCCCACATAAGCGCCGGGCAGGATTTCCAGTTTAAAAAGAACAGCGGCGGTAACCGACATAAAAATCAACCGGATTACGGTTCCGAGAGTGACCAAATGGGTTTGGCCGGCTCTTATCAGCAATCCCTGGTAAAAACGCCGGTACCCGATCGCCGCCGGCCAGGGCATCAGGCAGATTACCGCGTGATAGGTAAGTTTATCAACCACCGGCGGCAAACCGATCAAATTAACAATCACCATTTGAAATACTTCCGGGATAACGAGAATAATCATAATAACAGAAACTATGGCATTGAGCAAATAGATAAACCGTTTTAATTTAATAAAGCTGTCTTTGTCCTTTACCAGCGCGGTAGAAGCACTCATAATCATGATTATGGGGGCTTCTACTAACAGACCGATCGAATAGGCCACGCCATACGCGGCAAGATTAAATTTAGGTTCAGCCAGCCTGGCTATGATCATCGCCAGGTAAGGCCCTTCGATAGCCATCATCAACCAGGTAGACGCTAACGGCGCCCAGAAAAAAAATATTTTTTTGGAAGTAAGGGTAGAAGGATTCATACTGATTGTGCTGTTTCCATAATTCTCCGGTTGTTTAATAAAAATTCAGGTACAAAGCAAATGAATTTAGCGCAGAATACGTTGCCAGACGACCGGCAGACGTAATAACCAAAGGTTTTGATTTGATTCTATGAATTTTAAGTTCAGGATAGAACCGCTTCCCGATCAGGATTCACCTGGAATTATTTATACTTCAATTTATAAACCAGGATAATCGTAGCTAGGAAAAGGCTGATAAAATTGGCAAGGATAACGGGCAGAGCATTTATAAATAACCCGTACAAAAACCATAAAAAAATACCAATGGCCATAATCAGAAACATAAATAATGAAATATCATGAGTGGATTTGGTGGTGATCACTTTAAAAACCTGCGGGAAAAAAGCTATGGTGGTTAATATTCCTGCAACGGAACCTAATATATTAATATACAGGGGGTACTCTGTCATTACATCCTCATAAAATTACTTAATACAGAAGTCAAAATTAAAACGGGCAAAGCTATCAAAGTATTGCAAAAATAGCAATACTCCTGCACCCTTTGTTATAAAATTTAAGCGTAATTTATTTGAGGAGCGCAGATAAATCACATCCGATGAATCAGACTATTACCGCTTAACCTCCCTTTATCATCCCGGATGCAATTAGTGCGATCGTTTTTCCGGAGAATAAGTGTTATTGATGATACTCTCCTTAAATATCAAATTTAATACCCTGCGCCAATGGCAGTTGGCTTCCAAAATTAATGGTATTGGTCTGTCTGCGCATATAAACCTTCCAGGCATCCGAACCTGACTCACGACCGCCGCCTGTTTCCTTTTCTCCCCCGAAAGCGCCGCCTATTTCCGCACCTGAAGTGCCGATATTCACATTGGCAATACCGCAGTCAGAACCCCGGTGGGAAAGAAAGGTTTCGGCTTCCTGGAGGTTATCTGTAAATATTGAAGATGAAAGCCCCTGAACCACATCATTCTGGATATCAATCGCGGTCTGCACATCGCCGTCATATTTAATCAGATAGAGTATCGGGGCAAAGGTTTCTTCCTGAACAATGGCATAGTGATTTTCCGCTTCAACCAGAGCCGGTCGTACATAAAAATCCGATTCATAATCATTGCCGGTTAATTTCTCGCCGCCAAACAGAACTTTACCGCCCTCTTTTTTTACCCGTTCGAGCGCGGAGACAAATGCTTCCACCGCTTCTTTATCGATTAATGGTCCCATATGGTTCTTTTCATCCAATGGCGTACCGATCTTCAGACCGCTATATGCCTTTATAAGGCCATCACGCACCTTATTGAATATGGATTTATGAATAATAAGCCGGCGGGTTGTTGTGCATCTTTGACCGGCGGTGCCCACCGCCCCAAAGACGATAGCCGGAATAGCCATTTTTAAGTTAGCGCCCGGCGTTAAAATAATCGCGTTATTACCGCCTAATTCCAGAATGTATTTGCCCAACCGCCCGGAAATCACTTCAGCGGCATGTTTCCCTACCTTCGTCGAACCGGTTAATGAGACCAGCGGAATGCGTTTATCTTTAAGGATCATCTCACCGATCGTAGAACCCTTGCCAATGACCAGGTTAAATATGCCTTCGGGTAATTTGTTTTCACTCAATACACTGCTGATAATATGCTGCACGGCAATAGCGGTTAGCGGCACTTTGGATGCCGGTTTCCAGATATTAACATCACCGCAGACAGCGGCGATCATTGCATTCCAGGACCATACCGCCACCGGAAAGTTGAAGGAAGAAATGGTTACTACCGGTCCCAGCGGATGATACTGGTCATACATCCGGTGATCCGGACGTTCCGAATGCATGGTAAAACCATACAACTGACGGGACTGGCCAACAGCCAAATCACAGATATCAATCATTTCCTGTACTTCACCCCAGCCTTCCTGAAGGGATTTTCCCATTTCATAGGAAACCAGTTTCCCCAGCGGATCCTTGTATTCCCTCAAACGGTTCCCGATTTGCCGGACAATCTCTCCTCTTTTCGGCGCGGGAACTGTTCTCCAATATTTGAAGGCTTCCTGGGCTGTCGTCACAAGTCTGTTATAATCTTCTTCAGAAGCCTGGTAAACGGTCGCAATATATTGTCCATCAACAGGAGAATGAATTTTTAATTCCCCATGAGTTGTGGTTTTTGCCCACCGCATCCCGGTGGAAGAACCGAAATTTTTGGTTTCAATATTAAGTTGTTTTAAAAAATCCATGCTGATCATAACAACCCCCAATCGTATTTATAAAATTTGTTCTATAATATTTTTAATTGATATTTTACGCATCTTATCTTCGATATCAATCTGGATTTCAGCAAATAAATCCAGAAAATAATTATTTAATTTAGCCGAATCCGGCAGGTCTTTGACTGAAACATGTCTTACATCAAGGTGAAACGCTTTGCGGTCTTCGATCGCACAGTAAACTTCCTGTAAATGAATTTTATCCGGCGGTTTATTCAGCACAAATTTGCCTTCTTTACCCCGGCTCGACTTTAAAATACCGCTTTTAACCAGCATCGAAAGAAGTCTTCGCAATTTGGAAGTATTGATACCTATCTCTTTTGATATTTCAGCGCTGCTCCAGCCCTTCTGCTGATGCTTACCTAAAAAACAAAGCGCTTTAACCGATGTCGAAAGTTTGGATGACGCTGCCATAATACTTATATGTTATTGTTACAGTAACAATTAATATAATAAACAAAAAAGCAAATGCAAGATGGATGTTAAGAAAATTTATTTCGAGGGCTAAGCAGTACCAAATAATTAGATTTTAAAAAAGATTTGTTGTTTTAATTGATTTTAGTCCGTTGTTTTAGATGATCTGGAAAACAACTCCCAAAAAAAGTTATCATAAATAACTTGCCGCTATCTTCAGATAGCGGTATGAAAATAACCGGAAAATGGGGCTTTAGCCCAATTTTAAACTTCCATCTGGGACTGAAGTCCATTTTATTGGAGCTGTCCTGATCCACGATCTAAAGATCGTGGCAAGTTAGAATATTTATTTAGGACAGATGTGATTTCGGGGAATTATATTTTAGTATTACAGTTATCATATAATAAAAACAAAGAAAATTATGGAATATATAAACGTATTCATCGATCAGCTGTTATACTTTTACAACGAAATGGCTGTCTATTTGATTTTTGGCTTTTTGGTAGCCGGTATTCTGCATATTTTTTTCCCTGATTCGTTTATACATCGTCATCTTGGGAAAAACAATATGGGATCGGTTATCAAGGCCGCTATCGGTGGCATTCCACTGCCCTTATGCTCATGCGGCGTGATACCTGTCGCGGCTTCCATACGCCGCAAGGGTGCCAGTAAGGGCGCGACACTATCCTTTTTAGTGGCCACGCCCCAGATCGGATCGGATAGTTTTTTAATTACCTACTCCTTAATCGGTTGGATTTTTGCCGTTTTCCGTATCATCGCCGCTTTTTTAAGCGCCATATTTTCAGGTATTATGGCCAATATTTTTGACCGTGAACAAAGCGGTATAAAAAATATATCAGCCGGGAAAGAAGACAATGATAACTGGATAAAACGTACCGGGCAGGTTTTGCCCTACATGCAAAACGGCGTTTTCGGGCCAATCGTCAATTATCTTGTTGCCGGGCTTATTTTAGCCGGTTTAATCGGCGCACTGATTCCCGAAGGCTTTTTCGAAATATATCTGAATAGTCCGTTTATTTCCATGCTCGTAATGCTTCTGGCCGGCATACCGATGTATATTTGCGCTACGGCTTCCACGCCCATTGCCGCTTCCCTGCTGATGAAAGGCCTTTCGCCCGGCGCGGCGCTTGTATTTTTACTGGCCGGACCGGCCACCAACACCGTAACTATTACCACTGTTTATAAAACACTGGGAAAACGCGCTTTAGCCATTTACCTCGGCTCGATTATTACAATCAGTCTGGCATTGGGTTATGTGCTTAATATTCTGGCTTTAAATTTTCATATAGAAATGCTTCACCATCATCAACATGAATTACTACCCGAATGGTTAAAGCTTTTAGGTTCGGTTTTATTGTTGATCATGTTCGCTCTGCACTATGGAAGAAACATTAAAAACAAACTAACCTCCGGGGGAGAATTAAACAGTATGACTGCTGTAAAAACTTTATCCGTAAAAGGCATGACCTGTATGCATTGTCAGGAGACCGTCCGTCAGGCGGTCAGTGCGGTCGATGGCGTCGATAATGTCAATGTCGATCTATCCGGCGGAAAAGTATCGTTTATATACGATTCGAATGATTTAACCCATATTAAGGAAGCCATCCTCGAAAAGGGATACGAGATAGCTGAGAATTAGCGGTGAGGCTGGACGACAGTGTAAACTTGATAAAAGCGACTACCAATCAAAAAAATTCAAAAAACAGGACAATAATATGAAACGAAGAACATTTATTTTATCTGCACTTGCACTCTTTCCATTGAGTATTTTAGCCAAAATTAAAAACAGTGCTTTTATGAGAACTGATAAAGGATTTAAAGTAAATGCAGGTGACGCAAGATTTGACGAACACTTCAAAATGAAAGGCGTTACACTGAACACATTAGACATTAAAATCTCCGGGACTGACACTGATAATGATTTAGCGGTCTTTGAGCAAACCGGACTTACTCCAAACGGAGGACCGCCTTTGCACATCCACCCTTTTCAAGACGAGTGGTTTTATGTAATTGAAGGAGACTATCTGTTTCAAGTTGGTGACGACAAATATCAAATGAAATCAGGCGACACAATTTTTCTTCCAAGAAATGTGCAACACGCATTCCTACAGTTGACAGAAAAAGGGAAGATGATAGTTTCTTATTTACCATCAGGAAAGATGGAAGCATTTTTAAGGTTACGGACAAATGGACATCTCCACCAACAGAAGAAGAAATCGCGAAGGTTTTTGCAGACCATGATATGAAAGTTGTTGGCGCACCGCTGAAAGCTTATGACTAATATAAAAGCATGTATTGCTAACAGGGTGTATGTGGCAATAGCGGGTGCCGCGGTAAATCGAAGGTCTGTGCTTCTGAGAAAAATTGTGCACCGGAAAGAAGAGCGCTTCTAATCCGCTAATGCACATACACGCAAAATATTAAATCATCCGCTTTATCTGATCAGTACAAGTTTGGATGTTTTTGTTTTACCGCCGTTTTCAATTTTGATAAAATACAGTCCCGAAGCGGCTAATGATCCGTTCAGATTCTTTCCTTTCCATTCCCACAGGTATTGTTTTTCTCTTAAAGAAGGTATTGATTCAGCATAAATCAGCTCGCCGAGAATGGTGTATACTTTTATACGAAGCGGATTGTTTATCTTAATTCCATTAATTAATACTTTTGCCGAAGGATTAGCCGGATTGGGATAAATATGAAGATTCAGAGCATAATCGTCGGGAGTAAATTCCTGCGCCGCGACTTTGGTGGCGTTGCCGTCATAAACATGAAAATCATCGATATACCATCCGGCATCGGTTTTTTGCTCATCCGATCCGAAATCGAACCGGAAGAGCAAGGCTGGATATTTCAGGTAGTCATATAAATTTATGGTCACTTTTTCCCAGGTTAACTGATGATCGGAGTATGCCGGTTGACCGCCCAGGGGATTATGATATTCATCTGATAATTCAATAACACTGTAACCAGGACGCGGATCAAGCAACTGCCAGGTCGAACCTTCATCCACTGATATTTTTATATTACCGCCGTCGTAACCGGATTCAATGGAAAACCAGTGATAGAACTCGGCCACCGGCTTATCCATACCCTGGATAAAGATAAACGGGCTGATCAGGGAGGATAATAAAGGACCTTTTGAATAATTGTCATCTAACTTTGTTCCGAAACAACGACTTCCCGAATAGGCATAATCCGGTCCAAAAACAGGCGTTCCCCGCTCCCAGTCCTGTTGCACGGAAAACAGCGTAATATCATTATCAAAATCTTCCGTAAATTCATTCATTCCTTTTTCCAGATAAATCTGAAGCGTTAAAGTATCCCCGTTAGCCACCGGCGTATCGATATAAGCCGTTGTATAACCATATTTGAACGTAAACACTTTGATGCGGCCGGCCAGAATATCTGCGATTTGAAAAGCATTGCCGCTAAATATCGTATCGGTCTTTCCCTGGCAGTAAACAATGGCGGCTGAGCCGTTACCGCCATCCGGAGTGACAATTGTACCTTTTACAGCCGTGGGTAAAATCGGAATAATTGCCAGATGCCGATATAAATCATCTTCAAGAACAAGACTATCATTTAATGCGAAATACCCGTTTTTACAGGTATTTACCAGGTATTTGCCTACCGGTAACTGCAGTTCAAATGATCCGTTGCCCAGAGATCTGACAGAATCCATAAAAGTGTTATTGCGATAAAATTTCAGGAGGACATCCTCAATCGGCTGACCGGCTAAAGAATCAACGATTAATCCACTCAGGGTGTAGAATGTTTCCTTACATAATTCAACATCCAATACCAAAGGGGATATGGTATCAATTTCCACCTGAAATGTTTTAGGCAGGTATCCATAGGCTGAAAAACAAACGTTGTATGATCCGGGTTCAAGCAGTCTGTAATATTCTCCCGAAATACTATTACTATAGACCGGCTTTTCGGTTTCAAGCACATCAATTCTGGCCGCTAACGGTAATTGCTGCAGGGAATCGGTTACGATTCCTTTTATTCCGCTGTGGACCTGTCTGATATAATTAAACAACGCCGTACTGTTGTCGCGCCAGATATTCTTGATTTTATAGGCTGCAGGCTGAAGCGAATCACACAATTCTACCGTTACTTCGAAATTGTCTTTAAAATGATAACTCCAGTCCTGCATACTGCCGCTTATATCATACCATAAGGCGCCATTGACGATACCATGCTCATAAACCGGATGCGTATAAATATCCATATTGTATTCCGCGTAAGCCAGGGCCAGTCTTATGAATAGTTCATCATCCGGCGTGGCCGCGTAGCCGCTTTGCCCGGTAAGATTTTTATCCCAGGGATAATTGACCAGCATGGCCCCGGCATGAAAGTTAGCGCTTAACACAAAATGATGATTTTCCGACCATTCCATAACCGCCCGGGTCTCGGACTGTCTGCCGGCAGGATCGCTCACCTCATCATACTCCCTGTCCGGAAAATCACGGTTTAAATCAATGCCGTTGGCATTAAAACGGGAGAGAAGTTTAGCGCCGTCATAATTCATATTGGGTATAATCCAGATTTCCGTCTGATCGATTAAACCGGTAACAAGCGGATCCGAACCATAAGCTTTGAGCATCGAATCAATGGCGCACAACATAATTTCCTGGGTGATGATCTCGTTGCCGTGCATATTGCCGATCAGACGTACTTCCGGTTCAGCTTCATCAATAGCCGGATTATCCGTCAGGCAGAATGCTTTTATACTCCTGCCCTGTTCCGTTAAACCGATAGTTTCTATTTTGGAAATATCAGAATAGGCGGTGTAAAAACTGTCTAAAATCGATAAAACGGATTCGTAGGAATGATAGCTTTCGCCTATTGTATTTGTGTAAACAAGATTTTGGTCGTAACCGGCTTTTTCTAGGGCATTAAGATTCTCAAGTAAAAAACCTTCATTTACTAAAAAGGATTTCAATTCTTCCGGCAGATAAACCACGGCGCTGCGGCCCGGATAATAACTGGCTACCCGGCCGCCTTTTTGTTCGATCGTTTTTAAGACATCGGATGTCGGGTTAACAAGCTTCCAGGCTGAAAAACGTATTTCTTCGTCCGCAGCTAAAAATAACGGCATGCAAAAAACCAATAAAAGAAAATAAATTATTTTATGTATTCTGTACATCGGTCCGTACATAGAGTTTTATTGCAAATCTAATATGAATTTCACCGGACTACAATTTAAATTTCCGTCGCCTTTAAAGAATAATTATAACAGGACTAATGGGGCGTATTGACTAATAACACAAAACCGTTTATAATGAAAAAATTAATAACGCCGTTTTAAACGAGTGTAAATGGAATAACGCAGGGAAATCAGGCAGAAATGAAATTCAGAACCGAAATTATTCAGGATAAATCCGACATGTTGATTCAACACGACCAGCCTGTTATAACGATCGGATCCTGCTTTGCGGATAATATAGCGGCCAAACTGAACTATCACCGGTTTAAACTGCTGAGTAATCCTTTCGGAGTGCTTTATAATCCGGCGTCGATTTATAATTCGCTTAAACTGGTGAATGAATCTGAGACATTTCCTGAAGAAGAGCTTTTTGAATTTAACGGAAGATGGCATTCGTTTTATCATCACAGCGTTTTTTCCGGCATCGACCGCAAAAAGGTTCTGGATAACATCAATTCTAAATTAAATGAAACACGGGAATTCCTTAAAACATGCCGATTTATAATCATCACCCTGGGCAGCAGTTATTACTTCAAGCATAAAAACAGCGGACAGATAGTATCCAATTGTCATAAGATGCCTGCCCGGGAATTCTCAATGGAAAAATTATCCGTCGAAGAAATCTTTAATTATTGTGATTTGATTACACAAATCGTTTCAGGCCTCAATCCCGGATGTTCTTTTATTTTCAGCGTCAGCCCGATCAGATATTTAAAATTCGGGTTTACGGGCAATCAGCAAAGTAAAGCGGCGCTGATTCTGGGCCTGGAAAAATTGCTGCAGAAAAACAAACAATGCGCCTATTTTCCCGCCTACGAAATTATGATTGATGATTTGCGCGACTACCGTTTTTACGATACCGGCCTCGTTCAGCCTAATCAACAGGCTGTGGACTATATCTGGGAAAAATTTTGTGAAAATTATCTCAGCGAAGAATGTAAAAAGGCGATGTATGATATCGAAAAGCTCAACAAAGCGCGGGAACACAGACCTTTTAATCCGGATACTGAAGAATATCAAAGCTTCGTAAAAACCCAGGTTGATTATATCCTTAACCTTGAAACCAGGTATCCCTATTTGGATTTGGAAAAAGATAAAGAATTCTTTATGACTCAGAAAAAATAAAAAGGCGTATCACATTTTACAATGAATACGCCCGGAAGGCTATATCAAGAAAAAATTATACCATATGCTTTCGTAATTCACCTCTAAGCTTTTTAAGCTGTTTACGCGAATTAATGAGCCCCTGTTTATCTTTGGCTTTAATAGCTTCATCTCTTTTTTGCTTAATTTCCCGGATTTGCTTTTTTATACTGGTCTTATTTATACCTTCCACATGATGATGAACATGCATATCGATATTGAGCGCCTTACACAATGCCTCTAAAAGATGCTCCTTGTTCAGTTGAGTATATCCCTGAACGGCTTCATGCTCCAGACCTTTAGCTATTTCCCTTAAGTCACTTACATTTTTCTTTTTTAACTCTTCAAAGGTATAGTCCATTGGGCTGCCTCCAATTTTAGATTTGGATAATTAGATTTTGTAATAATCAATTATAAATGTTTTATAAAAGATAAACAAGAGAATTAGGAACTTATTACAAATTCGTGCGCTAATTTATTTCCTTTTACCGGTCCGAGCTCCTGTAATTTTTATTAAACGGCTGATTCCGCTCGTCGATGCCGGTCAATCCAATAGCCCCAAATCACAAGCAGCCACATACTCAAACCTATATAGGGCAAGGGCTCTGCTGAAGGTGGAGGAGGTCCGAACAAATTCATGAAATAAACGAATACCATAAAGACAATCAAACCCAAAAGCGTAATGACGCCTCTTTTATTCAGGGCTTTTGTTGCCTTATAATATAAGAATACCCCTAAAATAAAAAGTCCGCTCTCCAGAGCAATGGATGCTGTAAATGAATTCCACAAACCCAGCCCGACTTTAATATCACTGCCCGGACTAAGCGGCAAATCAGGTCTATGGGAAATAAAATCCAGTACCCAATGACTTAATACAAGCGCTCCAAGCCAGACGGATGCTTTAATATTTTTTTTAACCAGATAATAAATTCCACCGAAAAGCATCGCCCAAAATAATGTGCCGGTCAGACTATGTGTCCATGGATAATGAATAAAATTCAATGGCGTGACTGCAGTATTTCCCGGATCAATTTCCACAGACTCCAGGCCTGCAATCAAAAAAAATGGCCACAACAGGTCAATGAATTGTGCCGCCATAAAATAAGTCCCTAAGGATGGCGCCATTTCAAACTTTTTTGCGGCAAATCCCGCGGCAAAGTGCCCGATAAACATAAAGCCTCCCGATATTTATAAAACTTAAACATCAACTAATTGAAATATTGAACTTAAAAATAATACCTGATAATTCCGCTATTGAAATAATGTCATTCCTTTATTAGGTTTATGCCGTTTTACAAATAAATGCATTCTTCATTTGAATTATTCCTGTAAGATTTATATAATAAAGTATGCAGCGTGTGAAATGGTTGTGACAAGATACAGACTTTTATAAGGTAACCTATATGAGCAAAAATTTAGTGATCGTTGAATCTCCGGCCAAAGCAAAAACGCTTGAAAAATATCTTGGAAATGATTTTTTCGTTCTGGCTTCTTACGGGCATGTCCGCGATTTAATCCCCAAAAAGGATGCGGTTGATACCAGAGATTTCAGCATGAAATACGAACCGATCGCCAAAAATATAAAGCACATGGAAGCCATATATAAATCCATGAAAACCAGTGATACGCTGTACCTGGCGACCGACCCTGACCGCGAAGGGGAAGCTATTTCCTGGCATATTAAGCAGATGATCGAAGAAAAAAAACTACTTGGAAATAAAATTATTCACCGGGTAGCTTTTCACGAGGTCACAAAATCGGCCATCCTGGAAGCGATGAAAAATCCCAGAGACATTTCGATGGATCTGGTAAACGCTCAGCAGACCCGGAGAGCATTGGATTACCTGGTTGGTTTTAATCTTTCGCCCTTGTTATGGAAAAAAATAAAACCCGGTCTGTCTGCAGGAAGGGTTCAAAGTCCGGCTCTAAGATTAATTGTAGAACGTGAACAGGAAATTGAAGCCTTTAAATCCAAAGAATACTGGACAATAGAGGCGGATCTTTCCAAATCCGGTCAGCAGTTCAACGCAAAATTAATAAACTACGAGAACAAAAAGTTAAACCAGTTTAGTATTGTGAACGAGGCGCAGGCGGCTGGTATTAAAAAGACCATTGATCAGGCGGCGGCAGGCCGGCTCAATGTTTCCGCTATTGAAAAGAAAAAACAAAAACGATATCCTTCTCCGCCATTTACGACTTCCACATTGCAACAGGAGGCTGCCCGTAAATTGGGATTCCGGCCCCGTTATACGATGCGCATTGCCCAGCAGCTTTATGAAGGCGTTGAAATCGGCAGCGAAACGGTTGGTTTAATCACTTATATGCGTACGGATTCGCTTAACCTGTCCAATGAGGCTTTGGCAGAAATTCGTAACCAGATAAAAAATCTTTTCGGCGATGATAAACTACCGGCAAAAGCCAATTACTATAAAACCAAATCCAAAAACGCCCAGGAAGCGCATGAAGCGATTCGTCCCACTTCTGTTCTAAGACAACCGTTTAATATTGAAAAATATCTGAGTAAAGACCAGTTTAAGCTTTATTCCATGATCTGGCGGCGAGCCATGGCCTGCCAGATGACACCTGCTATCGTCAATATGGTCAGCGTGGATTTGGGATGTTCCGGCGGGCATATATTCAGAGCCACCGGCTCGTCGATAGAGGAACTGGGATTTTACCGGGTATATCATGAAACCGACGACGATGCCCAGATGGAAATCGAAGAAAATCTGCTGCCTGAACTTAAAGAAAAAGACACTGTTCAACTGGAAGCCATCCGTCCTGAACAGCATTTTACAAAACCACCGCCCCGTTTTACAGAAGCCAGTCTGGTGCGTTCCCTGGAACAGTATGGCATCGGTCGGCCGTCCACTTATGCTCAGATTATCAGCACATTATTGGACCGGGAATACGTTGAACTCGACAAAAAAAGGTTTATTCCGACGGATATCGGCAGAATTGTAACCCGTTTTCTCAGCGACCACTTTGAACGTTACATGGATTATGAATTCACCGCCCGTATGGAAGATAACCTGGACGCCATATCCAGAGGCGAAAAAGAGTGGATTCCGTTAATGGAACACTTCTGGAAAAAGTTTAAGGAACAAATCGATATTAAAACGGAAGTATCGCGGCAGGAAGTTGTACAGGATCGTATTTTAGGCGAAGACCCTGCATCCGGAAGAAAGGTGATTGTCCGTTTAGGGCGATTCGGTCCAATGGCTCAAATCGGTACACGGGAGGAAACGGAAAAGCCCCGTTTTGCCAGAATCCCTTCGGGAAAAAGTCTGGAAACGATAACCCTCTCAGAGGCGCTGGATTTATTTAAGCTGCCCCGCGAATTAGGTATGACGCCGGAGGGTGAAAAAGTTCTTGCCAATGTCGGCCGTTACGGTCCGTATATTCAGTACGACAAAAAATTCGTATCCATTAAAAACGACGATCCATATACCATAACCTTAGAACGCGCGCGCGAACTGATTGCAGAAAAAAAACATGCCGACGCCAATAAGACAATAAAATCATTTCAGGATTAATCCATACAGATTCTGAACGGCCGGTACGGACCTTATGTTACCGACGGAAAAACCAACGGTCGCATTCCGAAGCATCTGGAACCGGAAGCCTTAACGTTGGAAGAATGCCGGGAAATCCTGGAACAATCAAAAAATAAACCTTCCAGAATACGGCGAAGAAAAAAATCGTAAGAGTGATTTTATAATATAATCTTTTTTATGGTAAGATGATTTCTATCAGCCCATGGCCAGATCATTAAAATGACTTTAGAGTTAGTTCCCGGACCATAAAACAAAGTCTGCCCTTTCCAAATGCCTCCATGCGCATTGACCACATCGAATACATCATGTGTATCTAAAAAACCGATTGCTTTTTTGGTTTCTTCCGTAAGATTCATCTCATCGGAGATAATCGGCGGACCAAGTTTTCTCTGTACATTTTTGCATAAATTTGTCAACTGTGAGGTATGGAGGATGACTTCTTCATAGTTCTCAGAATTATTACGGGAAATTTTTAAGGTCTGATAAAATTCCGCACCTACTATTTCTTCAATCTTCAAGTGATCGTCCTCTTCAGATGGATGATATATAGATTTTAAAATGTAAGAATTGTGCTACATGCCGGTGGAGTGTAAACGGATAGTTTCCTGTTGATTCCTTCCCTGCTTAATTTTGCCTTATTCTCCTTTTATTCATTTCGATTACGGTCAAAACGGTTCATATTCCAAGTATTCAATTGCTTTAAAATATACACTGATTCGTTTAGCATGCAAGAAAAAAATTAAAATTGAATAAAAAAACAGATATAAAAAACTATCGTGAAGGCCAGTATAATTAAATTGATGTTTTTTTAAAAAAAATTTTGACATTGATTTTCTATTGGTTATATTAAAACCGACTGGTCGGTCAATAATAAAAGGCAGTATTATGACGCCGAAAATCGTAGACAAAGAATTAAAGAAGATTGAAATCATTTCCGCTGCGCTAAAAGTGTTTTCCAGAAATGGTATCGATAAATCCAAAATGAGCGATGTGGCTAAGGAAGCAAACATCGGTAAGGGTACTATTTACGAGTATTTCCGCAGCAAGGATGAAATTTTTACCGAAGCTTTCCAGCTGATGATGAGGGAGATTAGTGCGAAGACTGCTCCCCTGATTAAAACGAATATTGATCCGTTTATTAAACTAAAAAACCTGTTTGATATCTTTATCAATTACTACACCGATGAAAAACTCGATTTTGCAGAAATTATGTTTGAATTCTGGGCCGAGGGAATCCGCAGGCATGATGAGGAAATTCATAACAAAATCGATATCAATGCGATATACACAGAATACCGTACCTTATTTAAAGAGATTTTAGACGATGGTATCCGGCGCGGATTGTTCAGGAATATTGATTCCTTTGCCATAGCGTCGGCTATTGTCGGCGTTATGGACGGTTTATTGTTGCAATGGATTATGAATCGGAATATCTTCGATCTTAAGTCGGCTCTATATAAATTCGTAGATATGTTATTGAATGGTATAAGAAAATAAAGTGAAATGGGGTGGTTATGAATATAACTAAAATAATTTTATCAGGATTATTCATAATGGTTTCGAGCGCCGTATTAAACGCGCAAACGGCCAAAGAAATCGTGGAAAAGGCCAATGAACTGATGCGGGCTAAGTCCAGTTATTCGGAATTTACCATGGAAGTAATTAAACCGGACTGGTCAAGAAAATACGGGATGAAGGTCTGGGCTCTGGAACCGGATTATGCCTTAATTTACGTAACCGAACCAGCCCGCGACAAAGGAAATGTCACTTTGAAAAGAGAAAAAGAAGTATGGAACTGGCTGCCTTCCATAAACCGCGTTATAAAAATCCCTCCTTCCATGATGCTGCAATCGTGGATGGGTTCGGATTTTACCCATGACGACCTGGTGCGCGAATCATCCATAGTCGACGATTATACGCATGAATTAGTCGGCGAAGAGGTTTACGAGGAATACGACTGCTATAAAATACAATTGACACCCAGACCGGAAGCAGGTATTGTATGGGGAAAAATCATTGCCTGGATTTCGAAAGATGAGTATTTGCAGTTAAAATCCGAATTTTATGATGAGGATGGATTTCTGGTAAAAACAATGCTGGGTTCGAATGTCAAAGAAATGGGTGGCCGTCTGATTCCGACACACATAGAAATGATTCCTGTTGATAAACCGAATCAGAAAACCGTTATGGATTACCAGAAGATTGATTTCAATATAGATACCAGGGAATCTTTTTACTCATTGCAAAATATGAAACGCGTGCGTTAGAAAGGATTATCTATCATGTTTCTGATATTAAGCTGGCGTAATATCTGGCGTAATAAAAAACGCACCATTATAGTTGCAGCGTCTGTTTTTTTTGCCGTTGTTCTATCGGCTATCATGCGATCGGGGCAACTCGGTTCATACGAATATATGATCGAATCATCAACAAAAATGTTTACCGGATACCTGCAGATACAGGATAATGATTACTGGGATAAAAAATCGCTGGACAATAGTTTCGTGATGGAAAATTCCTTTTTGGAAAATGTTAAAGGAAAAAAACATATAACGCATGTTACACCAAGACTGGAGGCTTTTGCACTAATTTCCAGCGATACCATAACACGCGTCGCCCAGGTTGTCGGCATACACCCGGAATATGAGGATGAGCTCACCGAAATCAGCAGTCATCTTAAGCAAGGCGTATTTTTAAATCAGAATTCTCAGGGTATACTAATCGGCGCTTCGCTGGCCGGTTTTTTAAACGTTGCCGTCGGCGACACATTAACCCTATATGGCGTGGGATACCACGGCACGACTGCCGCGGCTTTGCTCCCGGTGCAAGGAATATTAAAAATGCCCTTCAAATCGATGGATAACGCCATGACTTTTATCGCTCTGCCTAAGGCCCAGGAAATCTTTTCCTGTGAAAAACACATTACTTCACTGCCGGTGATGATAGACAACATCGCTAATATTAATAAAGTCCGTGATGCCCTGCAGTCGGAACTTGACAGTACGCAGGTGATAATGTCCTGGAATGAGATGATGCCTGACCTCGAACAAAGCATTGAAGTCGATAATATTGGCGGGATTATTTCTTTGGGTGTATTATATATTGTAATCGCTTTCGGGATTTTTGGAACGATAATGATGATGGTTTCGGAAAGAGCCCGCGAATTTGCGGTTTTAATCGCCGTGGGTATGCGTAAGAGCCGCCTGATTATCGTAACCGCGCTGGAATCGGTTATACTATCTTTCCTTGGCGTAATCACCGGCATAATAGCCAGCATTCCGATCGTACAATATTTAGTATACCATCCTATTTACATGGGAGATGAATATGCGGAAATGTATGAAAGTTTCGGCATAGAGCCTATCATGAAATTCAGCGCCCAGCCCTGGATTTTTACATCACAGGCATTAACCGTTTTAATCATCGCGCTGATCACTATAATATATCCCATCCTATATATCAGGAAAATGAATATCGCAAAGCAAATCAGGGGTTGAGAAAGGAGAGGATAATGTTAATAGCGCTTTCATGGAAAAACATCTGGAGAAATAAAAAACGAAGCCTGGTAATCATTATGGCGATTACCTCCGGGTTATGGGGAGGACTTTTTTTAAATGCCGTATGGCTGGGTATGGTAGAATCTATGGTTGAAACTGCTATCAGCAGAAATCTGGCCCATATTCAGATTCATCAACCACAATTTGACCAGGACAGAGACATCAGAAAACATATTGCCGATGGAGATGGCATTTACAGGTCGTTAACGGCACATAATTCTATCGGCGCCGTTTCTGCCAGAACATTAATTAACGGCATGGCTTCTTCACCCGCTTCGGCTTACGGGGTTAATATAATAGGCGTTAACGCACAGAACGAAGCCAATGTTTGTGATATTACCACAAATCTGCAGGAAGGTGTTTTTTTAGACAGCAAATACCGAAATCCGGCTGTTGTGGGCGCCAAATTAGCCGAGCGGCTTAATCTGAATCTGCGTTCGAAAATTATTTTAAGTTTTCAAAATCTGCAGGGCGGCATTAATTATCTGGCCTGTCGGGTGGTCGGGATATACAAGACCAATTCCACCCAGTTTGATGAGATGAATCTTTATGTCAACCAGGCGGATTTGTTCAAAAACCTGGATACAAAACCGATTTTTCATGAAATCGCCGTCCGGCTTAACGCCATTGATTCCCTTGATGCTGTAAAAGCGAAAATTGAAAATATAGTGCCCGGTCAGTTAGTGGAAACATGGAAAGAGATTGCGCCTGAATTAGCTTATTTATCCGATATGATGGATTTTTACGCTTATTTCTTTATCGGAATTATAATCGCCGCCCTGATTTTTGGGATCACCAACACCATGCTGATGTCTGTTGTGGAACGGTTTAAAGAGATTGGTATGTTGATGGCCATTGGCATGCATAAGAGCAAGGTATTCATAATGATCCTGGCCGAAACCGTTTTTCTTTCCCTTACAGGAGGAATCATCGGCATAGTAATTTCTGCCGTAACAATTTTGCTAACTGGATATACAGGCATCAATCTTTCATTTATCGCCGTCAGCCTGGAAAGTTTCGGCTCGGCGGCTATGCTGTATCCTTATCTGCCATTATCAATCTATTTTACATTGGTGTTGCTAATTGTTATCGCGGCGGTTTTAGCTTCGCTGTTACCGGCATACAAAGCCATCAGGCTTTTACCGGCTGAGGCCATAAGAACAAATTAAAGGCATGACGATGAAAACAAGAATACTCGGTTTATTAACGCTGATCATGGCAAGCATGGCTTATATAATCGGGCTTTATGTGGCCTGTAGTTATTCACCTTGGATGGGTATCTTATATGCCCTTCTTATTCTTTTATGCGTGCCCGTAATTCTATACGCGTATTGCCGTAAGTGCCCTGCGCAAAATAGCTGCGCCCATTACCTGCCGGCTGTGCTTTGCCGGTTATTACCAGCGCGTAAACAGCAGCCTTATACGATTAAGGATATAACTGCCGTATCCATTTCATTCATTATACTCACCGCTGTTCCGCAGCGCTGGTTAATTGATGAACCCGCTTTATTGATTCTGTTCTGGGTATTACTGATAACCGCAGCTCTGATAATTGTTTTAAACCTGTGCGGGAAATGTACGAACAGGTATTGTGCTTTTTGCAGAAATCATTCGATCATCGAATTATAAAATATTTGGAGTAAAATCATGGCGCTCATCGAAATTAAAAACCTGAATAAAATATACAATACGATTGCCGTGCCGGTTCATGCCGTGAAGGACGTTAATCTGTTAATAGACAAAGGGGAATTTACAGCCGTTGTCGGTCCTTCCGGTTCGGGGAAAACCACCCTGTTGAACATCATCGGCGGTCTGGATAAACCGACCGACGGCCAGGTGATAATCGACGGCAGGGATATAACCAAACTGTCCGACAGCAAAATGGTCGATTACCGGCTAAAAAACATCGGCTTTGTTTTCCAGAGTTATAACCTGATACCGGTTTTAACGGCGAGAGAAAATATTGAATTTATTATGTTGCTGCAGGGCGAGAACAAACAAAAGCGTGATGAACGAGCGACTGAACTTTTAAAAGCGGTTGGACTAGGTGACCGGATAGATACAAGACCGGCAATGCTCTCAGGCGGCCAGCAGCAAAGAGTCGCTGTGGCCAGGGCTTTGGCATCGAAACCATCTTTTGTGCTGGCAGACGAACCGACAGCCAATCTGGATTCTGCTTCGGCGGAGTCTCTACTGGATATGATGGAAGAGCTGAATAAAAAATATGATATGACCTTTATATTTTCCACCCACGACAGCCGGGTAATGAAACGCGCCCGCAGAATAATAACCTTAGTGGACGGAAAAATTGCAGACGATAAAAAAAGCTGACACGGTTTTTAGATACACAAATAAATTACTAATTACGATGATGAATACATTTAAAAAAATATTCATTCTTATTATTATTCAGACAATGGTATATGCTCAAAACTCTGACTGGGATTTGGGAGGATATGCCAGAAATCTTTTTACCTTGACGGACGGCGCTATTTCCGACCTGCCGCTGGAGACAGGAAAATGGCAGAATACGGCTCAGCTACGGTTAAATTTTTTCCTGTATCCTGCAGAATCATTCCAGGCGACACTTCAATCCAGAAGCTTAATAGTCTGGCAAAAGAATATCCGTCAGACGTACACATTTTTGGACTTATTAGAAACGGACAGTTATTTTCTGGACCTGACGTATGACTATAAAGATGAAGAGAATTTATATCTGAGAAACGAAATTGATCGTTTGAATCTCAGTTATACATCGGGAAATATGGAAATCATTTTAGGAAGACAAAGACTGGCCTGGGGCACCTGCCTGGTCTGGAATCCGACCGATTTATTCAATCCATATGATGTTCTTGATTTTGATTATGAAGAACGACCAGGTACGGATGCCCTGCAGATTCAATATTACCTCGGTCCTTTATCGCAAATAAATATTTCCGTAACGCCCGGTAAGACCAGGGAACGTGTCATTTATGCCGGCAGATTCAGAACAAATTTTTATAATTATGATGTCGCCGTATTAGCCGGTTGGCAGAAAAACAGTTTTAAAGCAGGGCTCAACTGGGCCGGAGAAATATGGAACGCCGGGTTCAGTGGTGAAATTTTATATACGGATGCGCATTATGATTATAAAGCTTTAGCTATGGAGCCCAATGCTCAAAATTTAACAGTCACGAATGGAAAAATCAGGGGCGCACACTGGATGATGGCTTTTTCCGCAAATTATACGTTTGCCAATTCTTTTTATATTCATTCGGAATACTTATATAACAGCATTGGCGCAACCGACAATGCCGGATTAAGACGGTTTACGGTATTATACACCGGTGAATTATCGCCGGCCCGGCATGCTGTTTTTCAGGAATTTTCTTATAATATCAGTCCCTTATTGCGCAGCAGTTTTTTTGTTATTTTAAATCCCAATGATAAATCATGGATTGCGGCGCCTTCACTTCAATATTCGCTCAGTCAAAACTGGGATGTTCTGCTGATGGCGTTTCCATCTGATGGTAAAACGGGCTCGGAATACGGGGATTATCCGGCTCAGTATTTTTTCAGGTTAAAGTATTCATTCTGAATGTAAAATTATTTTTTAGGCAGGGTAATTGTATATTCGCAATATTCTTCGCTTGTAAAAGTAATTTTTGAACGACCGCCATGCAGCGTTAACTTTTTCTTTACCATTTGCATATCCTGCAGAATACCGTCCGTATCATTCACATCGCCGATATGCATGGGATTGCTGGTAGGCGTAAAGAAAAGCTGCAGGACTTCCGATCCCAGCTGGGATTTTTCATCGATAGGATCTTCCTCATCAATGGCTGCATCCCGGGCATCGATAACTTTTTGTAACATTCTTTCAATCCGGATCAGGCGGCCGTCATGACGAAATTTAAAACCAAAATTTATATCATCATTAAAAGTTTCAAGTTCAATAGTCGCTTCAGGATTGTGATTAGCGGCTCTCCTCTGTTCCGGCGTTTCAATGCTATGCAGGATTGTAAATTTTGTAAGAATAATTAAGAACTCCTTCACAATCTGTTGATGTTGAAACGGAATTTCCTCGCTGTTAAAGTCTTCATATTTAAAGTTAACTTTCTTCTTCGTTTCGATACAGAGCTCTTCAATAAGTTCACTAATGGTACTGGTAATCAATCCGTCTTCATATTTTCTTGTTGTGCGCAGGGAGTTTTTAAAATGTTTGACGCGGCTCATCAGGGTATGTATCTCCTGCATCATCATCCTTATATCGCCCAGCCGGACAACAATAGGAACAAAATCGCTGCCGCTGACTTCTTTTTTCTTTTGAATCTGGTCTAATTCATCTTTAAACCGGACGGCCTGGTCTTTGATAAAATTTAGGTCAAGTATTGCTGCATTACGCTTTATGCGATGAACGGCTCTTACAATAATATTTAACACCGAATTATATCCGCCGAAATCGATGGGATTTTTTAAGGCGTCATCAATTTCCTTCAATTCGTCTTCAACGACTTTTACGAATTCCTGGAGCAGAATCGGTTTGACATGAAGGATATTTACAAGCCATTCAATCTGCTTTTTATTATAACGTTCCGATTCCTCCAGTTTCCTGGTCAGATCTTCTTCCGAAGAAATATCCTTTACCGTGCAGATAATACTTACAATTTTGTTGTCCTGAATTACCCTTTTAAATATAAAAGAAAGGAATCTTGATGAAAGCCATAATCCCGACTGATCTTCATAATGAAACTCGATTTTTGAAAGCGGATTAAGTTCGTTCAAAGTCTCTTCATCCAGATCATCCCTGAATAAAAATTCCAGATATTCCTGCGTACTGCGGATATTATCTTCAGGGATTCTGTTCTCCAGTAAGGAGAAAAATTCGCGTCCGGCTAAATCCGGATGATTTAACAGATCTTTAAGATTTGAGGAATATCCTTCCTGGATACAGAACTTTCTGTCCAGCATGAATACGCCTTCCGAAATTGCGCCGAGTATCAGGTTTGTACGAACACGCTCCTGCTCCAGATCTTCATATATTGACTGAAGATCGGATGTCAGTTTGGAGATATTCTCCTGCATTTTATTCATCATTCTTATCCGAACCTTGCCGGTTAATTAGTTTTATTGATATAATTAACCAACACCCATACTTCAAGTTTTTTCAATCGAACCGGTCTATTCTAAACAAACGATTAAAAACGATTTATGATCCTGCCAGGTTAAAGGAATTACAAACGACTGAATGTCATCAGGGGTTTTAATATCCTTGGCTTTTCCTTCAACCACAACCGGCACGGAAATCATAAAATCCGTTCCAAACGCCTGGCGTACATTTCCGGAAATTGTATTGGCCACTTCACCGATCAGGTCCTTGATTTCCGGCGATCCGACTTCCTTGGTGCCTAAAATGATACCTGCCAGTGTCTGCAGCATTTCTCCTGATGCGGTGATATAAATACTGCCTTTTCTTTTCCCGGAAATACCTATGATACCCGTATATTCAAGGACGACCGGTTCAGCGCCTTTCAGATAAGGTATGCCGGTGATAGGTTTATAACCGGTAATTTCTTCAAAATAATTGACCGTACTGTCAATAAAAAAATGCAGATCAGTTTCTTTCATTTCTATTCCCCCGATTTTAATTGGTTCAACAGGTTCTGGAAAGACTCTTTGAGTTTTTCTTCCGTGAATGGCTTGCCTACAAAACTTTTTGCCCCGAGTTTAATGGCTTTCAGACCGGTGGCTTTGTCTGATAAGGCCGTAACCACCATAACTTTGACCTTTGGATCAATATTAATCATTTCTTCCAAAACCGTTAATCCATCCATTTCCGGCATGGTGATGTCGAGCGTAACGATTTGTGGAGAAGTCTCCTTGAACTTTTCAAGAGCTTCTTTACCATCTGCAGCCATAGCCACCAACTCCACATTGAAGATAGCAAGGTTTTTTTCAATAACTTTCCTAATGATTGTAGAATCATCCACGATCATTAGTTTAAATTTACCACTCATTTAGCTCCTCCTTACATGAATATTTAGATTAGTAACGTTTTCTATTTGAAGGTAACGTAATTACAAACTCCGTAAATTTATTTTCTTCAAATTGTATTTCGATCGTTCCTTCCATATTCTTAATTTTTTCTTTAATTATGTCCATTCCTACGCCTCTTCCGGCGATATGATTAGCCTTTTCCGAAGTAGAAAGGCCATGTTCAAAAATCAGGTTAACTATTTTGGACCGATCCCATTTTTCCAACTCGGATGCTTTCCATTTTCCATCAGCCAATGCCTTTTCTTTAAGTTTATTCATCTGAATACCGCGTCCGTCATCTCTAAACTTTAGCCCAATACGATTATCGAATGTAAAGGTAGTTAAGCTTAATTTACCCTGCAATGTTTTTTTAACTTTTTTTCTCTCGTCAGGTGTTTCAATACCATGGTGCAGGGAATTGCGAATCAACTGGATTAAAATTTCTTTTACGCCCAACCGGTAATGAAACGGAATAGCATTGGGATCAAATTCATCCATTTCAATCACCGCATTTTTATTCATATCGCGGCTTAAATTGGCAACCATATTGGCAAGCGATCGTTTGAAAAGATCGCTTTCATAGCTTCTTTTTGGTCTAAAATTATTGTGTATCTGGCTGATGCGTTCGGCAAGTCCTTCTAATTCTTTTAACATTTTTCTGATATCGCTTAACCTGAGAATAAGCGGCACAAAATCCGACCCGCTAATTTCCTTTTTCTCCCGCACCTGTTCGATAACTTCTTCGAATTCATGGGCACTTTGGGTAAAGAATTTCAAGTCTAACAGGGCGGAATTCCCTTTGATGATATGCATGGAGCGGTATATTTCTTCCAATAGTTCCGCATAATTTTCCTGTTTTCTGGAACTTTGCAAAGAGCTATCAATAGTGTTCAATTCACGTTTTACGCCGCTTATAAATTCCTGTAGTAGAGGCGCTTCGATATGCAGTACGCTGAGCATCCATTCCATTTGTTTTTTCTGCTGAATCTCAGATTCTTCCAATTGCTGGGCCAGACTTCTCTCACCTGTAATATCCCGTATCGTACAGATAAGACCCGATATTTTTCTGGTTTTATCATAAATCCGTTTAAACTTGAACGATAAAAATTTGCTGGAAGTCGTTACCTTTTTCTTATCCACAAAATTTAATTCAATTTCGGAAATAGGGTTAAGATCGCGCACCATGTCCTCATCGACATCTTCCCTGAACATCAGGCTGAGAAATTCCTGAGAGCTTTTCATGGTAGCGTCGGGTATTTTATGTCTTAATAAATCGATCAATTTCCGGTCTGCCAGGTTTTCCTCTGCCAGAATTTTTTCCAGGGATTTCGAATATTGGGAGCCAATAGCGCCGTCCCTGTTTAATAAATACAAACCTTCTTCAATATTCTGAAAAATATCATCGGTATCTTTTTTTGCGGATTCCAGGCTTTCCAGTGATTCGCGCAGCCGCTGTTCGGCCCGTTCTCTTTCTTTTAACTCTTCCTGAGCCTTTATGTATAGATTAGCGTTGGTCATGGCTGCGGCTATCTGTGTGGAAAATGTTTCCAGGGTAGAAACATCCACATCATCAAAGGCATCGGTTTTGTCGCTCTGGATATCAAGAACACCGATCAACTCTGCGCCGTTTAAAATGGGCACGCTTAATTCGGATTTTGTAACATCATTTTCTTTCGATACATAATTTTTATCAAGAGAAATATCATTACTTA
This sequence comes from Calditrichota bacterium, assembly GCA_003854985.1. Lineage (GTDB taxonomy): Bacteria > Calditrichota > Calditrichia > Calditrichales > Calditrichaceae > Zgenome-0002. The sequence goes on from RQOG01000130.1 coordinate 65,680, forward strand.
ACTGGGTCTGTTTCTCTTTAGCTGTCACACCGATCATTCCTTCGCCTAATTTCAGGAAAAGATCAGCAGGAAATGATTTTTCGAAGCCTCCGGAAATTGATTTTAACGAAACACCCTGTTTTTTCGCATCATATAATAACAACATTACATTAAAATAATCAAAAGCATCGCGGGCGCTGGCCACAATTTCATTGAGCAGAATATCAAGATCCAGGGTACTGCTGATTCTCTGGCCAACTTCATAAAGTAAAGCGGCCTGCGTAGACCGGCGGTGCATCTCACGCTGGGCTTTTAATAAAGTATCCCTGGATTTACGAAGCGCTTCTTCAGCTTTGGATCTTTCATGCAGTTCTTTCTGGCTTTTTTCATAGAGTCTGGCATTATTAATAGCGGAAGCAATCTGCGTACTAAACGTTTCCAGAGCATTCACATCCGCTTCATCGAAGGCATTCAGTTCATCGCTCTGGATATCCAGGACTCCGAATATCTCATTACCGATAAAAATCGGGATGGATAATTCCGATTTGGTTAATTCACCGCCTTTTCTGATAAAGTTCTGATTCGTACTTACATCATTGCTCAATTGGGTTTTTTGTGTAAAGGCTGCCTGGCCAATCATGCCTTCGCCGTTCGGGACAACCAGTTCCGTGGTAAATATATCTTCGCAACCGCCGGCTATCGATTGCAAACGCAGTCCCTTGTTCTCTTCCTCTACCATCAGCAGCATTACATTGTAATATCCAAAATTTCCCTGTACGCTGGTTACTATTTCATTCAAAAGTGTATTAAGATCCAGTTCGCTGCTAATCCGTTGTCCGACTTCATTTAACAATGCCGCCTGCGAAAACATACGCTGGGCTTCGCGCTGGGCTTTAACTAAGCTTTCATTAGATGTTTTCAACTCGATGGTGCGCTGATTCACTTCCTTTTCCAGTCTGAAACGAAGCTCTCTGCCCCGGTTAATTCTGGACCTTGAATAGCCAAAAATGATCAGAACCAAAGCAAGGATACCACTGACCTGAAACCACCAGGTTTGCCAGAACGGAGGCTGAATATAAATCTCCAGTACGGCCGGTTCCGGATTCCATACCTCATCATTATTGGAACCTCTTACATAAAAAGTATAAGTACCGCCGTTCAGATTCGTATAACTGACAAATCTGCGGTTTCCGCATTCAATCCACTGATCGTCGAGTCCATCCATTCTATAGGCATATTGATTTTTCAGGGGATTGGTAAAATCAAGCGCCGCAAATTCGATCGAAAAATAATGATCTTCGTAAGATAAAGATATTTTAGATGAAGAATTAAGTCTTCCGGAATTGGGAATACTTTTATCGAAAATCTTGAAGTCGGTGATAACGACGTTCGGTATACTTTCGTTTCTGGTAATATCGAGCGGATTGAATTTATTAAATCCGTTTATTCCTCCAAAATACAATTCACCATCAGACGTTTTAAGATAAGCACCGCCATTGAATTCATTACTCTGAAGTCCGTCCAGCACATTAAAATTCCTGAATACCGGCACATCCAGACGCGGATCAAATTTTGATAAGCCGCGGTTTGTACTCACCCAGATATATCCTTCCTGATCTTCCACAATGCCATAAATAACATCATTCGGCAAGCCATCCTTCATCTTAAAAACTGTAAATGTATCTTTATTCCGATCAAATCTGTTTAATCCGCTGAATGTTCCAACCCATAAGATGCCTCGCTGATCTTCCAGGATACAAAGCACTCTGTCGTTACTGAGGCTTTCCCGGTTTTTACGGTCAAACTGGTAGGACCGGACGGAATCTGTTTCCCTGTCGAAACAGTTAAGACCGCCATAAGTGCCAATCCATAGTTTTTTATCACGGGTTTCATATAATGAACGGATACGATTATCGCTTAGCGAATTAGGAATATCAGGTATATTTTTGTAATGTACAATATCGCCGTTCTGCACATCCAATCGATCCAGTCCGTCCCAGGTACCGATCCAGATATATCCATCCGAGTCTTCATATAAAGCGCGTATGGCATCCGAACTGACACTTGAAGGATCGTTTTTATAATGTTGATACAGGGTAAAATTTTTTCTTTTGGGATCATACAAATTAAGCCCGCCGCCATCCGTTCCCAACCATATTCTGTTCTTTTTATCTGCTATTACTACCCGGACCACATCATGCGAAAGCGAATTTTTAGCCCGCGGATCGTGTCTAAAACTTGCGAAGGATTTATTTTTAGGATTAAAGCGGCTTAATCCTTTATTAGTGCCACTCCAAATCATTCCGGATTTATCCTGCGCAAAAGCCCAGACATCATTGTAGACTAATGAATTTTTTACGGTCGGGTCGTGTACATAATGTTCAAAAACGCTGCTTTTTTGATCATACTTGTTAACCGCGCCCGCAAAACAGCCGATCCACATAATCCCGGATTTATCCTGATATATGTCCAGAATCTGACTGCTGTTCAACGTAGAGAAATCTGAGGGATCCGAACGTAATACGGTAAAACCTTTCCGGGAAGAATTATAAATATTCAGGCCATCGTCCGTTCCTATCCATACTTTATCCTGGTTATTGATGACTATTTTATTAATTTTATTGCTGCTCAGGCTCGATTTATTTGACGGATCATAATAAAAATGCTTGAGCGTCTGGTTTGACAAATTATAACGAAATGCGCCGCTGGATTCGGTGCCGATCCACAAATTGTCTTTACGGTCTTCAACGATTGTGGTAATGTTAAAATTAACAAGTACGAATAAAGCGGGGTAATTATCCAGATTATAATTAATTTTAAATTCAGCTGTATCAATCTGCCCGAGACCATAACTGGTTCCTACCCATAAATTGCCCAGGCTGTCTTCATAGACCAGGTTGATTATTGTGCTTTTCTGCTGATTCTGATAGGCTTCGTCAAACGAAATTTTTCTGAAATCACTTTTATCCCGATTGTACAGGTTAACGCCTTTTCCCGTACAGACCCACATTCTTTCTTTGGAATCTATGAAAATATCTAAAATACTATTGTCAACAATCGAGCCCGGATCATCCGGATTATGCATAAACCTTTTAAAGGCATCGTTCTTCATGGTATAGCAGTTTAAACCGCCGCTTTGCGTGCCGATCCACAGACAGCCGAATTTATCTTCGATTATTTTGGATATCCATGTATCCGATAACGACGTGGAATCTCTGTTATCCGTAAGATAGATTTTTATATTACGTCCGTCATAACGATTCAAACCATCCTGAGTGCCGATCCATAAATAGCCGGTATGATCCTGAACTATTGAAAAAACGGTACTTTGCGACAACCCATCGTCAATGGTTATTTCATCAAATTTATAATTAACCGATTGAGCGAATATTCCCGAAATCAATATCAGAGAATTAATGAGAATAATCCACAGATGTAATTGATAATTTTTTACGTGTTTCATGAATAAATTAAATTTGCCCTGTTTTATATTTCAGATCCAGCTTCAGTTCTTTTAAATAGCCGCATAAAAACCGCACATTTTCATGATGACCAACGGGTTTTATATTCGTCCAAAGTTCTTAATACTTAACTTTTGATAACTATAAAAATAAAAGGAATTTAGGGGGTATTAGAAGCATTTATAGATGCATTCCGGGAGCCATAAATTGTCACTTATTATGCGAAAATCAGATTTATTTTTGAAATCATTCATTATTGAAAATACTTTTTAAAGATTCCTGAATATCACCTTTTATAAAGTAGAGTTCGACTCCTTTTGCTCTTAACCTTTCTTGTCCTTTTTTCCCTATAAAAGAAGATATAATAATTTTACAATCACTAATTACGCCATAGACATCCAGCGTTTTTAAATGTTGCAGAGTGGTCTCATAAGGATTTTCTCTTTTTTCAACAAAGCTTAACCGCCCTTCACTGGTTAAAGCATAAATATAAAAGTATTTTGCCATACCCAGCATTTTCTTAAAGATAGTAATACCATCATTTGTAGGAACAGCTATTAGTACAGGCTTTTCAGATTTTTTCATCATTTTTTTTAGCGCTCAGTAGACGTATATATTTACCAAAATAATACTTTTCGGAAAAATCACCAAAGTTTTGTTTGGCCAAAATTTCTTTCCAATTTCTTTTAATAAAATCAAAAGCATATTTACACTCGATTGTTTTAAAGACGAAACGATGATGGAATGGCATTTTATCCATATCGAATTCCGCGAAATCAAGAATATGAAATACTCCACCAGGTTTTAAATGAATAAGAGCATTTTGAATAACGTTATTACGGATTTCATGCGGAAAGCCATGAATAACAAAACTTATAAAAACTTTATCATAGATTTTTTTTAAATCAAATGGAATATCGATACGTTGATTGATAAACTCAACCCGCTTATCTCCTTTAAACTTGCGGTAAAACTGCCGTTCCATATGTTCCGAAATATCCAATCCGGTAATATGTCCATGCTCATTTAAATAACCGAGCATCAGCCTGGCATTCCTTCCGGTTCCGCAGCCTAAATCCAGGATGTGGCTATCGGGAAAAATTTCCATATTCCGGATAACTTTTTTGATGAATCCGCTGTATAGTCCCATTGAGCCAATATTCATTACTTTGTCATAATTTCTGGCGACAACCCCTCTTATTTCAACTCCTGAATCAGGATATATTTTACCAGTCATAAAAAATATTCCCTTTCTGTTAAACCCTTTTAAAAACCTTTGCCAATGAACAGCTAGGTAAAACCCGTTTAAGCTTCACTTTCTGACAAGTGCACAAACTAGTGCCGAATATTTCTTTCCTCTTGGTTTTTCGCACTTTTCCATTTCAGAGTTTCACCAGTTTTCTTACCGTCTCTGCTTATTTTTTAATATCTTCCTGCCCATCATGTATAGAGGTTACCTGACATTTTCATACTGTACCGGCTTATTATTTTCCGGAACATCGTTTATAACCCTATCGTTGGCGTGTATTCAAAGGTTTTGCAGTAAATTAAAAGTATTTTCATCAATAGTCCACCTATTACTTTTTACAATCTATTTTTTTAATAAAATATACCGATGACAAAACAATAATCATGAATAACAGAAAGAAAGTTCTGAACCCATATTGAGCGATTATCCAACCGCCCGCAAGCGGTAAAATAGCAGGAAGAAGATTTCCTGCCCCTGCAAAACCTGCATATATTGCCCTGTTTTCCCTCCCCGAAACTTCAAGAAGCAAACCGTTCATGGTTATTGAGTATAACGAAAAAATCACACCGCCCATTATAAATATATACCTTAGTGCGTATTCATTATAAATTAGTAGTGTACTCAAAATAAGTAAAAGTGATAAACTTACATTTAAATAAAGAAGCAAATTGTATTTTATTTTTCTTGCTATAAAAAACACAATTGTGCTCACCGATACTACGCCAATAACTTTAAAAAGCAAAAAATAACCCGTATCATCACTTTGTGTATTCAGAGTCTCTTTAGCATATAACATCACAAAAGGAAGAAAAGAAATAATAATACCCTGCGTATTTATAAAACCAAGAAGATAAGCCAATCTGGGATTTTCAGATAATTCCACTTTTAATATTTGAATAAATTTTTTAAATCCATTTATTTTTAAAACCGATGGTGAAGGCTCCTTTACTTTCCAAAATCCACCGGAAGCAATAAGAAGCAACGAACCTCCCATAAAAAACATGACTGCAAAATTAACAGGATAACCAAAGGCAATTAATACTTTGCTAGCCAGAATAGCCGAGAATAAAATAACGCTGCCGGCTATAATTTGCTTAGCGGAAAAAAAAGTTTTTCTTCGTTCTGCATGAACGCTTTTACCCAGTATATCAATATAACTGATATTTGAAAATGCTCCGCTAATTGCAAAAATTGTAATAAACAGAAAAATAAGCCAGAGTATGAGGGTTGATTGGTCAACTTTTAAGTAGAACAGGATGAGCCCGAGAGCAAAAAGTGAAAGCACACGCAGATTTATACCCAGAAGAAGATATTTCTTTTTATATGTCTTATTACTGATATATGGAGCAAAAAACAGTTGGGTAAAGCTGGAACCTCCCATCAGGATAGCTGTCATAATACCAATATGTACCGCTTTGCCGCCCGACTCGATGAGCATCGCCGGAATAACCGTATCGACATCCATGAAATTTTGGGCAAAAGCTAAAAAACCCGCATGCCATAAAAAAGCATAAAAATTATTGTTGGATATTTTACGAGATAAAGTCATCTGGTAAATATTATTGATATTTGCAAGGTTAATATACTTTTTTTAATCAACAACAACGGATTATTCTTTTTTCCGGTAATTTGGACAATTATGAATTTTTTTTCAAATTTTTAAAATAGTGATAATCCTGATGTTAAACTTTCTAAACTTCACCATGTTATTGTCTTTGTAGTCTTCTTTATTTTCATAATTTTCCACTACATCGCGTATTTTTATAGTTGTAAATAAATATGATTTCGAGTTATATACGTTTTTAATATACTCTTGTAGCTCAGGATTATTTAATTTTATATAATATGAATTCGATATAATTATTTTTTTGATATTTATTGATTAAATGGAAGATTTCTTTTCACTTCGTTCATAACTACTAAAGTGATTCATAACCAGGCAATTAAAAACTTACAAAGGACTACTCATTATTTATTAATCCCTTTAGCCAGGCTTCGGCGGCCACCTTACTTTTAAAAACTCTTACCATTTCCGGCGATCTGTAGGAATAACCTTCATACATTCGGGCCAGCCCAAAGGGCAATGGTCTTGAGGCATAAATGGCGACCTTGACCGCTGAAACATTGTTTTTTTCGTGCACGGTTCTGGAATATTGCGCCAGTCGTCTCAGTCCGTCTGAAGAAATAGCCGAACCATCAACATCGCTGATATCCGACAGAAAATTCATACCGGGTATCCAATTGTCGCTTTCGTAAAAACTTTTCCAGGAATTAAATATCTCTTCATCGGTTATCTTTCCTGAATAGCGGCATAAAACATAACCCGGTTTATGATTAACGGTAAAGGTGAGGGGCATACGCAGTATCTCCATGTAGTAACATTTATAAGATAACAAACATGAAAATATAAAACAATGCCACAAAGACAAGTTTTAATCGATTAAATAGTCCTTATCACCCGCCAGATAAATCATTCTGACTGATTGAATTCTGCCTTCTAAATGCTATGACGATCTTCCGGGGAAAAATCGTGACTTCTGATTTCTCTTCGTTTTTTCTTTTACAAAAAAAATAATCAAACGTATTTTATTTTGTAAAATATCTTTCGGCAAAATTTATAAAAAACGGCCAGTTCGGCCCGACGGTGTGACCGCCGGCGTGCTGGCGAAATGCGATATCTCCGTCAATCAGCGTTGTTTCCTGAGGAGGAAATTCTGACGTGCCCAGACTCTTTTTACCTAAAAGTTCATACACTGGACCGGCATGAACACCCGCTAAAAACATACCTTTAGCGTCCACCCACGGTCCTTCCACATCCGGTGATCCTACGCTTATAAACACCGGCCGCGGTGCGCACAAAGCGACAAGTTGATGAGCATCGACCGGCAAATCCAGCGCAGTTAAAGGTCCTGCATATTTAATAAAGTTAGGGGCAAACCAGTGGTATTCTTCTGAAGAGGCCAGATTTTCCACCTGTTCTCCGAATATCCTGCGAAGGATTTTAGCCCCGCCGGCCCCGGATGAACCGATTAGTCCGATAGCAAAACGTGAATCATAGGCCATGGTCACAAGCGCCGCTTTACCATATCTTGACAATCCTTCTATAACCACGTGTTTTTCGTCTATGTCGGGATTTGTTTCAAAATAATCCATAGCCCGGCTGGCACTCCAAGCCCAGGCGCGTAAGCGCCCCAATCATCGATTTTTCGGGGCTGTCCCTTATTCACAAGTCCGATTATGCCCTGCCGCAACCCGGCGCCATTATCCGCCTGGACAGTGGTAGGAATTAAAATAGCGCATCCCCAGCCCTTTGCTAAAACCTGTTCTATCCATGTTGGACCATCCGGCTCAGGCATTTTCCAGCCTTTAGGCAACATCCAGCCGAATTCCATTATAACCGGCACAGGTTCATTTATATTTTTGGGCGTCAATAGGATCATTTGAATATCAACCGTAACTGCCGGGTATCGGGAATTATCTGCATGCCCGATGAGCTGTTGTACAGTAACCGGATAATCTCCTTCCACTTTATCTTTTTCGGAAATAATTTCCCATGAAACGGGCGGCGTGTCAGCGGGGACTCTGCCGTACATTTCCCTGTCAAATGCTTCGAACAGTTCGAGTTTACGCTTATTCCATTCATCAGGTGTTTGGACAGGCTTGCCATCGTTAAAAATAAGAGGATCGGGCAGCGAGTCATAAATGGTGGCTTTTGATTCATCGGTATTGGCATAATTCGGCGCTTCGGGATTTCCGGACGGGCCGGGGCGAAGTTCGGTTATTCCTAACAGTTTCATCATCAGTTGATGATCTTCCTGGCTCAGTTGTTTTATCCGTTTCATCTCTTCGGGCGACCATTGGGCAAAAACCTGTGAAGCTAATAAGATGATTAAGAAGAATACAATGCCTGTTTTGTTAATCATAAGAAATCCTTTCATCTTTAAAATTAAAAATGATAGAAACTATGAAAAAAGTATAGCAATCATTAATTAAGTTAATCATAGTTCCACCGCGATCTGATTGAATCTAAAACTGTACTTTAATTTAAACGGTTTTTCAATCAGACAAAACTAATAAAAAATACTAAACCGGCACAAGGCCTAAGCAATTAAATGAATATTTCATATTTATAAGACGCAGGTCATTCCAAAATTTACACTTAAACCATTAATATCCATAGGATAATAAATTTTTACATTTATACCATAAGTTTTATAGAACAACAAATGAGATTTCAAAAACCACCCTGAATAGTAAGAGTTATTGTAATTATTTCTATTCCAATAATAATTTATTGTTAGATTTTCGCGTTTTGAAAAAGAATAACTGATACCCGAAAAGAAAAAACCATAATTTTTCCCATAGCTTTTATTAATCTGATAATCAGTATTATAACCAAAATTAGCGTGAATTCTTTTGATAAACCCTACGCCGATATCATAATGAAGAAGGGGAGAAAAGAAATATATTTCATTAGTACAAATTGTGCTTTTCTCTTTTGAAGAATTAATTGAAACTCCAAAATTGAATAAAAAATATGAAGTATAAACAATATTAAAATCAGCATTTACAAAGTATATTGTTTCCTTAAAATCATTGCCTTTATATGCCATGCTTTCATATCCCTCACAAAATCTGGCGCTTTTTTGATGTATGAAGAGAGGGCTTAATTCCAACGTCAACATTCGCGATTTTTGGTCAAATATAATCAAGCTGAAACAAACGCCATCCGTCCTACCATTTTTTGCACCTTCTTCAACGCCATAACTATAGTTGCTTTGAATTAGATCGACGCCGATCATAAAATTTAGTTTTGATGAATCTAAAGAAGCTGAATCATCTATACTTTGAGCAAAAGATAAATTCAAAAACACAAAAACTATGAACAATATTTTATACATACTGTAACTTTATAAATATTAAATCACATTACATAATCAAGGAACTAAGACATCAAAAGCCTGTTTCTGCTTTTACAATCCTAACAATCCTTGAACCCTTCACTATTCAAATAGGACTTTATGATTATAATAATCTCATAACAAAATAACCGCATTTGTTTAAAAACACAATCAAAATTAATCTTTTTTATATAAATGGGGGAAAATCAGGATTACGGTATATACAGTTAACAGAAATCGGGCTTTGTCTTTGAAAACAAAGCCCGACAAAAATTCCATACCTTAACAGGGACGTTTCTATTTTTCCAGTTCCAGAACAACGACGGAATTGGCTGGAATAGTTAAATGTATTTTATCGCCCGAAAGCGATGCATCGTCAAAAGCCTTTGGCGCTATTTTTTCAGGATTATCAAAATTATTATGATCCTGAATATTTTTTGAAGTTAAAATTCTGCCTGATATTTTTTTCGCTGCAAATCCTTTCAGCGCTATCTCTACTTTTTGGTCGTTATGATTATCGATATTCGTCAGTGAAATATGCATTTTACCCGACTGATCCTTTGAAGCCGATACGGAGACCGCCTGCAGCTTTTTGTCTCCCCTTACAAAATCGTTTGACATCACTGTCACAGGCGCTAACAGGGCATCCTGATGTACTTTATACATCTCCATAACATGATAAGTGGGTGTCAGGATCATTTTTTCGTCTATTGTTAAAATAACCGACTGCAGGGCGTTTACGGTTTGTGCCAGATTCGCCATTCTTACCCTGTCTGCATGATTATTAAAAATGTTAAGCGTGATGCCGGCAATCATCGCATCGCGCATGGTATTTTGCTGGTACAGCGCGCCGTTACCTCTGGGATCCGGATCATACCATCCACCCCATTCGTCAACGATTAAAGCCACGCGTTTTTTGGGATCGTATTTATCCATTACTTCACTGTTTTTGATAATAAATTCTTCCATAAACCAGGCCTTTTCCATAATCATGAAATACTCGTCATCATTAAATTCATAGGATGAACTTTTGTGATCCCAGTTTACCGCATAATGATGGATAGACAAACCTTCAAAACGTCTGGCAGGAATATCTTTCATTATTTTTTCCGTCCAGTTATAGTCGGGAAATCCCGGACCCACGGCTATCCTGAACAGCTTCTTGGAATTAAAATAATCGGTCATAGCTGTGGCAAATTGTTTATACAGATTGATATAATGCTCCACATTCATATGTCCACCACAATCCCATGATTCATTGCCAATGCCCCAATATTTAACCTTCCAGGGTTTGTCACGGCCATATTTTTCGCGCAGATCGGTCAGATAACTGGTGCCGTTGGGGTGATTGACATACTGCACCCATTCAACCGCTTCCTGCACGGAGCCGCTGTTCATATTAACAGCCAGATACGGTTCTGCGCCAAGCAGTTCGCATAAATTAAGAAACTCATGGGTTCCGAAACTGTTATCCTCGCGGTAATTCCCCCAGGATAAATTCTCAATAGCCTTTCTTTCGCTTTTCGGTCCAATAGCGTCTTTCCAGTGATAGGTATCCGCAAAGCACCCTCCCGGCCATCTCAGATTGGGGATGTTTAATTTCTTTAGCGCTTCGATCACATCATTGCGGACGCCGTTCGTATTGGGAATTTCTGGATTATTTTCGCCAATATAAATGCCGTCGTATATAACCCGGCTGATATGTTCGGCAAAATGCCCGTAGATATGTTTACTTATTATAGTTTTCGCCGAATCAGCATTGATTATAACTTTATTTTGAGCAACTACAGTGGTCGCCCAGATTATAAGTAATAACGTTATGAATTGTTTTTTCATTTTAAGTTTCTCCTTTTTTATCATTAGCTGATTTAAAATAATAAAAACACTGATAATCTAACTGATTAAACTTTAATAAAATTCAGGGAATATAAAAAGCCAATATGCGTCAATCATTAACCTGTTTGCGTAAGACTGATATCGATAATTTTTTAGCTAAATAAAACACCGTGGATTTTTACTAATTGCCACCATACGCTTTTGGCATAAGTCTTACCGGCACCCGGTATTTGTTTTCACCCGGGAGTTTTTCTGCACCATTAGAGGTAAAATCAAACAATAGTCTTTTAATTTTTTTAACAATTTTATTGATATCACTTTTAGGAAGGGATTTATCGGTAAAAGCGCCGTTTTGAAGCCTTATTTAGTTATACGTCCATTATTTTATATAATTTTATCGGAATGATTTTCTGAATATTTTCGAAATCTTTGTCCAAAGTAAATATTTCAAAATCTCTGTGAAAAGCGAGAGCACATATTAAAAAGTCAATATTTGATACCTGGATACCTTTTTTTCGGCAGGTATTGTAAAATTCCGCAGCCTTCTCATAATCAATAGTCTCTATTGGTAAATCCATAAACACTGAAAGATAATCGCGTAATTCTGAAAACTGTAGATCGGACTTAATCCCCGATAAGATTTCCTGACGTATCGGGCCTATTAATTGTACCCGTACATCTTTAATTAATTCAGACAGTTCTTTGACAATTTTTTGATTACTGGCGACATCCCTTCGGAGAGCCAAAGACCAAACACAAGTGTCAACAATTACTTTCACTGAACTTTACGTTGCTGTTTATAGTCGTAATCTTTTTCATATTCAATTTTACCGAACAGCCTGGTTATTTCATACTGTTTTCGTCTTTGAATATATTCATGCAGCGCTTCATTTACAGCGGCTCTTTTTGTTTTATGCTTACCGATTTTCTTGGCCAGATTAAGAAGATCATCATCTATAGCTAAATTGGATGGCATCAGATTACTCCTGTATTTTTTGAATGATTTTACACATATCATGGTGTAAAATCAAGTGTAAATATCATCATGTTAGTTTCACATAATGCCACCCGATTTATTTCACTTCTCCCTGCCGGCCAGGATATCTTCCAGTCGCTGCCGTTTTACATAATTTCTATAATGAAAAGACTCAGCCAGGGCGATCAGCTCTTCTTCCGATTTATCTTTAAATAAATTACAATATTCCGGCAGCAGCGCTTCGGCAATCAGCATATGTCTGATCAATTGCCGGATGTGTCTTTCCGGACCCGCAGGATAGGGAAAGTATCCGGGAAATTCTTTTTTAAACAGCTCTTCTACCGGCGCTATCGCCTGGCGGATATTTTTATCGCTCGATCCCCAGGAATCCGCCCCAAGGGAATCCTTCCGGGAAAGGAATTTAGAAACCAGCTTCATGTATGGCGTATCGGCTTTCTGATGCAAAATAGCATGCAGTCCCATGTCCTTGTACAGCCAGATGCACCAGCTTGCCCCGTGTTTATCATAATAGGCCAGTTGATCCTTAAGCACCCGGTATCGTATTTCATCCTGTTCCGGGTTACCGGTATACAAAGGACCAAATTCTCCTACCCAAATGGGAACACTATGTTTAATCATAAATTCACTTTTATCAAGAAAAACCTGTTCCAGTGTGTCCTTGTTAATATATTTCCCGTCGATGTAACCGGGGTAATCGCCGCCGAATCCCGGCCGGGCATAATCATGGTTTGTATAAACCACATTAGCCCATACTTCCGTAAACATACTGAAATCTTTGGCATACGTATTCCCTTCGATAAACAGAATATGATCCGGATCGATTTTGCGGATGACATCATGCAGGCGTTTAAAATAAGGGAAAACCTGCTTACCCGTAGGATCGGCCGGTTCATTAATCAGATCGTAACCCGCTACCCAGGGCTGGTTTTTATATCGTCCGGCGATTGTTTCCCACAGAAGCAGCGCCCGGTCCTGAAAATCCTTATGCTTCCAGAATAAGGCAACATGGGTGGGATTGTCGCTGTGCCAGTGCTGATTCTGGAATCCCGGCAGGGCATGCAGATCGATGATGGTATAAATTTGATATTTGGCGCACAGTTCAATCACCCTGTCCAGATGTTTAAAGGCATCTTCCTTTATCACCCGGGGATTCATATCATCTTCAAAAAGATGGTATTGACAGAGATACGCACCAGATTCAGGCCCAGGCTATGGATATATTGCGCATCCGCTTCGGTAAAATAGTTTTCCATAACATGGTCAAAATAGAGATCGTATTTTTCCCTCCCCATTACTTCCAGCAGCCCTTCCCGCATGGCTTCTTCATTGGCCGTGTACCCATTGATGAAGTTTTCCATGTGCAGCATACCGCCTAGGCCAAAACCCTTCAGACAAACGGTGTCGCCCTTTTGGTTGACAATCCGGTCTCCGGAAACTTCAAGCCAGTTTTCGTCCGTTGATTTTCCTGTCTCTGAACAAGCCGACAAAAAAGATACAAGAATAACTATTAACAGCAGGTAAAAAATAGTTCGTTTCATAATTGATTTTCCTTATGTTTGAATCAGACTAAATGCCTGGGTATTATGGGCCGGGCAATGATCTTCCCGAATTTAAGCATTTTTTAGGATAAAATGAAACGCACTTCCACTACTTGAATAACCGGAATAGTATAAATTAATTTTGAATTATATTACTTTTTTTTATAGAATCATTGTTCCGAATGGTTGTTTTTGTATGGATTTCAATTCTTGCCGTATCGCCATTAATTTGAATTAACCTCTTTTCAAATGACTGGTGGCTTAAGATTTCATTATTGATTTTTATATTTTTTATTGCCTCATCAACCTTAAGTTTTACATCAATGGAATGGTCAGGTAATATATTTAAGATTTCGAGATCATTCGAAAGATTCCTATTTTCTGTTGTTTCAGTAACAAATATGTTTTTAACACAGAATAACATTTCATGAGTATTGCTCGTAGCATTTTCAAGTAATAAGAGTTTTATGTCTTTGGTCAAATCAATAGACGCATTCAGCAATTTTAAAGTTTGATTCTCTCTGTCATAATAAATATCATAATGCGCAGGTATAAAATCTGGTTTTGGCGGAAATTGTGTTGTATCTCCGCTGATTAATTTACTGGAAGAAATACTTGTAATCTCACATAATAATATTTCCTGCTCCGATATGGAGGTAAAATCTGTTTGGCACGATGCGGTTATGATGAAAAAAGAGATAAGAGCCATAGAGAAAATTCTGTATTTCATAACCTTCTCCTTATTATTAGATGTGATATTTTATATTTCAAAAACAATGCCAAATCTAATTGATGTAATAATGCCATCTAATGCCCACTTCACAGCGATCAATAAGTAGTCTATAAAACAAAACTACTCAGTTTTTTGAAAGATTATCAATTATCTGAAAACTTAAAATTGCTTCTATCCTGAAAAATGGACTTATTATGACTTAATGAAAAATCTTAAAACAATAGATATAATATATCAATCAGACGGAGCGCTCCTGCATCAACTCTTCAATAATCACCTTAAAGGTTTCTTTCAGCTTCTCTTCGTTGAAGGGTTTTGTTACATAACCGCGGGCGCCAAGCTGTAACGCCTCCAACCCGGTCATTTTATCTTTTAAGGCGGTAATAATAATTATTTTCGAATGCTTATAAATTTCCAGCATCTGTTCCAAAACGGTCAGTCCATTTAAACCGGGCATGGTCAGATCGAGGGTTACGATATCCGGTTTATGTTCGGCGAATAATTCAAGCGCCGAATGGCCGTTGGTAGCCGTGCCAACTACATTAAAATTATAGTCTTCCAAATATTTAAGGATAGCTCTGCGCATGATCAGAGAATCATCAACAACTAACAGCTTTATGCTTTTGGCATTCATTTTCCGTTCCGGGCCTCTAAATTTATCACTCGTCTGTATGGACTGAACCCATGTAAAATAAACACTAATTATTAAAGTTTCAATATCCAGTTTCGTGTTTTTTTATGATAACTTGAGTCTTAAGTATACTATCGCGCTTATTTCATCTGCCATCGGTTATATGAAGCAGGAAAGATTGCATCCTGTCGCCCTCTGCAATAACTTTAAACGAAATAATAATTGGTTTAATACTTTATGAATCCTATCCGTTGGGGCATTATTGGTTGCGGCGACGTCACCGAAATTAAAAGCGGACCGGCTTTTCAAAAGGCTTCCGGCTCCGAACTGATCGCCGTTATGCGCAGGAACGGCCGGCTTGCCGCGGATTACGCCCGAAGGCATCATGTGCCGAAATGGTATGATAATGCGGATGACCTGATTAATGATCCGGACGTCAATGCCGTGTATATCGCCACACCGCCATCCTCTCATAAAGAATATACGCTGGCCACCGCCCGGGCCGGAAAACCGGTTTACGGGGAAAAACCGATGGCCCTGAACTACGCCGAATGTCAGGAAATGATTTCCGCCTGTGAAAAAGCAGGCGTTCCTTTATTTGTCGCCTATTACCGGAGAGCCCTGCCAGGATTTCTAAAAATAAAAGAGCTGTTAGACCACGGCATGATAGGCGCAATCCGTCATATTTCAATATTTCTATCCAAAACGACTTACGCCAAAGATCTAAACAAGGAACCCAACTGGCGGGTAAATCCTGAAATTGCAGGCTGCGGATATTTCTGCGATTTAGCTTCGCATACGCTTGACTTACTGCATTACTATTTCGGAGCAATTAAATCCGCCGCCGGATACCGGGAAAATCAGACTAATTTATACATCGCGGAAGATATCATAAGCGCTGTTTTACAATTTGATAACGGCATTATCGGCGCAGGTTCCTGGATATTCAACGCCAGGGAGAATATCGATATGAATATTATTACCGGAACCAAAGGGAAGATAACTTTTTCTACCTTTGAGAATAGTCCGGTAATTCTTGAAACCTCAGAAAAAACAAGGTCTTTTGCGATCGCCAACCCCGAACACATCCAACAGCCTTTAATTCAATCGATCGTAGATGAATTAAAAGGAACAGGACGCTGTCCGAGTACGGGGAGATCGGCATCGCTGACTAACATAGTTATGGACTGGATATTAAAATAAGGAGAAAAGCATTTTGAAAAACGTTTTGCTGTATACGGACGGCGCCTGTTCCGGTAATCCGGGGCCCGGAGGTTATGGTACAATTCTGAAATACGGCGACACCGAAAAGGAAATTTCCGCCGGTTATTATAAAACCACCAACAACCGCATGGAACTGAGAGCCATTATCGCCGGACTTGAAGCCCTTAAAAAACCTTGCGATGTAAAAGTATTTTCAGACTCAAAATATATCGTTGATGCGGTTAATCAGGGCTGGGCGGAAAAATGGCGCAAAAACGGCTGGAAGCGGAATAAGACGGAAAAGGCTAAAAATCCTGATCTTTGGCAGCAATTGCTTGATCTGCTTGCAGATCATAAAACTGAATTCATTTGGGTAAAAGGCCATGCAGGTCATCCGGAGAATGAACGGTGCGACCGCCTAGCTGTAAAAGCTTCCGAAAATCCCACATTGGAAGATAAATAAAACGATTAATTCCAGTCGCACAAAGAATTCACATAAGCCGCCGATCCGTCGCGCAGCCAGCCATCGAGCTGAGCCGGCGTTTTTAATTGCTGTCCCCTAAAGCGCGGCACGGCAATATATTGGCATGTTAATTCCGGCAGAGCTGTCATATCGCCCCAGAGTTTTTCAAACTGGGCGACGGGGTAAATATCTTCCTGCCCTTTCCCCCAGCGTTTTTTAACCTCTTTCAGGGTAACATAGGTCGGCATGCGTCCGGCCATTTTCCGAATAGCGTTTAATACTATAACCTCATTCGTTAAATCCGATCTTTCCAAAGAAAACGTTTTAAGATACTGATCCAAATCGATCCATGCTGTATTGCTGTTATAATAGGAAAGCCGAAATTCAATTTCTTCATCAGGCAGCGTTAGGCCTTCGACTAATCTTAGCTGACCATCTACCCGGGCGAGCCCCCCGCCACGGTCATCAATACCGCGGGCGATGACTTCAACCGTAAGGGCTTTCTGCCGGAGAATATGATAACCGAGAATAGCGGGATCCATATCTGCGCCCAGCGTATCGATATTATGAAGCATCAGGTATTTCAGATTCGGATACGACTCCAAAAGTTTTAAAAGCGTTCCATTACGCAGCATATTCGGCAGTTCGTACCAATGCCCCACAGGATGCAGGCACTGCGCAGGCAGGTTATCGGTATAATCATTGCCCTCGCCCATTTGTTCAGCCCAGTTAATTAATGCGGAACGCGTACTCTCCAGCATCTTCTGTGATTGTTCATCAAGAATCTGCTGCGGCATTTCCTGCCAGGCAAATTTTAAATCTTTCACCATTGGAATCATGCGCAGACCGATTGTTTTACCCTCGGAAAGGAGAACAGGATCTTTGTATTCATAAAAATTTTGCAGACGCAAAAATTTATCAATGGCATGATGCGTCATATAACTGGTCGTAAAAACATATGGAAGCGGCGCCTTACAAAGACGGCTTATTCTGCGGTTTTTGGCAAGATGTGTTTCGATGAAAGTACGATGTCTGCCGTTTATTTTGCAGAAAGGATTGATGGCCTTAACCACCCCGGCGCCTTTTGTCCAGCGGCTGCCGGAACCCGCGGCCAGGGCTATGGCCGCCACCTGACCATTGCGTATGGCATCCATACCAGCTTTACGGTATTCTTCCCCCAGATCATTTATTCCGTCAAAAACATCATCCGGCTCGGCATCACGAATATCCGTATTTCCTGAAAAGCGATTTTGCGCCAAACCAATACGACCGCTTTTCAGATCGGACCGGATTTCTTCATGCTGAATTTTATCGAAGCCATATTTATCCAACATTTCCTGCAGTAACTGTTTATTGGCTTTTTCCGGATCAATATCCGGCAGCATACGGTCGAAAAGGGCTTGCACAATTCCCGAAAATTCATCTGATGTTTTACTGGCCGCGCCAAGTCTGGCCAATTCCGCTCTTCTAAAACGGGTTATTTGTTTCTGATCTCTTTTAATTAGTTCCGGCACAAACCCGGTATAATAACCGGCGGGCATCAGGGCATTTTCTCCTTCCAGTAGTTCGGCCAGTGTGCCGTTTTCGTTGATTGAAAAATCATAGACCACCGGTTCCATGGCAAAAGGAACGGCTTCATTCAGCCCGGCCTTGATATCGCTCATGATGATTTGCAGATCCCTGCGGGCTTTATTCCGGACCGCGGGATCAAAAATAAAGCCCATGCCGCCGCCGGACATACCGCCTAACATCCAGAATCCCCAGAATTTTTCCGAATAAGTTTTCCTAACCCTTTCGATTAAAATCTCTGTAAACAAATTTGAAGCCCAGGGAATAATTGTTTGTATGGGACCATTAAAATTCTTATCCGTGGCATCTCCGATTTCCCTGATATTTCCTTTCTTTAAAAGCTCAACCAACAGGCTAAAAGTCTCAATAGCTTCTTGTCTCCCCTGCCATTCCGCTTCCGAACGCAACAGGTATTTCTCGGTAACCATTTCCAAAACGGGGCCCACGTCCTGGGCCATGCCGCCATGCACAAGAACAAGACTATCCTGTAGTTTTTTTCTTACTTCGGAGGATACTTCCCGATGCGTTAAAATTATATGTTCAGGCAGCAACCGCCCTTTACTAACGCCAAATTCGGGATCATTTTCGTGTGCAGCGGCGCCCTGAATCAGTTTTATTCCCGGCCAAACGCCGCCGGAATCCTGCCAGCCGCCTCCGGAACCGCCCAGCCATTCTCCTAAAATCGCCCGGGCTGCCACAAGCCGCCGGTCTTCCTCGCTTAATGCGCCGGTTAATGTTTTTATCTGTCCTGTAGCGCGCATGCACACTGTTATTAATGCGGCTAACAGATTGGTTGATACCGCCAGCCTCGAACCTTTGGGAATATCATTGACCTTACTTACCAGTTCGATGCCGAAGCCCGGTTTAATAATTCTGGCCAGCAATTCGCTGAGTGGATGATCAGCGCCTTCCATGCCCGGCAATACTATTCCCGATGCGATTACCGCCGCTTTTAACAAACCCAGGTAATCTTTGCCGAAGTCAAATATTTCCTCGAAAGTGGTAATTTCCGCCGAAGCGCCGAGATCGACGCTTGTTAATCTTAAGACCGGCCGGTCAATGACCCGGAAAAAGGCTTCCACCGGCGGACAGGGTTTGTTTGCGCTTTTTTCATTGGCAAGACAAAGGTCTATGGAAATATTCAGCACTTTTGCCCCTTCCGGATAATCCATGCCCAGGAAGAATATATCGCTCCAGCCACTGTGCGTCAGGTCCATGCGCACCGGCGTCCTCTCGCGTAAAACAGGGAAAAGATGATCGGTCTGTTTAACCAATTCCTGCTTTATCCGCAAGGGATGATCAACCGGATGGCCGATACGAAACATCCACTGGTTGCCCCTGATGGAACGGACGCTCTGCCGCACCTGGTTGGCCAAGGTTTGGAAGCCAAGACGATGATAAGCCTCGGCTAAAGCGCCGGATATTGCCTGATTAAAGCCCTTTTGACTTTGAACCGACAGAAAAATATCGATCGCTTCCTCAAACCGGCGGTTTAAAAGTTTTGTATAACCGTTAAATGGAATAAAACCTTCAGCCGGTATTCCTTTTTTAAACGGCAAATAAAAACGATGAATAGCATACAAAAAAAACAGAGCTCTTACCCGTTCGTATAAATTTTCGCTTTTTCTGCGAAATTCATCCAAAAGCTGACATTCACTTATTAGTTCTTCAACTGATGCAGACAGGCAGAAAGATTCAAGAGAAGTATTACGTTTTTCCGGCTGTGTTGATGTTATGATATCGGTCAGGGCGCTCATATTTTTTCCCCGGATTGATTTGCAGAGCCTAACTCTCTGGTTGCTAAAAGCTCCAGTATGGTCGATAGGACAATATCTCTGTCTTTACCGCTCAGCGCCAGCGCCAATTGAGCGGTCAGCAATCCGTATTTTGTGCCGATATTGTAACGCCAGCCCGGGTGTTCCAAGGCCAGATATTGTTCGCTTTTTGCTAATTCCGCTAATGCGTTTGATAAACTGATGCTTTTTGGATGATCAGACTTTTGTATTAAATCCTTAAGGATATCAAAAACAAGCGGCGTTAGCACGTGGATGCCAAAGAAACAAAGATAATAACTGGCCCGCAGCCCGGAAACGATTAGATGCTGTTCGGCGTCGGTGGGGGTAGGTTTTTCAATAACTGTTTCTATCCGGTACAGATCTTTTGATCCCTGCACTCTTCTGCCGCCTACCGTGCCATAATAATGCAGGTATATTTCCGGAGTCGCCTGAACGGCTGATACAGAACAGTTTTGCGCTTCGGCCACTTCAACAACCCGCTGCGCACAACCCTGATCTGTCCGGCTGATGTGTAAATGATCTCCAACCAAATGAAGCGCGCTTTGATTTTCCACAAATTCCCTGGCGCAATTAAGAGCATGACCATACCCTAAAGCTTCTTTCTGATGTACAAAATGCAGACGCCCGGAATGGTCGCCGGCGACTTCGGCATAGGCTTTTTCATCGCCTGGCCTTACGACCAGGCAGATTTCTTCTATCCCCGCCCGCAGGGTTTCTTCTATGATAATGCTCAGCACCGATTTTTCTTCGCCGTCCCGGTCCACTAACTTTTGCAAGGGCAAAGTGCTCTGTTCCTTACTAGCGGCGGTAATAATAGCTTTGGTAATTTTCATTGCAACTCCTTAAAACGTCAACCCGTGGTTTTTCAAAAACATTTTTTTAAGTCTTTTCTTAAACTGGCATAGGGGTGAATTTATTAATTTTGATAATACAATTCTAATATAGATCTGAGCTGTCCTAAATAATTAGATTTTAAAAAAGATTTTTTGTTTTTATTGATTTTAGTCCGCTGTTTTAGATGCTCTGGAAAACAACCCCAAAAAAAGTTATTAAAAATAACTTGCCGCTATCTTCAGATAGCGGTAAAAAATAACCGGAATATGGGGCTTTAGCCCTAAAATGAACTTCCATCTGGGACTGAAGTCCATTTTATTGGAGCTGTCCTAATCCAC
>RQOG01000131.1 GCA_003854985.1 Calditrichota bacterium
CATAAGCTGGCATAGCCAGAACCAAAATGATTTTATTACTTTCAGTAAAATATTATTTTTGTAATAAAAATAATATTACCATGCTAAATAATTTTATTACTAAATATTCTGATAAAATTGAAGGGACAATAAGTTGTTTCGACAGAGTTATTATATCAGGCAGTCTGTCAAGTTGGGGTTACGCAGGAGCAATGAAATCATACTTATTAAATAATGATATTAAAATTTTTAATTATCCAATATTTGCAAAACAATATAACGAACAGATTCGGGAAAGAGTTGAGTCAATTTGCAAAGAACAAAATATTGAAATCGAACATATTCGTTCTCCAAAGAAATTTGATAAACAACTGAACATACAAAAAATACTTGATAAAAGAGGTTATGAACCCGGAATAGTTAAAGTCTATACATCTATGGAAATTTGTGATTCATATTACCCGGATAGAGAAAATAATTTGCCTGTAATAAAATCAGATACAGCAAAATGCATACATTATTATATTTACTTCATTGATAAAACTCTGGGATTATGTTTTCTTAAAATTCCGACATGGCTTCCTTGCCGTGTACAGTTTTATTTTAACGGACATAAGTATCTGGAATATAAACTTAAAAATAGTGGGATAGAATATCAGACGGAAGATAATGCATTTGTATATATATCTGATTATCAAAAAGCCCAGGAATTGAGTGATGATTTCAGATCTCAGGATTTACATCAATGGCTGGATATAATAATTAACCGCTATATACCTTTTTTAAAGACCACAAATCAAAGATACAACTGGGTAATAACACAGTCGGAATATGCAACTGACATAATATTTAAGTGTTCGGAAGTATCAAGGGAGATATATGAAGATCTTGTCTTTAAAAGTATACATTCAGTAAAACCTGAAAACATAGCAACCTTTTTTTCAAGAAAACTGGCTGCCGGATATGAGGCGGAAGTAGGAACAAAATATAATAAACAGATCCATGGATCACGGATTAAGCACTTTATGGGTGCAAACAGTATAAAAATGTATGACAAGGGTAAGAAAATAATTAGAATTGAAACGACAATAAACGATGTTGGAGAATTCATGATATTTCGCGAAGTACTGACACGGAGCGGAAAAACCGTCAGAAGATATGCAAGGATGAAAAAATCGATTTACAGTTTTTTTGATTTAGGTAAAGAATGCCGAAAATCAAATTCAAGGTATCTGGATTTTTTAGCATCTTTGACAGATAATTCTGACGGGAAGAAGAATCTTGATAAAGTGAGCGGGAAAAAGATGGAAAATAACCGTTCATATAAGGGATTTAATTTTTTTGACAAACTCGACTCAGATATATTGCGAGTATTACTCTCCGGAGAGTTTAACATTCATGGATTTCGGAACAAATATTTAAGAATGAGACTTAAATACAAACTAAGTTCATCACAGGTTTCACGGATATTAAAAAGATTAATTTTATTCAAGATAATCAAAAGAATCAAAGGAACATTCAAATATTATCTGACAAAATTAGGTAAGAAAGTAATTTCAGCAGGACTTATTTATAAAGAATTATATATAATTCCATCACTTACCTAATATAATTCTTTGCCATTTTGCGCAGAATTTGAGGGGTAATGGA
>RQOG01000132.1 GCA_003854985.1 Calditrichota bacterium
AATTTTTAAATAAATTTGAATTAAAAGTTGACAATTCCGAATTATGTAAGGTTAAACATGTTCTTATTTAATTCGCACAACGGGTAATATTATTAAGTTTAAGTATGATGAAAGATTCTGTTAAATTATTAATTTTAATATTAACTATTTTTTCTTTTCTTTCTTGCGATAAAGATGGCGGGATTGGACCTTGTATTCATACGTATAAAGAACCGATAATAAATATAATTTCTATTCAGGATACGTTGAAAAATACTTATTTAAGTTCCGTTAAACTTTATAATTTGAAAATTAATGGTTACGAACAAAATAGTGAAATTCTGTTGGACATATCTTACTCAATTATCCTGGATGACAGTTTATATAATTGTAATATTCCTTTTGGTTTTGGCACAGAAGAAGGTAAATATGAGTTTATTATTGAAGCTGAGAATTATGATCCAAAGCAGATCACAATTGAAAATGTATCTTATTCGGTCTTCAACGGAGGATGTCCATCTTATAATGATGGTGGAAAGCGAGTGCAATTATATATAAATTAAATTTTAAATTTAACATTTGGATAAATTGCCTGATGATAAAACGTATTAAAGCAGATAGATCAACCCCTTCTATCCGGCGCACACTGTTCAGGCTTTTAGTCATTTTAAAAAGCGCGAGAGTTTTGCTGTTGCATAGGTCAGCGCTTTATACGCGGGCGTTATCAGGTAATATGATAATCCTGCTTTTTATTAAATTGTATTCGTATTGGAATTTTTTTCGATCCAATAATACATTATTGGCGAATAACATAAAAGGAATTATAAACAATGAAGCACAATAAGAGGATTTAAAGTGTTATCAATCCCGGAAATTTTCAGAGGTATTAAACCCCGGATTTTTATCACCTTCAGCCTTATAACCATAATACTGTTGAGTATTATGGCTCGTTTTGGCTACCAGACAGCCCGGGAAAGTTATGAATCCCAGGCCGTTGCCAATACAACCAGGCTGTGCAGATTACTGGCGGAAAAAATTGAAGTGAAATACCTTGATTATATTCAACCCAATCCTTCGAATCATGCCTTTCAATACTTCCGCCAGATATTAAACGATCAAAAAATACGGATGGAGCTTACCGAAGTTTTTATATTTGACAGTTCTTTAATCCTGTACGTAAATGCCGGGAATAAAATCGCAGGATCGGAACTGGAAATAAACCGTAAGGAAATTAAAGAACTGGAAATAAAGGCCTGCGCCGCTTCCCTGCCTTTTAAAGCGACAGATGATAACTGGTATTTATGGGCCTATTACCGGCTTTCTTCCGGATGGTATCTGGGCATACAGGAAAACGCCGGAAGACTGGCCGAGCTTGATAAGCTGGCCTATACCTTCTTCCTGATCGGCTTAATCGGCGTTATTCTCACTTTTATGGCGGCAGCCTTTCTTACGAGATCCATAACAAAACCCATCGATAAATTAGTCAAATTCAGCGCCCGGATTGGCGAAGGTTTTTTTGATGATCAGGTTCCTCCGCAACGGCATGATGAATTGCAGACTCTGCAGGAAACTTTGGTAAAGATGCGCGACGCCCTGAAAGAAAAACAGCAGGAAAAAGAACAGATTTTAGCGCAGATTGCCCATGAAATCCGCAACCCATTAGGAGGTATCGAATTGATTGCCGGATTAATGAAAGAAGACCTGAAAAACGACCGCACACAGACCGGTTATCTGCAAAAAATACTGACAGAAATAAAAGGGCTTAAAACGCAGATCAACGATTTTCTTAACTATTCCCGTCCGGCGGTGCCAAGGCTTGAAAACGTGCCTTTAGATGAAATCACAAATGAAATTGAAGAAGTTCTAATGGATAGAATAAAGTCCAAGAAAATTCAGCTTTTTATTGAGCACAATCTGCAATCGGTAAAATTTGACCGCGGCCATCTCAGACAAATTATGATAAATTTAATTTCCAATAGTATCGATGCGGTGCCGGAAGGAGGCCATATCATTATCACTTCCGGAAAAAAGGGCAAAGAAGTATATATCATGGTTCAGGACGATGGCAGCGGCATTCCTGAAAGTGTGGGATCAAAAATATTTGATCCGTTTGTGACAACCAAAAAAGACGGCGCAGGGCTGGGACTGGCTATTTGTAAAAAATTATGTAAAGAAAACAACGCTTCCATATATTGGGATAACAAGGTTGACAAAGGCAGCGCTTTTGTGATTCAATTGAATATTGAGGGAAACAAGGCCTTGAATTAAATTTAATGCGGTTTTTATTTTAATCCGGGAAAATATGAAAAAAGAATTTATCATTATAGCAGAAGATAACGAAGCCATGCGCTTTGGGATGACGGAAGGGCTCCGGCGCGATGGTTATGAGGTAGAGAGCTTTGAAAACGGGCAGAGCGCCCTGAACCGGTTTCGACAAAAACCGGCTGACCTTATAATTACGGACCTGCGTATGGACGGCATGGATGGAATTTCGTTGTTAGCTGAAGTAAAAAAACTAAATGAGCTTTGCGAAGTTATGCTTATTTCCGCATACGGAACCGTTGATGACGCAGTAAAAGCCATGCGTTTAGGCGCAGCAGATTTTATAACCAAACCATTTTCTACCGAAGAACTGCGAATACGGGTTAATAAAATTACTAATAACATCAAAGAAAAAATACGTCTTAAACAATTGGAAGCCCACAACGAATATCTTCGGGACGAAATCACTACCGAATATGGCGGGATTATAGGCAAATCAGAAATTATGAAAGATGTTTTCCGGCTTGTGGACCAGGTAGCCGTGGAAAACAGCGCGATTCTGATTGAAGGGGAAAGCGGGACCGGCAAGGAACTTGTTGCCCGATCGATTCACGAAAAAAGCCTGCGCAAAAACGCGCCTTTTATTCGCGTAAACTGCGGCGCTCTGAATGACAATCTTTTGGAAAGCGAATTATTCGGTCACGAAAAAGGCTCCTTTACCGGGGCAATCCGTCAGAAAAAAGGCAGGTTTGAATTAGCGGACGGCGGTACCTTATTTCTTGATGAAATCGGTGAAGTTTCACAGGCCATGCAGGTAAAGCTGTTGCGGGTTCTTCAGGAAAAGGAATTTGAAAGAGTGGGAGGTGATCACACACTGTCCGTCGATGTACGCATTATAGCGGCTACCAACAAAAACCTGAAGGAAATGATTGCAAATCATCTGTTTCGCGAAGACCTGTATTACCGGTTGAGCGTCATTCCTTTTCACCTGCCGGCTCTGCGTGAACGAAGTGAAGATATTCCCCTGCTGACTGAACATTTTATATCCAGGTTAAATGCAAAGCGCGGCATAAAGAGAACTGTTTCCAAAAACGCTCTTTCCGTACTTTGCGAATACCCATGGCCCGGTAATATCAGGGAATTGGAAAATCTCATTGAAAGACTGCATATCATATCAAACAATCTGTTAATAGACGCTGATATTGTTGCATCCCAGATACAATCCACCGAAAAGCCTTCCTTCAGAACTCATGCAAATAATCTGGATTCGGCGCTTGAGCAATATGAAAAAGAAATGATCGTAAACGCATTGGAGAAGGCCAAAGGCGTAAAAACGAGGGCGGCAAAGTATCTCGGGCTCAATACCAGCACGCTTTATTATAAAATGGAAAAATTCAATTTATTGGAAAAAACAGAATGATTATAAGATTTTTTATAAATATTAGCATTATATGCCTCTTTCTCACTCACATTTCCGGCAGCGCTCAGGAGACAGACCGCCTTGAACAGGAATTAGCCGGTTTGGAAAAACAAAAAAATGAACTTGTATCTATCCTGAATTATCAGCAGGAAAGGTTAAATGATCAATTAACAATTATAGACAAGCTTAAATCCCAGAAAGCAAAAAATGAGAATACGCTCAGAAGCGCTCTTAGCGTTTCGAAATCGCTGTCAGACAGTATCGTTATCACAAAAGCTTCGGTCAGAAATGCAGATGATCAGATAAAAGCTTTAAAAAAACGTCTACGACTGGAATACAGCCGGCTGATTGAATCCGGGGATAGTTATTCGGATTCATTGTTAACGGAATATCATCTCCGACGGCTGGAATTATCGCCCCAATTACATGATCTTTCATTTGATCCCAGGAAAATACAAAAGGCCGATCCGGACGCTACCGGCGATAGCCTGGAAAAAAAGATTATGAAAAATTATCTTGAACTGGCCGTTACCGACATTGACAGCAACCTGAAAATTATCACCGAAGCCGAAAATGACATCAGGCAACAGCTTAGTTTTAATGAAAAGACAGAGCGCTTTCTGGATAACATCAGCGATCGTCCATCCTGGACTTTTACCATCGAAACAGAAACTCAAATGCCTGAATCTGAACGTGGAACCTATGGCGATCCTATTCGTGCAGGTAATATTATTAAAGCAAACTCAAATTATTATATCAGTCTGATTAACATAGTGGCGCCTTATCTGGTTAAATCTTCAGATCAAACTTTGTTACATGATCAGGAAATTACCAGTATGCAGGAATATCTTGACCTGGTGCAAAAAACGCGTGAATACCTTATATTATATAAAAAACAAATCCGTAAGAAACTAGAACGGTAATCCGGAAATTATAAAATAGAATAATCTGCGAGAGAATGAAAAAGCTTATTTTCCTGGTTATCCCGGTTATTATTTTTCATTTTATCCCTCTTTATTGCGGAGAATTAAAACTACAGTTGGGAACAGAATCCGGAATAATGAACAGCGACGAAAGTTCTGCCCGGACTGTCCTCCGTTTGTTAGGAAGATTTAATTACCAGCAACCCACTAGCAAAGGCGCTTTGTCCGTAAAAATAAGGATTACTCCGGAAGGTTATTATGCTAATCAAAACAGGTATATCCTGCGCCATAATGCAGATATTGCCTATAATCTTCCTCAAAGTAAATCCGCCTGGAAGTTCTGCCTGTCCGCTAAAAACCAGGTTTATGCATTAAGCAGTTCCGATGAATTTGTTCAGAATGTGCTCATTACAGAAGGAAAATACAACAAATTTCTCCGGGAAAATCTGACATTCTGTACAGGGTTGTCTTTTGTGATCAGAACTATGCACAGCGCACCTAGTCAAAAATTAACTGCGGTACAGTTGACACCCGGCATGGAGTTCGGCATCAGCAAACATTCATCATTTAAAACAATAATATATCTTGAATCTTTTGATATTAAGGGAAATGAACGTAAAAATTTTGGCTGGCGCTTTGGTCCTCAAATAATTTTTCAATCAAAGAATATTTCTATTTTCAATATCTGCTATCAATTGATTTTTACCGATAATTCACAACAAAAAAAGATATTTCCGGAGCAGCATATCGATGTTTTATGGGGACGACCGTTCTATAAAAAGTGGGCTGTTTTCTTTTACATTAATTATTATCTCCTACATGAATATGATCCCGATGTGTTGCCTGAAATCGTATACACACCGATTAATACACAAAACTGGATTTATATACAACTGGGATATGATATAACCAGAAGAATTGAGTTATATAACCGCAACGGATATTTTTATGAGGAAGTCCGCTACGGCGCTCAAAAAATCGAAGGCTGGCAAACACTATTAGGATTTAATATATCATTTTAATCGGGAAATCTGC
Organism: Calditrichota bacterium; assembly: GCA_003854985.1. Taxonomy (GTDB): domain Bacteria; phylum Calditrichota; class Calditrichia; order Calditrichales; family Calditrichaceae; genus Zgenome-0002. Next base: position 5,620 of record RQOG01000132.1, read on the forward strand.
GCAAACCCTGCCAGAACATTTCTTTCTTTATGGGCAAAGGTAGTTTATCGGTCGTTATATCTATGGGAAACCAGGGATTATCCTTACGATAATTAAGAATATAAAACTGGCAGGCCGGCGTATCTCCCTGCCCGATTAGCGCAAGCAGTTTTCCCGCCTGATCAACGGCCAGATCCATAATCATAACCGCATGTCCCTTATTACCCTTCTTTACAATAAAATCACCAATTTGCAATTCTTTCGGGTCAATCGTCGGATAAAAATGATAAAAGGCCTGAGTCCCCGATAATTCGAACAGGTGATTTAAATAGCGATAAAAATTCTTTTCTGTGCTATCCGCAGAAGCTTTTTTATGAATGCTGTAACGAACACCGGCAAAATCCGATCTGAATCCATGGGACCACTGTTTCCAGGATAAAAGCGTACCATCCGGTAAAAGGCCCGATACTTCATGTCTTTTCCCTTTGCGCAAAAGATATTCCGTATGCAATACGATTAGGATATCCATACACTGCCAGAGTTTTCGGCCGGAAACATCCATGCTGATGACCGCGGCAACCGTTGTATCGACAGGGGATTTAAAATCTCTGCTGCGATAATCAAGAACCGGACTGCCGGCAGATAAAAGCGATAACTTCCTGAGCCAGTCAGCAAAACTACCCGGATTAACAGGAATTCTTTTAAATCCCTGCGGTGGCAGGATTTTTGTTTCAATGGTTTCCTGATTTTGATTTTCCCGAATGGCTAATTTTTGTCCGGAAAGAACGCCGCAAAATAATGGTAAACAGATTAAAATAATAAAGTGACTAATACGTTTTAACAGATACTCATCCCCTGATTTCAAACCTGTCTCTATCCTTCCAGACAGGAAATTTTTCCCGATAATCATCCAATTCTTTTCTTGATAATACACAGGTATTAATACTTTGTTTATCTTCAAGATTACAAAGCATCTGCCCTTTCGGATGGACCACCATTGAATTGCCGGCATAATCAATATGATTTTCATCCCTGCCGGTTCGATTTACACCGATTGCAAAGGCCTGATTTTCTATTGCCCTGGCCTTCAGCAGAATTTCCCAGTGCTGATTCCGGAACTGCGGCCAGTTGGCCACATAGACAATTATATCATACTCATTTTCATTTACCCGCGACCACACTGGAAAACGGATATCATAACATATCAACGGCAATATTTTCCAGTCTTTAATCCTGATGATCCGGCGCTGATTCCCAGGCGTGTATTTTTTATCTTCTCCGGCAATACGGAAGAGATGTCGTTTATCATAATAGTTTATAATGCCGTCAGCCGCACAACATAGTAAGCGATTAAAAATTTTATCCTTATCCTTAATAATCAGGCTACCCATGACTGACGTATGAAATTCCTTGGCTTTTTGCTGCATCCATTGTACAGTCGGGCCATCCATAGTTTCGGCCAATGTTTCGGTTGCCATGGTAAAACCGGTATTAAACATTTCCGGAAGAATGATCAAATCGGTATCTGGGCTGGCCTTTAATAATAATGAATCCAGCAGAGAAAGATTTTTATCAGGATTTTCCCAGACAATATTAAACTGAACCAGTGAAACCCGTAAATCCTTCGTCATAATTCATCTTTTTTTCGGTTAATATCTTTTATCGCATATATCAGCGCGATTGCAGCGAAAAACAGGGCTGTCAGAATACCGCTTACCAGCCGGAGTTTAATTACGGAGACATTGAAATCAATATATCCCGGTTTGTTATTATGGATATAAAAAATCAGGAAATTAAAAATCGCATAGAGCCCGAATGCATACACAAGCCATTTCAACCATACGGGAATCCGGCTGGTAATTAAATAAACAATAGATGTCTCATTATTTTCTCTCAGAATATCCTTTAAATAACGGCTGCATTTTAAATACAAGTATAAAATAAGAATAAAAAGTAACATCGGTATAATGTTAGTCAGGAATGCCATATTGAAAATTGTAAAAACATGAATGATTATACTTACCGCACAACCGGCAATGGCCATAATCATTAACGTATGGTAATCTTCTGTCATTAACAACCTTTCATAAAAACGATCAATATAAAACCAGAGCAATGATACAAAATATGTCAATTATCCAAAGGGCAAGAGGTATTTCTTTAAACTTTCCTGTAACAAGTTTAAGCAATGTCCAGGAAAGAAATCCCCAGATGATTCCCTGGGTTATCGAATAGGTCAATGGAATTAACAATATGGCTAAAAATGCGGGTATAGCATCGTCCATTTGCAGCCAGTTAATTTTTAATATCGGGCGAATCATAAAAATGCCGACAAGGATCAGCACCGGCGCTGTCGCTATTTCCGGAATTATTGACAATAACGGCGAAAAAAACATAAACGGCAGGAAAAGAATACCGGCAACTATTGCAGGTATCCCCGATTTTCCTCCTTCTTCGATGCCGGCGGCCGATTCAATATAACTTGTTCCTGGACTGCTTCCGAATAAAGCGGCCAATGTCGTAGCCGCGCCATCGACAATCAATGATTCTTTAATCCGCCTTGGCTCGCCATTTTTATCTATAAGTCCTCCTGCTTCGGCCACCCCGACAAAAGTGGACAGACTGTCAAACATATCAGTAAATAAGAAGCAAAAATAACCGGAATCATACTAAACTTTAACGAATTTATCAGATCAAGACTGAAGAGAAGGCTTAAATCCGGCGCATCCCAAAAGCCTTTCCATTCGACAATAGTTTCTATCCCGTAAAGCCTTCCAAGCGGAATGGAAATCAGGGTTGTGAAAACGATACCCAGAAGCATTGCTCCTTTAACCTGTCTGACCAGCAATATTGAAGTTAATGCCAATCCCGTTAAAAAGGTTATAATCTGAGGAGTAAAAATCGCACGGGCCGTATAGCCGCTTTGCGGAGTGATTATAAACCCGGATTTAAGGAAGCCAATCAGCGTAATAAACAGCCCTATACCTGCGGCGACGCCATATCGAATCTGCTTTGGAATGGCGTTAAGTATATGAGTCCGTATATTGAATACGGATAATAAAATAAATATTACGCCGGACCAGAAAACCGCGCCTAAAGCAATTTGCCAGGATACCTGCATCCCCTGAACAACCGTATAGGCAAAAAATGCATTTAAGCCCATGCCGGGCGCCACTAAAATCGGGTTACGGGCATACAATCCCATAGCAATGCTGGAAAAAGCGCTGACTAAAACCGTTGCAGTTAATACGCCGCTAAAGGGCATTCCGGCGTCAGAAAGAATAGAAGGATTTACCACGATGATATACATAGCCGCCATAAAAATAGTTATTCCGGCAATTATTTCCGTTTTCAGGTTATTATCCGGATGATTGTATCCGCCATCTTTTTTCATGTATTTATACTTTTCTTTTTAAAATTAACAGTGGTTTTAATATTAGAATCTGGACAGAATAAATGCAAATCCGATTTATAATTATAGAACTTTATTTTAAAATCATTTGAGTACCGCATTACTAATGCTATGCTTGATTTTATACAAGCAAATTAGTACTTTTGAGCCAATTTGAAGTTTATGGTATATAAGCGGAATTAATGGAAACTGATTTGCTCATACCTGAGGAATGATGATTATTAATGACTGTTTTTGAAACACTTCTGGAAACTAAAAAGAAAAAAGGCGCCGGATATTTTATTTTGATTGATCCGGATAAGACCTCTCTCGAAACCCTGCCGAAATTTCTGGATTCTGCTTTGCAATCGGGCGTTGACGGATTTCTTGTAGGGGGAAGTCTATTGCTTACGCCGGATTTTGAAGTATTTCTGGAGACATTTAAAAAGAATAGTAACGGCGTTCCCGTTATTATCTTTCCGGGCGGGGTCCATCAAGTATCTTCCCATGCGGATGCGATTCTGTTTCTTTCTCTTCTCAGCGGACGCAGCGCTCAGCATATTATTGGCAGCCAGGTACTGGCGGCGCCGATTATTCACAGAGCCGGATTGGAAGCAATTTCAACCGCGTATCTGCTTGTTGAATCGGGACGGGCAACGTCAGCGGAATTTATGAGCGGCACCACGCCCTTGCCAAGACATAAACCGGAAATCGCCGTTGCCCATGCGCTTGCAGCTTCTTATATGGGATTTAAATTTATTTATCTTGAAGGCGGTAGCGGAGCTGACCAGTGCGTTCCGGACACCATGATTTTGAATATCTCCAAAGCCGTATCGACGCCTTTAATTGTGGGAGGCGGCATTCGCACTCCTGAAACCGCTGCAGAAAAAGTTAAAGCAGGCGCTTCATTTATTGTTACGGGTAATATCCTTGAAGAAAAGTCGGATACAGCGTTTGTTAAAGCTTTTGCCGATGCAATTCACCAATTATAAATAATATCAATGGATTATCAGAAGTTTATTGAAAATCATTTAAAAAACAGCGCAGATACCAAGCTGCGGATTATACCTTCCTGTTCCAAAGACATACAGGAGGCGGTTTTATCCATTTTATACTGTTTTAAGCAAAAAGGCAAATTACTGATATGCGGCAATGGCGGCAGCGCGGCTGATGCACAACATATCGCTGCTGAATTTGTAATCCGCCTCAGTAACGATATCCAAAGGCCGGCTCTTCCGGCAATTGCTTTAACTACAGACACTTCGCAATTAACAGCGGGCGGCAACGATATTGGCTTTAAAAACGTTTTTGCGCGTCAGCTTCAGGCCTATGGTGCCGAAAATGATGTATTATTGGGAATCTCAACCAGTGGAAATTCTGAAAATATTATAGTTGCTGTTGAAATGGCTAAAAAACTAAAAATGAAATCAATCGGTTTGCTGGGCAAAGGTGGCGGAAGACTTGCAAAAATAACGGATCAGAACATTATTGTTCCTTCAGATAATACCCAACACATTCAGGAAGGCCACATTACCATTGGTCATATTATATGTGAATTAGTTGAGAGGAATCTTTTCACCTGATTGATTTATATACAATCCTTATAATTATTTTATAACTTGCTGAGAATATATCATATTCAATTTTACCTATTCTATTTTATTTACATTTCACTATCTGCAATTTATGCTTTCTGGTTATACGCCTGTTACAATATTAGCATAAACTTTCTTTTCAGGCTTCTGCGATATCCTTTGTATGCTTGAAATCTAAGCCCTGTCCGATCATTATATTCATTTAACATACCACCATGCAACTTTAAAATACGCTTAGCAATAGGAGTCAATTTCAGGAAAAAAAAAAGCGATACTCAATTAGATATCGCTTTAAAATAAAAAAACTGGTGACGACTTACTCTCCCGTTCCAGTCATAGGAACAGTACCATCAGCGCTGACGGGCTTAACTTCTCTG
>RQOG01000024.1 GCA_003854985.1 Calditrichota bacterium
AATTAAAGGAAATCATCAATAATTGTGTACCCGAACGTTTTGACGTTAAAAGTTATGCCCGGATTTTCCATGCATGAAGAATCGAAGTAAATAATGAACTTGGCGAGCTGGCAGCGGCGCTTGATGCATCTTTAAAAATATTAAAGAAAGGCGGCAGGCTGGGAGTAATCTCTTATCATTCGCTTGAAGACAGGATGGTAAAGGATTTTATATATGAGAATGAACATCCCTGTCATTGTCCGCCTGAAATACCTGTTTGTGTTTGCGGAAAAAAGCCGGTAATGAAGCGGATTAAACCTTTTTTAATCCGGCCGGCGGAAGAGGAAATCAAAGCTAATCCCAGGGCCAGGAGCGCCCGCTTTAGAGTGGGAGAAAAATTATGATAAAAAAGAAGAAAAAAAATCTGCCAATCAGAAAAAAAATAATTGCTCTTGCCGTTCTCTTTGGTATGGTGCTGATTATATCGCTCAGAATGTATCAGGGATTCTATGTGGATCTTTTGATGAAAGATTTGCATCAACTGGAGCAGGAGAAGAAACAGCTTTTGAGTGAGACCAATAAATTAAAGGCCGAGGTGTACCGGCTGAAAAATGTGGACAGGATTTATAAGATCGCCGGAGAGAAGTTTGGATTGGTTGTAAATAATGATCCTGCGCATATTATCAAAATAGCGGAGTATGATGAATTTGAAACCGTAAAAAAGAATTTTGCAGAGCGAAATAAAGAAAAATTGAAATTGAATGTTGCCGGAGTGCATTAGTTTTGTTAAACAGGGATGATAAAATTAACCGTCTGCGTCTCAGTATACTTGTTGTTATTATTGCCGGGTTCTGGGGCGCACTGGAAATAAATCTGTTTCGCATACAGATTGTAAACCACGACCGGTTAAGCCGGATTGCATATAATCAATATGAAAAAAGAATCATCCTTCCTGCCAGAAGAGGTTCTATCTGCGACCGGAATGGTCATTTAATGGCTGCGACTTCGATTCATTACGACATAGCGGCTGATCCTAAAATGATTAAAGATAGAGGAAAAGCGGCGGCGTGTTTTGCGCGTGTTTTTAATAAATCCGAATCCTATTTCCGGGGTCAGCTCAAAAAAAATACGCATTTTATCTACCTGGAAAGAAAAGTTGACAAAAAAAAGGTTGATAAAATTTTGGCTCTTAATGATCCGGGGATAATTATCCTGGATAATTTTCGTCGCGATTACCCCTTTGGATCCGACGGGGGGCAGCTGCTGGGATTTACCGATACGGATGATCATGGCATCAGCGGGCTGGAATTGATTTTTGAAAAAGAACTGGCCGGGGAAGCCGGCGAGGCTGTTTTACAATATGACGGCCCCCGGCGCGTGTTTTATAACGCCGATTATCCTATCAGAGCTGCGCTGTCCGGCAATGATGTTTTTCTGACCATCGATAAGAATATTCAAACCATCGTAGAAGATGAACTTGAGTCCGGCGTAAAAAATGCCCATGCGGCAACCGGCATGGCCGTGGTGCTCGATCCTTATAGCGGAGCCGTGCTGTCAATGGCTAACTATCCGCGGTTTAATCCTAACCGGCAGGAAGATTATCCGCTTAATGTAAAGCGCAACAGGGTGATAACCGATGTGTTTGAACCGGGTTCAACGCTTAAAATTTTCACCGCGGCTTCTTTGTTGCAGGACCGGTTAAGGAACACGGATGATATTGTTTTTTGTGAAAATGGCAGCTACCAGATTTATGATCGCAGATTTACGGATACCAAAAAATATGGCTGGTTAAGTTTCCGGAGAGTGGTGGAAAATTCATCCAATGTGGGAATGATTAAATTAAGTGCGGATCTGCACCCAAAGGTTTTTTTCCGGTATCTGAAAAATTTTGGTTTTGGCGAGAAAAGTCTGATAGAGCTGCCCGGTGAAGCGGCCGGTTTTTTAGAGCAGCCCATGAATTGGTCCGGCATTTCCCGGGCGTCCATTTCAATTGGTTATGAGATCGGGGTTACGGCTTTGCAAATGACTGCCGCCTATGCGGCCATCGTGAACGGTGGTTATTTGTATCGTCCGTTTGTTGTAAGTCATTTGCGCACCCTGGAAGGTGATATTATAAGAAAAACAGAGCCCGAAGTTATCCGGCAGGTTATTTCTCCGGAAGTAAGCGATATCCTTAAAAATTTAATGCTGGGTGTGGTGCAAAGAGGAACAGGAACCAGGGCGGCTTTACAACAGATTAATGTCGGTGGAAAAACCGGAACGGCAAAAAAATATGATCATAAAAGAAAACAGTATCTGAATGACCGCTATCTGGGATCTTTTGTAGGTTTCGCATCTTACGAACAACCAAAATATATTTGCGCTGTTTTTATAGATGATCCCAGAAACGGTTATTACGGCGGCGAAGTGGCAGGACCTGTTTTTAATAGAATCATTCACAGGATTTTTAATCTGCAGCAGGCTCCGCAACTACCTATACTGGCCGGGCAGGATCGGGAGGAAAACAGAACGGCCAATCCGATTTCCGATCTTCCTGAACTGGCAGGATTTAATATAAACGCGGCGGTGGCTTTATTAGATGAAAAAGATATTAAGTACGAAATCGCCGGCCGCGGACAGTATGTAAAAGATGTTGCAAAAGATAAAAATCATCTTGTTATCAAGACCGGACCGCTTCGGCTTAATTCCGACAGAACGCCAAATTTAGTGGGATTAACCCTGAAGGAAGCGCTTAACCGGTTAAACCTGGAGAAATTTAAAATTGCTCTGGAAGGCGATCGCAGCGGCATCATCACCATGCAAAGTATAAAGCCCGGAACCATGGTGGAACAAAGAACAACCTTAACTGTAAGATTGGCGAATTAAGGATCATCAGATGACTAAAACGATAACGGATCTGTTAAAAAACATTGACGCGGAGATACCGGAAAATGCCCGTCTGTTAAATATAAACGCGCTTCAGTTCGATTCACGGAAAGTAGGGAAAGACGACTTATTCTTTGCCATTCCGGGATATAAAACCGATGGCCATCAGTATTTACAGTCCGCCGAAAGTTCCGGAGCCTGCGCCGCCGTCGTCGAAAAAAGAATGCCGGGCGTTAAAATACCGCAGATTGTTGTTAAAAATGCCAGACAAGCGATGGCTTTTGCGGCGGCCGGTTTTTACAGCGAAGCGCTGAATACCATGAAACTGGTTGGAATTACGGGGACGAATGGCAAGACAACCACATCCTTTCTGATCAGAAGCATATTGAATGAGGCCGGATTATCCTGCGGATTAATCGGAACCATTGCCTATGAATTCGGCGGTCAGAAAAAAAATGCCTGGAATACTACGCCTGAAGCCATTGATCTTTATAAGATGATCAGCCAGATGTATGAGGCGGGTCAGAAGGCCTGTGTACTGGAAGTATCGTCGCATGCCCTGGCACTGCAAAGAGTGGCCGGGCTTTGTTTTGACGCCGGTGTATTCACAAATCTTACCCGCGATCATATGGATTTTCATCCGGATGAAGAAGAGTATTTTCAGACTAAGCTTAAGCTTTTTGATTTGCTTAAATCCAACGGCAAAGCAGTTGTCAATGCCGATGACGCCTATGGCCGGCGGATTCAGAAAGAAAAAATCACGGATGCCGTCAGTTATGGATTTTCGGAAAAGGCCATGATCCGGTTATTGGACTGGAAAATGGATATTAAGGGTATGCAGTTGCAAATATCCGACGGGGAACAAACAACCAGGATTGATACAAAACTTATCAGCAAATTTAATACAGAAAATATACTGGCCTCATTTGCCGCCGGTATGGCGCTGGGTATTTCTGCCGCCATAATTAAACAAGGCATTGAGAAAGTTACCCGTATACCCGGCCGTCTGGAAGTTCATCAGATAAGTCCGGGAATCGCCGCCGTTATCGATTACGCACATACGCCGGACGCCCTGCAAAAAGCGCAGGAAGCGCTCAAAGCCCTTGTAGAAAAAAGATTAATCGTTGTCTTTGGGGCCGGCGGCGACAGGGACAGAGGCAAAAGGCCGCTGATGGGCGCCGTTGTGGAAAAATTAGCCTATCTGCCTATCGTTACATCCGATAATCCGAGAACGGAAGACCCGCAACGCATTATCAATGATGTGCTGTCGGGTATGTCTGAAAACTCTGAAAAAATAATCATCCCGGACAGGAAGAAAGCCATTTACGAAGCGGTAAAAATCGCACAACCGGGCGATTTGATTCTGATAGCGGGAAAGGGGCATGAGACTTATCAGGAGATAAACGGAAAACGGTTTGATTTCGATGATGCGCTGATCGTACAGGAAGCGGCAAAGAATGTCTGATGTGTTGATAAATGATTTGGATAAAATTGAGGGATTTAAAATGCTGAATACGGAATCATTAAGGTCAAACAAGGAATTTCGTATTGATTTAAGCACCGATTCACGAACATTAAAAAGCGGACAAACTTATTTAGCCATCCGCGGCGAGCAGTTTGACGGTCATGATTTTATTGAACAGGTTTTTCTAAAAGGGGCGCAGTTGGCCATTGTGGATTCTGAGTTTATTAAGAAGAATATGTATAGCTATCCTCTTGTTGTTGTGCCGGATACCATCAAAGCCTTGCAAAAAATGGCCGCCGGTCATCGGGATAAATTTAAAATTCCGATAATCGGATTAACCGGTTCCAATGGTAAAACAACAACCAAGGAAATGATTGCTCATGTTTTAGGAAGCCGCTTTAATGTGCATAAAACAAACGGGAATTTGAACAATCATATCGGTTGTCCTCTGACTGTACTGGGTATTAAAACCGGTCATGAAGCCGCTGTTATTGAGATGGGTACAAATCATCCCGGAGAAATAGACGTTTTAGCAGACATTGTGCGCCCGGATCACAGCCTGATAACCAATATCGGTGAAGCGCATATTGAATTTTTTGGATCGAAGAAGGCGATTTTCAAAGAAAAAAAGTCGGTCTTCGATAGTACAAAACCCGGCGGTAAAATATATATAAACCTGGATGATCCTTTTTTATCCGGGTATCAACATGACAATTGCGTCAGCATTACCTATTCGATGAAGGTAAAAGCGGATATTATGGGCCGGTTGAATGACATTACACCGATGGGATTTCCGGTGTTTACCGTTAACGACAAAACAAAAGTCCGACTGCAGACCGCCGGTATTCACAATGCCCTGAACGCCTTGTCTGCCTTTGCCCTGGCTATGCAGTTTGGAATGACCGAAAACGAAATAAAGGATGCGCTGGAAAGTTTTATTAGCTATGATAAGCGTCTGCAAATTTCGGATTATAATGGCATCATGATAATTAATGACGCTTATAATTCCAATCCGGATTCTGTTGCCGCCGTTCTGGATTCGGTGCGGAAAATTAAAATACCAGGCAGAAAGATAATTGCCCTTGGCGATATGTTCGAGTTAGGAAAGTTCAGCGCAGAAGCGCATATAAGAGTCGTCAAAATGGCCGTTGCCGGTGATGCCGATGAATTGATTCTTTTAGGAAATATGATGACCGACGCCGGAAGAAGCGTAAATCATCCTAAAATTAAATGTTTTGAGGATCATGCCGTAGCGGCAGACTACTTAAATGCTTCGCTTGAAAAAGGCGATCTTCTTCTGCTTAAGGGTTCCCGGGGCATGGCCATGGAAAAAATACTGGATATCATGGGCATATCGCAAAAACAAGACATTCATTAACTGAGAAGTTGACTATGCTGGCTGATTTTTTATATCAATTTAAAGGTTATTTTTTCGGATTTAATATTTTTGGCTACATCACCGTGAGGGCCGCGCTTTCGGCTATTACGGCGCTTATTATTGCCTGGTGGGTAGGGCCAAAAATTATCCGCATGCTGAAAAAATACCAGATCGGCGAGGAAATAAGAATAGAAGGGCCGAAATCACATCAGGCTAAAAAAGGCACGCCAACTATGGGCGGACTCATTATTCTATTGTCAATTATCGCGGGCACTCTATTATGGGCGGATTTAACTAATATTTATCTTCTGTTGATTTTCGTCGCGACCATTACCATGGGTATTGTCGGGTTTATTGATGACTATATGAAATCTATTCTTAAGTTTAAAAAAGGGCTTATAGCCAGATACAAATTAATCGGACAGATATCGCTTGGTTTACTGATAGGAGCGGTTATATACTGGCATCCGTTTTTTGAAGGATTGCATTCCAATACCAGCGTTCCTTTTTTTAAAAATTTGGAAATTGATTTCGGCCTGTTTTATATCCCGCTCGTTATTTTTGTTATAGCCGGAGCCTCCAATGCAGTGAATTTTACGGATGGTTTAGACGGCCTGGCATCCGGTCTGGCCGCCGTTGCTTTCATCGCTTTTGCCGGCGTTGCTTATGTAACCAGTAATATCAATTTCAGTAATTATCTTAACATAATTTATTTGCCGGGTACTGAGGAAATCGCCGTTTTTTGTTTGACGGTATTCGGGGCGGCTATCGGATTTCTATGGTATAATACCTATCCGGCGCAGGTTTTTATGGGAGATACGGGATCGCTGGCTTTGGGAAGCGCATTAGGCACGGCGGCGATTCTGCTAAAAAAAGAACTGTTATTATTGTTAATCGCCGGTATTTTTGTTCTCGAGGTTGTTTCCGTAATCATTCAAACCCTGTATTTCAAGTACACAAGAAAAAAATACGGTGAAGGACGGCGCGTATTCAGAATGGCGCCCATCCATCATCATTTCGAGCTATTAGGCTGGCATGAAAGCAAAGTTGTAGTCCGTTTCTGGATTATAGGTATTCTGCTGGCCCTGTTGAGTTTGAGTACATTTAAAGCACAGTAAAATTGATGGAAGTTAGAGATAAGAAAATAACAATTTTAGGCGCTGCCCGTAGTGGTGTGGCTGCCGCCAGGTTACTGAAAGCGAAAGGCGCGAAGGTCTTTGTCAGCGATATTATGGAATATGCGCTTAAAAAAGATATTGCGAAAGAACTGGAATCGGAAGGCATCCCGTTTGAATTCGGCGGACACAGCGGCAAGGTCGGGGAATCTGAATTTATCGTGTTAAGTCCGGGTATTCCGGTTAAATCGGAATTTGTGCGAAGTCTTATTGCTAAAGGAATACCTGTTTATTCGGAAATTGAAATTGCTTCCTGGTTTTGTCAGGCGCCGATGATTGCGGTTACCGGTTCGAACGGGAAAACCACCACCACCACTTTGATCGGCGAAATGCTTAAAAAATGTTATCCGGATGCGATTGTGGCCGGTAATATCGGCTTTCCCTTTTCGGCCTATGTCCAGGAGAGTCATAAGGAGACGTGGGCGGTAATTGAGGTTTCCAGTTTTCAGTTGGAGACTATCGACCGTTTTCATCCTAAACAGGCGGTTGTATTGAATTTTGCACCCAATCATTTGGACCGGTATGATAGTTATGAGGATTATCTTAAGGCAAAATGGCGCATAAAAAAAAATCTCAATTCCAGGGACCATTTAATCTATAATGCGGCGGATGAAAAACTCAGCGAATGGGCGCGGAACATCGCAGCGGTAAAATTAGGGTTTGACATCGATGGCGATGAAAAAGAGCAGGCGTATTATAAAAACGAGTCAATTTATGTCTTTGGCCAAAAGCTGATTGATAGTAAAGATATGATTTTAAGAGGCAGGCATAATTATATGAATGCCATGGCAGCCGCTCTGGCGGCAAGCAATGCCGGTATTTCTATTGATCAAATCCGGGAAACGCTTACCACATTTAAAGGTGTTGAACACCGTCTGGAAATGGTGCGTGAAATCAACGGGGTAAAATTCGTCAACGATTCGAAAGCCACAACGGTGGAATCATTGTCTTTTGCCCTGCAAAGTTTTAATACGCCGGTTATACTGATTGCCGGCGGAAAAGATAAGGGCAGCGATTTCACCCGACTAAATGATTTAATTAAAAAACATGTTAAAGAACTTGTTTTAATTGGTCAGGCGGCGGAAAAGATGACGGAAATATGGCATAAACTGAAACCGGTGCATCATCCGGAAACTTTAGAGCAGGCTGTGGAAACGGCTTTTAAACTGGCCGCCCCGAATGATGTGGTGCTTTTATCGCCGGCTTGCGCCAGTTTTGATATGTTCAGCGATTTTGAAGATCGCGGCAGGCAGTTTAAAGCGATTGTTAACGGGTTAAAATAAATGAATCCGAATAACGGCAAAATAGATTTTTACCTGGCGGGTACGATTGTTATACTTCTATTGATCGGAATGATTATCGTATTCAGTGCCAGCTCGATGATGGCTCAGAGCAATTACGGCACCATGGTTTATTTTTTCTGGAAGCAGATTATATGGGCGATTCTGGCGATTTTTACGATGGGTATTTTCTACAGGATTGACTATCGCATCCTTAAAAAAAATAAACGGCCCCTGTTTGGGATACTCATTACGATCGCTTTACTGGCAGGACTCTATGTTTTAGGCAGTAAAATCAATGGCGCCCGCCGCTGGTATTCGCTCGGATTTATGAATTTTCAGCCATCGGAATTCGCCAAACTAACCCTGATTATTTATATGGCCTATTTTCTGGCGTCGAGGGGTGAAAAACTACGTGATTTTAAATCGGGACTTTTACCTTTGGTAACGGTGCTGATAAGCATAACCGCCCTGGTGATTTTCCAGCCAGATATGAGCACCGCAATGATTCTGGCGGCTGTATCCGGAGTAATGCTATTCCTGAGCAGGGCAAAACTAAGGCATATTGTTTTACTTTTATTGCCGGTAGTGCCGCTGATTATCTTTGTTCTGCAAACTAAAAAATATCAATTAGTACGTATATCAAGCTGGCTCAGTGCATGGCATGATCCGATGCAAAATGCTTATCAGGTTAAGCAATCCCTTATCGGTCTTGGCCGCGGCGGTTTCTTCGGGCAGGGTTTGGGACACAGCAAGCAGAAATTTTTCTTTTTGCCGGATTCGCATACCGATTTTGTCTTTTCAATTTTTGGTGAAGAATTCGGTTTTATAGGCACCAGCATTATTCTGGTTTTATTTTTGGTGATTTTTTACCGGGGAATGCGTCTTGCTTTCAGGGCGCCGGATGCATTCGGTAAATTTTTAGCGGTTGGTATTACAATAAATATCGTATTGGTCGCTTTTATCAATGCCTCTGTGGTCAGCATGCTGCTGCCGGCAACAGGCATTCCAATGCCTTTTTTAAGCTATGGCGGATCAAATCTTTTGTTTTTGGGCGTTGGCGTGGGAATTTTGCTGAACATATCCAGACAGACGGAAGAGAGAAGAATGTCTTCCAACTGGAGTGAATTCAGCAAGAAACGGGAACAATTTTTTCGGACGGTAATAACCGCAGACTAAATGACTGAAAGTGTAAGAATAATAATAGCCGGCGGAGGAACCGGCGGGCATTTGTTTCCGGCTTTGAATATCGCCGGAGCATTAAAGGAAAAATATAATGCACAAATTACATTTATCGGCACCCGGTATGGAATCGAAAGCAGAATTGTGCCGGCGAAAGGATATCACTTGGTTTTGATACCGGTGCGCGGATTTCAGCGCACGATTTCGCTGCAGAATATTCTTTTTCCATTCCGGTTGTGGAAAAGTGTCCGTATGTGCCGCAAAACCTTACGGACATTCAAACCGCATCTGGTGATCGGAACCGGCGGCTATGTTATGGGACCGGTAATCAAAGCGGCAAGGAAATTAAGCATTCCTTATATCCTGCAGGAGCAAAACAGCTATCCGGGCGTGACGACCCGCTGGCTGGCGCAGGGCGCGGAAATCATATTTACCACCTATGAAGAGGCTGAAAAATATCTGAAAGGCGCTAAAAAAATTATTGTATCAGGAAATCCGGTAAACGTTCATCAGACGGTTCCGGATAAAAAAACGGAACAAAAATTTTCCGAATTAAAACCGGATCTTAAAATTATCCTGGTGTTCGGTGGAAGCCAGGGCTCGGTAAATATCAACAGGGCCGTGCTGAATATGGTTCTTGAAAACGCTCTGCCTGAAGGCTATCAAATGCTCTGGCAGACGGGTTACCGGGATTTTGATGAAATAAAAAGCAGATTCAAAAAAGCGGAGCGGACTGTGCCGGTATCTGTTACGCCATTTATCGAACATATGGAGCAGGTGTATCCCAAAACTGAATTTGCTATTTGCCGGGCAGGGGCTATGACCATATCGGAGCTGATCAAATTCAGGCTTCCCGCTATATTTATTCCCCTGAAATCGGCGGCGGCCAATCATCAATATAAAAATGCCCTGGAAATACAAAAAATTAACGGGGGAGTCCTTCTGGATGATGATGAGAATTTAAGCGCAAATTTGAACCGGGAAATAAAACGATGGGCGGGCGATCAGAAATTATTGAAGACCATGGCTGATAATCTGAAAAAAATGGACAGGGGAAATGCCCTTGAAATTATCATAAATGAAATTTCAAAGTTATTGGAAAATGATATTGATTTCCCAAAACTGAACAAGAAAGCATATGACAGAACTGAATTTGTCGGGTAAGAAAAAGATACACTTTGTTGGTATCGGCGGTATAGGCATGAGCGGACTGGCTGATATTCTGCTGGAGCAGGGTTATCAGGTGTCGGGATCGGACCGGCAAAAGTCGGCCCTAACCGGGTATCTGGAATCACGGGGTGCCCTGATATACGAGGGACATAAGGACAGCAATATCGATCAGGCTGATCTGCTGGTATACAGTTCCGCCATTGGCAGGGATAATCCGGAAATAGTAAAAGCAAGACAAACAGGCATTACAATTGTTCGCAGGGCGGAAATGCTCGGTTATTTAATGAAGTTTAAGTTCGGAATCGGCGTGGCCGGGACGCACGGTAAAACTACCACGACATCCATGTTAGGCGAAATTCTGATTAAGGCCGGCTTTGATCCCACACTGGTAATCGGCGGCCGGTTAAAAAGCTCAATGACAAATGCCAGGCTGGGAAAAGGCGATATACTGCTGGCGGAAGCGGATGAATATGACCGGTCTTTTCTCACACTTAATCCGCGCATTGCAGTGATTACTTCGATAGAGAGCGATCATCTGGATATCTATCGCGATCTGGATGATATTCTTAATACATTCCTGCAATACGTACGCTGTTTGCATCCGCAGGGCATACTGATTGTTAACGGGGATGATGAGAATATTAAAAAAATTAAATCCGAATTCAATTGTAAGTTAAAAACTTTCGGACTGAAGAACGGCGTGGATTTTAAAGCGGAGAATATGAACTTTGAGCAGGGCAGGTCTTCATTTGATATAAAAATAAATGGCGATAAAGCGATAACTTTGAATTTACAGGTACCGGGTATGCATAATATCCGCAATGCACTGGCCTCTTTTGCGGCAGCCTGGGAGCTGAATGTTTCGCCGGATAAAATTGCCGAAGCGCTAAATGAATTTCAGGGCGTGGAAAGAAGATTTGATGTTCTGGCTGAAGTGGGCGGGATTTTAGTGGTTGATGATTATGCCCATCATCCGACTGAAATTGAAGAGACGCTGAAAAGCGCCCGCAGCGGCTGGCAGCGCAGACTGGTTGTTGTTTTCCAGCCTCATCTTTATTCACGCACCAGGGACTTTTACAAAGAATTTGCAAAGGCTTTAAGCCTGGCCGACCTGGCCATTGTAACCGAGATCTACCCGGCCAGAGAAACGCCTATTCCGGGCATTAGCGGTAAAATGATCTATGAATCTCTCCGGGAGATGGGAGCGCAGGCGGTCTTTGTGCCGGATAAAACAAAGTTACCTGAAGAGCTGAATCAAATAACGAAATCCGGAGACTTACTGATTACGATGGGCGCAGGCGATATAACAGAAGTCGGCCGCCGGTTTGTACAGATGAAAAAGGAATCCTGATGGGGTATAGAATTAACAGAAGAAAAGCAAGGGCGATTAAAATTACCCTTTTGTACCTGGGTGTGATTACGGTTCTATCATTAATCGCCTACGGGTATAAACAGGTTGACGCCTATTTACAGAATAAACTGACATCGTTCGAATTACAGGAAATTGAAATAAGCGGATTAAGTATTCTTAGCCGGGAAGAAGTGTTAGCCATGTGCGGTCTGGAAAAAGGTGAACAGCTTCTTACTATCCGGCCTTCGGAAATTGTGCAAAAAATCAAAAGATCTTCTTATATAAAAGGCGTAAGCGTAGTGCGCAGTCTGCCGGCCAAATTACGTATCAGTGTTATCGAGAGAACGCCTGTGGCTTTTATTTACGGAAGAGGATTGAACCTGATCGATGACGAAGGCTATTTAATTCCGGTACCCAGGGATAATCGCTATTGGAATCTGCCCTTTATAACGGGAATAGAGTCCGCTTTAGGCGCTCTTGGCGAACAAACTGTATCAAAACAAGCTCTGAAAGCGGTGGAAATTATCAATTATATAAACTTTATAAATTCCGGTTTGCAGGAAGCGGTAGCGGAAGTGAATATGAAAAATCGGGATTATTTTAAAATAATCCTGATAAAAGGCGGCGCCGAAGTAAGAATCGATAAACATGAATTTGCCGAGAATCTTTTTGTTTTGTCAAAATATTTTGACCGCTACCTGGTTTGGGACGAGTTGTCGGATTTCAAATATCTTGATGTCAGGTATAAGGGGCAACTGATCATCAGGAATAAAAACAGTTAACACGATTAGGTTTAAAAGGAAATAAAAATGGAAAAAGAAGAATTTATTGTCGGTCTGGATATAGGAACTACAAAAATAGCAGCGGTTATAGGAAAGCCGGATGAGTATGGAAATATTAATATCGTGGGCGTTGGCCAACATCCTTCGAAAGGATTACGGAGAGGCGTTGTAATCAATATCACCCAGACGGTAGATTCTATCCGCAAAGCTGTTGAGCAGGCCGAACTGGTAAGTGGTCATAAGGTAACCCAGGTTTATGCGGGTATTGCCGGCGATCATATTCGTTCGATTAACAGTAAAGGCGTTATAGCGGTTAGCGGTAAAAATAAAATAATTACCAACGAAGATGTGGCGAGGGTAATCAGCGCGGCAAAAGCCATCGCTCTGCCTATGGACAGGGAAATTCTGCACATTCTTCCCCAGGAATTTACCGTTGATGATCAGGACGGCATCAAAAATCCCGTCGGTATGGCCGGCGTTCGTCTGGAAGCGGAAGTTCACATTGTTACAGCCGCCGCCGCATCCGCTCAAAATATAATTAATTGCATTGAAGAAGCAGGTTTTGAAGTGATAGATATAGTCCTGGAACCCTATGCTTCAAGCCTGGCTGTATTGGATGATGATGAAAGGGAACTGGGCGTTTGCTTGGTAGATATCGGCGGCGGCACTTCCGATCTGGCCATGTTTTTTGACGGCAGTATTCATTATACATCGGTGATCGGTTTAGGCGGTCAGCATGTAACCAGCGATTTGTCCCAGGGACTGCGCACCTCGATGGAACAGGCGGAAGAAATAAAAATTAAACACGGCGTAGCGTTACAATCGTTGCTCGAGAAAGAGGAATTAATCAAAGTGCAGTCTGTCGGCGGACGGGCGCCCAGGGAAATTTCACGCAGTATTTTGGCTGCCATTATCGAACCCCGCATGGAAGAAATGTTTTCGTTAATATCCAGGGAAATGGAAAAATCACCGGTTCATGATTCCATGGGGGCCGGAATCGTATTAACCGGGGGCGCGTCGCTTTTGGAAGGCGCCGCCGAATTAGCAGAAAATGTTACCCGTATGCCGGTAAGGATTGGCTCACCAAAGGCCGGCGGCGGACTCGTTGAAACCATAAAAAGTCCCATTTATGCAACGGGCGTGGGATTGACTTATTATGCGGTTAAACATGGTTCATCGGAAAAAAGAGAAAAAGGCAGCGGCGTATCCTGGCTGATAGGCCGTTTCAAAGAAATGATAGAAAACTTATTTGGTTAAAATAAACTAAACGGGAGAACAAAATGATTCAATTTGACGCTTCGGTCGAACAGACCGCCAGAATCAAAGTAATCGGTGTTGGAGGCGCCGGTGGCAATGCTTTGAACGGGATGATTGAAGCCGGTCTTACCGGTGTGGAATTTATCGCCGTTAACACGGATGCACAGGATTTAGGAAAAAACAAGGCCTCCAATCGTTTGCAGATAGGGAAGAATCTGACTAAAGGATTAGGCGCCGGAGCAAACCCGGAAGTAGGTTTTAAAGCAATCGAGGAGGATAAAGAATCGGTTATCGAGGCTTTAAACGGCGCGGATATGGTTTTTGTTACCTGTGGTATGGGAGGCGGCACAGGCACCGGCGCAGCCCCGATTATCTGTGAAATTGCCAAAGATTTGGGTGCGCTGACCGTGAGCATCACCACACAACCCTTTTCGTTTGAAGGCCTGATAAGGGCCAGAAATGCTTCCAAGGGTATCGAGGCGATGCGCGAACGGGTGGATACCATGCTTGTAATTCCCAACGATCGTATTTTTAATATCATCGAGAAAAATACGCCGGTTATATCCGCATTTAAAGTTGTGGATTCCTTGTTGCTGGAAGCGACCCGCAGCATCTCGGATCTGATCAATGTGCATGGCTATATTAACCTGGACTTTGCGGATATCAGAACCATTATGGCCGGAATGGGTGATGCGCTGATGGGCACGGGTGTTGGCGTCGGCGAAGGCAGAGCTTTGGCCGCCGCGGAACAGGCCATTACAAGTCCGCTTCTGGACGGCGTGGATATCAGCGGCGCCAGAGGCGTGCTGATTAATATTACCGGCGGACCAAACATGTCCATGTTTGAAGTAGGCGAAGCATCGCGGGTAGTACAGGAAGCGGCAGGAAATGAAGCGAATGTAATCTGGGGTATGGTAATCGATGATACGTTGTCTGAAGAAGTACGGGTTACTGTAATTGCAACGGGATTTAATAAGGAAGCCAAACAGGCAAAGATTTTGCATCAACCGACTGTGTTGAAATCGCATGAATATTCACCTAATGACTTTTCCGATCTGGACAAGCCAACTTATAAAAGAGAAAGCAAAGAAGTGGATAAGGAATATCCCGGAAGTCCGCGTTCCAATATCTTTACGCTGCAGGAACAGGATGTGCCGGAAGGTCCGGATGAACTGGATATTCCGACATTTTTAAGAAAACAAATGGATTAAATAAAGGATTTTCTCCACAGGAGGAGAGGAACTTGTCTGTCTCCCGTTTGGTTCCTCTCCTCTATTTTTAAAGCTATAGCCGTAGACAGCTTGTGTTTGAGAAAAGGGAGATAATGGCATCAGGGCCATTGTTACAATAAGAAAATTGAACAATATCTTTTTAAAATCAATTATTGATTGCCTTTTTCGCCTTTCTGAATACATAACCTCGTGAAATAGGAAAAACTGTTGAAATAACGATAACGATGACGATCAACGTTCAACGATGGGGTAACCCATGATTTCAATCATGGGGCTGAATGAACAGACGAATCTGAGCATGGCGATAAGCAACCCTACCCCTTATAATCCCCTTCCCTAATTTTTAGGGCAGGGGAGAGATCGTTGTCCTTTGAATATCCGGGACTTTATGACTTAATTAGATGCAGAACATTTTTAATATAAGCCGATAACGATGACGATCAACGTTCAACGATGGGGTAACCCATGATTTCAATCATGGGGCTCAAATAAGCAAAACTATACTCTGTAATCGCTTTAACGATTTTAAATTGAAGAAACCAAATACATGTTATCGTCCATATAATACAAAGTGTATTAAAGCAATAACTAAAAGACTATCACGAATTATTTCTAGAAATAAAAAAAAGGCTGTATGAAAAAACCATACAGCCTGTGAAGTAAATGAATTTATATCGATTATAACGTAGCGATTATTTTTTCCGCCCGGGATACATAGATGCTGTTCGGGTATTCGGTTTTTAACCTGTTAAACTCTTCAATCGCCTTGTTTTTATCGCCTTTGCGGGCATAACATAAACCGAGTTTAAACTGGGCATCCGGCTTTTTATTGGATTTAGGAAAGGTAAAGACTTTTTCGAAAGCGATTATCGCCGCATCATATTGCCTTAATGCATAATGGCATTCACCAATCCAATATTGCGCATTATCGGATAGCGATTTAGAGGTGCTGTTTCCTAAAAGGGATTCAAAAAGCTGTAAAGCATATTCATAATTTCTGTTTTCAAAAGCCGCCCGCGCTTCATCGTATCTTGATTCATATTCACCGGAAGATATATCGCTTATCGGACCACCGCCACCGTCGCCGCTGTATATGGCTGAACTTGATTTTTGCTGATTTAATCTTTGAATCTCGCTGTCCTGAGAGACAAGCTTGGCTTTTAAATTGGCAATCTCATCGTCCTTTTTTTGGAGTTGTTTCTTCAGTGTCTGAACTTCCTGGCTTTGTTTAGCGGGTTCATCGGACGATGCGGCCATCGCCGCTGCCTGGTAAGCGCTTGAGGATGAAGTGGAAACGCCTTCTTTTTGTTTGATCTCAGTATCTAACAGGGATAATTTTTCTCCCGAATCCTGCTTTTTCGGTTGCGCTTTTTGTTCGGTTTTCTTTGTCTCTTCCGTTGATGATATACCTAAGAGCTTTTCAATGTCATCAAGGTCTTCCTGCTGACTGTCTTGTGGACTTGATTCCGTCTCTGTTCCCTGAGTTCCGGCACAGTTTGTCAGACAAAATGATGAAAAAGCCATTATGACTAAAATAAACAAAATAAATCTATAACTCATTTTGCCTCCTAAACATGATATAATATTGACGAAATATAAAAAATCATTAGAATTAAATCAACTAAATTGTTAATTTTTAACATATTAAGAGTAATTATTGCTCAAACCGGTTCATTGAGAAATTCAACACGAATCCAATCATAATCAAAGTCGAAAATAAAAATGATCCTCCGTAACTGATAAAAGGCAATGGCAGACCGGTTACCGGCGCAAGCCCGATAGCCATCCCGATATTTACTATGATATGAAAAAACAAAACGGTGGCTATTCCCACAGTAGAAATAGAGGCAAATGCCGACCGCATCTGAACCGCAAGATGCAGCAGATAGAGTAAAAGAGCCGTAAAACACACTAGAACCAAAAGAACGCCGCTTAGCCCTCTTTCTTCTCCAATCACCGAAAATATAAAATCCGTATGCTGCGCAGGCAGAAATTTTAACTGCGTCTGCGTGCCATTAAGATAGCCTTTGCCGTAGATGCCGCCGGAGCCAATGGCTACTTTACTTTGAATAATCTGATATCCCGCCCCTTTGGGATCCGATTCCGGATTGGCAAAGGTAAGTATGCGCTTTTGCTGATAGGGTTTAAGCTGATTCCACAGCGAGGGCGTTATAGAGCCAATTGTAATATGAAGAATAAAAATAGCAACAAGAATAGGTATTTTTTGACGGGAAAGATATAAAACAAAAGACAGCAAAAGAATCCATCCCAAAAAAGCATAAAGATGAAATGAGACAATTAACGTTACGGCCGGTGAAAGAATTACAAAAATATAAAACCAGTGCAATCCCGCCCAAAAAAATATCGGTACCGTAATTGCCAGAAAAACCAACGAAGTCCCAAGATCCGGTTGCCTGATAATTAAAACGAATGGCAGTAAAATCATAAATGATACGACAAGGAAATCTTTGATTTTATTGATGTTTTTATCCGAACTGGAAAGATAATTGGCCACCGCCAGAATAGTGGCTAATTTGGCAAATTCCGATGGTTGAATTCGTATAGAGCCGATCGCTAACCATCTTTCTGCACCATATCCCTTTGCGCCAAAAAACAAAACAAAAATAAGCAGAAAAACAGACAGTAAATAAAAGGGAAAGGCAAATCTCTGCAGCATGCGCATGGGTATAAATATTAAACCGATCATAAAGATAAAACCGATTATGCTGAATACTAACTGTTTTACAAAATAAGCGCTGGTTTCCTCTGTTCCGGAATAGGTTGCGCTGTATACGGTTGTGAGTCCGAAAATGGCCAGGAAAAGAGCCAATCCTATCAAAGGATAATCAATTTTTACAAAAGGATTTTTCATTATTGATTTCCCTCAGGCAGGATAGGTCTGATTTGCATTGGCGTTATAACATCAATATTAACCGGGGAAATGGCAGAGTCCACCGGCAGCGTATTAAGTGAATCTTTTTTGACCACCGGTCTGGGGATCAAACGGCCGAAAAAATGCATTTCCATAAATTTACGTGCCATGGGCGCTGCAATGCCGCCGCCGCTTCCCGCATTCTCAACGATTACAGCAACAGCGATTTCAGGCCTGTCGAAAGGAGCGAACCCCATAAACCAGGCATGAGTATCGCCATGAGGATTTTGCGCCGTTCCGGTTTTTCCCGCCGTTTCAATCTCCGGCACCTTGCCAAGCCAGCCTGTGCCGCCATCACATACCTGACGCATTCCTTCTCTTACAATATCATAAACTTCGTCAGAAATACCAGTTACATATTTTGTATCGGTAGGAAATACAATTTTTGATTTTTTACTGTAATCATAATAATAATCAACCAGATGCGGTGTATGATAGACGCCTTTATTAGCTAAAATCATGGCAAATTGCGCCAGTTGAATCGGCGTTACCAAAAGTTCTCCCTGACCGATAGCCAGGTTGGCCAGATTACCTTTAGTCCAACCATTAACTCCATATACTTTATTCATATATTCGGTAGTAGGAACAAGTCCGGTATTCTCATTAGGCAGATCAATCCCGGTGCGTTTACCGAATGCAAGCATTTTACTATATTTGGACCACTCATCCAAACCGATCTTTAGCCCCAGTTGCAGAAAATACACATTACAGGAATTTTTAATCGCACCTAAGAGATCCAATGTGCCATGTCCTTTCAGGTTCCAGCAGTGTATGGTTTTTCTGCCTATTTGAAAATAACCGGGACAATAGGCTTTCCATCTTGGCGTGATAATATTTTCCTGCAAAGCGGCAATAGCGGCCACAATTTTGTAGGTAGATCCCGGAGGATAGGCGCTTTGAATAGCCCGGCTATACAGGGGATGACTCTGGTCCGACATCAGATTTAGCCAGACATCCTGATCAATTTTACCGGCTAACATTCTGGGGTCATAATCCGGTTTACTTACCAGCGCCAATATGGCGCCATTGCGGACATCGATGGCGGCCAGCGCACCGAGCTTATCTACAAATAAGGATTCGGCAAATAACTGCATGCGATAGTCGAGAAATAAATGCAGATCACTGCCGTGCAACGGCTGATGATTCTGGCTGGGATCGTATTGACCTAATTCTTTACCAGCGGCATCTACCCGAATATATTCGGCGCCTTTTACGCCCCTTAGATCGGAATCATATTTTTTTTCGATACCGCTTTTTCCGATCATATCTCCCGGTTCATACATTTCATTAACGGTATGTTCGCTCTTGGAAATTTCACCGATCGTTCCAAAGATATGCGGCGACATAACATCCGGAGGATAATATCGTTTGGGCTCGGTCATGGTGATCACCCCAGGCAGGGTAAGACGATTTTCTTCCAGTCTGACAAGTTGTTCATAATCTATATCGCGGGCAATAATCACGGGCCGAAATCCATATTGTTTTGTCAGCTGTTCTTTAATTTCATCAATATTCAATTTAAGAACATCACAGACAAATTGTATACTCTTCTCAGAGGCGTTTCTCGGAATGAGAGCGGCCATATAGGAAGCCCGGGAATCAACAAGAATATCTCCATCACGATCGTGTATTAATCCGCGAACCGGCGTCTGAACTATTTTTCTTACGAAATTATCCCGGGAGCGTTCTTCATACTGTTCTTGCTGCCCGATTTGCAGATTAATAAATCCCACGGCTAAAATAATAAAGGCAATTCCCATAATACCGGAATATAGAAGTCGTTTTTGATGTAGCGCTAATTTATCGTTAAGTGTCATTAATCTTCAGAAAAATATTTTCCACTTAAAATATTAATCACAAACAGCATTGCCGTTGAATAAATGGTATTGGGAAAAACACGGCTAAAAATCAAATACGTATAGGACAAATCGGTCTTATACTGAAAGAAGAAGAAGGTTATCAATTCGTGAATGAAAATGAATAACATGAACCACAAATAATAGGAAGTGCCTTCCAGCTTAAGCGTTTTTACTTTACCGCCGGCATAACCGGCGATGGCTTTAGGCAGCGCGGTTATACCGATAGGAAGACTGGTCAATGAATCCTGAAGCAAACCTAATATAAAACCGGCTGTGCTGCCTTTTACGGCTCCGAATCGTTTTCCCACCAACAAGACGATGATCAATACAAAATCCGGCCGCCAAAAATTAATTTCGATGAAAGGGACAAACAGACTTTGTACGATAACGCTGGTAAAACCGAAAATAAAAATTGTAAAAATGAAATATTTAATTTCCTGATCCATTTTTCTCCAAAGCCTGTAATATAAATACTTCTTCCAGTTTACTAAAACTAACAGATGGTTTAACCGTTACTGTCTGGAATAAATTTTCTTCGTTCTTTTTAGAATCCGTTACTACGCCAACCTTTATATTGGGCGGAAATATTGAACTCATACCCGAAGTGATGATTACATCGCCCGTTAATATATCCACGGTATTCGGAATATAATTGAGGTATAATCCGCTGCCGCCATCCCAGGAAATTATGCCTAATTCTCTGTTTCTCTGCACACGGACGCTAACCCGGTTATTCGGATCTAACAAATGGTCGCAAATAGCATATCTTCCGGCGATTTTTACAATTTTCCCTACCAGACCTTCTGCGCTCATTACGGCCATATTCTCGGATACTTTATCAATATCTTCGGTTGAAAGTAAAAAGCCGGTTACAACATCCTGGGGGCTGTGGCCGATTACTTTTGCCGGTACGAAGTCGTATTCAAGCTGGTGTTTAAACTGCAACAATTGGCGAAGGCGTATGTTTTCCAAAAGTGCATCTTCAAGCTGGTATTTTTCATAAGCAAGGCGGGTATTTTGTTTTCTTAATTCACGGTTTTGGTCGTAAAGAGAAAAATAGGAACCGATTGCCTCAAGCTTTTCATTAAAGTAACCAAAAAAATAAAGCGTCGAAGAACGCAATCCATCCATAATCTGGTTATCGCCTGAGGTAATAAAAATCATGGAAGCCAGAATATAAACGGCCAGAAGAAGTGATTCGCGAAATCGTGAAATAAAATGCGTAATGCTGGTCACAGGTTTCGTGCCATTATTTTTGATACCGGTCGTATTAAATTTTTTTATGCTGATCTGCGGTGCCGGAGAATAACTTTCTCATATTTTTCCGGCTCGTCCAATATTTTCCCGCAGCCACGCGCCACACAAGTCAAAGGATCCTCAGCAACATGAATGGCCATTGAGGTTTCCTCTCTTAATCTGGCGTCGAGATTTTTTAATAAAGCGCCGCCTCCGGACAAAATTATGCCTCTGTCAAGTATATCGGAAGCTAATTCCGGCGGAGTTCTTTCCAGGGATAATTTTATCGCTTCAACTATAGCGTTTATGCTGTCACTCAAAGCTTCGCGGATTTCAGCGGAACTGATTTCTATTGTTTTAGGAATGCCATCCACGAGATCCCGGCCTTTAACTTCGGTTTTAATTTCTTCATCTAATTTATAGGCGCTGCCAATATTGCATTTTATGTCTTCTGCGGTTTTTTCACCGATAAGTAAATTAAAATTTTTCTTGAAATACTGTATAATGGAACTATTCATTTCATCACCACCAACCCTGATGGAAGTGTGATTAACAATTCCATTTAAAGATATAACCGCGATTTCTGAAGTTCCTCCGCCTATATCCACAATCATGTTGCCGATAGGTTCTTCAATTTCCAGCCCGACCCCTATGGCAGAAGCCATCGCTTCGGCAACAAGATCAACTTCACGGGCGCCTGCTCTTTCGGCTGAATCGCGAACGGCGCGTTTTTCTACTTCCGTGATACCCGAAGGTACACAAACTATGATTTTGCCGATCATCATGCGGTTTACATTGGCTTTTTTAATAAACTCACGCATCATAATTTCGGTCGCTTCAAAATCGGCTATAACTCCGTCTTTGAGCGGCCTGATCGTTATAATATCCTGATGCGTTCTGCCCAGCATTTGTCTGGCTTCGTTTCCAACAGCGACAACCTTATCCGTATTCTCTTCCAGAGCAATAATGGATGGTTCATTGACAATGATGCCTTTACCCTTCACATAAATCAGAGTATTTGCGGTTCCGAGATCAATCCCGATATCGGAAGAAAGAAAGTTAAAGAATGAAAATCCCATCGAGCAGCCCGTCCTTATCCGGTTCAACCTTATTTTAATAAGTTATTTAAATTCTTGAATTTAAAAAAAGTAATTAACCGAGTCAATGCAATGAAGTTCCATTTATCAAGAAAAAATATTATTAATTACTACTATTTTTTCATTTAAATCCAATCTGCCTTTAACGCCTATGGGTAAAGTGAACTTTCGGGTACTATGACCATATGGAAAATTATATAGAACAGGATAAGGACAAGTGGAAAAATAGTCCTGCAGGACAATCTTTGTAGTCACCTGATCTTTTAAATTATCCTCGGCTTCACAGTTCTCGAATCGCCCGATAATTAAACCGCGGATTGAATCTAGAATACCCGCTTGTTTTAACTGTGACAGGTTTCGGTCCACTTTATAAGGCGCATCGCCCACATCTTCAATAAAAAGTATCTTATCCGCGTAGTCTGGAGAGTATGGCGTTCCCAAAAGATGGACGATCATGGATAAACAACCTCCGACCAAAACGCCTTCTGCCGATCCCGGATTCCATATTTCGGTATTTTCTTCCGTTACCCGGTACTCATAAATATCATTCGTATTGTAAATTTGATTCCAGAAATGCTTCATTGTAAACGGGTCGGGTTGGCCGGCAAAATCTGTTGCCAGCATGGGTCCGGATAAGGATGGGACAGCGCATTTGTGCCAGATGGCTAATTGCAGAAAGGTAATATCGGAATAGCCGATTAATAATTTCGGATGGCGGGCGATTAGTTTGTAATCGATTTTATCCAGCAGGCGTAACGATCCCCAGCCGCCACGGGCGCACAAGATGGCTTCTAATGTTTTATCTTTGAACATATTGTTAAGATCGGCGGCGCGTTCCTTATCGGTACCTGCAAAATATAAATGCTTTTTATATACGGCTTCTCCGCTGATAATTTTATGCTTGTCCTTTTGCAGGTTATATATTCCGGATTGTATTTTTTTTTCATCGGCCGGAAAAGCCGGAGCTATTACGCCGAACGTGGAAGGATTATTTATTTTCTTTAACAAGGTAGCAATCCCTATTTATTTTTGGGGAAAATAACAAAATAAAAGGTACAATGAAATTGTATAAATATTAAATTATCATCATGGTAAGGCTGAATAATCAATAGACGCCCGGATTAAATAATTTATAGGCGATCATCAGCCATTTTTTTCATCATTTCATGATAAACATGAATCATCCAGATCGGGCCTAAAACAGGCACAAGCAGGTTTAAAACAGGCGTCAGATTCATCAGGGTGATCACAATACCTCCAAGATAAATCTGGCTTTGATAGCGTTTTCTTAATCCGGTCGTTGCTGGTTTACCGAGATGATAACCGGCTGCTGTTTCGAAAAACTCCCGGCCTAAAAGATAACTATTAAGCAAAACAGAGATAATAAAACCTAATCCGAAAAGATAAAAGGGAAGTATGATCAGGTTGAGAAACAGTGCCCAAATGGTAAATTTGATATCATGCCACAAATCCGGCCAGAATTTAACGTCTTCCATAAGCGCCGCATCAGGGTAGTATGTCATTTCCACTTTGTGTATAATTCTTTCCTGGAAAATACCGCCAATCAAAACGGTTAGCGCCGGCAGCATAAACCAGCCGCCAAGGCCGCTTAAAACGCCCGCGGTAATGGTGATTGCCGTATTGATCCATCCGGTTTCAAAATCAGAGAGATAGGCGGTAAGCCATGTGATCCCTATGATCAAAAGGATAATGACCAAAACCGCCAGCAGGGCGCATAAAATAATTATACCGATCAGGCGGGCTTTAAAAAGTGACAGGAAAGTTTTAATAATAGGAAACAATTAAAATCAACCTCCGAAGCGGTTTTTCATTTCCCTGTCAATTTGCTCCAGAGTATATTGTCTGGCCGGACTGGAAATGGATTTCATCTGCACATGAGGCCAGTCTCTGAAGTTAGTCCAGAAACCGCCGGCTGTAAGGCCTAAGGAACGAGCTTTTTCCGCGTAATTATGATAGCCGTTAATGCCGTTAATTTTTTCCGGACGGACCATTCGGCATTATCATCAATCAGCCAAAAACAGTCCACCGCTTCGCCCCATTGATGCCAGGACAAACCGGGGATAGCATTGGTTACATGGCGGCCGTTCTGCGGACCAACGCTTTCGATGCAATATGCCAAAAAAGGCGCGCCTTTGCGCTTGAGATAAGAAATTTTTTCTTTAATCTCTTTTGTAGAACGGGATTGCCGCCAGAGTATACCCTGTTCAAAAGGCGTCCGCAGGGTAAAAAACGGACGCATGGGATAACCGGAATCACTGCATAGTTTTAATAATGATTCTACCTGCGTTTTGAAAACTGGAATCAGATCGTTTAAATCGCGTGACATCACTTACCCCCTTTTAAAATTACCACCTTCATTTAAGGTTGTTTAAATAAAAATTTATCAGCGTTTATGCCGATGTTATGGATGATCTTTAACATTGGCGTGGCATTTTTACCCGCTCTTATGGTTTGTATTAAGACGAATAAAGCGGCCGCAGCCCAAATAACTGGATACCATAAGGAAATATAATTATCCACGGTATTGGCGATGAGAATACTGCCTGTAGGAAGAATCAATAAAACAGCGCTGATTAAACCGGGCGCATATTCCCGGAAATAAACCGTCCAGAATATATGCTGAACCGCGTTCAACATAACCAGAATAATCGCCGGTAAAAAGATATAAGCCGCAGCCGCCTGATCTGCTGAGAACGCTGCCACAGATACCCATATCAAGCCGGTTATACAGATAATTAAAATCCACAGACGCGATCTTTTAGGAGTTGTTCCCGCTGGCAGTCCTGTGAAATGCTTATCTTCGAATTTAAAAATATTCCATTCTTCCAGTTCGTGAATAACAAAGAAAAAATAGAATATCCAGGAACCGGTGATAAAATCAATGTTTGATATTATTCTTTCCATATAGGCGCTTCAAATTTATCATATAATAATTCTTATTGCTACTTCAAATAAAATAAAATTCAATTTGAACTGATTACTATATACATTCATCAGGCGCTGAATTCAGTTATATTTTCCGGCAGGGATGTATTCCACCAAAACCTATTAATAACCGGGCATAGGGACCGGTAATAGCTATCGCCGGCGCTCCGGACAGACTTTTCCGGCCCATCATCCATTTACCCTGCTCCAAATCCAGGATATAACCAATACGGAATCCAACAATCCACACAGAGCAGTGCTTTTCTTCTTTATTTATTTTCCTTTGATAATCCGCTCCCAATGAAAAATTGAGCAGCATACTCAATATCGAAATTTCGGAATTCCTTCCGGGATCATCAAGTACATCATTAAAGGAAGGATTACTCTTTTCTTCTATCTTCAGACGTATACCCCCGCCTCCAAAACCAATCATAGGATATAAACTCAGATGGGCCGATTGGTGCAGAAAATATCCCAGATTAAGAAATCCGTATCCACC
This sequence comes from Calditrichota bacterium, assembly GCA_003854985.1. Taxonomy (GTDB): domain Bacteria; phylum Calditrichota; class Calditrichia; order Calditrichales; family Calditrichaceae; genus Zgenome-0002. The sequence continues at coordinate 25,686 of RQOG01000024.1, forward strand.
CTTTACAGAGATCCTGTATGTGGAGTTTTCTGATTCTCTGGGTAAAAATCCATGTCCTTCACCTCCAATAATCCATCGATTTTTAAAAATATGCCCTCCACCGCCGAAACCAAGAAAATCATCGGAAACTTTCGGGTAACCGCTTGTCTGCAACCTGGAATTTAAGGCGCCGAAATCGAAACTGCTGCCACCGAACATAAAATAGCCTCTGCCCTGCCAATGTTTATTAACCAGACAGGAATCCCGTCCATAAACATCAGCAGAAATTATAAAAACAGTTAAGACTGATAAAATCATACGGTTATAAATTTTATTTTTCCAGAACATAATCAGATCTCCTCTTTTAAATAATTAATTATTTTAACAACGCTGACCATTCAAATGTTGATTTAGAATGATCTGTAATTTGAAAACCTGCCCGGACAGCCTGCTCCAGCGTATAGTCAAAATCCTTTTTGGAGACATGAAACAGGCGCGGTTCAACCAACAGGAATTTGCCGTTTTTATTAAGAAGCGTTTTCAGTTCTCTGAACAGCCCGGCCTTATCCGGCGCTTCGTGTACCATATAATAGGCCAGGATAAAATCCACTTTACCGGTTAAACCGATTTTGTCTTTATCACATTTATGGAATAGTATTCGGTTGTCGAGAACCGTTCCGAAAGTCTTTTTTTTGACTTTTTGCAGCATGCCTTCCTGTAAATCCGCGGCAATGACTTTACCGTTTTCTCCAACCATATCGGCCAATGGAATGGAAAAAAATCCCGGACCGCAACCCAAATCCAAAACGGCCATTCCTTCCTTGATATAAGGTTTTAGAATACTATATGGATTCTGAATCCATTTTCTCATTTTACTATCCAGACTGCCGGCCATTTCCACCGGGCAGACCCGGTTTTTATCCTTAGCCATAGTTCACCTTTCTTTTAAGCGTAACAGTTTTTGTTTTACTGCTGTATAATTAATCCAAATGCTATAATTTTGAAAGAAAAAAACGACAGACGGCCGAAATGAAAAGACGAACGGATAAAAAACTAAGTTGTAAATACCAGGCGGCAAATCCCGGATACCGATAGGCAGCGTTCAAATCAAAAAATATTTTGTTGTGCTATTTCCATTGACTTCACTCTGCCGGCTATCCTAAATTTTGCCATGAATTTATTTGAACCAGGGTATCTTAAACTCTATAAATCCGGCGAACTGAAACGCCGTGTTGACGCGCTTAACGAAATGCTCGCTTCATGCCGGGTCTGTCCGCGAATGTGCGGGGTTAACCGCTTTGAGACTAAAAATGGTATCTGTCGGATCGGTCATCTTCCTTCCGTGGTTTCTATCTGTGATCATCATGGAGAAGAACCGGCTTTGTCCGGATCGAATGGCTCAGGAACGGTGTTTTTCGGGGGCTGTAACCTGCGCTGTGTGTATTGCCAGAATCATGAAATCAGCCAGGAAGCCAGCTATTTTTCCGCTTTTGAAATGGAGACCGGACGGCTGGCGGAAAAAATCGTTGATCTGCAAAATATATATAAGGTGCATAATATTAATTTCGTTTCTCCGTCACATTGTGTCCCGCAAATGGCGGAAGCTATTTTAAAAGCCGTTCCTCTGGGACTTGAAATTCCAATAGTTTATAACTCCAATGGGTACGACTCGGTTGAAGTGTTAAAACTGCTTGAAGGCATCATCGATATTTATTTGCCGGATCTGAAATATGCCAACGATCAAACAGCCCGGCAATACTCCGGCGGTGATAATTACCGGGAGACAGCAAGAGCAGCCATAAAGGAAATGTACAGGCAGGTCGGTAATCTGCAAACGGATAAAAAGGGTATTGCCCGGCATGGTCTGATTGTCCGGCATCTGATCCTGCCCAATGATTTGTCGGATACCAGGGAAAACCTGGCATGGATTGCCAACGAATTGTCGCCGCAGGTTACGGTTTCCCTGATGGCCCAGTATTATCCGGCAAATCGGGCTATGGAATTTCCCCTTATAAGCAGAACGATTAATTATTCCGAGTATCTTTCCGCACTGAATGCCCTGGAAGAACTGGATATGACCGCCGGCTTTATCCAGCAGATGGACGCTCCGGAATATTATCAGCCGCATTTCAGGGAAAACGGACATCCGTTCGAATAAGTTTAAAATAATTAAAACAATATTGTATTAGGTCCTGAAATAATTTATACTTAACCTGTAAATACTCCTGATTCGTTAGATAGAACAAATAAACAAGAGTATGAGTATCCGGGGAAAAGTTAGTAATTGTTTTGTGAAATTTGTTTCAAGTTATGTTCCGTTACATGCGACTGATACAAAATGTTTCAAGGGTATCTATTTCATCTCATATTGAATATCAAGGGATTAGTATATAAATGAGAACAATATGTTTCATATAAAGAATAGTCCCGATGAATAAAAACCTGTTATGCCAGCCATAATAAGGTATATACGGATGGCATGGACTTTGCAAAAATGAATATACACTTTAATTAATGGGAATGAATATGAAGAGATTACTTTTTATACCCATGTTATTCATCACAGCCGTTTCCTGTACGCAGATCGTAGATGAAGACAAGATCGGAGAAAATGCCTATACCGGTGATGATGGATGTATTTACTGCCATACAAGTAAGGAAAGACTTACGGTTTTAGCTGTTGGCACGGGTGATACCGGCGGCGGAGGCGGCGGCTGAGGCGGCGAAGTCGCTCCGTTGGAGCCATGGGAAAAAATATATATCCGGCTAAGAACCGGACAAACGATTCCGGATATTGATCCGCATCTGCAAATCGCCTGTGTGGATTGTCATGGCGGCAATGCCAGTCAGCCGAATAACAAAGAAGCCGCCCACACCGGATTAATAGCCGATCCTTCAGAATACAGAATAATTGATGGTCAACGAACGAATAGCTGTGCCGGCGCCAATTGTCATGAATCCCTTGTAAAAGACCAGTATGGTAAGAGCCTGCATCAGAATCTGTGGGGCGAAAAAGTTATGGTGGCCGCCCGTTCCGGCGTACAAAGTTTTGATCAGTGTCCGCAAACAACCATTGAGGGCTATAACGGTGAATGCGCTAGCTGTCACGCCACCTGCGGTGATTGCCATATTGCAATTCCTAACAGCGCGGGAAGCGGATTTCCAAAAACAGGTCCAATTTATTCTTCTCATAAATTCTATAAAACGCCGGATATGCAAAATAACTGCACGGCTTGTCATGGCTCGCGTGTAGCCCATGATTTTTACGGAGAAGAAGGGGTACGGCCGGGCGATGTACATTATGAGAACAATATGACTTGTCTGGAATGCCATACCCAGGCTGAAATGCACGGCGCGATTGCGGAGACAGATCAGAACAGCATATCCCGCTATCATTATGATCAGCTGCCAGCCTGCCAGGATTGCCATTCGGGTATTACCGATGCCAATTTGTTTCACAGCTATCATATTGATGATATGACCTGTTACGTGTGCCATTCGCAGACCACGTATAATAATTGCACCGCCTGTCATGTTGATAATGTCTGGCAAACCGATCCGGTTTACCAAAATAATAATCCTGTGGAAGACTTCAGAATTGGATTGAATCCTTTGTACAGCACCTTTGAACAGGGTGATTTGCGCAAAGTTAAATTTGCTACGCTGCGTCATATTCCTATTGCGCCGGATTCCTATGCCAACTGGGGCGCCGCTTCAGCCAGCTTACCGGGATATAATACGGTTCCGACCTGGAAGTATACCTCGCCGCATAATATACGGAGGTATAATGATCTTACGGAGGGCGTTTCTTTACCGGATTGTTATTCGAAGTGTCATATAAGCGCGAATTCTGCTAATAAAAACTATTATCTGTTTAAAAGTTATGTCGATTCATTTTGGTCAAATGAATCGGATGCCAATACTCCGGTATTTGTCGACGGTCATTTACCGGATGGCTGGGAATAATAACGGTAACTTGATTTAAGAGGTCAAACCAAAAGGAGTATTTTATGAAGAAATATCTGATTTTTTTATTGGGAATATTGTTTGCTTTGTTTACCGGTTGCAGTTCATCCACAGATGATGATAAAAAAGAGCCGGTAAATGAGTTTCAGGTTCTGGTAAATTATCTTGAGGCCGGAGATACAGAGACGCTGGGCTGGGTGAACAATTTAAATGGATGGATTGTAAATTTGGCAGATATCGATACGAATGCCTTTTTATACTGGATATCCGCAGCGCGGCAGATTTTAGTTCCAAACCTCATTTTAAAGATGCCGTCAATTCGACAATGACTGGTATTTTTGATGCCGTAGACGGCGTTATAGATCCAATTCTTGTTGTATGTTATTCCGGTCAGTCTGCCGCTTACGCCCATATGCTGCTGAGATTGGCTGGTTATGAAGCCTATAGTCTTAAATGGGGCATGAGCATCTATGATGCATCGCTCGATGTCTGGACTTCAAAATGTTCGAACTCTTACGCAAATGATGAAGACTGGGTAACTACGGCTTCCGTTGCCCTGCCAGCATTTGATCCGCCGGTACTCAATACGGGAAAAACGACCGGCGCAGAGATCTTGCAGGCCAGGCTTACTGCAGCAGCAGCGATGTGGAGCGGCACAACTATTTCTGCGGCTGATGTTATGGCGGATCCCAGCGCTTATAATATCATGTGTTATTGGGGCGCGGGCGATTATACTACTCTGGGGCATATCGACGGGGCCTATCAGCTTACGCCGAAAACATTGAAGTCAACGCAGAATTTATATGTTTTTGACCCAGATGCCGATAATATTCTCTATTGCTGGACCGGCCAGACGGCGGCCGCTACCATAGCTTATCTGAAAGTTTTGGGTTATGAGAATGTATCATCAATAAGCTTTGGGGTTAATAGTATGATTTATGCTCAGTTATCAACCAATAAATGGCCGAAACCTTGGTAAAGTAATTAAAAAGATAAGAGGTTTTATAAATCCGGCGGATGACCGTACATTATCCGCCGGTTTGTCATTTTCACAATTAAACCTGGATAGCCCTATGAAAAAGCTCATTTTAATAATACTGCTTATGGCCGGTTTGATTATGGCCGGGGATGTCGGGGGGAGTTTGTCTACCGGCATTTTTACTGGTACACCTTTCTGGAATAAAGATAATATTAATTATGATGCAAGCGATTTAAAGTACATCAATTACGATGATATGTTCATCAGAAGTGTTAATCAATTGCGTCTTTATGGGAAGAATTTCAGCGGATTTGATTTCAGATTGAATGCCCTAAGAAGTGACGCTCTTACCTATCAGGAAAAATTTAAATTTAATGGAATACTAATAGGAGAAGATAACCGGTTAAACAATACTAAAATTTATGAACTATTTGCCCAGTATAATTTTTCCTTGGGATATATTCAGGCCGGGCGCATTATGCCGTTTAACCGCTGGATAATGACTTCCATCGATGGCGGAGGCTTTTCTCTTGATATGAGTAGGAAAATTCGTATTACGGCTGTGGGGGGAATGAGCGTTAAGTATGGTAAAATATGGGATGATGAAAACACGCAAACAATCGCCTATGCAGATGCGGCCTACCAGAGCAGCGGCTACCGCGTAAAACTAAAATACTACCATGATGATGATATCGACAAAGCCGGAGCGGATTTTTACGGCGGTTTGAAAAAGCTGCGTTTCAACGGCAATTATGGTTATGATTTTACCAACGATCGTCTGGCGGACGGCGGACTTAATCTTTCATATCCCGTAAAAAGAAATATACTGCTAAGCGGCAACTACCTGCTATACCGTACACAAAACTGGTATTTTACAAATGTCGTCTATAATCCCTATATGATCGAGCGTTTTATGCTAGGCGCCAGGTATCTGATGGATAATAACATCCAGGTAGATTTTAAACAGCTTCTGGCTATGAATTCCGAGCGGTCTGATTATTTGACCTATCTGACCGTAACGCACAAGTTTTTTACGGCTGGGGTTAATTATCTAACCGGCGGCTCCGATATGCAAAGGTTCGGCGCAACTTTAGGCGGGAATTATTCGCCCATGCAAAACATGATGATTTCCCTTGGCATATCACCGGTGGATTATATGTTTTATGATACCGAAGATCATGAATTCAGCACGGCGGTTTATCTGCGAATCAAATATCGTTTTATGGAAAACTTTCAGGCTATGGGCAATTTAAACTATTACGATAATAATAATGCGCTTCATGCCAACCTGCGCGGCGGCGTTCGTATTCAATATAATTTCGGGAGTTAATTATGAGAAAATATCTTGTAAGCGGATTATTTTTAATCGGGCTGCTTATCGCCGGTTCATCCTATAACAATTCGGATCATATTTTTTCTCATAAATTTCACGCGGAAGAAGCCGGAGCGGAATGCGACGCCTGCCACAATGCCGCTTTGGAAAGTTCAACCGGAGCGGATAATCTATATCCCAATCATGATAATTGTTACGCCTGCCATGACGAAGAGGATACGGAATGCGGTTACTGCCATAAGAATGCTGATGATCCGGTTGCGCTGGAAAGGATTGAGACGTATTCCAGGAAGTTCAGCCATAAACTGCATCTGGAAAACGGCGCCGAATGTTTAACCCGTCATGCGGGAATAGATCAAAAAGAAGATGCCTCTGCGGCCATGCATTTGCCGGATATGGATCATTGTATGACCTGCCACCAGACGCCTGCGGAAATGGATGGCTGTTATACCTGTCATGAATCGGATGATATTTTAAAGCCAGCCGATCACGGGTTGGCCTGGATTGAAAGTCACGGCATGTATAGTGAAACCAATGCTCAGAATTGCGAGTCCTGTCATCAGCAAAGCTACTGTATCGAATGCCACCAGGGGAAAAATTTATTCAACGAAAGTCATCCGGCGGATTTTATCGTAACCCATTCGATCAGCTATCTAAGCCGGGAAACGAATTGCGGCAGCTGCCATCAATCGCGGGATTACTGCATCGACTGCCATATCAATATTAATTATGTAATTCCGGCAAGTCATACTTTAGCCAATTGGACAGGTCAAGCCCATGCCAGGGAAGCCAGGATGGACTATGACCGCTGTTCGGTCTGCCACGTTCAGGGGGATCCTAATTGCACTACCTGTCATAATTAACCAGGCCGGGAAATAAAAAAAAGGGCTTGCTATTGGCAAGTCCTTTTTTATTTGGCCGAATACCAGTAAGCGGCAAATATGGAGAGACATACAATCCAGATAACGATTTCTTCCATGCCGATCGTAAAGAATAATAATCCGGAAATCATACGAACAAGATAAAAACCACCGAACAGCCTTAAAAGCCATTTTTCCACCGAAGAAAATGTGAATCTTTTGGAAAGTACGAGTGTAAAAACAGCGCTGGTAATCAGAAAATAAATTACCGCCAGGTTCAATGCTTCCATAATCCCCTGATTTTCGACGCTTAATTTTTTTACTTCGGTGCTCCAGTTAAGCATTGGCCAGAATAAAAAATGCAGGATAGTAAAAATAAACGCCCATACGGCGGCATATATTAAAAGACGTCTTTTCATGGTTACTCCGTGTCTTTATTTATTTTGCATCTATTCTTTACACCTGCCGGTTCTCAACCATAAGGCCCAATCCGGCCGGTTATTTTGTTCGGCTTTCCTGGCGGCTTTTTCATAATCATACGGCACGGATATTTGATCGACTTTAACGGTGTCGTTTATTAATTCCACTATGCAATAGCGGGCGTTTGGATGATAATTTTCCATAGTATGATAATAGGGCTGATCATCATCGTAGGCAGGCAGACCTACGCTGCCCGGATTTATGATCGTTTTAGTTTCTGTTTTTACAATATTGGGTTTATGACTATGTCCGCAGCAAATAATGGATTCTGCGATAGACGATAATTGTTTATCTAATTCAGCACCGCCCTTTATTTTGATTTTATCGGATAAAACCTTTTCCAACAAGTAATCATCATCTTTTACAGGAGCGCCGTGGCAAAGAAAAAGCTTTTCTTCAACCGACCGGTTCGGCGGTAATTGTTTGATCCAGTTAAGGGCGTCTTTCGGCAGTTGGTTTATTACATAACTATAAGTCGGATTATCAACCATGTTTGCATCAGGCCTGATTATTATCCGGTCCTGGTTCCCGCATATACTTTGAATTTTGAATTTCTGAATCAGCTCAAATGTATGAGCCGGTTCCAAAGGCCCGTATAATGAATCGCCGAGATCATAAACGCTGCTGGCGTTACGCTTTTCAATATCCTGCATTACGGCATGCAAAGCCCGGTAATTTCCATGAATATCCGAAATAAGAGCTATTTTGGCACTAAACATTAATTTCCCTTTTTAAGTAATTTTCCCATGTTTCCCAAACGAAATATTCATATAAAAAAAAATGCCGAAGTAACCATCAATTTAAATAAAAACAGTATTATTACAAAATTAATCAGCTTGAAAAGGCCTAAAAAAAATATCTTTAAAAAAGTTTGGTTTTCAGCGCCTTTTCGGGGATTTTTATTTTAAAAATCCGGCTGAATATCCTTATATTAACGCGATGCCGCTAACGAAATATGAGGGTATTATGGCAAAGAAGATTTATTGGGAATATTCACGGACACTGATGGAATTCCGGTTATTGCCGGGGCTGACCACAAAAGAATCACAGATATCAAAGGTATCCCTAAGAACGCCGTTGGTATATTCGGAAGATGAAGATTCTAAGTATTATTTAAACATTCCAATCGTTGCAGCCGCTATGCAGTCTGTTTCCGGCGTCGAAATGGGTATCGAACTGGCCAGGCTGGGAGGCGTGGCGTTTATTTATTGTTCACAATCTGTTCAGCAGGAAGCAGAAATGATCAGGAAAATAAAAAAATACAAAGCCGGATTTGTGCCGCCCGAAACGGTTTCTCCGCAAACTTCAATTAAAGAATTGCATGAACTTACGCGCAAAAGAGGCTACAATACCTTTCCGGTGGTCAATGGGTCTAATGAATTTCTGGGTATTATCACCAAAAACGATTATGACGTAAAACCGCACGGCCATCTGCCGGTCGAAGACCGAATGATTCCGCGCAGTGAGATCACGGTCGGCGTTAATATCGGCGATATTAAAGAAGCAAATACGCTGCTGCGTGAAACACACCAGCCTTATCTGCCTATCGTGGATGATAAAGACCGGTTGTTGTATCTTGTTTTCCGTAAAGATATCCGCAATCATCTGGATAATCCTTTGGAAGTGTTAGATGAACAAAAGCGTTATCTGACAACGGCCGCTATCAATACGCATGATTATGAAAAACGGGTGCCGGCCTTGGTGGAAGCCGGAGCAGATGTTCTGGCCATAGACTCTTCGGACGGGCATACGGTATTTCAGGGGGAAGCTCTGAAGTGGATCGGGGAAAATTATCCTGAAGCGCCGGTTATCGGGGGTAATGTTATCACAGAAGAAGGATTTAATTATCTGGTTGAAAACGGTGCGCGCGCTGTTAAAGTTGGAATGGGCGGCGGCTCGATTTGCATTACCCAGGAACAGAAAGGAACGGGCCGCGGACTGGCAACGTCGGTCATTAAAGTGGCGGAAGCACGCGACCGGTATTTTAAAGAAACCGGCCGGTATATTCCTCTTGTGGCGGATGGCGGAATCGTTCATTCCAAAGATGTGGTGGTGGCTTTGGCTCTTGGAGCGGATTATGCGATGATGGGCCGTTATTTTGCCCGGATGGATGAATCGCCTACAGAAAAGATGACCATACGAAATCAGGTAATGAAACCATATTGGGGAGAAGGTTCAACAAGGGCCAGGGAATGGAAAGAAGCCCGTTATCACCAGGCCATGTTTGTGGAAGGCGTTGAGGGTTTTGTGCAATATGCCGGAAAATTAAAGGATAATCTGCCGGAAACGCTTTCAAAAATTAAAGCTTCTATGTCTTCCGTCGGAGCGGCAAATATAAAAGAATTACATGAAAATGCAGAGCTGGAAGTTGTTTCCGCATTGTCCATAAGGGAAGGACAGCCGCATGATATTTATCTGCCCGGCGGCGACAACAGCTATACGGCCATAAACTGGGGCGATTAAAATGTCAAATTATATTGTATTGGGCGCTCAATGGGGCGACGAAGGAAAAGGTAAAATTGTCGATATGCTTTCGGCGGAAATGGATATGGTGGTCCGGTTTCAGGGCGGCGCCAATGCCGGGCATACGGTTATCTGCGGCGATGAGAAATATGTGCTTCATCTTATTCCGGGAGGAATTGTATCCGGTAAAGCGGTTAATGTGATCGGTAACGGTTGTGTGGTTGATCCCGTTATTTTTTCAGAAGAAGTTGATTATCTCCTGAAAAAGAATGTCGTGGTCAATCCGGATAAAATCATCATTTCTCTGCAGGCGCATATGGTTACGCCGGTACATAAATATATGGATAAGGTGCTGAATAAACACATTGGCACCACCGGCCGGGGAATTGGTCCTGCTTATGGCGATAAAATTACCAGGACCGGTATCCGCATGGAATCCGTACTGGACGGTACGTTTTTGGAGCGTTTCTGCAAGCAGGCCGATAATGCCAGAATATTGTGTGAGAGGGTTTATCAGACGGAGTTTCTGGATATAAAACAGGCGGAACAGGAACTGGCGGAATCCGTAGAAAGAGTGCGGCCGTTTATCAAAGATTCCGTGGAAATTATCAGCGCTATGGTTAAATCCGGAGGCAATGTTTTATTCGAAGGGGCGCAGGGCACTCTGCTCGATATCGATCACGGCACTTATCCGTTTGTTACCTCGTCCTCCACTTCAATTGGCGGGGCGTTGACCGGCTCGGGGGTTTTTGTCGATTTTAACAAACGTATCGGCATCGTTAAAGCATACACCACCCGGGTTGGCGAAGGGCCATTTCCAACCGAACTTTTCGATGAAACCGGCGAAAGACTGCGTAAAAACGGCAATGAATTCGGCGCCACTACCGGCCGGCCCAGACGCTGCGGCTGGCTGGATTTAAAACAGCTACAAAGGTCATTTATCATCAATGGGTTCAATTATATTTCCATGAGCAAGATAAGCTGCCTTTCCGGATTTGATTATATAAAAGCCGCCGTCGACTACGACGTCCAGGGCAAGCCTGTTTATAAAACATTCGGGGGCTGGTCGGAAGAAGTGGAAGGCGCTACGAGCCTTGAACAGTTGCCATCGGCTTGCAAAGAATATATAGATTTTATTGAAGACTATTTAAATGTGCCGGTGGGCATGATTTCGACGGGCCCCGACCGGGAACACATCATTTTTAAACAACCTTTGTTTTAAAGTTACGGAATGGGATTATGACAAAAAAGCAATCCGGCGTTGACATAGATTTGGGAAACCGTTGTTCAAAAATCGCCTATAACTGGGCTAAAAAAACATTTAGTTTACGTGAACCCGGCACGGGCAATCCGCTGGTTACTGTGGATGGCGGTTTTGCAAACATCATGGATTACGGCGGTGTTAAAGTGGGAATTTCTTCCGACGGCATCGGCACCAAAATAGAATTAGCGGAGCGTACCGGCATCTATTCCACGCTGGGCTTTGACCTGATAGCCATGATTGCGGATGATTTAGCCGCCGGCGGGATGGAAACGGTTAACCTGTCCAATATATTGGACGTGGATCATCTGGACGCAGATATCGTGGATGAATTAATGAAGGGACTTTACGAAGCGGCCTCTTTTGCCCGTGTGACGGTAACCGGAGGAGAAATTGCCGAGTTAGGTTCCAGGATCGGAGGTTATGGAGAACGGATGCATTTTAACTGGGGCGCCACCGGCGTGGGAATTCTTCCCGGAGGTAAAGAAATTATTGATGGCCGAGCGGTGAAGCCGGGGGATGCGGTTATCAGCTTAAAGAGCAGAGGTTTCCGCAGCAATGGCTTTTCATTAATCCGTAAAATCATGGAAACAAATTTTGGTCCGGAATGGCACCTCGAAAAATACGACGCGCAAAAAACCTGGGGCGAAATTTTATTGACGCCTTGTTTAATCTATACTCCTTTAATTGCAGATCTGATTCGTTCTGATGCGGAAATTCACGGTATCGCTCATATTACCGGCGGCGGTCTGGCGGATAATTTTTCCCGTATCCTGCGTGATAAAAAATATGGTGCGGAATTAACCGGTATTTTTCCGCCTTTGCCTTTTATGCTTAAAGTCCAGGAATTGGGCAATGTGCCGGAGGAACAGGCTTACCTGCTCTGGAATATGGGCAACGGTATGCTGCTTGCGGTTAATAAAGACCAAGCGCAGAAGATATTAGCTGAAATAAGCAAACAAAATTACCAGGCTAAAATCTGCGGCTATATAACCGGTAAACCTCAGATTGATATTATGACTGCCGGTAATCATCCGCAACAACTAACATACAGGTACTAAAAAGGAAGATTTATTGAATTCAACGATGAACCATATTCAGCTTTTACTGCAAAAGAATATCCGCGATGTAGCCGCAGAACAGGTGCAGAATGAGGCAAAAAAATATTTAAATATCGATACAGGCAAAGTAAAATCCGGAAAAATATTTTCGGTATTATACGACATGAATCCGGAGCAGGTGCAGGCTTTTGCCCGACAGACCCTGGCCGATCCGATTTTGCATGAGGTATATATCAACCAGCTTTACCGCGATGATTATTACCATTCGTATATTCTGATTTCCAAATTACCCGGCGTAACCGATGATGAAGGGGTATCGGCCCAGAAAGCGTTGTGCGATCTTTTAAATATTGCCTTTGATTACAGTAAACAATGGATTTTTACCCGTGATATTTATTACCTGGAAAATCATCTTTCGGAAAAGCAGTTGCATCGGATTGCGGAAGATCTTCTGGGCAATCCGTTAATCAACCATTTTGAATACGGAAAATTTGAAGGCCGGATATTGTACATGCCAACGGTGGATATGCAATCGGATACGACAAGTAAAACCATCGATATCTTCGTCGATGATGCGACGCTGGTAAAATTGTCCAAAGATTATCTGCTGGCACTTGATCTGAATGAAATGAAAGCGATTCAGAATTATTATAAAGACATTAAGGTGAAAAGCATACGCCTGGTTAACGGCCTACCGGAACTGCCTACCGACACGGAGATCGAGGTCTTAGCGCAAACCTGGTCCGAGCATTGCAAGCACAAAGAATTCAATGCGCTGATTGAGTATAAAGACCTGGATACCGGCGAGGTGAAAACAATCGACTCACTTTTTAAAACCTATATCAGGCGTTCTACGGATGTTGTTAAAAATAACCTTGAAGAAATGGGGCATCGCTGGCTTTTAAAAGTATTCAGCGATAATGCCGGCGTGGTCCGCATCGATGATCAACGGGTTTTTATCTGGAAGGTTGAAACCCACAATAGCCCTTCCGCGCTGGATCCTTACGGCGGCGCCTTAACCGGCATCGTGGGTGTAAACCGCGATCCTCTGGGAACAGGTATCGGCGGCGGAAAATTATTGTTTAATACCGATGTATTATGTTTCGGTTCGCCATATTATAAAGGCAAACTGCTCCCCGGACAGCTTCATCCACGACGCATCATGTCCGGCGTTGTCAAGGGCATCGAAGACGGGGGCAATAAGTCCGGAATTCCTACGGTAAACGGTTCCATCATTTTCGATGATCGTTTTCGTGGTAAACCTCTTGTTTTCTGCGGTACCGGCGCTGTGATGCCGGCCAGTTACCAGGGCGTTGATTCGTGGACAAAACCGATTGTTCCCGGCGACCGTATCATTATGGCCGGCGGACGAGTCGGCAAAGACGGCATTCATGGAGCCACCTTTTCTTCCCTCGAAATTGATGAACACTCTCCGCGTTCCGCCGTACAAATCGGTTCGCCGATTACGCAAAAAAATATGTCCGATTTCATGGAACAGGCCGTAAAAAAAGGTTTGATAAAATGCTCGACGGACAACGGCGCGGGCGGTCTGTCGTCCTCAATCGGGGAACTGGCGACCATATCCAATGGTGCGGTAATTCAGTTGGATAGAGTACCGCTTAAATATTCGGGACTTAAACCCTGGGAAATATTTGTTTCCGAGTCGCAGGAAAGAATGTCTTTTGTGGTGCGTCCGGGCGATGTGGATGAACTGATGGCGATGGCCGCTGATTTTGAAGTGGAAACCACAGATATCGGTTATTTTACCGGCGAAGGATATCTGGATATACGTTTTGGCGATGAAAAAATGGCTTATCTCGACCTGGACTTTCTGCATAACGGCGTGCCGGGAAAATCCATGCAGGCCGAGTGGCAAACGCCAAAGCTAAAAGTGCCTAAGATTCCCGGAAAACCGGATCATAACCAGATTATTCTGAAACTTTTAAACAGTCTGAATATTTGTTCACGCGAACCCGTAATCCGCCGTTATGATCATGAAGTAAAAGGGAAAACAATCGTCAAACCCCTGATGGGCGGAAATGGATTTGCTCCCCAGGACGCCGGCGTTATGCGGCTGGGATTTGATTCGTTTATGGGTATTGCCATATCCAACGGCATTTTGCCCCGCTACGGCGACATCGACGCGTACCAGATGTCCGCGGGTTCGTTTGACGAAGCCGTCCGCGGCATCATTGCGGTCGGGGGGCTGCTGCCGGATTCGATAAAAGGCCAGAATATATTCTGGTCGGTAAACGATAATTTCTGTGTACCCGATTCGTTGTATCATCCGCAAAATAATCCGGACGGCAAATATAAGCTGGCCCAGTTGGTGCGCATGAATGAAGCACTGTTTGATATGGCGACCTTTTTTAATATTCCCATGACTTCCGGTAAAGACAGCATGAAGAATGATTTTATTAAAGAAGGCGTTAAGATATCCGTGCCGCCGACTATCCTGTATTCAATGGTCGCCCAGATTCCGGATGTGCGTAAAACATTAACCGCCGAATTTAAAAAACCCGGTGATAAAATTTATCTGGTAGGGAAAACCTATGATGAATTGGGCGCTTCGGAGTTTTATAAATTATTTAATGAACTGGGCGCCAATGTGCCTGTAGTACGCAAAGAAGACGGCCTGCGTATATATCGTAAAATGATTAAAGCCAATGAGCAGAACCTGCTGCTTTCCGCCCATGATTTATCGGACGGCGGGCTGGCGGTAGCTTTGGCCGAAAGCGCATTTGGAGGAAACCTGGGCGCGGAAATTCATTTGGCTGCGAATGGCTTAAAAGACTATGCCGTATTATATTCCGAATCGCATTCCCGGTTTATAGTTACCATTGCCGAGGAAAATAACGAAGCATTCGGACGGTTATTTGGCGATGACGCTCAGGTCATCGGCACGGTGAGCGATAGCGGGAAACTGGTAGTTCACATTGATAATAAGAAACTCATTGATATAGAGGTGGAAAAATTATTATCCGCCTGGCGCAGTGGCCTGGAATTTTAGATAAAAAGAGCGTTATAAATCGGTATGTTGGTTAATTATAGAAAAAGAGCCGGATCGTTAAAAATAACATCCGGACTTATGAGTAATGCAATAAACATGGGGAAACAATGACTAAAGTTCGAGCCCTGGTGGTGACAGGATACGGGATTAATTGTGAAGAAGAAATGGCCGCCGCCTATCATTTAGCCGGTGCGGAAGCAGATATTGTGCACCTGCACGAAGTTTTCAGCGAGCGAATTTCAATACATGATTATGACCTGTTGAACTTTCCCGGAGGATTTGCTTTTGGTGATGATCTGGGTTCGGCTAAAGTGTTGAGCAATAAGTTTAAATACAAAAAAATGGCTTCAGGCAAGTCGTTCATTGATGACCTTCACAAATTTTTATCGGATAAAAAATATGTCATGGGCGTGTGTAATGGTTTTCAGGCCCTGGTTAAAATGGGTCTGATTCCCAATGTTATGGGCAATTATGAACAGGAAACAACGCTGACGCATAATAATTCCGGGCGGTTTGAAGACCGCTGGGTGACCTGTAAGGCAAATGAAAAATTAATTACGCCTTTTTTAAAGAGTATTGATTTAATCGATCTGCCTGTGCGTCATGGCGAAGGTAAACTGATCTTCAAAGATCAGGAAATCAGAACGCTTGTAGAAAAGAAAAATTTAAACTGCCTGAGCTATGCCGGTAAAGACGGACATCCGACGGATGAATACCCGGTCAATCCCAATGGCTCGGAATTGAACTGTGCCGGTTTATGCGATGAATCGGGCCATGTGTTCGGATTAATGCCACACCCGGAAGCGTTTTTATCGCTATATAATCATCCTGACTGGGGGAGAATGAAACGCGTTAATACCCATATTTCCGAAGAGGGTCAGGGTTTGGAAATCTTTAAAAATATCATCAAACATATAATGGAGAAGTAAATATTTATTTCGGAATGTATTTTGTTTTTTGGCAAAATAAATAATATATTGCCAATAATTATAAGGTAAAAGCATGCTGACAACATTAGATAAATTTGGCAGAATATTAATCCCTAAAAAAATAAGGGAGCATTTGGGAATAACCAGTAATTCTTCACTGAATGTAATTGAGGATGGCGATCGCGTTGTTATTGAGCGCATAAAAGAAGAAGAGCCTGTGATTGAAAAAGAGGGCATATTGGTATTTACGGGTAAATTGAGTGGAGATTTACAGAATCTTATTAATACTGACCGTTACCGGCGTGCAAATAAGCTATTATTTCCCGGAGAGTGACCTTGAAAATCCTTTTCGATACTTCGGTGTTAATTGCGGCAATGATTGAATCGCATCCAAAGCATCGATTGGCATTGGCATGGCTGATTAAAGCAAAAAATAAAGAATTTGAAATGATTATTTCCGATCATTCACTTCTGGAAATCTATAGTGTGTTGACGTCGGCTCCGTTTAAACCAAGGATTTCTCCGAAGACAGCATTCAGGTTGATTGATAACAATATATACCAAAATGCTTCCATTCGATCATTGGAAAAAAGACAATATATGCAACTCATCGAAAAAATAGCTCAACAGGGTTTTAAAGGCGGTATCATATATGATGCCTTCATTTATGAGTCTGCACAAAAAGCTGAAGTTGATAAAATAATAACCTTTAATAAAAAAGATTTCGATCTTTTAAACATAGGTCAGAAAATTGAGATCATATCAGAATAGTATTGGAATTATCATTAAAATGGACTTTTAATTTTTAAGTATTCAGAGGAAAAATATGCAACAGCAATTGATCAAAATAAAAAAAGTGTTGATCAGCGTTTCCGACAAGACCGGGATTGTGGAACTGGCTGAAGCGCTTAAGAAGCAGGACTGTGAAATTATTTCTACCGGGGGCACGCGCAAGGAATTGGAAAAAGCCGGTATTAACGTTATGGAGATATCCAGGGTTACCGGCAATCCGGAAGCTTTCGGCGGCAGGATGAAAACGATTTCTTTTCAGATTGAATCAGCCATCTTATTCGACCGGGAAATCGATGCCGGCGAAGCCAGACTGCTGGGCATAGAACCCATAGATATGGTAGTCAGTAATTTATATCCTTTTGAGAAAATGCTGGAAAAAAGCGCCGATCTGGATACATTAATTGAAAATATTGATATCGGCGGACCCACAATGGTGCGGGCGGCGGCCAAGAATTTTAAATATGTAGCCGTCGTTACAGATCCCGATGATTATCAAAGTATTATTTCCGAATTAAAAGAAAACGACGGAACGCTGGGTTATGATACCCGTTTTAAACTGATGCGCAAAGCCTTTAACCGCACGGCCGATTATGACGCCGCTATTGCCTCTGCGTTTGATCAGACCGCGGGGGAACTGTCGGTAAGATTAGCCTTCAGTCAGGCCAAAGAACTGCGATATGGCGAAAACAGCCATCAGAAGGCTTATTTTCTGCGTCAGCATAATGCATCGCATTCCCTGTATGATATTAAAGTACTGCACGGTAAGGAATTATCCTACAATAATATTGTTGATATGTACAGCGCCATTGACGTAGTGCGCGATCTTAAACAATACGGATGCGCCGTGATCAAGCATAATAATCCATGCGGTTTGTGCTCGGGGGATAATCCGTTGCGCGTGTTTCAACAAGCCTGGGCCGGCGACCCCGTGTCCGCTTTCGGATCGGTGATTGCTTTTAATAAACCGCTTGATAAAAAGACGCTGGAATTTCTTGAACTGGATAATGAAAACAAAGCGCTGCGTAAATTTGTGGAAGTCATCGTGGCGCCCGGTTATACCGATGATGCGCTCGAATACCTGTACCAAAACAAGAACCTGCGCGTAGTGGAATTTGATCCGGCCGCTTTGGATACCGGTCAGGAAGTTAAAATTCTGTATAACGCTGCGCTGATACAAAATGCCGACCGACAATTGGCCGATGAAGTGAAGCCGGTAACTAAAATAGCACCTAAGGCGGAAAAAGACCTGGTGGAATTTGGACTAATCACTGTCCGGCAGTTGAGATCCAATGCAATTGTGGTGGTTCGCAAAACAAAAACAGCGGATTACCAGTTGTTAGGCATGGGCTGCGGACAGCCAAACCGGGTGAATTCAACACAATTAGCCGTAAAACGGTGTCATGAAAATCTTAAAATGGAATATGACGGTCCGGCAGAGAAGTTAAATGATTATATAAAAAATGAAATGGGTAAAGCGGTTCTGGTTTCCGATGCTTTTTTTCCTTTTCCGGATAATATCGAGATCGCCGCAGATGCCCATATACGAACAATTTATCAGCCTGGCGGTTCAATCCGTGATAAATCGGTAATTGAAAAATGTGATGAACTGGGTATCGCCATGGGGTTTACCGGTATCAGGCATTTTAAACATTAGTTAACGTCATCCTATAACGTTAATCGGGGATTAATATGAATTATATCACTAATATCGTCACGCCTCAACTGGAGAAAATTCATACCGGTAAGGTGCGCGAAAGTTTTCGTGTTGATGATAAAAGCCGCCTTATTATAGCCACCGACCGTATTTCCAGCTTTGATTTTGTTCTGAATACACCCGTGCCCGGCAAAGGCGCTGTGTTGAATTCCCTGGCCGCGTTCTGGTTCGAAAATACACGGGATATCATCGATAATCATTTTATAAAATTAATTGATCCCAATATTTCGCTGGTTAGGGAAGCCAAACCGATTCTGGTGGAAATGGTTGTTCGGGGCTATCTCACCGGTTCGGCCTGGCGCGGCTATAAAAATGGCAAAAGAGAAGTGTCCGGCGTATCCATTCCGGACGGCATGACCGTAAACCAGGCTTTTCCTGCGCCGATTGTCACCCCGACTACCAAGGAAAAAAGCGACCGTGAAATCAGTAAAGAAAACCTGATCAAGGAAGGCTGGGTTTCGAAAAATATTTATCAGCAAATGGAAAAGGCTGCCCTGGCTTTGTTTAAGAAAGGCAGCCGGATGCTGGCTGAACGCGGGATTATTCTCGTGGATACGAAATATGAATTTGGCCTTATCGATAATAAATTAATTTTGATCGATGAAATCCATACGCCCGATTCTTCACGGTTCTGGTCAAAAGAGGATTATGAAAAAAATCCGGAGCAGGCGGAACAACTGGATAAAGAATATGTGCGCAGTTATCTGATAAACAACAAAATAGATAATGAGTATCTTAAGGATCTGCCCGCAGAAGTGGTTAACGAAACAACCCGCCGCTACCAGGCCATATATCAAATGATTACAGGGCATGTTTTACCTCCTGCCGATGAAAATGTAACGGAGCGTATTCATTATAATCTTGTTAAGCACGGCTTGATAAAAGACGGCTACATCGCCATTATCATGGGTTCTCCTTCCGATAAAGACCATGGCCTTAAGATGAAGAAAATAATCGAATCCTATGATATACGCTGTGAATTGAGAGTGGTATCCGCTCATAAAAACGGCGAACAGATACCTGTGGTAACCAAAGATTATAATCAATCCATTGAACCGGTGGCCGTTATTGCCGTGGCCGGGAGGTCGAACGGACTCGGCGGAGCGCTGGCCGCCAACCTGACTGTGCCGGTATTCAATTGTCCTCCTTTTGCGGATAAAACAGATCTGTTGGTTAATATCAATTCTTCGCTGATGATGCCCTCCAATACGCCTGCGGCTACGGTTGTCGATCCCGTAAATGCAGCTTTGGCCGCACTGCGCAGCCTGAATTTGCCAAGACTCAGGCAGATATTTGCCGATGAGATCATCATCATGAAAGAAGAATTATTCGAAGCGGACAAAACAATGAGGTTATCTTAAGTGGATAAATCCATTTCACCTTTGGACGGACGTTACGGAAAACGCCTTGAACATCTTGGCGAGTATTTCTCCGAATATGCCCTGATGAGGATGCGGATCATTACGGAGCTGAGATTTCTGGAAGCCCTGAACCGGACAAAGTTATTTAAGCCTCTGTCTGTCAAAGAACTTGAAACAATTCATAGCACGGAAAATAATTTTTCGGAAAATGATTACAAACGTATTAAGGAAATTGAAGCGGTTATCAATCACGATGTCAAATCCTGTGAAATTTTTCTGCAGGAACGTCTGGGATTAAATCAGCCCAATATGATTCATTTCGGATTGACGTCCGAAGATGTGAACAACCTGGCCTATACCTTCCTTTTTAAGGAATATGTTGAAAAAGAACAGCTTCCGCAGTTAAAAGAATTGATCGGCGTTTTAACCGGGCATGCAAAAAACTGGGCGGATATTCCTTTTCCCGCCCGCACACATGGCCAGATAGCCTCGCCGACCACCGGCGGGAAAGAAATGGCTGTATTTATTGCCAGGCTGATCCGTCAGTATAATTTGCTTAAAAATTTTATTTTTACAGGCAAACTAAATGGCGCCACCGGGAATTATTCGGCGTTGTCTGCCGCTTTCCCTGATTACGACTGGCTGAAATTCTCGGGCGATTTTCTGGCAGGTTACGGTCTGGAACCAAATCTGGTTACTACCCAGATCGAGGATCATGATAACTGGGCGCAATATTTTTCGATTACCAGACAGATTAATCACATTGTTCTTGACCTTGACCGTGATATCTGGCTCTATTTAACCCTGGGATATCTGACCATCGACGCGGATAAAGGCGCGGTGGGATCATCCACCATGCCTCATAAGGTTAATCCGATTAACTTTGAAAACAGCGAGGGTAATGTTCAGGTATCAAATTCCGTTTTAGGAGGATTGATCGATAAATTGGGGAATTCCAGGATGCAGCGGGATCTGTCCGACAGCACTTCGGCCAGGAATATCGGGGTGGGATTAAGCCATTCCTATCTAGCGGTCAGCGAAACGATCCGGGGATTGAAGAAATTACAAATCAATCAGGAGCGCTGTCTGGAAGAATTAAATAATCATCCCGAACTGTTAGCCGAGCCTGTTCAGACAATTTTGCGCCGTGAAGGGGTGGATAATCCTTATAACCTGCTCAAGGATATTACCCGGGGTAAACGGGTGAATCTGGAAGAATTGCGCAAATTTATCGGGACTCTGGATGTAAGCGACAAAGTAAAAAAACAGTTGCTGAGCCTTGAACCGGCCGCTTATCTGGGCGAAGCGGTCCGGATAACAAAAATGGTGGTGTCGCAGGCGGAGGACATTTTAAACCAATGATATTTCAATATTCCAGGTACATGTTTACCAATAAAATATAAGGTCAGTTAAGTTATCTAAAATTCAGGATAATAAAATGAAAATTGCAGTAATCGGCTCCGGAGGAAGAGAACATACCATAGCATGGAAATTAGCGGAACAAAATCCGGATAGTGAAATATTCGTGATGCCCGGAAACGGCGGAACCCCCAATAATGTTCCTGTTACAGCCAACGATTTTGCCGGTATTAAACAGTTTTGTGAGGATAAAGGCATTCAGCTGATTATCGTAGGTCCCGAAGATCCTCTGGCCGGAGGCATTGTCGATTTTTTTACCGGTTCTGCCATCAGAATTTTTGGTCCTGATAAAGCCTCTGCCCGGCTGGAAGGCTCCAAAATATTTGCTAAAAAATTCATGAAAAAATATAAGGTTGCCACTGCCGATTTCTGGTTATCGGATGATGCGGAAGGTATAGAGAGCGCTATAAAGCGCACCGATGGCCATATCGTTGTAAAATATGACGGGCTGGCGGCGGGCAAGGGCGTGTATGTATGTTCTTCGCAACAGCAGGCCCGGGAAGCAATTGCCGACATCAAACAGAAATACGGCACAAATGCTCCGTTTATTGCCGAGTAAAAATTATCTGGCCAGGAGGTTTCGATTATCGGGTTTACGGATGGCAAAGACATGAAAATGCTGCTGCCGTCGCAGGATCATAAACCGGCCTTTGATGACGACAGGGGACCGAATACCGGCGGTATGGGTGCGTATTGCCCGGTGCCGTTCTGTGATGAGAAACAGATTTCCGCTATCCGCCGTGCCGTAATTGAACCGACGCTGGAGGGCATCCGTTCCGAAAGAATGAACTATAAAGGGGCTATTTATTTTGGTTTAATGATGACTGAAAAGGGTCCCAGCCTGCTGGAATACAATGTCCGCTTTGGCGACCCCGAAACCGAAGTGATATTGCCGTCGCTGAAAACTAATTTTCTGGAACTGATTATATCATGTCTGGAAGGCCGGTTATCGGAAGTTAATATGGATTTTCATCCGGGTTATTATGTGGATGTGGTTCTGGCTTCCGGAGGATATCCCGGTTCTTATGAAAAGGGTAAAGTTATCAAAGGGCTGGATAAGATAGACGGCTCTGTATTTGTTTTTCATGCCGGGACAAAAAAGGAGAATAACAACATCGTTACTTCGGGCGGAAGAGTTTTAAATGTTGTGGCCAATGGCGTTTCTCTGGAAAGCGCTATCGAAAAAGCATATAAAGAAGTAAAAAAAATTGAATTTGATCGTATGTTTTATCGCAGCGATATTGGCCGGAAAGGATTGATGAAACGATGAAAAAACGGATCGCTATTTTTATTTCCGGCCGGGGCAGCAACATGGTGGCTATTTTGGATAATATAGAACGGGGCAAATTGAAGGAAGTCTGTGAAGCGGCGCTGATTTTTTCCAATAATCCTGAGGCCAAAGGGCTGGAAATAGCGCGGGAAAGAGGTTATAAAACCGGCTGCATTCCATCCAAAGGAAAGCAGCGCGAAGAATTCGACCGGCAGGTGGTTGAATATCTTAAATCTTTCAGTCCGGACTATATTGTGTTGGCGGGATTTATGCGTATATTGAGCCCGGTTATCATCAGGGAATATTCCAACCGGATCATTAATATTCATCCGGCGGATACCGATCAGTTCCAGGGTGTCGGAGCCTATGAATGGACTTTTAATAATAAACTTGAAGAGACTAAAATAACAGTACATTTCGTGGATGAAGGCGTGGATACCGGCCCGGTAATCGGTAAAAGAAAAGTTGATCTGCGTGGTGCGAAAACCCTACACGAAGTTGAAGAAAGAGGCTTAGCCGTTGAGCATGATTTTTACAGTGAAGCCTTGTATGATGTTTTCAGCGGCAGGTATAAATTTAATTAAAAGGATACACAACATAAATGTGCGGTATAATTGGCGTAATCGGCCATGAAGATGTTTCTTCTGAAATTATAAACGGTATGACCACCCTTCAGCACCGGGGACAGGATGCTGCGGGCGTGGTTATGTTTAACGGTAATTTCCGGTTGAAAAAAGGTAATGGCCATGTTAACGAAGTTTTTAAGGATATTGATTTCAAAACACTGAAAGGAAATTGCGGATTAGGGCATGTGCGCTATTCCACGCTTGGTTCTACGGATGCGGTGGATGCACAGCCGATTGCCGTCAATTATCCTTACGGTCTGGCCATGGTACATAATGGCAATGTCATCAATTTTAAAGAATTAAAGAAAACGCTTTATGAAGAACATCACCGGCTATTGGATACTTCGAATGACGTGGCGTTAATCCTGTATACATTTGCTTCGGAACTGGAACGAAAAGATCTTAAACATCTTAAAGTTGATGATATTTTTGATACGGTGCAGGAAGTGCAGCGAAAAGTCAAAGGAGCCTATTCCGCGCTAACCATCATCGCCAAGAGAGGTATTCTGGCTTTTAGCGATCCATACGGGATTCGTCCTCTGGTCATGGGTAAAAAATATACCGATCAGGGCGTGGTCTATGCGTTTGCCTCCGAATCATCCACATTCGATTATCTTGGCTATGAAATGATGCGTGATCTTCGCCCCGGTGAAATGATATTCATTGATAATAATCATCACGTTTACGAAAGAATCGGCGAGAAGAAGCAGCAGGCGTTCTGTGTATTTGAGTATATCTATTTTGCCCGCGAAGACACTAAAATTCACAACCGGCTTGTAGCTACGGAAAGAGTCCGGATGGGTAAAAAACTGGCGGAAACTTTTAAAGAGACCGGTTTGCAGCCTGACATTGTGATCGATGTGCCGAATTCCGCATATTTCTTTGCTTCCGGTCTGGCGGAAAACCTGGGTGTTCCTTACCGCCGTGGACTGGCTAAAAATTATCATATGGGCAGGAGTTTTATTACACCCAACCAGGAAGCCAGAGAAAAAATGGTTAAACAAAAACTCAATCCGATTAAAGACATTGTACAGGGCCGAAAAATTGCGGTGGTTGACGATTCTATTGTAAGAGGAACAACATCAAAAAGAATTATTAAAATGCTCAGGGCGGCCGGCGCTAAGGAAGTGTATTTTGTTTCCGCTTCTCCTCCCATAAAATATCCGTGTATTTACGGGATTGACATGTCCGTGAAAAAGGAGATTCTGGCTTCGAATTATGAAATATCGGAAATTGCTCACTATATCGGGGCCGATGCCGTGGTATACCAGAAGCTTGAAGACTTGCAGGAGCTTTATAAAGATTTACCGATATGTCATGCCTGCTTTTCCGGCCAGTATCCGACCGGAGTTACCAAAGAAATTTTAGAGGATATTGAACGCGAAAAAATGGAGTCCAACCGGGTATGATGTCATCGGATTCAATGTTGCGAATCTTAACATGCTTCAAATCTGTTGAATCCCTTTTATCAGGACTGATGATCTCAGTCCTTTTTATTATCCGTCAGACTGTTTTCGCAGGTTTAAACCCTGGAATCAGTTTATTAACAAATCAGCGCCGGTTTGATTATGGTAGTCAAATAGAAAGGCGGAATGGTGGGTAATCTGATTATAAAAAATGCCTATTGGCTGACGCCGCAGGGCAGTTTCGATCAAGGATCTATCTTAATCAGTGAAGGTAAAATTGTATCATTAAATAAAACACAAATTAAACTGGCGGATGCTGAAGTCCATGACGCCAGTGGTTATATGATTTTACCGGGAGCAATCGATCCGCACGTTCATTTTCGGGAACCGGGTCAGAAATATAAAGAAGGCATTGATAACGGCTCTAAGGCCGCTCTGGCCGGAGGCGTTACCACTGTGATCGATATGCCTAATAATAATCCTCCCTGTTCAACGCTCAGACGGATTATGCAAAAGAAAAAACTGTTCAGTCATAAAAGCCATGTTAACTGGGGAGTTATGCTGCATACCAGTTCCCGGATTGAAAAAAACTTAGCGGATAAAATAATCTCGGCTAAAGTGTATATGGCAAAGTCTTCGCGTCTTCCGGCCATAACAGACGTAAAAACCATCATCCGGATTATGCGGAATTTCCCGGTTATATCCTTTCATGCCGAAGATGAAAGCCTGCTTGATATAAGCCCGCAGCGTAGTCCCCTGCATCATGAAAACCGCCCGCGGCAGGCGGTAATATCCGCTTTAAATAAAATCGAACAGGCCTTCAATAGTTTACCGGAAAAGGACCGGCCGAGGATTGTAATCTGCCATATGAATACCACTGAAGAAATGGCGTGGATAAAGAAAAAGAAAACCGAGGGCTGGGATATTTTCGGAGAAACCTGTCCGCATTATTTGTTTTTTACGCAGGATGATTACATCGCTGGCGGAGCGGTTTTTCAGGTAAATCCGCCTATCCGCACCCGGGAAGATCAGAAAGCCCTGCATCGTAGCCTGGGAGACGGAACGATTGATTTTATTGGCACCGATCATGCCCCCCATGCCTCGGCAGAAAAAGCAAGCGCCAAGCCTCCGTCAGGGATTGCTTCAATTGAATGGCTATTGCCCCAGATACTTTATCTCATTGACAAGAATATTATAAACTGGAAAAAATTTCATGAGCTGACGGTTGCCAATGCCGCCCGCTGTTATGGTATAGCACTGCGCAACGGCATTATTGAAGGCAATTATGCCGATCTGGTTTTTGTAAAACGGGTGGAGCAAAAGGATAAAATCAGGAAGATACAGTCAAAAACCGGAATTAATCTTTATGAAAAATTCGATTTTAAATGGCGGGTTTGCCGAACCTTTGTCAATGGTATATTAAAATACGATGGTAAAAAGTATTTCGAAAAAGGAAAAGGGAAAGAGGTAAAATAGTGGCATTGAAAAACAAAGGAGAATTTGTTCAGTTTTTGATTGATGAAAAAGCGCTGAGGTTTGGCGAATTTACCTTAAAATCAGGATTAAAATCGCCGTTCTTCATTAACCTGGGCGATATTGCCTCAGGCAAAGCCCTGGATTATATCGGCAAGGCGCTGGCGCAAACTATCAAAGAATCCTTCGGCGATGTGGACAGTCTGTATGGCCCTCCGTATAAAGGAATCAGCCTGGTGACGGCCACAGCAATGGCATTTTATCAGAACTATGGTAAAATTGTTAATACCTTTTATAGCCGTAAGGAAGTTAAAGTCCATGGAGAAGCGGGTGTCTTTGTAGGAAAACTACCGCAAAAGGAAGAGCGCGTTCTGGTGATTGATGATGTGTTGACAACCGGCGGCACAAAGGTAGAGGCCATTCAACAGACGGAAAAGACGTTTGGCGTAAAAATAGCCGGTGTTGTTATCTCTGTCGACCGCAGAACCAAAAATGCCGATGCCGGTTTGGGTAACTATCCGCTGGTATCTATCATTAACTTAACAGATATTATCGAATATTTGTATTCCATAAATGATTCCAACGCACGGTTAATTGAAAATTATTATGAGGAAAAATACTTTGAATAAAATCCGTAAAATTATTCCGGCTCTTGATGTAAAAAAACTGGAAGAGGTCGTCAATTTAATAAAGGCTGTTGATCAACATCCGATACTTTACGGATATAAAATCGGTTTTTCACTTGGATTAACTTATGGCCTGCCTAAAATTGTAGAGGCTATCCGTGCCATATCCGATAAGCCGGTTATTTATGATCATCAAAAGGCGGCGACTGATATTCCCGATACAGGTAAATTATTCGCTTTGGTGATGAAAGAAAGCGGCGTTGATGAAGTGATTTTATTTCCACAGGCCGGCCCGGCTACTTTGCAGGCCTGGGTGGAAGCGTTAAAAGAAAAAGAACTTACCGTGATTGTCGGCGGTATTATGACTCATCCCAAATTTGTCATTTCCGAAGGAGGTTATATCAGGGATGACGGTGTATGGGAAATGTATCGCCTGAGTCATTCGCTGGGCGTTGACCGGTTTGTTGTGCCGCTGACCAAGCCGGAAGCAACCCGAAAGCTTTACGCAGAGGCCGCTCTGGATGATGGCTGTGTTTTTTATTCTCCGGGTTACGGAAAGCAGGGCGGCGACCCGCAGGAATTTGATTTTCTCCGGACTCATTTTTTAATTATCGGGCGTTCACTGCTGCAGGCCGCCAATCCGCTGGATTATTTATCCGGCGTTGAAAAAGATTTACAAAGGCTTAAATAGAATTAAAATTATCAGAGTATGCATTATGAGGAAAATATGAAAAAAGACCTTATCTCCATGGAAGACCTGACGCTTGAAAAGATCAAATCCTATCTGTCTGAGGCAAAAAAAGTCGAAGGAACCCCCTTGCAGGACAGGGTTCGGCTTCTTCCGGGAAAGATTTTAGCGGCTTTATTTTTTGAACCGAGCACCCGCACCCGTCTGAGTTTTGAAGCGGCTATGCATCGTCTTGGGGGCAGCGTAATCGGATTTGCCGAGCAGGGAGCCACTTCTGTTTCCAAAGGCGAATCGTTCACGGATACCATCCACACCGTAGAAAATTATTGTGATATCATGGTTATCCGCCATCCGGGCGAGGGCACAGCCCGTTTAGCCGCCAACGAAAGCATTCTTCCGGTAATCAATGCCGGAGACGGATCGAATCAGCATCCCACGCAAACCCTGCTGGACCTTTATACAATCGAAAAATATCTGGGCAAAATTACCGGCATTAAAATTGCGTTTGTCGGCGATTTAAAATATTCACGCACGGTTCACTCCCTGATTAATGCCCTGATGAAATTCAGCGTTACCGATTTTACGCTGGTGGCCCCGGAAGCCTTGAAACTGCCAAAATACTTTATGCGCACGGATCAGCCGGGAAAATTTAAATTTAAAGAAACAGAATCGCTGGAAGATGCCATCCCTGAATGCGACATTCTTTATATGACCCGAATCCAGAGAGAGCGTTTTCCCGATCTGGTGGAATATGAGAAAGTGAAAGACAGCTATATTTTAAGCGCAGATATGTTAAAACAAGCCAGGCCGCATTTAAAGGTGCTGCATCCTTTGCCCAGGGTAAATGAAATAGCCTATAATGTTGATAAAACCGATTTTGCCGGTTATTTTCCACAGGCCAGAAATGGAGTAATTATGCGCCAGGCAATTATTTTGAAACATCTTGGAGTAACCTTATGAACAACCAGGAGAATGTATTATATATCCCGAAAATTGAACTGGGAATAGTGATTGACCATATTCCGGCCGGGAAAGGTCTTAAGATACTGGATATTATTTCCCGCTATGAAGAGATGAAAGACGTAGTGGTAACCCTTGGTCAGAATTATTACAGTAAAAAATTAGGCAAAAAGGATTTAATCAAACTGCAGATGGAATATCTGGCGCCGGAGATTATTCAGCATATTTCCATTGTAGCTCCCGGCGTTACCATCAAAGCCATAAAGGATTTTAAGGTACATAATAAGGTTGTGGTACATCCGCCGAAGGAAATACGTAATCTGCTGGAATGTAAAAATCCCAAATGCATCACCAATCAGGAAAAACATATCGGCACCAAATTTACGGCCGTGGATGATACGATTAAAGAAGTAAAATGCAATTATTGTGAACGCGTATTTAAGCTGAGCGAATTAGACGTTATTAACCGGTGAAAAACGGATGATCAACACGCATTTTTTAAATATAGAACTTAAGTCACCGACTGTTCTGGCTTCGGGCATTTTAGGATTAACCGCCTCTTCCATGCAACGGGTCATTGAATTTGGCTGTGGTGCGGTGACTACCAAATCGTTTAGCCTGGATTGGCGAACGGGACATAAAAATCCCAGTATTATTCCTTTTGAACATGGTATGCTAAACGCGGTCGGACTTTCGAATCCGGGTATCGATGAAATGGTTAAAGAAATCCGTTTATTCCGCCGGCAGTGTACAGCGCCTGTTTTTGCTTCTATCTTCGGCAGAACGCTCGATGAATTCGGAGAAGTAACCCGGCGCGCCGCCGAAGCGGAACCGGATATGATTGAAGTTAACATTTCCTGCCCCAACGTGCATTCGGAATTCGGACAGCCCTTCGGCGAAAGTTGTCCGGATACGGCAAAAATTACACAGATTGTTAAAAAGCATGCCGGTAAAATTCCCGTATCCATTAAACTTGGTCCGCATGGTCCCGGTATAGGGAAACTGGCTAAAATCTGCGAGGAAAACGGCGCGGATGCCATTACAGCTATTAACACGGCCGGGCCTGGAATGTTGATCGATATTAATGTCAGAAAGCCGGTTTTAGCCAATAAAACGGGCGGGGTATCCGGACCGGCTATTTTACCTATAGCAGTGAAATCCGTTTATGAGGTCTACCGGAGTGTTAAAATTCCGATTATCGGGACTGGGGGGATCACAAAAACCGGTGATGCCATTCAGATGATTTTAGCCGGCGCACATATTTTAGGCGTTGGCACGGCGGTTTATTATGAAGGTATTGAGGTGTTTGATAAGCTGAATAAAGGCATCGAAAACTATCTTAAAGAGCAGGGATTTGATTCAATAGAAGAAATCAGAGGCGCCGCCCATGAGTGATTTAATGCAGACTTTTCCCATCAGAAGAATCGTTGAACATGGGCCGGGCGTTAAGAGTTTTTATTTCGATAAGATCTTTAATGTTGAAGCCGGGCAGTTCATCAATTTATGGATTCCGGGTCTGGATGAAAAACCCTTTTCGGTTTCCTCAATTACCGGGGATCAAATAGAGCTGTCCATTAAAGCATACGGGCCGTTTTCGAAGGAAATGATGAAAAAAAAGGCCGGCGATTATCTTGGTATACGCGGACCATTCGGAAAAGGATTTTCCTTTCATGATAAAGCCTTAATTATCGGCGGGGGAATCGGTATTGCTCCTTTACGGATTTTAGCGCAGAAACTAAAAGAGCAAAACAATACCTTTATCAGCCTTTTAGGCGCTGTTACCAGGCAGGAAATAATATTTTCCTCGTGGTGGGATAGCCTGGGACAAAGACATTTTACCACGGACGACGGATCTTTGGGTTTAAAGGGTGTTGTTACGGATGTTTTACCGGAAATTCTGAAAATGAATGACATAAAGTATATTTATGCGGCCGGTCCGGAAATCATGTTTGTTAAGGTAAAGGAAATGATCGATCCTACGGGTATTCCTTACGAATTCTGTATGGAACGTTATATGAAATGCGGTATCGGGATTTGCGGGCAATGTGTTCTGGACGGTTCTGGTATTCGTTTATGCGTTGAAGGACCGGTTCTGAACAAGGAAGCATTGTCCGGGATAACCGAATTAGGCATGAAACACCGGGATGCGTCCGGGCGAAGGGTCTAAACAGGGGTTTTCTATTCTTCTATTTCTGCTCGGCAAGGGGTCTTGTACGGAAAAATTTATCCGTGATAATGCCATTGAATTTATGTTTGCTGATTTTCTTTAAAACGGCGGGTTTATTTACCGTCCAGATATAAACTTCTTTCCCCATTCTTTCCGCTAAACTGAAAAATCCTGGCGACACCTGTGAGTAATGAGGATGCCAGGCGTCTGATTTAAGAAAGATATCTATAAAAAAATGAATCATGCCCAGGCTGTTGTATAAATACCCGGTGCGTAAAGCCGGTTGGGCTTTTTTAAGAAAATGCAGGTCTACCGGGTTAAACGAAGAAACCCAAACCTGGTTGATCATATTATGCCGTTCAACAGCCCGGATAACTTTAAGACATAATTCTTTGTTGGGAATCAGATATGTTTTAATATCTATGTTTATCGGGATGGTGCCTTTAAAGGATTCCAATAATTCATTCAGGGTAGCGATCTGATCCGTATATTTATATTTTTGTCCGGAAAAGGAAAGCGATTTCAATTCTTTCAAAGTGCAGACGGCAATTTTTCTGCGATCCTTAAAGTGGCGCGAAAGCGTATAATCATGGAACAAAACAACTTCACCATCGGCGCATAATCGAACGTCGGTTTCCAGGGCCGTGGCTCCCTGTTTAACCGCTAACTGAAAAGCCGTTATGGTGTTTTCCGGCGCCAATTCGTGCTCGCCGCGATGGGCTATTAATTTAAATTTTTGTAGTTCCATAATGGTTTATGACAAAAAGCTAAATCCCTTCATCGAATAAATAATTATTACCGTTAGAATAATACTAATAATTTTGAAAAGATAGCGCGATTTTTTAGTTGTAAATATTACTTTTTCAGCAATGCCGGCATAGGATATTCCGGAAATGATAATCGTCATATAACCAGTGAAAAGAAAAATATCAAGCAGAATACCTTTGATCCCCAATAAATACAACAAAACCGTAAGCGCAATAACAGTTGTGTTTAATTTCCCGTAAAAATTAGCCATTTCCGGTTTGCCGGTGCGGTTTAGTACGATCCAGCTGAAGATAAATATCATCAGGTCGCGGTATATCAGAAAAACTACAATTGGAACTGGGAAATCCCGGTATAGAATAAGAGCCACCAAACCGATAGCCATGACAATTTTATCGGCCATCGGATCGAGAATCTTTCCCAGATCGGTCACCTGGTTCCGTTTGCGGCTGCAATATCCATCCAGGAAGTCGGTGAGTATGATAACTATGGTCAGCAGTATCAGCCCGGTATTGGCCATGCCGGTATCCGGTATAAGCAGGAAGTAAAAGGGAATTATTAATACCAGCCGGGTCATGCTAAGTATATTTGAAATATAAAAAAATTCCTTAAATCTGATTTTCATCAACCAACAAGTCTCCAGTCTTTTTTTAACTTTTCGGCAGCAATAATCTGAATATTATAAATCAATTTAAAAAATAAACAATTCAAATGAAATAAACGATTGGCGCGTTGCGATTTATTTAATAAAAAACTAATTTGCAAAAAAACCCCGGCGGGAAGTTAAGAAAGTATCGATGTAATGAATCTGGAAGAAAAATTAAAAACGCTGCCCGATCGTCCCGGCTGTTATTTATTTAAGGATAAGCAGGGCGTGATTTTGTATGTGGGGAAAGCCGGCGTTTTAAAGAACAGGGTTCGTTCTTATTTCCATAAATCCCGGCCGGAGCATCCTAAATTAGCCGCTCTGGTTAAACGTATCACTGATCTGGAATGGATCATCACCGATTCCGAGATTGAGGCGTTAATTCTGGAAAACAATCTTATCAAAAGGCATCATCCCAGGTATAATGTTATTTATCGGGATGACAAGTCTTATCCCTATATCCGGATTACTAACGAAAATCTGCCGCAGGTTTTTATAACCAGAAAAATAATCCGCGACGGATCGGAATATTTTGGCCCCTATACCGATGTTAAAAATGTCCGTCATACCTTAAAAACGCTGAAAGGTATTTTCACCATACGTTCCTGCAAATACGATCTGACGAATGAGGTTTTAAAAAGCCGCAAGATTAAACTTTGCCTGGAATATCAGATTAAAAAATGTAAAGGCCCCTGTCAGGGATTGCAAAGCGTGGAAGAATACCGCAGTATGATTGAACAGGTGAAGCGTTTTTTGAAAGGTTATACCAACGATCTGGTTAAAGAACTTCGTACGGAAATGGCTGAGTTGTCCGATAGAATGGAATTCGAAGAAGCCGCCAGAACGCGCGATAAACTTGAAATGCTGGAGACCTATCGTAACAGCCAGAAAATGGTGCAAAACGATCCGGTGGACAGAGATATCGCGGCCATAGTAAAAGAAAACGATGATGCCTGCGCCGTTTTGTTTCGAATACGGGAAGGTAAAGTGATCGGGAAAATACATAAATATATCGGTCAGGTTGAATGGCTGGAAGAACCGTCTATCTGCGGCTCCTTTTTAAAAAACTATTATTTTGAGGCTGAAGATCTGCCCGGGGAAATTTTTATTGCTTATGCATTGGAAGATAAAGAGGCAATTGAAACATGGCTGACAGAACGCTCAAAACGAAGAGTCAGAATTATTATTCCTAAAATCGGTGAAAAACGAAAATTGTTGGAAATGGTCAGCCGCAACGCCCGGTTTTTACTGGATGAATTAAAATTGCAGAAACTAAAATCGAAAGACTATGTATCGCATGTGGTCAAAGCCCTGCAAAGAGATTTAAGCCTGGAAAAAGCGCCCAAAAGAATGGAGTGCTTTGATATATCTAATTTCCAGGGCAGCGACCCGGTGGCCTCGATGGTGATGTTCGAGAATGGAAAACCTAAAAAATCAGAGTACCGGCGGTTTAAAATTCAGACTAAAGATACACCGGATGATTTTGCCATGATGCGCGAGGTGATAAGACGGCGTTACAGCCGGATTCTGCGCGAGAAAAAAAACATGCCCGATTTGATTGTGGTGGACGGAGGCAAAGGCCAGCTTTCCAGCGCGCTGGCCGTGCTGAATGAACTTGACATCAGGGATCAGCAAATTATCGGGCTGGCCAAAAGGCTGGAAGAGGTCTTTATACCCGGTTATGCCGATGCCCAGATGCTGCCCAAAACTTCTTCGTCGTTAAAACTTTTACAGCAGATAAGAGATGAAGCGCATCGTTTCGCCGTTACGTTCCATCGACAGCGCAGGAAAAAACGTACCATTGCTTCTGAATTAGATCAAATTGAGGGCATTGGTGAAAAAAGACGGCAGCAGCTTTTGAAGGTTTTCGGATCGGTTAAAAAAATCAAAGAGGCCGGTATGGATGAACTGCATACAAAAGGCCAAATCCCCAAAAACATTGCTTTAAAAATATATAAACATTTTAACGAAGAATGAGGTAGACATGAGAACTAAATTTGATTTGTTCGGCATCTTTGTAAAGGATTTAAAATTAATGGTCGCTTTTTACAGAGATGTTCTTGGACTGGAAACTGCCTGGGATGGGCAGGGTCCTTATGCGGAGTTTAAACATGAAGGCATACGTCTGGCCATGTTCGAAAGACAGGCCCTGCCCGCATTGCTGGGTAAGGTTCCGGATTATCCAAACGGCATCAACGGCACTTTTGAGTTGTCCATTAATGTCGGCGAGCCGGAAAATGTTGATAAGAAATTCGGGGAATTAGTAAAGGGAGGAGCGCAAAAAATATATGTTCCGCGTGATGAACCCTGGAAAATGCGTTCGGCAATGATAGCCGATCCGGAAGGAAATCTGATCGAAATTGCTTCAGATTTTTGGGAGTGAAACAGGATAACTATGCAAGAAAATAATAAATTAAAATCCATTTCGGTTTTTTGCGGGTCAAGCGTCGGTTTCGATGAAATATACGGGGAAAAGGCTTATGCGCTGGGTAAATTTTTAGCGCTTAAAAATATTACCTTGGTTTATGGCGGCGCCAACCGGGGATTGATGCGTTATCTTGCGGACGGCGCTTTGGACAACAACGGCAAGGTCATCGGCGTAATGCCGGCCTTTTTAAAATCAAAAGAAGTCGCCTATGAGAAGATTACCGAGCTGATTATTGTTGAAACCATGCATGAACGCAAATGGAAAATGTCGCAGTTATCCGATGCGGTTATTGCCATGCCGGGCGGATTCGGTACCCTGGATGAGTTTTTTGAAATGATTACCTGGGGGCAATTGGTTTTGCATAGAAAACCGGTATCACTTTTAAATATCAAAGGGTATTTTGACAGCCTGATGGATTTTGCCGATCAGATGGTGCGGGAAGGTTTCCTTAAACCTGAAAACAGGGCCCTGGTTATCACCGATGATAAGATCGAAGCATTGTTTGAAAAGCTGACTAATTATAAACCTCCGGATAGTGCAAAACGGATTACAGATAAACTTTTGTATGAAAATTAGAAGTTGCTTTCACTTTGTCTTAACTGTTGAAAGTGAGACTTTTTTAACGGAATACCTTGAATCGGTGATGTTCCCGGTGGTCAATAATGGTTATGCGGTTTAAAACAAATCGTAATTTATATCTTGTCTGATTTTATTATAAATAGTAATTTGACCACCTGTCTTCTATACGACAATAATATGGTATAATGATTGGATTTATTTAGCGGAGTGTTAAACAGCGATGAATCTAAAAACAGGGAAGCAAAGCCGGCAGCAATTAAGAAAAATAATTAAGAAAGAAATTAAGATAAAATATCTGCTCTATCTGCCGGAAGGTTATTCGGAAGATGGTGAAAAATGGCCGTTAATGTTGTTTCTGCATGGCGCGGGCGAGAGAGGCAGCGATCTAAAATTGTTAAGAATCCATGGATTACCCAAGCTTATAAATCAGGGAAAATCCTTTCCGTTTATTGTTGTTTCTCCGCAATGCCCGGAAAACGGCTGGTGGCCGCAGGAAATCGAATCGCTTGAAATACTGCTGGATGATATTATCAATAGATATCGTATTGATGAAAAACGTATTTATGTCACGGGACTCAGCATGGGCGGGTATGGAACATGGGCGCTGGCTATTAATAATCCCGAAAAGTTTGCCGCCATCGCTCCTATCTGCGGCGGCGGCGATGCCCGGCGGGTCGGCAGAATAAAAAAATTACCGATTTGGGCGTTTCATGGCGCTAAAGATGAAATCGTTCCGCTGGAGGAATCCAGGAAAATGGTTGACGCCCTTAAAAGGGTAGGTGGAAAAATTAAATTTACGGTCTATCCCGAGGCGGAACATGATTCCTGGACACAGACCTATGAAAATCCAAAATTATACAAATGGTTTTTAAGCCATTCAAAAAAATAATGTCGAAAATTTTAATTAAAAACGGAAATTTAGTTACTCCGCAGGAAAACATTAAAGCGGATATTTTAATCGGCGATGCCAAGATTGAAAAGATAGAATCGAAAATTGATGCGCCCAATGCTGAAATATACGATGCCTCCGGGAAACTGATTTTCCCGGGATTTATTGACGCGCATACACACATGGGTATTCCGATCCGGCATACCTTTTCCGCGGATAATTTTGAGTCCGGTTCTATGGCTGCGCTGCACGGAGGGGTCACCACAATAATTGATTTTACCGTGCAGGATAAAGGAGAATCTCTACTAAAAAGTATCGAAAGACGGCGAAAACTCGCGGATGAAAAAATCTCGGTGGATTATGCCCTGCATTGTAATGTAACGGATTTGAATGAGCATACCGTAAATGAAATTCCTGAGGTAATCAAACAGGGTATCATCAGTTTTAAAGCCTTCACCGCTTATAAAGAAGCGGGAATGCAATTGGATGATGAACAGATTCTGGATTTATTATGGCATGTGAATATTGCCGGGGGCATGGTTATGTTTCATGCCGAAAACGGCGGATTGATTTCATTTTTGACGAAGAAGTTTATTCAGCATGGTAAAACCGATGCCCAATTCCATCCGAACAGCCGGCCTCCGGAGGCGGAGATTGAAGCCGTATGGCGACTGATTACCCTTAACCAATCAATTAATTGTCCGATTTATTTTGTTCACCTGACTACCGCGGAAGCGGTACAAATTATAGCGGCCGCCAGAGAGCGGAATCAGTATGTTTATGCCGAGACTTGTCCGCAATATCTGTTTTTCAATAAGAATGATTATAAAAAAAATAACGGGCACCGACTTATTGCGGCTCCGCCTTTTCGTAATCCCGATGATAATATTTTTTTATGGCAGGCTTTACAACAGGGTATGATCAATGTAGTCGGTACGGATCATTGTCCGTTTACTATACAGCAAAAGGAGATGGGGCAGAGACGATTTGATTTGACGCCCAATGGCATTCCGGGCGTGGAGACTTTATTCTATTTATTATACTCGGAGGGTGTAAAAAAAGAGCGTCTCTCGTTACAGCGTCTGGTCAGCCTGATTGCTGAGGAACCGGCCCGCCTGTTCGGATTATATCCGCAAAAAGGAACCTTGATAAAGGGTGCGGATGCCGATCTGGTCATGGTGGATCCCGATACGAAATGGAAAATTTCCGTTGATAAAATGCATTCTGATATAGACTGGACGCCATATGATGGTCTGGAAATAAACGGGAAAATAAAATCTGTTGTGCTGCGCGGGAAATGGCTGCTTAAAGACGGAAAGGTTGTTACAGAAAATTTAAAACAGGGGCAATTTGTTCCGGCTCCTGTCTGATGTTATATTTTATTCGACCTGACAAAAATAAGATTACCAGAATAGGGAAATGTTAAATAATATTTCCTTTTTTTGTGAGAAACAAATCTGTGTTATTAATAATACTTTAAATTAAATATTTAGTAACACATAGTTTTATTATATGTCCGAGATACTAAACGTTTCCTTACCTGTTTATCAGAAAGGAATATGGATCATTATGCGAGTAAAAAAATTACCAAAAATAGTCTATTCCGGCCTCTTTTTATTCTTAATCGCCTGCGGACTTTTTGAAGGCGATGAAAAGAACGGCCAGACTGATAATGATGTCATGCTAACTGAGAATGTTAATTACGGAACGAACGAATCGGGAGGTAAACTTTGGATGGATATGTTTATACCCGTTGATGCTTCTTCTGCGCCATGGCCGTGCGTCATTTATATTCATGGTAGCGGATGGCGGGCGGGCAATAAAAAATACACCCATGAACGATGTATTGCGTTGTCTAAAAGAGGTTATGTTGTGGCCACCATTAATTATACGTTAAGCGATGAAGCATGCTGGCGCGCTCAGATTTATGACTGCAAAACGGCTGTACGGTTTATGCGTGCCAATTCCGATTTATATAATATCAATCCCGACAAAATCGGCGCCTGGGGAGGATCAGCCGGAGCCCATCTGGCATTGATGCTCGGGACCACCAATAATGTTGGAGAAATGGAAAGCGGCGGCGGCAATAATTCTATTTCCGGTAAAGTTAGCGCTGTCTGCTCATGGAACGGGCCTACCTGGCTGATTAATGGCGAACTCAATGCAGATTATCTTGAAATCCTTGAGCCTTTTTTAGGTGTTGACTATGAAGAAAATCCATCGTTGTTCGAAACCAAAGCGAATGATGCAAGTCCAATAAACTGGATTTCGGGAAGAGACGTCCCAATGTTGCTGGTTTATTCGGAAAATGATCCGGTTGTGCTTTACGAGACTCAATGCCTGCCATTTTATAATAAAGCTTCTGATTCAGGATTATCCGTAACCTTAACTACAACAACCAATTACAGTCATGGTTATAAAGACGACCTGGAAATCCAGCTGATTGAAGAAACCTGTGACTGGTTTGACGGTGTATTTAAATAAATGATTATATCCATGAATACAGCCAAAAAATTAAATAACCTGTCAGGTAATCATTAATTCTATCCGATTGAAATCAATTCCGTTAATAAGTTAAGAGAAGCATGAGGAATCAGAATAGATTTACTGTTTTTCATAAATTCAGAGGAATGCTCAGACTGAAAACCATACTTTGCCGCTGATTATCCATATACATGCCGGTTGATACCGATTCGGTTTCAGGATAGTCATAGTTAGCGACAAACCTGCCTACCGCATAACCCACCAGGGCGCCGGCCACCGCGTCAGAAAACCAATGCTGGTTATGGTAAATTCTTGCACCGCCCACCAGTATTGCCGCGCCATACCAGATTGTTTTCCACCACCAGCAATCAAATTCATAAGCCATCACTGTGGAAAAAGCAAAAGCGGAAGAAGTATGCCCGGAGTAAAAGGCCCTGTATTGTTCCTGAAAGGCAAAAGGGTGATAACTAAATGAGCCTTCGTTTGTAAAGGGACGGGATCTGCCTGATATTTCCTTCAAAACAACGCCGATAAATCCATTATAAATCAGGGCTTGGCCGGTTCGTAAACCCATGTTTTTCAGATGTTTGTCTTTGAGAAGATAACCCGAACCATACATCAATAATATGCCGCCGCCCATATATCTGTAATTTCCGTAATATCTATCTATTTTAAAAAGATTGTCCTTAAATACGCTGGTATTTTCAAGTGCATAGTCTTTAACCGCTTCATCGGCCAGCAGCATGGAAAAAATCACGGCTGCCGATCCGAACAGAAACACTTTCAGGTCTTTATTTGACGGCTGAATTATGGATTTTCCGAGATCGATGCCAGCCCGCCAGCTATGATCAATATCATCGGCCAACTTAAATTTTTCCTGGGCGGCTACTGGGCCCGATATAAGAAATAAGCTCAACAATATCAGGAAATATCTTTTATGCATCAGACGGATTTCCATAGTATTTATAACAGTGAAATTAAAATATGCTTTTTAACCAAAACAATCAACGATTCAGACAAAAGAAAGACAGATGATTCGGTATGCTGAACCGTAAAAATCAGCTAAATTCTTTTTGATAAAGATAAATTACTATTAATAGATGTAACCTGACGCCATTTTCGGCATCAAACTATTTTTTGAGAAAGCATAAATTTATCATAGAAATTGTTTAATCATAGAAAATATCGGTAAACAAAATTGGATGATCGAAAATTATATTTTATTTGATGTCAGAATTTAATAAAATCATGCAATCTATAAAGAGAATGATCATACTAAAAAGGATGGATTTGATGAGAATACGGTTTATTCGGTTTTTTTTGTTTTTATGCCTGTTAACAGGGATAACTTATGCGCAAAATCTGTTTGGTGGCAAATCGCGGGTTGAAGCCGGGCTCATAGCCGAAGAAATTTCAGTACAGCCGGGTAAAGCATTCTGGCTTGCCATAAGCCTGCAAATGGAGGAAGGGTGGCATACTTATTGGCGTAATCCCGGCGATAGCGGCCTGGAAACTAAAATCCAATGGGAATTGCCGGATGGCTTTACGGCGGGTAAAATTCAATGGCCGGCCCCGGAAATAATCAGAGAAGAACATCTTGTTACCTATGGTTATCATGGAATGATTTATTTACTCGTTCAGCTTACTCCTCCTGCCGAATTACAAACCAATCAACCGGTCTTAGTTAAAGCCAGGGTGAGCTGGCTGGAATGCGCCGATATCTGTGTACCCGGAGAAACGAATGTTTCGCTTAGCCTGCCGGTTAAAGCTGAAACGCCGGAATTACACCCGGCATATATGGAAACATTTGCCACCGCCAGAACAAAATTACCATTGGTTTCGGAAGAATGGCAGTTCCAGGCTTCAATAGAAAATAACACAATTATCATCTATGCTCAGCCTCCGGATTGGATGAAATCCGAGATTGAAAAAGCCGTATTTTTCCCCTATACAACCGGCTTAATCAAATATGCCGAAGAACAGGAATTTTCCCTTTCAGGGAATGGCTATCGATTGGTTGTTCCATTAAAAGAAAAGGCGGTTACTCCGGATACCCTGGCCGGAATATTATTTTCCGAAAGCGGCTGGCGGGGTCCTGAATCGGAAAAAGCTATAGAAGTAGTTATAGAACCGAAAGAAAATATTGTAATCACGGGTTCCGGTGATGCGCTTACCAGTATCTGGATGGCCATATTATTCTCGTTTTTAGGCGGGATCATTCTCAATTTAATGCCTTGTGTGCTGCCGGTTTTATCGATTAAAATTATGGGTATCATCAATCAGGCGCATGATAATAGCGCCAGACCCTGGCAGCATGGTTGGATATTTACCCTTGGCGTTTTGGTTTCTTTCTGGGTATT
This sequence comes from Calditrichota bacterium, assembly GCA_003854985.1. Classification (GTDB taxonomy): domain Bacteria; phylum Calditrichota; class Calditrichia; order Calditrichales; family Calditrichaceae; genus Zgenome-0002. The sequence continues at coordinate 66,660 of RQOG01000024.1, forward strand.
GGCCGGTATCTTATTAATATTAAAAGCCGGCGGGGCGCATCTTGGCTGGGGCTTTCAGTTGCAATCCCCGGTTTTCCTTATTCTTCTGTCTGTTTTTATGTTTCTTTTTGCCTTAAGCATGTTTGGCGTTTTCGAAATCGGAACTTCATTGACAACAGTGGGCGGCAGAACAAACGGAAAACATGGTTTTTGGGGATCGTTTATCAGCGGTATAACCGCTACAATTGTCGCCACGCCATGCACAGCGCCTTTCATGGGCTCGGCATTGGGATTCGCTCTAATCCAGCCGGTGTGGATTTCTATGATTATTTTTACTTTCCTGGGACTAGGCATGGCGGCTCCGTTTGTATTAATCTCTTCAATACCGGCCCTGCTTAAATTTATCCCAAAACCGGGTCGCTGGATGGAATCGCTTAAACAGTTTATGGGCTTTTTACTGGCCGCCACCGTGGTATGGCTGTTATGGGTGCTGGGTATTCAGTCCGGTGCAACGTTAGTCACCATTGTATTGTTTAATCTTCTATTCACAGCGCTGGCTGCCTGGATTTATGGCCGCTGGGGGCATCTGGCTATGCCGAAGAAAAACAGAATTACGGCCGTATCTCTGGCGCTTGTTATTCTTGCTCTCAGCAATGGGCTTACTTATGCCAATATCGATAATTTTAATCAGGCGCCAAAAGATATGCACCCTCAGGACGACGGAATTCAATGGAAGACATTCACTCAACAGGAAGTAGACCTGCTGGTGAAAGACGGGAAGCCAGTCTTCATCGATTGCACGGCCGCCTGGTGTTTAAGCTGCCAGGTGAATGAGGAAGTTGCCTTTTCCTCATCAGAAGTTCAGCAGGCCTTCAAAGATCTGAATATCCATGCTTTTAAAGCAGACTGGACTTCACAAGATGAATCCATTACCAAAGCCCTGGCCCGTTTCAACAGAAACAGTGTTCCCCTCTATGTTCTTTATAAAGGAAATCCTGATAAAGAACCGGTTATTTTGCCTGAATTAATTACGCCGGGAATAATTATGGATGCTTTGAAGTCTATAGAAAGGTAAATACACTAAACCAATTAAGGGGGAACAATTTATGAAGGTGAATTTAAGTCTTATCATTCTGGTTATAACGACCGGATTTATTATAGCAGGCAGCACGGCGCAAATCGGAGAAAAAGCGCCGGATTTTAATTTGACCGACTCCAACGGAAAACAACATTCCTTATCGGATTATAAAGGTAAATATGTTGTACTTGAATGGGTGAATTTTGGCTGTCCTTTTGTACAGAAACATTATAACAGTAAGAATATGCAGACCCTTCAGAAAGAATATAGAGATAAGGGCGTCGTCTGGCTTTCAATCAGTTCTTCAGCTTCGGGCAAACAGGGGTATCTCTCTGCCGCGGAAATCAATGAAACTTTAAAGGAGAAGTCATCCCAGCCCAACGCCTATCTGATTGACGAAGATGGTACGGTGGGGAAATTATATGATGCGAAAGCAACGCCGCATATGTATATCATCGATCCGGACGGAAATCTTATTTATAATGGCGCCATTGACAATATCCGCTCAACCAATGTTGAAGATGTGGCTAAAGCTCATAATTATGTAAGCAAAACGCTTGATGCACTTTTAACCGGTGAAAAAGTGGAACCTTTTTCCACCGAAGCTTACGGATGCTCGGTAAAATATAAATAAAGAACAGATAACAAATAACAGATTTAAATATACAAAAAAACGCCGTATTTCAATCTTCAAAGTACGGCGTTTGCTGTTTTTCGGACTAATAGGTTTACGGGAGCTATAAGTTCAGTTTCTTCATAAGCATATTAATCGGCGATGAATTCTGCATAATATAAAAATGAATTGCCGGTACGCCATTATTAAACAAATCCGTTACCTGTCTGGCCGACCAATTTACCCCAATCTCAATGGTGTGTTCATCTTTTTCGCACATAATTTCATCTGTTAATTCAGCCGGTATATCCACGTAAAAATGGCGGGGGATATTATTCAATTGATTTTTATGGCTAACTATTTTTAGCCCGGGAATAATTGGTACTTTTATGCCGGCCTTACGGCATTTATCCTGGAAATCAAAGAATACCCGGTTGTCAAAAAACATCTGCGTTACAATATAATCCGCTCCGGCTTCGATTTTTTCCTTAAGAAACCTGATATCAAAATCAAGATTAGGCGCTTCAAAATGTTTCTCCGGATAGGCAGCCACCCCAATGCAAAAGTCAGAAGAATGGGCGTCAATAAGATTTTCTTCAAGGTATCTGCCGTTGTTCATATTATTGATTTGTCTTACAAGTTCTCTGGCATCTTTGTTGGCGCTGCGTCCGCGGGGCAGGGGTTTTTCGTAGCCGCTGTCATCGCCTCTTATGGCAAGGACATTTTCAATTTGCAGATATTGCAGTTCGATTAAAAAATCTTCGGTCTCTTCCCTGGTAAATCCACGGCACAAAATATGGGGAACCGCATCGATTTTATATTTATTCTGAATTAAAGCGCAAATGCCCAGTGTGCCGGGGCGTTTACGGATAACTTTTCTTTTAATTCCTTCCGGGGTTTCACTGTAGAGCTCCACCGCGGCATGACTGGTAATATCGATAAATGGCGGATTATATTTAGAAACATCATCCACCGCTTTTAGAAGCCCCTGAATATCACCGCCGCGTTTTGGAGGAATAATCTCAAAACTGATTAATGGATTTTTAGCTTTATCCAGATGTTCGGTAACTTTCATTTTTATGTATTCTTCCTGGTTATTTTTGCGTTGCAATATAATATAATATGTAGTTTTAATCTAATTTTATTTCCGGTAAGGTCTATTTGCAATAATCCATTGATTTTATTATTTTTGGCTCAGTTTTTAAACATGGAATTTTGCAGAAATTTATGCGTTTGATTTACGGTAATTTCAGTTAAGGATCATGATGGCTAAGAACGCCGTACATCATATCACTTTAATACCCGGCGATGGCATTGGACCGGAGGTTACTTCCGCTGCCCGTAAAATAATTGCCGCAGCAGGAGTGGTTATCGACTGGGAAATTGTTGATGCCGGAGCGGGTGCCATTGAAAAATACGGCACAACTTTACCCGATGAAACACTGGAATCAATCCGTAAAAATAAGGTAGCGCTAAAAGGTCCGCTGACTACACCCATAGGCGGTGGATTCCAGTCGGTTAATGTGGGATTACGTAAAAGTCTGGATTTATATGCTAATGTGCGGCCTGTTCGTTCGGCGCTGGGCTTATCTTTTCATCATAATCCCATTGACCTGGTTATTTTTCGGGAAAATACGGAAGACCTTTACAGCGGAATGGAATATGAAGTAGCGCCGGGCGTGGCGCAGAGTCTTAAAATTATTACCGAAAAAGCTTCCAGAAGAATTGCCAAAGCGGCTTTTAAATGGGCGGAGCAGAGAGAACGAAAGCTGGTTCACGCCGTCCATAAGGCCAATATCATGAAAAAGAGCGATGGGCTATTTCTCGACAGCGTTCGCAAAGTGGCTGCGGAATATCCGGACATTGCTTACAAAGAAATTATTGTTGATAACTGCGCTATGCAGATGGTAATGCATCCTGAGCAGTTTGATGTACTTGTCCTCGGTAATCTGTACGGAGATATTATTTCCGATCTGGCGGCCGGGCTGGTTGGAGGGCTTGGCGTAGTTCCCGGAGCCAATATCGGCGATAACATTGCGGTTTTTGAAAGCGTTCATGGCAGTGCGCCGGATATCGCCGGGAAAGGTGTTGCCAATCCGATTGCCACCATATTGTCCGCCAATATGATGCTCCGGCATATCAAAGAAAAAAAGGCGGCGGATAGAATTCAGGCTGCTTTGGTTCTTTTTCTCAGTGAGAAAAAATATCTTACGCCCGATTTAGGAGGCCACGCCTCAACGGAACAATTGGTCGATGGTATTATTGATAAAATCAGACTGCTGAGATAGCGTTAAAATGGTTATAGCGCAAATTGGGTAAGTATTGGTTATTATTGTGATTAAAGAGTGAAACTTCTCTGAAATCATTAAAATTATAAAGCCTTTATAGGACGATAAATAGAAACAGGATTTATTTTTTATGCATAGGGATCAGAAATACTATCAGTTAGCGGATTATATCCGTAAAAATAAGAAATTTGTACTTATCAGCCATGTACATACGGATGGCGATGCCCTGGGCTCGATGATAGCGTTTTATTATTACCTGGTGCAGAATGATAAAAAATGCGCGATTGTTGTACCGGGCAGAATTCCGCCAAAATATGAATTTTTAAACACTTCCGGTCTGGTTAATAGGTCTACGGATTCGGAAACAAAGCGATTTATTGCCGATGCGGATGTGATCGTTATTTTTGATATAAGCTCGATGGACAGGCTGGAACAATGGTATGAACCGGTTAAATCCAGCCAGGCTTATAAGGTTTGTATGGATCATCATCCGCTTTATCCGGAGTTTACAGATCTGGACATTATCGACGATACCTGCGTGGCAACCGGGGAGCTTGTTTTTCAGTTCCTGGAAAAAGTGAAAGCCGATATATCCTTCGAAATGGCGGAAGCTCTCTATACGGCCATATTATCCGATTCGGGAAGTTTCAGATTTCAGCAGACCAGCAAAGAAACGTTTCGCATCGCTTCCAGACTCACGGAATTAGGCGTTGATCCGGCTCAAATGTACAGCAGAGTTTTTGAGAAAAACCATAGGCATCAACTTAAAGCCTGGGGCAATTTACTAATAAATCTGAAATCGGAGGATGAAATTTCCTGGCTGGTTGTTTCCCGTGAATTTATGCGCGAGCATAATCTAAGGGCAGAAGATTTGGAAGGCATCATTGATATCATGCGTAAGGACGGCGGTTCCAGTGTGTTTGCCGTATTTACGGAAAAAGAAGAAAACTTAACGCTGGTTGGTTTGCGATCGAAGAACAGCATTAATGTTGGCAGGATTGCCAGGGAGTTTGGCGGCGGAGGTCACTTTCATGCCGCCGGTTTTTCATCTTCCGGCCGGCTGGAACAGGTTGTTGGGGAAACATTGGACCGGATACGCAGCTATATGATGCGGTTGGGAGACGTGGCATGATCCGTTTTTTAACAGCAGGCGAGTCGCATGGACCCGCTCTTTCAGCTATCATAGAAGGAATGCCTGCTCATCTTCCAATTGATATTAATGAAATAAACAGGCAGATGAAAAGACGTCAGCAGGGTTTCGGTCGCGGCGGGCGGATGAAAATGGAAACCGATCAGATCGAAATATTATCCGGTATTCGCTTTGGTAAAACCATTGCCAGCCCGATCAGTTTTATTCTGCGTAACAAGGACTGGGAAAACTGGACGGAACAAATGGCTATCGTCGACGGACAGCCCGGACGCGAAATTACCAAACCCAGACCGGGTCATGCGGATCTGTCCGGCGCTCATAAATATGATTTTGACGACATGCGTAATGTATTGGAACGATCCAGCGCCCGCGAAACAGCTATGCGGGTGGCGGTCGGCGCGTTCGTCAGGCAGTTTCTTGACAAACTCAATAGACGGATATATTCGCATATTTTGCAGATCGGGAAAATTCAGGCAGACCGAAAGAAAATCGCAGAGATTGTCAAAACAGATCAAATCAATGAACTGGCCGACGCTTCCGAAGTTCGTTGTCTCGATAAAGAGGCCACAGCCCGGATGATTGAACACATAACGGAGATCAAAAGAAATGGCGATACCGTCGGTGGAATTGCCGAGGTGATTATCCGCAATGCTCCGCCCGGTCTGGGCAGTTATGTGCACTGGGACAGAAAACTGGATGCCCTGCTGGCTGGCGCTATCATGTCTATTCAGGCGGTAAAAGGCGTTCAGATCGGTGACGGATTTGGCGCGGCAGAAAAGCCCGGTTCCGAATTTCAGGATGAAATATTTTACGATGCCGGACGGTTTTATCATAAAACCAATCGGTGCGGCGGTATCGAAGGCGGGATGAGCAATGGAGAAGACATAATTGTCCGTTTTATGAAAAAGCCGATTCCTACATTAATGAAGCCGTTAAAGTCGGTGGATATTAAAACCAAAGAAGCATTCCAGGCTCATAAAGAGCGAAGCGATGTGACCGCTTTACCGGCCGCTGCGGTGATTGCGGAACATGTAGCTGCTGTTGTAATCGCCAATGCAATAATGGATAAATTTGGCGGTGATACTATAATGGAAATTGAATCCGCGCTTTTAAAATATAGAAACAGAATCAATAAATAGGATTCCATGAAAACGATTAAAATTGAATATTGCGTCGTCTGAAACTATTATCCCAGAGCGGTCAGTTTGGCCGAAAGCATTAAAAAGAAAATAAACTGCGAAATAACGTTTATAAAAAGCAGCGGTGGAAGATTTGAATTATATGATGGGGAGAAATGTCTTTTTTCGAAAATGAAAAAAGGCCGCTTTCCTTTGGAGCAGGAAATATTAGATCTTTTAAAACCGTAGTTTTGCGGATATTTTTTTCACTTTATTTTTAGTGAGCTTAAACGGAAAAATTAATAATATTATCAAGGTTTTCACGTTAGCCTAAAACGGAACCTGCAAATAAAGTATACGTTCTAAAATAAAACTTTAAATCGGTAAATAAAATCCTTAAATTAAAAATGAATTAATAATTTATTATCATCCATACGGGAGGAAAATATGAAAAGACTTTTTACAGTTCTGTTTGTTGCTGGGTTAGCTTTAGGATTGCTGTCAGCGGGGATGCAGGGCGATAAGGAATTTTCTTATACGGGGGTAGCAAAATGCAAAATGTGCCACAGCAAAGATAAAACCGGCAACCAGTATGCCATTTGGCAGAAGGATAAACACTCCAAAGCGTATGAAACTTTAGCTTCCGAAGAATCAAAAAAAATTGCCAAGGAGAAAGGCATTGCAGATGCCCAAAAAGCGCCTGAATGTTTGAAATGCCATGTAACCGCTTATGGCGTTGATGCGAAATTACTGGATAAGAAATTTAAAATCGAAGACGGCGTCGGGTGTGAATCCTGTCATGGCCCCGGCAGCGGATACTATAGCAATAAAGTAATGAAAGATATTTATGCGGGGAAACTGGACGGCGCTACGGTTGGCCTGATAGAACCGGATGAAAAACTCTGCGTCACCTGTCATAATGCAGAGAGTCCAACATTTAAGGGATTTGATTATAAAAAATTCAGCGCCCAGATTGCCCATCCCGTTAAACCATTGAAATAAAATTTAGCGATATATTTTTATAAAAGCCGCTGTCATTTTTCAGCGGCTTTTTTATTGGCATAAGAATAAAATCCGGACAGGTTTTCAGGTAATTTTAAAAGTCTTGTTTATAATGATGATTCGGATTACTTTTAATAAAACACTGTCTTTGATATGAATTAAACAAGTTATCATTAACCAGCGCGGAACTGTTGTTAGCATGGATAATTTTAGCACGAGTCATCTTTTTTAGGATAACTGACTTATTATTTATACGATCATTAAATATGAGTATACATAATTTTATAATTATTGCATGGCATATTTTTTTTGAAATTCATTTATATCTTCTTTAAGTCAAGTCCATAATTATGTGTAAATTAGTATTCCAGTTTTGTAACCTTAATTTAGGTTGCTTCTCTTGCTAGATATAATTCTAAAAAGATAAACCAGTTATCTGTAGGCTATCAATCAAGCTTTTAGCGGCTGCCCATTTGCCAGCGGTGAATTATTTTAGGAGGTATCATTCCATAAACCTGCTCAGGTATATTTAAAAATTTCGATTCTGTTTGATAAATAAACTATAGTTCGAGATTTTATTCTTGAAATTCTGCAATATGGAGCATATATTTGTATTACTTGTTGGTAATACATAATCGGGATATTATTATGTCTACGCTTACACAAAAAGGACAAATCACAATTCCAAAACGAGTAAGAAAAATTCTGAACATCGAACAGGGCGACGAGATTCTGTTTGAAATTTCAGATAAAAATGTGATCATAAAAAAGGGCGAAAGAAAAGCCAATTTCAATAAATACATTGGTTTTCTTAAGAATAAAGATGGTCATACAAGCGATGAAATAGTCAGACAGCTTCGCGAAGATCTATAGTGATAACCGCAATAGATACCAATATCCTTCTTGATATTCTAATTCCGAATCAGGAATTTCTTGAATCTTCTTTAAGCAAATTAGAAGAATGCGCCGGAGAAGGAAACCTGATCATTTGTGAGCATGTCTATACAGAACTTGCCTGCCAGTTCAACAACGCGATGGAAATAAACCGTTTTTTGCAGGACACGAAAATTGAAGTAAAATTTTCAGATATAGAGACCTTTTACGAAGCAAGTCTTTTGTGGAAATCCTATCAGGCAAAAATATCACGCCAATACTACTGTCCGAATTGCGGTAAACAAGTTGATACTATTTGCAGCCATTGTAATTATCCTTTAAATATGCCCCGGCGTGTTTTAAATGATTTCATCATCGGCAGTCATGCCCGGCGATTTGCCGATGTTTTTTTAACGCGGGACAGGGGTTTTTATAGGAATTATTTTAAACAGATTAAAATGATATAAGACTAATTAAATTTACCCGTAAAATTGATCTTTGATATAATCAACCGCATGAATTTCCTGCTAAGACGGGCTTTAGACGGAAAAAGTCCCGAAGGGATGACTTCGTCAGAAGACGACCTGTTTGCCAACGATAACACGCTGATGTGCGTGCCCCTTTCGGGGCCTGTCCCTTTGGGAGTATCACTATGGGGCCCGGTATTATCCCGAAAGGGACGCCTTTCGGCGTGACCCGCAGTTAGGAAGATGGCATAGTGTGGACCCGGCGGATGAGTTCTACTCACCTTTTGCTTATGGCCCAAATGATCCTATTAATGGGATTGATCCTAATGGAATGTTCTGGGATCCTATTATTACATTTTTAAAAGATATTTTTTTTGAAGCATTTGTTGAATTACTTGATAAAAAACCTGAAAATCAAATAGTTGCTTATGATAATGATGGAACTAAACTAGTGTGGACATTTAGTGGTCGTTATGATGATGATGGTAATCCACTTTATTTTTTATCTTCTGGATCATTGGAAAATTCATATTATGTAAGTAATCCTGATATTTTACCAAAAGAAATAGATCATAGTGCAACACCTGGAATGATATATACTTATTTTTATAATAGTTACACTTATGTTGATAAGGCAACTGGAAACATTATTTTTTTTACTGAACTTGGTCCTATATGGACATCAACTATA
>RQOG01000133.1 GCA_003854985.1 Calditrichota bacterium
ATTGGGTGTAACGATGCCCGCTATTTCGGTAGTGGAAAAGAGCATCCATAATCCCGTCGCTTTAACCGTAACCGATGAAAAAGCATCATTACTGCCGGTGCGTATATCGACATCAGGCATTACCAGGAACAGGGATTTATCGCCCATAAATAAATAATCCTGTTCCTCCCACAGACTGTCCAGAGAATTAAGATATCGTAAACCAAGATTAATGGCATTATTTTTAAGCGCAGTCTTAATGGCCCCGAGCTTGATATTAAGGGGATAGTCCTGTGCATACAGATTTAAATGGAAATATATTATACACATGATTATGGCCAATTTACAAATTTGATTTCTCATAAGCACACCTCATTTTTATCTCAAATTGAATTTGTAGAATGGAAAATCGGAAAGCTTAATTTATAACCGAAAAAATCTTTTTTATGATAAAATCTTTGATGATAATTCGGCTACACTCATATCTATCCAGTTATTAGGCCAGCGCTTGTCCTGATGACCGTTCTTTTTCAGTGTCCAGCGCATAACCGAGCGATAAATGTTTTTGGAGTTGGCGGCTCCGTATCCGTCAGAGGCGCTTAATACCTGGTTGTGAATGGTTTCGTCATCGATATCGATGTCTTCGTCATTGAAATTATTAAGATGAAATTTCATGACTTCTTTTAATTGATCTACAGTCATATAAATCTCTCTTATATATTTGAAATCTGGTTAATTTGTTAAGTCGTTGCATGAAATATAGGATTTAAGAACCCTGCGTACAATATTTTTTTATCCTTATATTTAAAATTGTCACTCAACGATACTCTTCTTATATTTCTTTTTAAAACCGGAAGATAACTCTACTTAAAATAAAGGGGATTTCATGTCTATCCATATATCAAAAGAAAAACTGGAAAAATGGGCGGATTACCTGCTCGATTATTCCCTGGACGGAGTGAAAGAAGACGATGTTATTATGGTCAAAGGCGAGCATATCGCCTGGCCGCTGATATCGGTAATTCAGGATAAAATCTTTGCCGCCGGAGGTATTGCCGATGTAAATCTTGTTCCACCGGATAACGACCGCGGAAAAGTCTGGAGCGCTTCCATGGCCCGATACGGTTCAAAAAGACAGATTGAAAAAGTGCCTTCCTGGCAGATCGATCGTTATAATGCCATGACTAAGTATATCGAAATTCTCGGCGCCGAAAATCCCGTGCTTTATGCCGACACACCGGATGAAACCACTCAGGCAATCATGAAAGCGGACGAGCCGCTTAAAAACATCCGTCTGCTTAAACCATGGGTTTTAACCCTGTTTCCCACCCAGGGATTTGCCGATCTGGAAGGAATGAGCCTGGATCGTTATACGGATGTGGTGGTTAACGCTTCAATTGTCGATCCAAGATTACTCGACGATGTGGAAGAAGATATTTATCAACTGATGACAAAAAGCAAAACCGTCCGAATTGAAACCGAACATCCCAAAACCTGGAAACTTTTAACTTTAAACATGAATATTGATGGCCGCAATGTGGTAAAATGTACCGGTAAGCGTAATTTCCCCGACTGCGAGGTGTTTACCAGTCCAAACGCAAAAACAGTCGAGGGAGAAATATTTGTTGATCTACCAATATCTGCCTCCGGCAAAACGGTTAAGGGAATTTACCTGAAATTTGAAGGAGGCCGGATAACGGAATACACGGCGGATGAGGGTTTTGAAACCCTTAAAAAAATCATTGAAACCGATGAAGGATCGCACCGCTTGGGTGAAGTGGCCCTGGGAATGAACAACGGCATTGAAGAAGTTTTGAAACATCCTCTGTTTGTGGAAAAGGTAGGCGGCACCCTGCATATCGCCATTGGCGCCAGTTATCCCGAGTGTTATGTAGCCGATCCTGCTTCAGAAAAAGGTAAAAAAGAAGCAGATGCCTTTTTTAATAAAGGGTTGCTCAACCGTTCGGCTCAGCATGTGGATATTGTTACCGATTTTCGTTCCGGGGGCTGCGGACGGGCGGTTTATCTGGATGACGTGAAACTGGAAATTGAAAATAATATCTGGGTGGCGCCGGCAAAGTAACCGTTAATAAAGTAAAACAGAATTGATACCGGCGTTGATTTAGGATTATATAAATAGATTTTATTAAGCTGGTTCTAAACTAAATATTTTGACCTATTAAGAAGGCGCCGTTATTTTTCCATAGCCTGCCGCCTCATTTCTTTCGGCATTTTCTCTATGGCATATCTCAGGGCGGTTCTCGGCATCCTGTCTTTCCTATTCATCACATAATTAAACACATCCTTTTCATATTTATTGCAGGAGGATTTAAGCATCCAGCCGTAACCTTTTTGAACCAGGTCTTCTTTGTCGACCAATAAAATATCAGCGATTTCAAAAATATGTTCAATAAATAATCCTTTCTTTGCCGGAATGATCAGTGAAACCGCAGACGCCCGGCGCATCCAGCGATTGTCGGATTTTGCCCAGATTTTGAGATTTTCTATGTACTCGGGATATAATTGCAGAAAATCCCCTATAGTGTGATTACAAAGCGTATCGCAGGTAGCCCAGTTGTTTACATATTGATCAATCCATCTTTCAAATACTACAAAATCTCCCTTGGAATATTGTTTTACCAGTTTGTGAGACCAGATACAAGCAATAATGGATTCCTCAATAATGCCGGATTGCCATAATTTCTCACAGATATTAAAAATTTCAGCCTTGCTTTTATCTTTTATTTTTATGAAAAATTCTTTTGATAACTTTTTAACATTTTCGCTTTTAACGCCATATAGCTTAACATTATCCTTAAAAAATCTTTTACCGCTTTTCTTTGTCTGTTCATCACTCTTGTCGATTAACGCATTGCGGATCTGAATTATTAAGTTTTCCATGTTTATCCATGTTATTTTTTAGGTTCGCTTTCCTTAAACTTAAATAAAAAATGTGAAAAAATCTTTATTAAATTAATGTCAGATTATTCAAAATAATTAAATGGATTTCTAATCGGTCCGTAATTGTTTCATATAGAATAAAATAAGTAAACTTGAACCTGATTATTGTAATTGATATATTTTTGCTTGTCCCTGATACTCTCTAAAATGAAGTAATATTGTATGGCATATATTCATGTTTTTATTGTCTTATTTTTAACCCTGGTTTTATTTGCCTGGGGTCGGTTCCGGCATGATTTTGTTGCCCTAATTGCTCTTTTTACGCTGGTCGTTTTAGGTATAATTCCTTCGTCTAACGCTTTTACCGGTTTTAGTCATCCGGCTGTAATTACGGTTGCGGCGGTCCTGGTTATAGGAAAAGCCCTGGAATATTCGGGACTGATAGATTTACTGGGTAAATGGATATCGGGAATCGGCGATAATTTAACCCTGCAGATTTTTACTTTATCCTTATTAGTCGCGGCCGCATCGGCATTTATGAATAATGTGGGTGCATTGGCCATCCTGATGCCTGTGGCTATTCATATTGCCAGAAAAAGCGGTAATCCTCCATCCTATTTGCTTATGCCTATCGCATTTGCTTCACTTTTAGGCGGCATGACTACCTTAATTGGTACGCCTCCCAATATTATCATTGCCACATTGAGAGCAAATGAGGCCGGTGAACCATTTGGCATGTTTTCATTTGCGCCGGTCGGGATAGGTTTAACCATTGCCGGTATTCTTTTTATTACCTTGATTGGCTGGCGTTTACTCCCCAAAAGGACGGCTAAAAAATCCGAAGAAGGTCTGTTCAAAATTGAAGATTACATCACCGAAATTAAAGTAAACAAAAATTCCAAAATAAAAGGAATAACTTTTGCTGAACTAAGTATGCTGTCTAAAGCCGATGTCCAGATACTGGGTTTAGTCAGGCATAATAAAAGAATTCATATCATTGATGAAAATGAAGAACTGCTTGAAAACGATATTATTATCATTGAAGGCGATACTGAGTCCATAAAAACGTATCTCGATGATACAGGTCTGGAACTGGCCGGAGGAAAAAAGTTTCGTAAGGATGCCGTTGGTTCAAAAGAAATTACGATCAATGAAGCTATTGTTATGGCGGATTCTCCGCTAATCGGGCAGACTACTTCCGGGCTGAGGCTGCGCAGCCGGTATGGCGTTAATCTGCTTGCGGTGTCGCGAAAGCAGGAAAAAATCCACCGCCGGCTTGACCATATCGTATTCCGAACAGGAGATGTGCTTTTGTTGCAGGGACGCGCTCAAATGATTGATGACACAATCGTATCGATGGGCTGCCTGCCGCTGGCAAGACGGGGACTGAGAATCGGCTTCGAAAAGAAAATTGCCCTTAGTATGGCCCTTTTTATTTCTTCAATTGTACTCGTTGTATCAGACATACTACCTGTGCATATTTCATTTTCCATAGCGGCGATTGGTATGATATTGACAGGCGTTCTGCCGGTAAAAAACCTTTATACCAGCATTGACTGGCCGGTCATTGTATTGCTTGGCGCCATGCTTCCTGTAGGCGAGGCGCTGGAGACTACGGGCGGGGCTACCTTAATCGCCAATCAAATTCTCCATACTGCGGATATAATACCAATCTGGGCTTTGTTAAGCCTATTGCTAACCGTAACCATGCTATTATCTTCTGTAATTAATAATGCGGCAACCGTAGTAATTATGGCGCCCATAGGAATTGAGATTGCTCTTGGAGTGAACTTTTCTATCGATCCCTTTCTCATGACTATAGCTGTTGGTGCATCGGCAGCTTTTTTAACACCCATCGGTCATCAATCAAATACTTTAGTTATGGGACCCGGAGGTTACAGGTTTGGTGATTATTTTCGAATGGGTTTACCCATAACCCTGATTGTAATTGCAGTTGCGGTACCTTTGATATTATATTTCTGGCCAGTATAAGTTAAAAAAAGAATATTTTCTTTCACTATAAAATTGAAAAGATAAAAAGAGATGCTTAGACGTTTAAATTTTTTTAAAGATGTATTCGACACTAAAGAACCAATAATCCTCAGGGACTACCTTGCTCTGGAGAGAACCAAGCTGGCCAACGAGCGAACCCTGCTGGCCTACACAAGAACATCGCTTTATATGATTCTTGGCGGAATCGCTTTTCTTCAATTACGCGATTTTATTGAGATACGTTGGATTGGGTACCTGGCAATCGGCTTAAGCGTTGTGATTGTTTTCATAGGCGTTCTCCGATATTTCCAGATCAGAATACGGTTAAATAAATTTTATGAACATGATAATGAAAATATTGGGTCATAATTCAGGCTGTTTTATAATTTTGATATTTATAATAATTATTGGTTTCTAATCAGTCATACCCATATACTTCAGAATTGCAGCTTAAAACCAAAATGTATTACATGATCTTTATGCGCAATTTTTTAGCTAGGATCTGCAATTTTTTATCAATTGTCAGAAATATTCCGTCATTTCTCCTGGCGCATATCAGATATAAAAGGTCATACACCGAATGGTCATTGGCAACGGCTTCGCTCAGCGACTCGCGCCATAAGTCTTCCGAAGAAACAAATTGGTCAATCAGCATTAGGCCGGAATGGGATAGATTAACTGATTGCTCATGTGAAAAATTACCTAACTTGTGATATTTCCAAGCTACATTGGAAATTTCCGGAATGAAAATATCCGGAGCTAAAACCATGTCTGCTTCCAAAACCGCTTTTTGCAGGAGCAGATAATTACTCTTTTGCAGTATTATTTCTATGGCCGCAGAAACATCGAGTATAACAATCATCTATTCCGGTCTTCCCGGATTAATTCAATTACATCAATTTTATCCACCGCCGGAAATTTATACTTTGCAATATTTTCCAGAAGGGCTTTTCTCCTGAGTTTATAATTTCCCTTGAGACCAAGCCCTTCTTTAAGAATAACAACGGTTTGCTGGGCTATGCTTCTGTTCTCCTCTTTGGCCTTTAATCGTAATTTATTATAAATTTCGCTTGGAAGGTTCCGCACCTGTAATATTGGCATAATTTATTCCTTTTTTTGCAATCTAAATGTATTATGCATGCAAATCAAGTGTCGAAAAAGACTTTTAAAGGTTCCTTGTTAACAGAGATGCGATGAAGTCGCTTTCCCGCCTGTGAGTGGTCAGACGATATGACTGATATTATCTGATCAATGACGAATAATTATTTTATGGACAGTTTAACCGATATCAGTGTTTTGACATATTCAATATCTTCAGCGCTCTTAAACGTGATAGTCAAACCACGGATTTTACCAAAGTGTTTTCCGCTTTTAAACTGCTCCTTTAATTCATAGGAAATATTACTATCCATAATAACCGGTTCCGCTCTATCGGTAAAATAGAAAGTAATCCGAAAAGCGTCTTTTATAATTGAAAGCCAGAAGATCGTTTTGGTTTTTTGGGTTACTTTCATCAGCCAGCTCTTGCCGTCGTTATAATATCTCCACTCTCTGACAAAATCCGGATGTGAATTATCGAGATATTTAAAAAAATCCTGCCACAGGACTTTGGCTTTTCCGATATGGAAAAATATCACCTCATCCGCGGGATACTGGTTTTTATCAGACATTACGGGCTGCTCCATTGGGATTCTCCTTAGTTTGAATACTTCTTGTAACTTAATCAAAAAATTTTACCAAAAGCTTTTTTTTCTTATATTCCACATAAATTATGTTTGATGTTTATTTTGATTGTACATCTAGAGTAAATAGCAAATTTTATTTGAAAGTTTAAGTTCTGTTTTTTGTAATCAGAACATTTTATTCAACAAGGAGAAAGTTTATGATATTTTTTAATCGCACTCAGATTACCGCAGTCTTGTTATTTTTGTTTTCACTGATGTTTTTTGTTTATGCTGAAGATATCAAAGAATACGGAGAAGTGAGCCCGGAGTATCTGAATATGACCGTTTATCCGGAAGATACTTCGGCCGCGGCCATAAGAATTTTCGATATCGGTTTAATCGATTTACGATATGAAAGCAGGCTGGAAGTGGTTTTTACCAGACATTTCCAGACTAAAATCCTGAAAGAAAAAGGTAAGGAACATGCTAATGTAGCAATATCCTACTGGCACAAAGATCACGTTACCGAACTCGACGCCCAGATCATTTATCCCGACGGCCGGAAAATTAAAGTGGAAAAAGACAATATTTTCGATGAAGCCGAGAAAGGACGATATAAGGTAAAAAAACTTACTTTCCCCAATGTAGAAATCGGTGCCGTTTTAGAGGTAAAGTACGAGATAACCGGTAAGGATATTTATGAGCTGGAACCCTGGTATTTTCATCAGTCTATTCCCGTCATAGAATCGGAAATGATCGCTCAGATAACGCCGGGATTTATTTACATGGTTAAAAAAGAAAACGATTCCAACCGGTTAATTGTGGAATCGAAAGATAAATATTATAACCGCTTCTCGCAAAAATGGGATG
The DNA here is from genome assembly GCA_003854985.1 of Calditrichota bacterium. Lineage (GTDB taxonomy): Bacteria > Calditrichota > Calditrichia > Calditrichales > Calditrichaceae > Zgenome-0002. The sequence continues at coordinate 7,407 of RQOG01000133.1, forward strand.
AACGGTATCGTTATAAAGCCGAAAATTTACCGGCTATTAAAAATGAACCGTATATTTCTTCGCTTAAAAACTACAAAGCCAATATAAATTTCCAGATAGAAAGTGTGCAATTCCCGGGTTACTATCAGGTATTCATCAAAGATCTTCAAACCCTGTGCAACAGACTTCTTGAAGAACAATATGACGACTTTAAAAAACCGGGCTCAAAGGTAAAAGAATTGGTGGAAAGTCTGGTTACTTCGGATATGAACACCGAACAGAAATCGAAGGTATTGTTTGAATATGTGAGAGATAATTTTGATTATAAATCAGGAAGCGGCATTTATCCCCAGAAAGATCAGGAAGATATTCTTGAAGAGAAAAAAGCAAACGACACCGAGAAAAATTTAATGTTAATGGTTATGTTGCGTGCCGCCGATATTGAAGCCAAACCATTACTGATCAGCACAACCGATCATGGCCTCGCCAATCCGGAAATCCCCTTTTTAAGCCAGTATAACCGGGTCATTCTGCTGGTAAACGTTGGAAATAATCACTACCTGTTCGACGCCCGCGATCCCTGGATCACTTACGGCCAGCTACCCCCGACCTCCCTGGTTAAAAATGCCCTCTTGGTTGAGAAAGATAATGCATCATTTCTGGATATCCCCAATGTAGGCTTAAGAAGCATCAGCATTATTGAGTCCAATTTGATTCTGTCCGGGAGCGGCAAATTACAGGGTTCTTCACAAATTCTGGCCATTGGTTATGGCAGCAGGGACTATAACAGCGACTTATACGAACATAAAAAAATGGATAAACTCGTTCAGGAAGAGCTGGCCGCTCATCTGGACAACTTTACCGTAACCGAATCGGATTCCAACTTAAAAGCGGCGCCCAGTGATACATTCAGGACGGCTTTTAGTTTTGAACTGGGAGACTATGCGGAACTGATCGATGATGAAATCTATCTTAAACCGGGCTTTTATCTTGGCCGGAATAAGAATATTTTTATCTCTGAAAAGCGTGTCTTCCCGGTGGAATTCGGCTATAAACGAAAAACCATTGAAACCAATTATTATACCCTGCCCGCCGGGTATGCCGTAACCGAATTTCCAGAAGAAGTCATCATCGAAAACAAGTATTTCAGGTATCAGAGGACGATTATCCCGGTTCAGCAAAATCCCATGATAGTCGGTTTTGCAAGGCAATTCGAAATTAAAGAACTTGTGGCGCCTGCGGAAGATTATTCTATTGTGAAAAATGATTATGCCAAAATCGTCGATGCGGATCAGGAAATTATTATCATTAAAAAAGGCAAATAAATAAGGAGCTTTTACCGGTGTCCGGATTTCTTAGCCTGTTGAAAAAGTACCGCATTATTATACCGGCTTTACTGGGATCGTTATATTCCGTTCTATTGGCCCAGCCCGAACCGGAATCCCGGGTATTAAAAAGCGAGACACTCATCACCGTGCATGACGAAGACAAGGTGATTGTATCTGAAAAACAGGAGATCCTGGTAGCCAGAAAAGCCGATGTCCATCTGGGTAACAATTCTCTGCGCGAAACTGATTTTATTGAATTAATGGACATGGATGCGGCGCTTTATGATTTGAACGGCAAAGAGCTGAAAGAATTAGAAAATAAAGATATTATAAAAAGCTCCGTATCGTATTATAGTTTATATGATGCGCATAATACAATTTCTTATACGCTTACTTACCCGGTTGTGCCATACTTGGTTAAAAAAGAAATGAAGTATAAAATTAAATCTTCATTTTTTACACCCGATTGGGACCCGCAGGAAAATGTTCCCGTAGATTATGCCCGGCTGGAAATCATCCTGCAAAAGCCGCTGGAATATACGTTTACAAAAGTGGGCGGTATTGGCGAACCGGTGATTACAACAGATTCCAAAGGCTATAAGCATCATGTTTGGGAAGTCAAAGACGTCCCGAAATATGAGGGCGAATATTTAAGCGCGCCGGAATCCCGTTTTCAATTGGGCGTGAAATGCCAGGCTGTTAAATTTAACCTGGATGGATTCGAAGGCAGTGTGGAAAACTGGCAGTCTTTTGGCTCCTGGTATTATAACCTGATAAAAGACCGGATTGTTTTTTCTCCAGATATTAATACAGGCGAATCGTTTAAATCCATCCCGGATGTAAAAGAGCGGGTAAAAAAAATATATGAGAAACTGCAGCAGGAAACAAGATACGTTCAGGTTTACCTGGGCATAGACGGATGGCGCCCTCATCATGTGGACAAAGTGCATCAGGTTAAATACGGCGATTGTAAAGACCTTTCGGCTTACATGCTGGCCATGTTAAAACAGGCGGGCATTACCGGTTATCTGGCACTGGTAAAAACAAGAGACACAGGTCTTGTTGATAAAAATCTTCCCGGTAGTAAGTTCAACCATATGATCGCCGTGGTACCCCTGCCGGATGATACCGTATACCTGGAATGTACCAGCAATGTGACTTCCGTCGATGATCTGCATGAAGATATTGAAGGAATAGATATTCTGCTGATTAAACCCCATAACAGCGTATTGATTAGAACACCGCTCAGTAGGGCGGAAATGAATAAATCTGTTTTAAAGGCCACTGCGCAAGTTTTACCTGACCGGTCATTAGATTTAAAGGGCAAAATTACCCTGACCGGTAACCAGGCCATTCAAGCGCGAGGTTTCTTTAAAACCCTTGAGGATAAAAAGAAAAGAGAGTGGATTATCAATCGTCTGGCAAAAGGTTCAGGGAATGTAAAAATAAACGCATTTACAATCGATAGTCTGAATAATCCTTATTCCCCGTTATACATAAATTTTGAAGCGCATCTGCAATATTTTGCCAAAAAGGCCGGCAACCGGTTTATCTTTGAACCGGGTATTTATCACCAGGTTTATTTTGAAGGTGAGAAACCTGAAAAAAGAAAAATGCCCCTGCTCAATCCCTCAGCCTTTACGGATATAGACAGCATCTATTACATTTTCCCCGATGGATTTGATGTGAAGAATGAAGTGAAAATAGAACCGGTTGTTTCTGGTTTTGGCCGTTGTGAAATGGCTTTTTCCAGACAGGAGAACGGCGGAGCGCTTTATACAAGTACATTTAATCTAAATGATCGTTATATCGAACTAGGCGAATATGAATCATATTATAATTTTATGGAATCGTGCAAAAGCGAAATAAAGGCAAAAATTGTAATATCACAATAGTTCTGTCACCCTGTTGCCTTCAAGGAAAAATTTATTTTCTGCGGGTTCCTTAAATTGATATACAAATATCAAAATATCCCCAAATAACCGAACTTGTTTTAACCACCTGTATCCATTAACTTCATCCGGTCTGAATGCAATTAAAGGTATAATTTTTGATATTGTTAGAAGAATACAAATCCCGTTCGGAACAAGACACCGCGGCCTTTGCCGGAAAACTTGCCAGTCTCCTGAAATCCGGGGATGTGGCGCTGCTGGAAGGCAGTTTGGGAAGTGGTAAAACTTTTCTGGTCAAGGCTTTCTGCCGGTATATTAAAACAGAAGATGAGGCCTCCAGCCCCTCCTTCGCTATCATTCAGCAGTATAAAGGAAAACAACCGGTAAATCACATGGATTTTTACCGCATTAACGATGAACGCGAGCTGGATAATCTTGGCTGGGAAGAATATTTATATCACAACGCGGTGACTTTTATCGAATGGCCGCAGATTATCGAAGACCGGCTGGATTCTTTTTATAAAATAAAAATCAGCGGAAATGGGAATAACCGGGATATAACATTGTACAAAACGGAAAGTTGAAAAGATTATGGTGCTGGCGATTGAAACATCGGATATAATGTGCGGCGTCGCGTTCTGGCATGAGGACAGGACGCTGCTTGAATACAGCATGGAACTGCCGATGCAGCATGCCGCCCTGGTAGGAAGATATGTGGAAGAAGGCCTGAAGTTTCTGGCGGAAGATGACCGGCAGCCGTCTTTTACGATTGACGATATTGTAATCGTTTCCGTGGCGATCGGACCCGGTTCTTTTACCGGTTTGCGTATTGGCCTGGCTTACGCCCAGGGTTTTTGTTTCGGCAGAGACATTCCCATTGTCGGGATTTCCAATCACCAGGTATTAGCCGATCAGAGGCCTATTGGCCAGACAAAAGTTATCACGATTATTGACGCCCGCCGAAACGAAGTTTATCTGGCTGAGCATAGGATTGCAGAAGGAAATTTCCCGGAAATTCATGATCATAAAATCGTGCACATGGCGCAGTTAGCGCAATATCTTGATCCGGAAACAACATTGATTATAAAATCCGGAATACCGTTTGATAACGACTTAATAAACCAGCTCAGTCGGCAGTGCGCTGTGCTGCAACTGGTGCCCTATTCGGCCGGCAGGCTGGCCCGGCTCGGCTATGAGAAATTTAAAAGACAGGGCGCTGATGATCTGGACAGCCTGGAACCAATGTATATAAGACCTTTTGCCGGAGCTCATTAGCTTGATTATCCGACCCATGACATGCATGGATATTGATGATATCTGGAATCTTGAAAAAAAAATCTTTAAAGATCCCTGGCGAAAGGAAGCCTTTGAATATGAAGTGAATAATCCTAAAATTTCTTATCCTTGTGTTATTGAGAAAGATTCTATAATTTTGGGCTATGCTGTTGTATGGAACTTCGCCGATGAAACCCATATCGGCAATTTTGCCGTACATCCGGATTATCGGCACCAGGGACTGGGAAAAATTTTAATGGAACACTTATTGAACAAATTCAGCGACAGCAAAACAATGTATTTAGAGGTAAGGAAATCGAATCAGGCCGCCAAATTACTGTATGAATCATTTGGATTCCGTAACCTCTATGTTCGTGAAAAGTATTACTCCGATGGCGAAGACGCCATTGTGATGTGTAAAGACCTGACATAAAAGGGGTAAAAATATGGATTGGTTTAAACGGAAAAAAGAATCGCTGAAGGCTGCGGATAAAAAAGAACTACCCGACGGATTATGGGAAAAATGCGAAAACTGCGGAGAGATTATTTATAAGAAAGAACTTGAAAAAAAGTATTATGTCTGCCCCAAATGCGATCATCATTTCCGTATCGGTTACGAAGTCTATGTTTCGCTTCTGTTTGATAAAGATACCTTCACGGAATTCAATGCCAATATATTATCCGCCGATCCGTTAAATTTTAAGGATGTAAAAAAGTATTCGGACAAATATAAGGCAACAGTTAAGAAAACCGGATTAAAGGAAGCGGTAGTGACAGGTTCAGCTAAAATAGACGGCCGCGAGGTAGTTGCAGCATTAATGGATTTCCGTTTTCTTGGCGGCAGTATGGGATCGGTTGTCGGTGAAAAAATATCCAGGGCGGTGGATAAAGCTCTAGAATTAAAAGCGCCGCTAATTATTCTTTCCTCATCCGGCGGTGCACGTATGCACGAAGGTATTTTCAGCCTGATGCAGATGGCTAAAACAAGCGCCAAGCTTGCCCGCCTGGATAAGGCCGGAATTCCTTATATATCCATTTTAACGAATCCAACTACCGGCGGCACCACCGCCAGTTATGCCATGCTGGGCGATATTCATATTGCCGAGCCTAAAGCCCTGATCGGTTTCGCAGGCCCCAGAGTTATCAAACAAACGATCGGCCAGGACCTGCCTAAAGGATTTCAACGCTCGGAATTTGTACAGGAACATGGCTTTATAGATATCATAGCTCACAGGCATGAATTAAAAACAAAGATATCCAAATTGCTGGAGTTCTTTGCGCACAAAAATTAACACACCTGTTAGTAAATTTATGCGGACACCAAGGATTCTCATCACCAACGACGACGGCATTTACGCTCCGGGCATTCTCAGTTTAAGAAATGCAATGAATACCATAGGAGAAGTTACCGTTGTTGCTCCTTTGGCCGAAAAAAGCGCCGTAGGACACGCCATTACAGTTTCCGATCCTTTGCGCGTCAGCGAAATCGAAAGAGATAGTAAATTTTTCGGATACGCAGTTAACGGTACGCCCGCCGACTGCGTTAAACTGGGCGTACGCTGCCTGATGGACAAAAAACCCGATCTGGTGATCAGCGGTATAAATCTTGGACCAAACACAGCTACCAACGTTATTTATTCGGGAACCGTATCCGCCGCTGCCGAGGGCACCATTATGGGCATTCCTTCCATAGCCATCTCGCTGACGACTTTTACAAAATCCAATTTCAGCTATGCGGAAGAGGTGGCTGTTCTGATTGCAAAAAAGGTTTTGCAAAACGGCTTGCCGGAAGGCACGCTGCTCAATATCAATGTTCCCGCCGTACCTAAGGAAGAAATACAGGGTATGGTGATTACCCGACAGGGAAAGGGACGCTACGAAGAAGCTTTTGATAAAAGAATCGATCCGAATAACCGTACCTATTACTGGCTGACCGGTAAACGCATGATCCTTGATAAAGGAGATAATATCGACGACCTGGTAGTCATGGAAAATAAAGTGGCCATTACCCCTATCAGGTATGATTTAACCGATTA
>RQOG01000134.1 GCA_003854985.1 Calditrichota bacterium
ATGGTTTGCCTATTGCAGCTGTAAAACAGGCTCCACGTAATGCTGAAATAATTGAAGGCGTTTATGAATGGGCTATTTCCGTTCAGAAAATAAGTGACCTGGAAGTCGAAATAAGATGGTATATGGTTGAAAAGGAAAATAGATACTGGTATGGAGGAACAGTAGTTGACAGCGCCAGAATAGATAAATTAAATGGCGTTAGTTTTGGCGTCAATACAGGTGATTTTACTCAGTTTAAAATCATTGAATGCGAGGTTGATCTTGGCACTCCAATTACAGTTCCAACACCGCCTTGGGAAGACTATTTTATAAGCACAGGCGACTGGGGTATTATTGGCGAAAAATCAGGCGGCACCTGGGAATTTGTGCCCGGCGAAGTTGATGGTAATGCCGGTATAGTGGGCGCAGCTGCAGCTACTGACTGGGCGGCCATACGTGGCGGAATAGAAGCAATTGATATTAAAGATTACCTCAGCCAGGATAAATCACTTCAAATCGAAGGAAAAATCCAATTAGTCGGCGGCGGTTTTGAAACAGCTAATTCATTGAGATTCGGGCTTTTCTATGGCGACAGCGTGGGATCAGTTCAATATCCGGATTCAAGCCTCGCGCATTGGACAGGCAAAGAAGATAATCACTACGGCTACTTATTTGTTCCTCCGACCGGGTCAAGCGCATCTCCGGACTGGAATGGCGTTCCTGGTATGTGGGGCGGCATTGTAAATGATGTCTGGGCTGATTATGCTCATGGTTATGCTCTTGGCGAAAAAGCTCAGGAACCTGCAGCTGCAGTTGGCAGTGAAGGCACTTATAATTTCAAGATGGCGGTGTCACCATTAACAGGCGGCGGAGCTGATATTAGATATATACTTGAGAAAGTCGGCGGCGGATATTCAGCTGTTGGATATTGCGTAGATAATACGGATAGCGTAAGGACAAAATTTAATGGCGTTTGTTTTGCGCTCGGTACCGGAAATACGACTACAGCTTTAAATGTTATTGATGTTCAGGTTACCCAGGTCGATGATCCGTTCTTTATAGATGGTATTGATAACAAAACACAGGCCTCCGGACTGCCAACAGCATTTGCACTTGAGCAAAATTATCCGAACCCGTTCAACCCGTCTACAACTCTTGAATTCGCCTTACCGCAGAACAGCGATGTCAACCTTGAAGTGTATGATATTCTTGGCAAACAGGTTGCAAAGTTAGCGGCTGGAAATTATAAAGCGGGTTATCATAAGATTACCTTTAACGGTTCAAACCTGGCTACCGGTATTTATTTCTTTAAATTTAAAGCCGGTGATTTTGTAGCTGTTAAGAAAGCGATGCTGCTGAAATAGCACAGATTATTCTTCTGGTAGATTATCAGATTTAATTCTGATAACAGCTGAAGTTGTTTTGGATTACATACAGCCTGTCCTAAGTTTTCGGACAGGCTGTTTTTTTTATAATCCAACGAATAAGATCTTTAGAGTAAATAAAAGTATAATGAGTAGCTTTTTATAAGATATTGTTCGGTTGATTTAAATATTTACATTAAAAATCATGATAAGAGATATATTCAACCTGGTGTATTAATAAAGAAAATGCAAATTATTGTTTCATGTGATTTTTAAATATCAATATAATTGTAGGAAATAAATGAAAAAACATAAAGAAATAATTATACTGCTTTTTTTAATATTTTCTCTTGAAGCGGAAGACGGACATCAATTATGGCTGCGAAATCAGACCATAAAGCATGTAAAAATTGTCTGCTCTGGGCATTCGGCAACATTAAACATAGCCCGGCAAGAATTAAAGCAAGGCTGGCTGGGTAACGCCGGAGAAGAAGTTAATCTGTCCATCAAATATGATAAATCAATAAAAGGCGACGGCTATAAACTGGACGATTCCGGTGTTCAGGCTAATACTGATCTTGGAATTTTATACGGCGTTTATGAATTATTACGTCGACAAAAATCAGATCAAACTGCAAAGGATATAATTTCTAATCCATCCTATGAGCTTCGCTTGCTTAATCATTGGGATAATTTGGATGGAACAATAGAACGCGGATATGCAGGATATTCAATATTCTGGCGTAATGAAAAGGATTCTTTAACGGTTACGGAGCAGGATAAATTATTATGGCAGGAATATGCCCGTGCAAATGCGTCGATAGGAATTAACGGCGCTGTGCTGAATAATGTAAATGCATCGCCCCGAATGTTGGCTGGGGAAAACTTGAAAAAAGTAAAAGCTATTGCTGATGTTTTGCGTCCGTATGGAATGAAAACATACCTGTCTGTCAATTTCTCTTCGCCAGCGGTTTTGGGCGGTTTAAAAACATCCGATCCTTTGAATAAGGAAGTAATAAAATGGTGGAAAGATAAAGTTAAGGAAATATATTCTCTGATTCCCGATTTTGGCGGATTTCTGGTGAAAGCTAACAGCGAAGGGCAGCCCGGTCCTCAGGATTTTGGTCGCACTCATGCCGATGGCGCTAATATGCTGGCAGACGCTTTAAATCACTATGGCGGCATTGTTATGTGGCGGGCTTTTGTTTATAGTCAAAAGGAAAATGATCGCGCCCGGCAGGCATATGCGGAATTTGTGCCGTTAGATGGGCATTTTCGCGAAAACGTTATTATTCAGGTAAAAAACGGACCGGTTGACTTTCAGCCCCGCGAACCTTTCAATCCGCTTTTCGGCGCCATGAAAAAAACTCCCGTCATGCCGGAACTTCAAATTACACAAGAGTATTTGGGACACGCCATACAACTGGTGTTTTTATCAACCATGTGGGAGGAATTTTTCAATAGCGATACGTATCAGCAAGGCGCTGGAAGCACGGTTGCCCGATGCACCGATGGAAGCGTCTATGCGCAAAAATATACCGCTATTGCAGGGGTGGCTAATATAGGACTCGATATGAACTGGTGCGGACATCCTTTTGCTCAGGCCAACTGGTATGCTTTTGGTCGCTTGGCCTGGAATAATAAATTAACCAGCGATGAGATTGCAGAGGAATGGATCAAACTGACTTTCTCGGATCAATTGGAAAATTCAAATAGTCGTGATTGGTATGAACAATTCCTTTTACCTGTTAAAGAATTAATGCTTCAAAGCAGAGAGGCGGCTGTCAATTATATGATGCCACTAGGGCTTCATCATATTTTTGCAGGTCATCATCATTATGGTCCCGGTCCCTGGTATGCGCCGGACATACGTCCGGACTGGACTCCACCTTACTATCACCAGGCGGATACAAATGGAATCGGTTTTAACCGCACACGAACGGGCAGTAACGCTGTAGCCCAGTATCATGAACCGCTTTGCTCTCAGTTTAACGATCCTGAAACCTGCCCTGAAATCTATCTGTTGTGGTTTCATCATCTGCCATGGGATTATAAAATGAAAAACGGACGAATTTTATGGGATGAATTATGTTATCATTATGATAAAGGATTACACCAGGTGCGCGAATTTCAGAAAATATGGGATAAAGTAGAACCCTATGTGGATAAACAACGCTTTACCGAAGTGCAAAGCAAACTCCGTCGTCATTGCCGCGATGCCCAAATCTGGAAAGACGGCTGTTTGCTCTATTTTCAACAATTCAGCCGGCGGCCAATTCCGTATGATATTGAACGTCCGATATATGATTTGTATGATTTGGGAAATATGGATCCTTTAACATACAAAAAGGTGATAGAATGAAAAAAATTGCCAGGATCATTTTATTTACACTTTTTGGACTGTTTTTATCCTCCTTGTCTGCACAAGTTTCAAAAACAGAAATTGAGAATCATACGAGGCATCGCAGCGCTATTAACCAGGATTGGCGCTTCTTCAAATACGAATCATTGTCTGAAGCTGATAAACTTATTTATGATACACGGCCTGAAGTTGAAGAATTCCAAGATGACAGGGATGCAGACGCCAAGCCAACCGTAGCAGAAAAAATAAAAGCAAAACAGGAAGCGCTCAAATTATGGATTTTATCTAGCGGTAATAATTTTATTAAAAATCATACAGACAGATATGGCTATCCGGAAGGAAATCTCGGTTATGATTTTCCATTTGTTCAAAATGATTTTGACGATAGCTCGTGGAAAAAAGTCGATCTGCCGCATGATTGGGCGATTGCAGGACCATTCTATGAGGGACAAAATCCGGAAGTAGGCGGCGGTATGGGACGCTTGCCAAGTCCGGGAGTTGCCTGGTACAGAAAGAAACTTGATATACCGGCATCGGATACCGGAAAGTCTATTTTCCTGGATGTGGATGGGGCGATGTCTTATGCCATGGTCTGGCTAAATGGAAATCTGGTTGGCGGCTGGCCCTATGGTTATGCGTCCTGGCGGGTGGATTTGACGCCTTATATTGTGCCTGGCGGTGAAAACCAATTAGCTATCCGCCTTGACAATCCGAACCATTCGGCGCGCTGGTATCCGGGCGGCGGAATATACCGTAACGTCTGGTTAACGAAGACTCATCCTGTTCATATAGGGCAATGGGGCGTTTTTATTACGACGGAAAACATCTCCGATACTTCTGCGCTCATTAAACTTGCCGTTTCTATTGATAATGATGCGAAACAGGATGTGAATATCACTGCTGTCACCGAAATCTATGCTTTGGATCAACAGGGTAAAAAATCGAACGATATTGTTGCGGCTTTTAAACCAGTCAGCATCCCGGTTAAAGCGGGAAAACAAGCAAACTTTATTGACTCGATTACCATAAAAAACCCCAAATTATGGGGACCTCCGCCCACGCAAAAGCCTCATCTTTATTTAGCCGTAACAACATTATTAATAAATGACGAACCCATTGATCAATATGAAACAACATTTGGTATTCGTTTAATACAATTTGATCCCAAGGCCGGTGTCTATGTAAATGGTGAACTTATAAAAATAAAAGGCGTCAATCAGCATCATGACCTTGGCGCGCTGGGCGCAGCGTTCAATACCCGCGCCGCCGAACGTCAGCTTGAAATACTCCGGGAGATGGGTTGCAATGACATCCGTACCGCGCATAATCCGCCCGCTCCGGAGCTGCTCGAATTAACTGACCGGATGGGATTCCTTTTCATGGACGAAATATTTGACGTCTGGGAAAGAAAAAAGACGCCGCTTGATTTTCATCTCATTTTTCCGGACTGGTATGAGCAGGATACGCGCGCCTTTATCCGGCGCGACAGGAATCATCCGTCGGTAATTGTGTGGAGTTTCGGCAACGAAGTTGGCGAGCAATACACCGGTGAAGAAGGCGCAGAAGTAGCTCAACGGCTGCGTGAAATTATTATGGAAGAAGATTCTACCCGTCCCACTACCAGCGCCATGAACTGGGCTAAACCGGATATGCCCCTGCCTGAGGTTTTGGATATAATTAGCCTTAACTATCAGGGTGAAGGAATTCGTCAGGACCCAGAATTTGAAGGAACCAATCGTATCCGTACGGTTCCAATGTATAACGCCTTTCATGAAAAATTTCCTGATAAAGTTGTTTTGAGCAGCGAAACCGCTTCGGCTTTAAGCAGCCGGGGTATTTATCTTTTCCCGGTTGTAGACAAAATCAGCGATATTGTTCATGACGGCCGGGGAGGAGATTCGAAGAGTCGTCATGTAACCTCCTATGAGCTTCATGCCGTTGACTTTGGCTCCTCGGCAGATAAAGTGTTTAGTTCGATAGAAAGGCATCCGTTTGTCGCCGGTGAGTTTGTGTGGACCGGATGGGATTATATCGGCGAGCCGACGCCGTATTATGATTCGCGCAGTTCTTATTGCGGCATTATTGATCTGGCCGGGTTTAAAAAAGATCGTTTCTATCTTTATCAATCCCATTGGAGGCCGGATTATCCCATGGCGCATATTCTGCCGCACTGGAACTGGCCGGAACGAATTGGACAAATAACGCCGGTGCATGTTTTTACATCAGGCGACGAAGCGGAACTCTTTCTAAATGGTGAATCACTTGGGCGGAAGAAGAAAGAAAATTATGAATATCGGTTACGCTGGGATGATGTAAAATATGAATCCGGCGAAGTGAAGGTTATCGCCTATAAAAATGATGAAAAATGGGCGGAAGACGCCGTTAAAACAACAGGTAAACCTGCAAGTTTAGAATTATCAGCCGACCGAAAAGAAATTTTTGCGGATGGACTTGATTTATCCTTTATTACTGTTTGTGTAAAAGATAAAAACGAATTAACCGTGCCGACGGCAGACAACCTTATTCAATTTAAAGTTGAAGGCTGCGGTGAAATCGTTGCTACGGATAATGGCAATCCAACCTGTATGACGCCGTTTCCTTCGCATGAACGTAAAGCCTTCAGTGGAAAGGCTTTGGCTATTGTAAGGGCAAAAAAAGGAAAATCAGGTGAAATAATAATCGTAGCAAATACTTCGGGATTGGAAAGCGCACGGTTGACAATTAAAAGCGTAAAATAAAAAAACATGAATGCTGATTTTATTTCAAATATACAAGTATTGTATCAAATGATTTACAATGACTTTTCTAAGGACCAATCATGAAATGGATGATTGATTTAATGAGCAATAATTAAGAATTGATCGGAATTTAAAAATTTCAATCTCCAATGACGTTATCTGGTTAGTCTTTGACTTAATATGGTTTTTATCTAAATGAGTATACAGTTATCTTTGTAAGTAATATATAATTTTATAACCCTGGCAAGCATAGATAACGAAGGTATGATATAGTTACATGAAAGATACCTTACATTCAGCAAGTTCGACTGCATCTTTCTTTTTATATTTATATTTTAGTAATCATTACAGAATATATATGTAAAACTAATAGCAAAAAGAATATGCGAAATCGGTATAAGTTGTGATATTTGATAAAAGATTAATATTTATAATATTCAGGCAAATTATATTTTGGAGATACCTATGAAGAAATTATTCTGTATGATTTTTTGGTTGTTGGTGTTGGATTTTTCTGTTAACGCCCAGCAGATTGAAAAACAAGCTCCATCGGGTTTTGACAATTTAAGCGCTGATATAAAACACGGTGAGATTGATTCTTTTCTCTATGAGTCAAAAACAGTTGGTACAAGACGAAAAGCTATGATTTATTTTCCTCCGGACTATTCAGAGAATAAGAAATATCCTGTTTTATACCTTTTGCATGGTATCGGCGGTGATGAAAAAGAATGGCTAAATGGCGGTAAGCCCCAGGTTATTCTGGATAATTTATATGCTAAAAAGCAGATTGAGCCTATGATTGTAGTGATGCCTAATGGCAGAGCCATGAAAGACGACAGGGCTGAAGGAAATATTTTTGATCCTGTCAAACAACAAGCCTTTGCTATTTTTGAAAAAGATTTATTAAATGATCTGATTCCATATATCGAAAAAACGTTTCCTGTTTTTACGGACCGTGAACATCGTGCCATTGCAGGTTTATCAATGGGAGGCGGACAATCTTTAAATTTCGGATTAGGCAATCTGGACCAATTTGCCTGGGTCGGAAGTTTTTCAGCAGCGCCCAATACCAAAAGTCCTGAAGATTTAGTTCCTGATCCGGATGCTGCAAAAAAGAAATTAAAATTACTTTGGATTTCATGCGGTGATGATGACGGCTTAATTGTTTTCAGTAAACGGACACATGATTATCTAAAAATAAATGGTGTTCCGCATGTATTTTATATTGAACCGGGTGTGCATGATTTTAAAGTATGGAAAAATGGCTTATATATGTTTTCCAAACTTCTTTTTAAAGAGGTTGATCAATCGAAATTCTCCAAATACAGTCCCTTGGGAATTCCTGCTTCAACAAATGTGCGAAGAGCAAAATTTCCTCAGATCCTTCCGGACAGCCGGGCACTTTTCCGTATTAATGCGCCCGAAGCACAAAAAGTACAGCTTGATCTGGTAAAGAAGTATGACATGGTTAAAGACACCGCAGGCGTTTGGGAAGTAGTTACTGATTCAATTAGCGAAGGATTTCATTATTATTCTTTAATTATTGATGGCGTTGCATTAGCCGATCCTGCCAGTGAAACCTTTTATGGGATGGGTCGCATGGCAAGCGGTATTGAAGTGCCGTTTATAGGCGATGGCTATTACGCAATTAAGAATGTTCCGCACGGGGAAATCAGGATAAAACGTTATTATTCTACGATATTTAATAAATGGCGTCAGTTTTACATCTACACACCACCTGGTTATGATCATAATATTAACGAAAAATACCCTGTATTATATATATTGCACGGTGGCGGCGAGGATGAAAGAGGCTGGGCAACCCAGGGAAAAACAGATTTGATTCTTGATAATCTTATTGCTGAAGGCAAAGCGAAATCAATGCTCGTTGTGATGCCGGATGGAAATACCAATATGGATTTTGGAGGATTCGGTGAAAGAACGTTGAGAATGTTTGAAGCAGAAATGACGCAGTGTCTTATTCCATTTGTTGAGAAGAATTATCGTGCAAAAACGGACGCCAAAAACCGGGCGCTGGCCGGTTTATCAATGGGTGGATTGCAAACATTATATGTAGGTGTAAATAACACGAATCTTTTCGCATACCTGGGAGTCTTCAGTTCAGGCTGGATTGTGCCAATGCTGAATGATGTCGCCAGTGTGCAATATGAATATATGAAGAATAATGTTGAAAAGATTAATAGCAATTTAGATGAATTTTGGATTGCTATGGGAGGCAAAGAAGATATTGCTTACAATAATTGCCAGGTGATGCTTTCAAAATTTGATGCGATGAAGATTAATTATAAATATAGTGAATATCCTGGCGGTCATACCTGGCCGGTGTGGAGGAATAATTTATTAAATTTTGCTCCATTGTTGTTCCGGTAAACATTTATTAAAACCTGGTGGTAAATGAACAGAAGAAATATCTTGATAAAATACTTCTTACTTAGTTAGATTTATATTAATTCTATGTGTATCCATTAAGATATTTATTCGTTTAAAATTGATACGCCAGACTTGTTAAAAGTATAATATTTACAAAAAAATTTATTTCTTATAAGGACAATAATAATGATTAAATCAATTATCATACTGGTTTTCTTGATGATTTTAATTTATGCATGTGAACAATCCAATAATGTCGTGGATAAATCCATGCAAACTACCATTTGTAATCCGGTTAATTTAAATTACAGATTTTGTCTGGATAAACCATCGAGAAGGGAATCCGCTGATCCGACAATGATCAATTTTAAAAATGAGTACTACCTTTTTGCCTCGAAATCGGGAGGCTATTGGCACTCGGATGATTTAATCAGCTGGGATTTGATTACAACGGATGATCTTCCTATAGAAGATTACGCGCCGACTGCTGTGGTTATGAATGATACGATATATTTCATGGCGTCAGCGGATAAGCCAGTGGTTTATAAAACCGGTGATCCTAAATCCGGAAAATGGCAGGTGATGAATCCTGAATTTCCGATCGGAATGATTGATCCATGCTTTTTTGTAGATGATGACAATCGTTTATATTTTTACTACGGATGTTCCAATATCAATCCAATTTATGGTGTTGAACTGGATCCCAAAACCTTTAATCCCATAGGAGAGCCAAAAGTGCTCTTTAACAGCCATAAAGATAAATATGGATGGGAACGGTTTGGAGATTACAATGAAAATGAAGAGAGTCCCTGGATAGAGGGTGCCTGGATGACAAAATATAATGGTAAGTATTATCTCCAATATGCAGTACCCGGCACCCAGTTTAAAAGTTATTGCGATGGCGTCTATGTTTGCGATGAACCGCTTGGTGATTTTATGCTGGCTGAAAACAATCCTTGTTCTTCCAGGCCGGAGGGATTTGTTGCCGGCGCCGGGCATAGCAGTACTTTTCAGGATAAATATGGAAACTATTGGCATATTTCAACAATGACGATTTCACAAAAACATATGTTTGAAAGACGCCTTGGGTTATTCCCCATGTTTTTCGATGAGGATGGTGCGTTGTACACTTATACTGCGTATGGCGATTTTCCCTTTATAATCCCTAAGAAAAAAATATCAGGTCCGAATGAATTATCTCCAAACTGGATGTTACTCAGTTACAATAAACCGGTTGAAGTTTCTTCTGAATTGTCGGGTCATCCAAAACAATATGTAACCGATGAGAATATACGTAATTACTGGAGCGCTGCGACCGGTGATAAAGGTGAATGGATTTCCATGGATTTAGAAAAAGAATGTACTATCAATGCGGTTCAGATTAATTATGCGGAAAATGAAACGCAAATATTCGGACGTAAATCTGACATATATTATCAGTATATTTTAGATTATTCTCCTAATGGGAAAACCTGGTTTATACTGGCAGATAAAACAAAAAATAAATCGGATATACCGCATGATTATATCGAACTCCTAAATCCGGTAAAAGCCAGATTTGTGAGGCTTACAAATTATCATATGCCATGCGGCACTTTTGCTCTGGCTGGTTTGCGTGTTTTTGGTAATGGTGGAGGTAATGTCCCACCGAGAGTTAATGGCTTTAAAATTGTTCGTTTGGAAACAGACCGGTGTATTGCAAATCTAAAGTGGGAGAATAGTTCGGATGCAATCGGCGTCAATATTTACTTTGGAACCCAAAAAGATAAATTATACCATAATTACCAGGTTATGGACGCTGACTCGGTAACCATAAGAAGTCTGAGCAGTTTATCAAAATACTATTTTTCTATTGAAGCATTTAATGAAAATGGAAGAAGTAAATCAAGTAATATTATTGAAGTGGATTGATTGTACATATTTGGGGATATAATGAGGTAAAAAATGATTGTTAGATTAAAACCAAAATTAATTGTACTTAATTTGCTTCTTTCTATTACTGTTTCTGCCTTTTGTCAGGTAACACTGCCAAAATTAATAAGCGATGGCATGGTCTTGCAACGGGATGCCGAAGTGAAAATCTGGGGCTGGGCATCCAAAGATGAAAAGATTACAATTCATTTTATGAGTTCGACCTATCAAACCACAGCAGATCAGGGTGGTGAATGGGAAGTAATACTTTCGGATTTAAAAGCTGGCGGACCTTATGAAATGACATTTGATGCGAGCAATACAATCACCATAAAAGATATTCTTATAGGCGATGTGTGGGTATGTTCCGGTCAGTCAAATATGGGCCTGTCTATGGGTTCGTTGAGAGACGTATATAAAGATGAAATTGCTCATATGGACAACCTGTTTATAAGACAGTTTTTTGCTTTTCCTGGAACGAATTTTAAAGAGCAACAAAAAGATTTTCGATTTGGCAGATGGCAGCATGCGGATTCCAATAGCGTACGTGGCTTGACTGCCGTTGGGTATTTTTTTGCAATGAACTTGTATGACAAATATAAAATCCCGATTGGATTGATAAATTCAAGCATGGGAGGCTCATCGGCAGAAGCCTGGATCAGCGAAGAGTCGATAAAAGAGTTTCCTATTTACTGGGAACAATTACAGAGGTTTAAGGAAGACGAATATATCGAAAAAATTAATAAACAGGACGATGAAAGAGTTAATAATTGGAACAGGATTCTAAAACAGAATGATGAAGGATATAAAAATCCGCAACATACATGGTTCCATCCGGCGTTAAATGCATCCGACTGGGAAACCATGCAGGTTCCGGGCTATTGGGCAAACACAAAACTCGGTAATATCAACGGTGTGGTCTGGTTCAGAAAGGAAATTGATGTTCCCACGGATATGGTTGAGAAACCGGCGCTATTGAAATTGGGTAGAATTGTTGACTGCGACTCGGTTTTTATTAATGGTAAATTCATTGGATCTATAGGTTCCCAGTACGCGTCCAGAGCCTATAAAATCTCTGATGATGTTTTAAAAGAGGGCAAAAACACAATTGTTATTCGGGTGATTAACTATATCCGGAAGGGTGGATTTGTTCCGGGGAAAGAATATGAACTTTCGACAGACGACCATAAAATAAATCTCGCAGGGGAATGGCAATATAAGCTTGGCACAAGAGCCGAGCCATTGGAAGACCGTTTGTTTTTAGGAAAGGTTCCATCCGGATTATTTAATGCCGGTATTGCGCCTGTTCTGAATTACAGAATTAAAGGTGTGGTCTGGTATCAGGGAGAGTCGAATACCAGCAGGGCTTATGAGCATTATGATCTTTTTAAGTTACTTATAAAAGACTGGAGAGAAAATTGGCAGCAAGGAGATTTTCCCTTTTTATATGTTCAACTCCCGAATTTTGTAGAAGTCAATGTGGAGAGAACACAATATGACTGGGCAATTTTCCGCGAGAGTCAGTTGAAAGCATTAGCCCTACCAAAAACCGGAATGGCAGTCACAATTGATGTTGGTGAATTCAATGATATTCATCCTGTAAAAAAGAAACCTGTCGGAGAGCGTTTGGCTCTTGCCGCCCGTAAAGTGGCCTATGGCGATATAGAAGTGGTTTATTCCGGACCGATTTATAAATCAATGGAAGTTGATGGTAACAAAGTCATTCTATCATTTACCAATAAGGGAAGCGGTTTGATTTCGAAAAATGGCAGGAGATTAAACTGGTTTGAAATATGCGGGATTGATAATGTATTTTTCCCGGCAGAGGCTAAAATAGAAAATGATAAAATAATTGTATGGTCTGACAAGGTATCCGCCCCGGTCGCCGTACGCTACGCCTGGGCAAATAATCCGGAAGGCGCCAATTTGTATAATAGGGAGGGATTACCTGCAACACCTTTCAGGACAAGCGAACTTTATTGAGCATACAAATATATTTTATAGGAAGTAAAATTTATAAGATATTATAAATTGTCCTGAAAAATTCATTCACCTAAAGCCCGTGAGCGAAAGTTATACCCTTTGATACAAAAACGTCAAAGTTGATTTTATTATAAATCAGACGTTTTTACGAATTTTCAATAGATAGAAAGAACAAAGTTATCTATCTAGTAGATTTAACTTATTACATCTTTTGCTGTAAGATACGGATTATATCGGCGTCTTAGTGTCTCTGCATGAGATATTTATAAATAAAAGATTTCTCTTTTTAGAATTTGCATAAAACAGGAAAAAATTCTTTACATGTTTCCCTTGGTTATTTATATTGCGGGGAAAGTACGCGGGAAAGTTATAGGATTTTATGAAACATATTAAACAGATAGATATTGCACAAAAACTAAAAGTTTCGCGGATTACTGTTTCTAAAGCATTGCGAAACCATCCTGACATCTCAACCGAGATGAAAAAAAAAGTTCATGAAACTGCAGAAGAACTTGGATATATACCCAATTTAATTGCACAGAACTTAACATCTAAAAAAACAAATACGCTTGGCTTGATCATTCCTGATTTAGAGAATAATTTCTTTTCTTATGCAACTGATAGTATCATTGATACAGCCAGTAATCAAAATTATATTGTATTTGTCACTGTATCCCGGGAAAACCAAAATAATGAATATGAGAATATTAAAAAGTTAATCGGGATGAGAGTTGATGGATTGCTAGTATGTGTAACCCAGCAAACAGATAATCCACAAATATTTAATAGTATAAAAGGACTGAATATTCCTCTTGTATTTTTTGATAGGCAGTTTGCAGGACTTGACTTTTCATCTGTGGCTTTTGATGATAGAAATGGCGCTATTAATGCTTTGGAAGAAATAATTGAAAATGGATATTCCAAAATTGCTCATATTGCAGGGTATTCAAATGTGAGTATTGGAAAAGAACGATGTGAAGGATATAAACAAGCGTTACAAGGGAAAGGACTTACTATCAATCCTAATTGGATCATCGAAGGTGGGTTCGAAGTAACAGATGGTTATAATGCATTTATGAAACTTTTACAATCCAATCAGTTGCCTGAGATAATTTTAGCAGTGAATGACCGTACTGCACTTGGGGCCTATCATGCTGCAAGTAATATTGGTATAAGAATTCCTGAAGATATTGGCATTGTCGCTTTTGGATTTGATGAAATCGCACAAACATTTACACCGACTTTATCAGTTATTAACCAAAATCCGCGAAAATTAGGTTCAACTGCAACCTATATGTTGATTGATTTAATTGAAAACAGAAATATAGGCAAATCAAAACAGATGGTGATAAAAGAAGAATTCCAATGGAATGAATCCATATTAAGAAAATAACTTAAAGATGTTATCCATGGAATAAGAAAAAAAGGAATACAAATGGATCCTAGTTTAATTCCAAATCGTGTTTTAAAAACCGGAGATAAAATTCCCTGTATTGGACTCGGGACATTCGGCTCGGATTCGGTGTCAGCGGATATTGTAGCCCAAACAGTTAAAAAAGCAATTAACGCAGGATACAGGCATATTGATTGCGCCTCGGTTTACGGAAATGAAAAAAACATCGGGATTGTTCTAAATGAAGTATTTAATAGCGGATTTGTAAAACGTGAAGATCTGTGGATCACTTCAAAGGTGTGGAACGATATGCATAATCATGTCGCTGAGTCATGCGCGCAGTCTTTGGCAGATCTTAAAATTGATTATCTTGATCTCTATCTCGTACACTGGCCTTTCTCAAATTATCATCCACCAAATTGCGATGTGACTTCCAGGAGTCCAAATGCAAAACCGTACATTCATGAAAACTATATGAATACCTGGCGTCAGATGGAAAAATTGGTTGAAGAAAATCTAGTTAAAAATATCGGAACATCCAATATGACAATTCCTAAATTAAATCTTCTATTAAGAGATTCAAGAATAAAACCGTTATGTAACGAAATGGAATTACATCCTCATTTTCAGCAGACTGAATTATTTGAATATTGTCAAAAACACCAGATTCAGCCGATTGCCTATTGTCCTCTCGGTTCACCCGGGCGTCCTGAACGTGACAGAACTCCTGAAGATACGGTTGACCTTGAAGACCCGGTTATCTTATCCATCGCAGAACGGTTAAAAATCACTCCTGCACAGGTTGCGCTACAATGGGCTGTTAAGCGTGGCCAAATTCCAATACCATTTTCCGTAAATCATTTCCTTGAAAACCTTGAAGCAGCGGTTAATATTCAATTGACCGAGAAGGATATGCAGGCGATTGGAAAAATCGACAGAAATTGCAGGTTAATCAAAGGGCAGGTTTTTCTCTGGAAAGAGTATCAAAGTTGGGAAGACCTGTGGGATATAGATGGAGTAATTGTTTCATAATAAACAAATCGAAAAAAATAAGGGAAGAATTATGACAAAAATGATTGGCGCAATTTTACCGGGGAATAGCACAGTTGAACTAAGGAAATTTGAAATCCCCGTTCCCCAACATGGTGAAGTATTAATCAAAATGAAATCATCGACAATATGCGGTTCAGATATCCGGTGTATCTATCATGAACATTTGGGAAAAGGCCCGGAAGGATATCAACCGGGCATAATTGCGGGACATGAACCGTCCGGTCAAATTGTCGAGACAGGGCCGGGATGCCGTCGTTTCAAAAAAGACGATCGCGTGATTGTATATCATATTTCCGGTTGTGGTGTGTGTAACGATTGCAGAAGAGGCTATATGATATCCTGCACAAGTGAATTCAGACGCGCTTATGGATGGCAGCGTGATGGTGGTATGGCGGAATACTTGCTTGCCGAAGAAAAGGATCTGGTGTATTTGCCGGATGATTTATCTTATTCCGACGGAGCCCAGGTTGCCTGTGGTTTTGGAACAGTTTATGAAGGGATAGAAAAAATTGGTGTTAGCGGAAATGATGCTGTCTTGATAACCGGTTTAGGCCCCGTTGGACTCGCTTCTGCTATGTTGTGTAAAGCAATGGGTGCAGAAAAGATATTTGGCATTGAAGTAATTAATGAACGGATTGCCATCGCAAAAAATACCGGTCTTTTTGATGAGGTCATTCAAGCCGGCAAACAGAATGTCGAACAAATCCGGGACCTGACTTCCGGACATGGTGTGGAAAAATCAATTGATTGCTCAGCCAACAACCAGGCGCGTCTCACCTGTATACAGGCAACCCGTAAATGGGGGAAAATTGTATTTCTTGGTGAGGGTGGTACCTGTGAATTTCAACCTTCCAGAGATATTATCCACGATCAAAAAACGATTTATGGCTCATGGGTCACCAATATCTGGCGTATGGAAGAACTTGTTGAACGATTGGTCAGGTGGAAGATTAAACCAGAATCCTTAATTACACATCGATTTAAACTAGATGACGTAAGTAACGCCTATTCGCTCATGGCAAGCGGAAAATGCGGAAAAGTAGCGGTTGTTTTTGATGAAGAAATCCGCTAATAAAGGAGCGTTAAATGTTAAAAAAAATCCCCGGAATTTTAAGTCCTGATCTCCTAAAGATCCTCATGGAAATGGGACACGGCAATGAAATCGTTATTGCCGACGGCAATTTTCCCTCTGCCTCAATTGCACAGCGTCTGATACGACTGGATGGACATGGAATTCCCGAAATTTTGGAAGCCATTTTACATTTCTTTCCTTTAGATACCTATGTTGATTCACCGGTAGGATTAATGGCGGTGACTCAGGGTGATCCTTATAAACCGGTTATCTGGGACGAGTACAGAAAAATAATTCTGGAAAGTAAAGAACCTTTTAAAGATTTTGAATTTATAGAACGGTTTGCTTTCTATGAAAGAGCTAAAAATGCTTATGCAATAATTGCAACTAGTGAATCGGCTTTATATGCAAATATAATTTTGAAAAAGGGCGTCATTGTATAGCGATTTGATAAAAACGATATTTATAATTATAGAATCAATAGGATCGTATTAATTGCTGATCTATATCTATCATTTACAGGTAATATCCGATACAGAATAGTTTTTTAATAAATTGATAAAAACCAATTTATCTTTTGTTTTTCATATTATATCACTTATATTTATATAGTCTTCCATACTACACGACCTTTTTTGATACCGATCAACACGATGTTAACTATTTGAAAGGAGATACATAATGAAAATTGTTTTGCTTCAGATGGAATTGGACTTTTGGATAATTGGTTAAGAAATTGACAAGAGTACAAATACCGTAGCGGCCATTTACTGATTTAAAAAGCTTATTATTTACAAAATTATTCTATTTCCAAACAGTTGAATCAAATCAAAGGAGGCATTATGCAAAAACCAATTTTATTTAGCTTGTTTTTATCTTTCATTTTATTAGCACATGCTTATGGTAAAGAAGATATTATTCTTTATGACAATGAGATAATTGGAAAAGGCCTATCTAAAGCGACTATCTCTGAGGGTATGTCAGTATCCGTAGGTCCTGAAAGTGTAGTTGTCGTATTTGTTGACTTTCCGGACGGCAGGTTGGATGGACAACCACCGGCAAATAAGGATGAATTACAATATTTAGAACATTATGGCAATCTCAATGCAGTAGGATCAATGGGCTGGATTAAAGATGGGAGCTATTGGCAGTATATTGTGCGTAAATATACATATGACCATTATTGGAATTGGATTTTTTCTGATTCTCCGACGTATACCGGAACAACAGCAAATCCTGATTATGCTTCTCATGGCTCTGATGTTGAACCTTACGGTAGTCTAAAGGATTATTACCGTGAAGTCAGTAATAATAAATTTACGATTACCCCTGCAAAGACATGGGATAATGGAACGCCTGATATGTATAACACAGGTATACTTAATGCTTATGATATTATTAGCGGTAAAAAATATATTCGCTGGCTCATGATGCCTGAAAACAAGACCTATTATTATAATGGCCGGTATGGTCCTGAGCGGCACGAGGTTATATCTGCAATAAATAGTAGTAGTGAAATAAATTTTGATATAAATTCTTTTCTTGATAATGGTGGCAAACTCATCGCTATTTCTGCAGGAAGCGCCCTTGTTGGTCATGAGGAATGTTTTCTCAACGATTTTATGTCAATTAGAGAAAAAAGGTACAATAACGATGATACAAGATCTACAATGGATGGATTATGGTTTCTGGTTCATGAATACGGACATTCACTAGGATTTGATCACTTGGCTGCCAGTAGTTATGACCCAATGAATCCCTTTTTCCATTTAACAAATTGGGGAAAACTTCTTTTTTGCCCGCAGCATATTAATCCAATTTATAAATTACAAAAGGGCTGGCTGACCCATGATGATGTTATAAAAGTGCCTTCCGGGAGTACTTTGTATACGGAAATCCCCGCTATTTCCATTACATCTTCCAGCAAAAAAGTTGTAGCTGTTACTGTTTATGGCGATGCCGGAAGAACTGGCTCCTGGGACTCTGAGGAAGACTGGACACACAGTGAGTACTTTTTACTGGAATATAGAACCCGGGATGGTTTTAATCGTTTTGCGGGTGGTATAAGTACGCCAGGTTTTAAAGGGGGTGTCCTTATCTGGCATCGTTCAAAATATGGAGTTTATCATTTTGATGGGGGATGGAATAAAATAGGACTTAAAATCGCCGGATATGCAGATGAAAATCATAATACTGAGTTCCTGACTGAATCCCCTGATCCGTCCCATTTTTTTCACCCCGGTCATCCCAGTATTACGCCAAGTGGTTCACCCAACACTAATTCATATTTTGATTTATATACTAGCATATCAATGACCAATTTCGATAACAACAACAATTATGGTCTTATGTTCGTTACATTCAAATACGATAAGATGCTTCCAACATATACTGAATTTTATGATAATGGTTATAAAGCCAGCAATATATCTGGTACGGTCTTTCTTGCTACATCGAATAGTAATTTAACCGTAAGTGACGGAACAACAGTGGATGTAAATCCAGGCTCTAGTATAGCCATAGATAGTATCATCGCCGATGGTTCTTCAACAAATTCAATTACATTCAAGGGTGTGGGATATGGAAATGAAAGAATCCCATGGAAGGGGGTTATTATTAGGATTTACGATACAGGACAATCCATTATTAGAAACTGTTTGATTAAAGACGCTAACCTGGCTATTGAAGTAGGGTTGGATGGTGATGAAATTGAACCTATTATACAGGATGTTCAGTTTGAGAACTGCTCTGATGATATTAAGCTCAATAATTTAAGCACTGTTTATAAAAACTTAACCGGCTATGATGATAATGACTTTTCACAATTAACAGTTGGCGGCAAATGGAAAATAGACGATAATGTAACTTTTACTATACCTAGCGGATCAAATTTAAAAATTGACTACGGTTCCTATATTCAACTAGGTACAGGGACAGAAATAAATATTTATGGCAGTATAAATGCAATTGGAAGTGTATCAAGACCCAAATGGGAAATTACATTTGATTTCGGTACAATAAGCACAAATCCCGCTAATGGTCTGAAATTCCAAAGCGGTTCGGATGGAGAGTTAAAATATTGCACCATTAAAAACGGTTATTACGGCGTTTCCGTAACCGGAATAAGCAACCCGCCTAAAATAACTTATTGTAATTTCACAAACAACTGGAATGGCATTTATTATAATTCAGCCGGAAATTTAAATGACGCTATTGCGTACAACACCATTTCAAATAATAAGTATGGAATTTTTATAGGTAATGGGTCCGCAGCTTATATCAAGAGCTGTACAATAAAAGATAATACAGATGCAGGTTGTCATATTTACTCTAATTCGACCGCCCGGCTTACAGGGAACCATATCTATAATAATGGAAAAGGAGTTTATTCTTCCCAAAGTTATACAAGGCTTTATGGTAATATAATTGAAAATAACAATTTTACAGGAATATTGTCCACAAGTTACGATGTTATGCGCCTGGGATATGTGTCTTCGTGGGCCGGTAAAAATACAGTCCGTAACAACTATGACGGCTCCGGTACAGATTATGAAATATGTGCTGCAAATGGATCAGATGTAGACTTGTTTTTATCCTCAGTTTATAATGACCACGGATGTGAAATTAATAATTTCACATATGGACCATCGTCATCAGTACTGGCATTCAATGTTTGGTTCGAAGCCGATGGACTCACAAATTGCGGGCGCACCGTCTCAAATGAATTTCCAATACTTAGTGAACCCTATTGGAATGGGAATTTATATACCAACGATTACGGAGTGCCGAAAACGGCCGCGGCTAATGAAATGATCGCTTTCTCCCAGCCTGATGCACTGCCCGATAAGTACAGGGGTTACGAAGGTCTGTTGTCTCTCAAGGAAAAAATAAAAGATAAGAAAACGAACGATGATGAAAAATCAGCTATCCTGCACGATATATATAGTATGTTAAGGGCGGATTACAGGGATGATACGTTTGGTGAAAAAAATAAATTCATATCATTTCTGGAAAATGATGTAAAAAAACAAAAAATCAGCCAATTAACAACAGATGCGCTTCGTTATGAAATTATATGGAATTCGCTCGAAGGAAATTATTCTGAAGCCATCTCACTTTCAAAAACGTTAATTCCAAATCTTTCCGATGAGGATAAAATGCGGAGCATGCTCAATTTAACCAATCTATACTTACAAGCAGGCGATTTGGAACAGGCAAAGAAAACGCTGGAAGAAGTTATTGCTCAATACGGAACGGATGATCCTGAAATTATATTGTTAACGGAAGAAATAAACGCCAGCAACGTCGGTTCCAAAATAATAGCAAAAAATTCGAAAGATGAAGTTGTGCCTGAAAATTTCGACATATTACAAAATTACCCCAATCCTTTTAATCCCGTAACTACGATACCTCTTCTAATTCCGGAAAAAGGTCATGTAAAAATTACAGTCTACAATATTTTAGGTCAGCAGGTAACTATTTTAGCCGAGAAAGATTATTCAGCCGGTCAATACCAGCTACAATTTAACGGTAACAGTCTGGCAAGCGGCGTATACATTATTAAGGCTAAATTTAATTCATCAGAGAGTAATAAGAACTATAGTGTTCTGAAAAGAATGCTGCTATTAAAATAGTATCAAACGTCTTCCAAACAATGACTAGGAGTCCTGCCATTTGGTAGGACTCTTCTTTTTTATCTTGTCCATTTTAATGGCTGTTTATCCGAAATTTTTGTGTCAATTAATTTCTATTTTTTTGGAAATAATACGGATCAATTAGTACATTTATGATCAACTATTTTATCTTAAATTTTTATATTCAGGGATAAGGAATTATGAAAGCGCTTTTTTTATTTACTTTCTGTTTTTTATGTATTTTTAATATATCCGCCGGTGAAAATGCTTTATTAAAACTATGGTATAATCAGCCTGCCAAACAATGGGTCGAAGCCTTACCAATCGGTAATGGACGTTTGGGCGCCATGGTTTTCGGAAATCCTTTTAAAGAAAAAATTCAGCTTAATG
>RQOG01000135.1 GCA_003854985.1 Calditrichota bacterium
GAGAAAATGGTTATCAATTTGCGCATAATAAACCGGGAAATGTTTATCATTTTCTCGTCCAAACCAGTCGGCATCTGTACTGCTGCGGATGTTGTACGGCAGAGCCCTTGAAACTGAAATATTGGCGATTCGATGATTCGTTGACAGTTCATTCATAAAACTTTGATAATTCATTTTCAGATGATCGTAACTGACAGCCATCGTAACGATATGTTCTTTCTGATATCCCAGCTTTTTATTCTTTATATATTGCAGCTGTTTGTAAACGGTGACGGTACTGACAATTAAAATCGCGGAGATAATAAACTGAACGACAACGAGCATATTTCTCAAATTGAAAAATGATTTGGAGTTTTTCCTGGCCATATTTTTCAGAATATAAGTGGGTTGAAATGAACTGATCATGAATGCGGGAAAAGCACCTGCAAGACATCCGACACAAATGAGAACAGCAAATAAACCAAAGAGCAGTTTTATCTCTGAAAGAGGTGATGGTTCGATATTAACATTCATGATTGTACGAAAGACAGGTAATGTGAATTCAGCAAGGATGACAGACAAAGCAAAACTGGCCGCCGAGAACACAACCGATTCGGATAAAAATTGTCTGATTAACTGGCCCCGATTCGCTCCGACCACTTTTCTTAATCCCACTTCTTTGGCGCGTTTTGTCGATTGCGCCGTCGAGATATTGATATAATTGAAACACGCAATCATCAAAATGAGAAAACCAATCGCAGCAAACAGATAGATATATCTGATATCACTGTTGTTGCTCAGCTCAAAATTCCGATGTCCGTATAAATGGATTCGGTGCATCGCTTCAAGCCGGAATTTCGTATTATCATTTTCCCCTTTGTATTTTATGACGATTTCGTCCAGTTTGCCATCCACATCTGCCGTATTTGAATTTTTATTAAGTTGAACATAAGCCGGATAACTATTGTTGTCCCAAGTTTCCATGTTTTTTCTTTTTGAATAGAGGGTGTTAAAGGAAGCGACAAAATCAAAAATGAAATGAGAATTTTCAGGCGTATCTTTA
>RQOG01000025.1 GCA_003854985.1 Calditrichota bacterium
AAACCTAACTTTATAGTATACCAGTATACCTCAAAATAAATCTTATTACAATAACAAACCAAGACCTACTTGGTAGGACGGATACGATCCGATGAAGGATTCCCCATGGGACTAATAAAATCACAAAACCCGGATTGCTCCGGGTTTTGTGATTTTAGCCTTTCCCTGTTTGGTCGCTATAAAAGGCCTATTGACAGCATTACAAATCCCACGAGTACAATAGATTTATACTATCAACAAAATTCATTTTATTAAGAATATTAGAATAAGCATTGAAAAAATGATGTAAAGCAATAATGATATATTTCCAATTCTTACTACCTGATTCGTGTATGATTTTTTTACAATATCTTTTTTTCTAAGAAACATTTTCAATAGAAAGAAAAATGGTAGCCACAATAAAAAGGCACTTAAGAACCTAATCCCACGCCCATACGATTCAATTACTGGAGAAATACGATTATAATCAACACCCAGAGCAATCAATAGAGTAGATAAATTTATGTAAATCAATAAGGAAGTTGACATTAAAGCACTTGGATAGGCTATTGACTGTGTGCTACCCTTATCATAATACCTATAAAATATATAAACTACAAATTCTATTATTTTCTTCATACTTACTTAACTTAATAGTTATCAATTGCGTTACCTAATTGATCGTATAAATAATCAGAAGCTCCGGTAACATCCATAATCCCTAAACCTATTCCTACCAAGGGATTTATTCTGACTAATGCTAATCCAGTAGTTGCAAATGCCTGAATAATATTTCCAGTTGTTGGATTTTGAATCGCATCATTTATAGCTAATCCCGCAGAGGCAATTCCTGTTGCTCGGCCAATAATTTTAAACGTATTTAAATACGTTGCTCCACCCTTACCCAAAGTATTTGTTGTACGCCAAGCTTTTTGTGTTGATCTTAATTTATTGAAATCACTATAACTTCTTGCAGATTTATAATTAGTTCTAACGGTATAATCTAATAATCCCGTTTTTGCTGTGTTTGCTGATGCAAAAGCAGACAATCCTGTTTGAAGTCCATCTCCAGACCAACCACCCCCTTGTCCTGAGGCAACTCTGCAACCTACTCCCCTAAAATCAAGCTTTTCAACTTTGCAAGACTCCCTGTCAACCAGTTTTTTAAAGAACGTCTATTGCCTTAAAAATAAGCATTTTTTCTTTTCAACTGAACTTTCAATTGAAAAAGAAAAAAGATTGGCTTTAGTTATTATATTCTCGATACTCATTCAGATCAAGTACTTTATCCTTATAATCAATGAGGGATTCAGTATTCCTTAGGTATTTGATCAGTTCTTCTTTATCCTCTTTATTCTCAGTTAATATGGCAACAACATCATTAGGCGTAAATCTTAGATTGTATTTCGCAGGCAAATGACCTTTCTCATAATACAAATCAAACTCCTTTTCATGCTCTAGTGAGGATTCTGCGGGGATAGTTTCCAGATGTATGGATCTCCATTCTCTTTCATCATACAGGATCCTATCGTCTTCCTTGTATTTTCTCAAGAACAGATCTCTCTCCAATAAATCGTTATGTAATTCAGTTATTCTAAAGATTAATGAACTTATATATTTCGTTACAAGCAGGGCATAATCCTCTTTAGTGATCTTAAGAAAATCATAAAATTCAGCAAATTCACTATCCAGTTTATCATACTCCTTTATAAAGTTATCCTTGTTAAGGTTTAGCTCTTCTATCATATTCTCGCCTTTTAATTTATCCTGGGTATGCAGTATGGAAAGAAATAAGTAAAAAAGCTCTGGGTCTACTTGTCCTGAGGTTACAAATTGAAGATCCCATATGTTTTTATAATAATTTCTAAGTTTCAGATAAGATTTGGATGCACCTGGGGAGTTATAATGAACATATCTCACCGGCGATATTCCTTTACATATACCCCATTCCTTTGTTAATACAATAGCATAATTTCCGTAACAGCTTCTGTGATTTTCAGTGTCATCGATTTTAATATCACAAAAGCATACAGCATAAAGAGCTCGTTTAAACTGATCTGTTGGTATGTCTTCTTTTAAAACACTATATCTGAAGCCAGATGAAAGGATTCCCTTAAGATTGTCGGGTTTCTTTGTGAAGTGGTACAAATTATCTGAACTTAACCTCATGTTGGATTTATTTAAGGATTGTCATACAAATATAAGCGGTTTGTATATTCTGCTTTTGGTTAGACTTTTCCCCGTAGCCTAAAATGACCAGCTCCGGCGGCCTTTCGCATTTTAGGCTACTCCACACGCCAGCCCTTCTGTTGTTTTTCCTGTCATGCTTTTTGTGCCAGCCCGCATGCGGCACATTGTTTTTG
>RQOG01000136.1 GCA_003854985.1 Calditrichota bacterium
GGACATTAAGTGAATCCTATGGCGCCCGGTATTGGTGGCCTTGTAAGGATTCTCCGCAAGATAAAGCCGATTCTGTCGATATCATTATTACTGTACCATCGGGACAATATGCCGCTTCCAACGGGACTTTAATTAAGACAGAAGTAGTTGACGATTCCATCACTTACTACTGGCAGGAAAGATATCCTATTGCCACATATCTTGTTTCACTGGCTATTGGTTCTTATGCTAATTATAAGGAATACTATCATTATAACGATCATGATTCCATGCTTTTGGATTACTATGTGTATCCGGAGTATCTTACAGAGGCAAAATCGGCTTTCTCCGAAATGCAGGACTTTATCGATGGACTATCACATTTTCTTGGACCTTATCCATTTTTACAAGAGAAATATGGCCATGCACAATTTGGCTGGATTGGAGGTATGGAGCATCAGACATTAACAAGTATAGGCTCAGTTTCTTCATCGGTAGGCTGGAAATATCTTTATGTTCATGAACTTGGGCATCAATGGTTCGGGGACATGGTTACATGCGCCAGCTGGAAAGATATTTGGCTGAATGAAGGTTTTACATCTTATACGGAAGCGCTCTATGCCGAATGGGCCGGTTTCCTTGGAAATCCACCTGGTATGGAAAGTTATCATGTATACATAAATACTCAGAGATATATGGGAGACCGCACAATAATTGTTTCTGACACAACCGATGAATCAAATATTTTTCATATAGTTGTTTATGATAAAGGATCCTGGGTGTTACATATGCTGCGGAAAATGATGGGCGATGATTCATTTTTCAAGACGTTACGTGAATATCTGAACGATAAACGATGGACCTATGGTTCAGTCACCACGGAAAATTTCAAATCGGTTTGTGAAACGGAATCAGGTTTATCATTAACAGCTTTTTTTGATCAATGGCTTAATTATCCATACTATCCAAAATATGAATATTTCTGGGATAGCGAATTTTCATCATCTTCCGGACTTAATAAAACAGAAGTGACTATTATACAAACACAATTCGCGCCATTGTATGTGATGCCTGTTGATCTCACGTTTCATCTTAATGACGGGACAGATACAACAATTGTAGTTCAGAATAATACCTTTAATCAGACTTACATTTTTAATTTTAAAAAAAAACTTATAGAAGTGGAATTTGATAAGGATAACTGGATATTAAAATCAGCTGTTCAAATTCCCGGATCGGGTTATAGCGATCAAATTAGAATATTGAATCTTTTCCCTAATCCTTCTTTCAAGAATGATATTACCATTGAAGTTTTAAACTGGAATTTAGTAAAGACAGAGCTTCATATTTATAATATTCAGGGGCAGTTAATAAAATCCCTTAGGCCGCTGGATAAAAGATTGTTTTCTGAATACTTTCTTTGGGATCGTAAAAATCTTCATGGCATGCCGGTAGCATCCGGGACATATTTCATTAGACCGGTATTAAATGTGTCAGGAAGATTTAAAACCGGGAAAGCAAAAAAAATGTTTATTATTCGTTGATACTCTATATGGCTAAAATACTATTTATTTTGTTTATTTTTCTTTTAACATCGAAAGTTTCTTCTCAGGAATACGTGAAGATTCATACAAAAGCCATAGTTGTGGACATGCATAACGATGCGATTGAACGGCATCTTAGAGGTCAATCGATTGAAATCAGGTCAAAAAGAGGGCATGTGGATTTATTCCGGCTTAGAGATGGAGGATTGGATATTTCCTTTTTTGCTCTATGGCCGGATATCCGTAAATATCAACCGGACAATATGTTCAATCAAACTGTCAGAATGCTGGATAGTCTGACCGATATTATTTCCAGAAATTCGGACAGAGTTAATTTAATAGAAAATCCGGATGATATAGAAATTGCTTTAAAAAATGATAAAATTGCCATTGGTATTGGTATTGAAGACGGCGCTGCATTAGAGGGCAATCTGGAAAAACTGGAATATTTTTACAAGCGCGGTGTCCGTTACATAACGCTTACCTGGAATTATAGTAATGAAATTGCCACAAGCAGCAGAGATGAAATATGTGCGGTCGCTGCTAATTTTGGTGGGCTAACTGAATTTGGTATACAAGTAATTCATCGAATGAATGAATTAGGTATGATGATTGATGTTTCTCATTCGGGCATAGAGACATTTTGCGATGTAATTAAAACTTCATCAAAACCTGTTATTGCCTCACATTCAGGCGTTTACACCATCTGCCCTCACCATAGGAACTTAAACGATAACCAGATAAGAAAACTGGCTCAAAATGGCGGTGTGTTATTTATTAATTTTTCACCTATTTTTTTAAAAAAAGTATTTGGTAAGACTTATGCTCGCGCCCGTAAAATGGCCGATGCCATTGAGGATTCAATTAAGGCGGGAATTTATAATAAACCATTCGACCGCCCGGCTTTCATACATAGTCACATAGATCCGATATATCCAGGTGTAAAAGATGTGGTTGATCATATTGAATATGTGATACACTTGGTTGGGGATGATTATGTTGGACTTGGTTCGGATTATGACGGTATCCCATTGACACCAGCTGGACTTAGCGATATTTCCAAGATGCCTAATATTACGAAAGAACTTATCCGGCGAGGCTATAAACAAAAAGCGATCGAGAAAATACTGGGAGGTAATTTTATTAGAGTTTTTAAAACGGTATGTGATACCGTGACAGCCCAATAAGCATGAGTTTTTATAATATTCAAAATGAAGTAACTGTATTTTAGCTTAAATAAATATTAACCTGCATAAAATCTTTTTTTAGAATCAACTATATTTTGAAGACTACCCGAAACTTTAAACCGGGTTCCATATTTCTCAGAAAAAGAATGTAATGTATCAGATATCTTGTTAAGACCCTCAGTCTCCGCAATTTTAAGTAATCCACCTTTAAATGGCGCAAAACCGGTTCCGAAAATGATACCAACATCAATATCCCGTGGTTGGGAAACAATTCCCTCTTCCAGACACCGGGCTGCTTCATTGATCATTGGATATATCATTCTTTTAGACATTTCTTCATAATCAGCATTTACTTTTTGCGTTGCTGCAATCATTGTCGGGATAAGCGGATCAGGGTATTTATTTTTACCCGAATACCGATAAAAACCTTTTTTGCATTTCTTTCCTAGGCGGCCTTTTTCAATTAATCGCTCAAGAATATTTGACTCGGCCATTCGATCTCCCATAAAAGGACTTAATATATTGGCTACTTTATCTGCAACATCGATCCCCACTTCGTCAAGTAAAGCAATCGGTCCCATAGGCATGCCAAATTTTATCATTGAATTATCAATATCGGTTATTGTAAATCCTTCTTCCAATAGAGAGATTGATTCAACCATATAAGGAACTAATAAACGATTGACAAGAAATCCCGGAGCATCTTTAACTACAATTGGCGTTTTACCCAGAGATTTAGATAAATTAAATAGTGTTACGACAGTATGATCGGAAGTATGCTTACCTCTGACAACTTCGACTAAAGGCATGCGGTGTACGGGATTGAAAAAGTGCATACCGGCAAACCTGTTTTTGTTGTTTACAGCAGTGGCTAAATCTTCTATTCTGAGCGAAGATGTATTTGTTGCAAGAATAGTTTTTTCTGATATCCTTGACACAATCTCTCTTAATACTTCTTTTTTTATAGCCAGGTCCTCAACAATCGCCTCAATGATAACATCTTTATTGGCAAATCCGCTATTATCGGTGGTTCCTGAGAGACAATGCATGATATGAATGAATTCGTTCTTTGAGATTTTGCCTTTATTTTGCTGGTCTTTAAGAAGAATACCAGCCTGTTTATATGCGCCGGCCAGGGCTTTATATCTAGTATCTTTGATTCTTACGGGTATTTGTTTTGAAACGAATAAATAAGCTATCCCACCGCCCATTGCGCCTGCACCAAGTATACCGGCCTTTTTTATAGTCAAACCGGTCAAATCCTGATTTCTGGTTCCATTTTCCCTTTTTATTTCTTGGGTCCACAGAAATATTTGAACAAGATTCTTTGATATAGAAGTTACAATAAGCTCTGCAAGTGTTCTGGCTTCAAGTTCAAAGGCTTTTTTAAAAGATTTACCATAAGATTTTCGCATTACTTCCAGAGCCATTATGGGAGCCGGATAATTCCCGCCGGTTTTCCGCAGAATTAACTGTTTAGCCTTCGAAAAAAGAAATTTTCTTCCTATTGGATT
This sequence comes from Calditrichota bacterium, assembly GCA_003854985.1. Taxonomy (GTDB): domain Bacteria; phylum Calditrichota; class Calditrichia; order Calditrichales; family Calditrichaceae; genus Zgenome-0002. The sequence goes on from RQOG01000136.1 coordinate 4,225, forward strand.
CTTCTCTAAAAAAAACGACATAAAGCTATTGGATTTATGTCGTTTAATATTTTTTTTCATTTTTCCGTTTAATATTTCTTCGGCAAATTCGACAGCATTTTCCAGAGACCATTCTGCTGATATAATTCTATCGGCAAAACCAGACCGATAAGCTTTTTTATAATCCATTTTCCGACCCGTAAGAATAACATCAAAGCTTTTTTGCAGACCGATAAGACGGGGTAAACGTGTACATCCACCCCAGCCGGGTATTAAGCCGAGATTTATTTCAGGTAAGGCAATGCTTGTTTTTATATTATTTGTTACCAAACGGAAAGTACATGCCAGGCTGATTTCAGTTCCTCCCCCCATGCATGAACCATTTATAACGGCTATGGTAGGGAAAGGACAAATTGTAAGATAATTGAAAATATTCTGACCTTTTCGGCTTATATCATAAGCAAGATTCCTATCACGTAAATTATAAATTTCCATCATATCGGCACCGGCGCAAAAGGAATCCGGTTTCTTGCTGAGAAGCAAAAGGGCCCGCAAATCATTTCTTTCGCTTAATTCTTTTAAGGCAACTTCTAATTCTTCCATCACGGGCGTATTGAATTTATTTACTTTTTCTTCGGGGACATCGAAATATAGCGCACCGATTTTATTTTCAAGTTCCTCAAAATAAAAAGCTTTGGACATCTTTACCTTTCAGTGGGATTTAAATGTTTTCAAAAATAAATGTCGCGCCCTGGCCCCCTCCGGCGCACAGAGTCGCTACGCCTGTCTCTTTGCCGGTTCGTTTCATTTGTTTTAAGAGCGTAAGCGTCAGCCGGCCAGCAGAAGCACCAACAGGGTGTCCAAGCGCTATGGCTCCGCCATTGACATTCAAAATTGATGGATCGATAGTGCCCAGAGCATGATCCAATCCGAGATACTCATTACTTAATTCTTTTGAGTCAAATATCCGGAGATTGGCTAAAATCTGCGCAGCAAAAGCTTCATTCATTTCAATGAGTTGTATGTCTTTCATTTTCATGCCGGAATGATTTAACGCTTTTAAAGTACTATAGATAGGACCCAAACCCATTTTTGAAGGATCAAGAGCGGCATAAGCAAACGTATTGATCCGGCCTAAAGGTTGATAACCCATACTTCTGGCCCGGTCTTCTTCCATAACCAGGAGCATCACAGCGCCATCGGTTATCTGGCTGGAATTACCAGCTGTAACTGTTCCATTATAGCGATCGAAAACTGGTTTTAATTTTGCCAGAGCTTCCATCGACTGACCCGGCCGTATTCCATTATCCATTGAAATGATTTGATCATATTGTGGTGGTATGGGAACCGGCATAATTTCTTCAGCAAGTATTCCGTTTTTCATGGCCTTTTCTGCTTTAATATGACTTTCCATGCTATATTGATCTTGTTCCCCACGGGAAATTTTAAATTCTCTGGCCAGAATTTCTGCTGTTTCCCCCATATTTAATCCAGAATATCCATCCGTCAATCCTAATTGCAGTCCAACGACAGGTTTAAAAAATGACATTTTAATTTTAGTGAATAGAGCTAATCGTCTTCCGATTGATTTGGCTTTGTATAATTTGCCTATCCATTCTGCAGCCTGGCTATTCAAAAATAAAGGAATTTTAGACATACTTTCCACTCCGCCGCAGAGATAGGCGATACCATGCCCAGCCTGAATACGATACCAGGCTTCTGAAATAGCTTCCATGCTACTGACGCAATTTCGTTGGACCGAAAAAGCAGGTATATTCTGCGGTATTCCTGCCAATAATGCAATGTTACGAGCTATATTTATGGCTTCAGGAGGTTGTGCGACATTGCCTATAATAACTTCATCAAGTTCTTCAGGATTAAAATCGAGTTTCTCTAACAATTCCCGTGCTGCAAAAGCGCCAAGTTCATGAGCCGGAATATCTTTAAAATCCGTTCCGAATTTTATAAATGGCGTACGAATTCCATCTACTATGACAACATTTTTCATTAAAAATTCCCCACAGGACTTAGTTTTATATTCTTTATAGCGTTTTCCATGATATGTATAAACATAAAATATTTATCATATATCCTATAGTCTTTTTGCCTTCCGTTCCACAATATTTTAGTAACCGTTTATCCAATTTAACAGTAAAAATTTTAAACTCAAGTTATTTTAAAAAGCAGAATTTATATTGAATATCTGTAATTAGTGGATATCAAGAATACGCAATAAACTTTCATGTATCATAAAAATCAATTATATTAGCAAAAAATATTTTAACTTATTAGGGAAAGGATAATTATGACAGAAAACAGTACCGCCGAAATTCCTCAGGATGCAAAAACCTGGGCAATGATTTGTCATCTTTCTGCAATAGCTGGTTTTATAGTACCTTTTGGCAATATTATAGCACCTCTGATTATCTGGCAAATTAAAAAGAATGAATTTCCATTCGTTGACGAACAGGGTAAAGAAGCATTGAATTTTCAAATAAGCGTTACTATTTACCTAATTGTATCCGCCTTGTTAGTATTGATAGCAATAGGCATTCTGTTGCTTATAGTAGTAGGTATAATGAGCCTTGTTTTGATTATTATCGCTGCCATTAATGCCAGCAACGGAACGTCCTATCATTATCCATTTACTATTCAATTTATTAAATAAAAAAAGCCGCTGATTTTAAAGCGGCTTTTTTATTTCACTATTTTTTAATCAGTATTTTTCCATTTTTTCCCGGTATGTTTCCCGGTGTTTACTGTCTATTTTTTCGAGTTTCTCCAGTTTTTCATTCTCGCCCGCAAATAGAATAGCCAATTCTCTGAAGTGGGAATTCATAAAAATCTGCAGATACCAGTTATTAGGTTGTATACTATATACTTTTTCTAAACCTTCCAAAACCTTATTGGCCAGTTTAAAAGCTTCTTTTAGGTTACCTTCATCATAAAGATAGATAGCCTCAAAAAAATCCGGTTTAATTTCCCGCAAAGGCCGGGTGCGAATATCGGTAATTTTAAGAAGATTTTCTTTTCGCTGTGTCCAACCTTTGGAGTATTGTGACATCAGCGCCTGGTTGACTATTTCCAGAGCGGCCTCATATTGTTTATTTCCTAACAACAAACCATTTGAGTCATATTCTCCACCCAGAATCAAAGCCGCATAAAAGTCCAAAAATTTAGTTAATGGATCAAACTGGCCGGTGGTATGGGAAAGCATCTGACTCCTTGTATAAGGAAACTCCCAAAGTTTATCATAGAAATTTTCACCGGACTCGCTGGATATTAAAAACTGGCAACGATATAGAATTTCATGAGTCTTTTGAACAGTTTCCACAATAATCTGGGCAGTGCAATTTACATCATATTCCAGCTCGTCATCCGTCCAGGAGTAAGAGTTAAAATAGTCTTCGATTTTTCCGGGTAAGTCTTCCAGTTCATTTCTATCTTCTTCTGAAAGATGCTCGTTTTGCATTTTTACCGATACTTTAAGTACCTGAGCCGAAATATAATTAATTCCGAAAAAGCAAAATAACAGAATTGTCAAAAACGTTTTCATTTTTACCTCATCATGGGTTTTCATTTATCCTGAAAAGAATATAATAAAATGTACTCCAATAAAACAGATTAATCTGAATATCAGACATCTTAATCTTTTCAGGTTACTACTTCATGGAACCTGGGTACTCTTACACCAACCCAGCAGGTTACTTCATACGGAATAGTGTCAAGCATTTTTGCCACATCCATAACCGATATTTGCTCTTTGCCCTGACTGCCGATCAGAACTACTTCATCTCCGATTTCGATTTGAGAATCGTTGCCAATATCCACTAAAAACTGGTCCATACAAATACTGCCTGCAATCGGATATCGTTTGCCTCGTATGAGAACCTCTCCTCTATTCATTAAACGTCTGTTAAATCCGTCCCCATAGCCAACAGGAACAAGGGCCAGCTTTGTATCTTTTTTTGTATAGTAGCGCCTGTTATAGCTGACCGGCTGATTGGGGTTAACTTTTTTAATCAGAGTAACCCGGCTTATAAGCCGCATTACTTCACGTAAAGGCCAGTTATGTTTGAAATCAGGATTTGGAACATAACCATATAACATAACGCCCGGCCGGACAATATCTAAATATGATTCAGGATAATGCATAATTGCAGCTGAATTGGCAATGTGAAATTTTGGTCCATTTTTAAGAATGTTTTTAAGGGCCGTTTTTAATTGTAAAAATTTCTGTATCTGCAATCTTGTGTATTCCTCATCTTCTTCATCAGAACTTGAAAAATGAGAGTAAACACCGGCAATTTTTATCCATTCTTCCTTTAATAGGATATTAAAAAGAGTTTCAAATTCATCCAGTGAAAAACCAACCCTGTTCATACCGGTATCAAATTTAATATGAATCCGCGCTTCTTTTTGCCTTTGCCTGCAAAATCGTCCAATAGCTTCAATCTGGTGTAAGCCGGTTAAAGTTATATCCAGATCATAGATAATTTGTTCCTCAAGATATTCCGGCAGATGGGCGCCAAACACAAGAATTGGCGCGCGAATCCCCGCTTTACGCAATCCCAAACCTTCTTCAGCAAAAGCTACGCCCAAATTTTGCACGCCATGATTAACTAAAGTACGGGCTACTTCATTAACTCCGTGACCATAAGCTTCCGCTTTAACAACGCCCATAATTTCCGTTTTCCCAACGGCCGCCTGCAGCAGTTTTAAATTATGAACCAAATTCTTGTGATTAATAACTGTTCTGGTTGGACCCATTCCCGTTTCTCAATATTAAAAATTTTTTAAAATTAAGATTCATTGATGAATATAGCAATTTTGATTTAATGATTTCTTAATAACAAATATTAACACCATTATTAACAGGCATACATAGGCAGCGCGGTTAGTACGAAAATTTTGGCATTATAGAGGGTGTTTATTGATGAATTAAAAAATAACCACTTTATAACTATTATTCTAAACCATACTGACGCATTTTTTCTCTTAAAGTAGTACGGGAAATATCTAGAATACCTGCGGCTTTGGATTTATTGCCTTTGGTTCTTTGAAGCACATGTTCAATATGAATTTTTTCAAGCTCTCTGATTGAGCAGTTACCCAAATGCTCTTCCTGTTTACTTGTCTGTGTATTTTTCTTTAATGAATCCGGTAATTCGTTTGTATTTATTTGTTCTGATGATGAAATATATACCGCTCTTTCCATTACGTCTTTTATTTCTTTAACATTACCAGGCCAATTATAGTCTTTCATCAGATTTTTTGCGGAGGAAGAAATACGTTTAATGCTTTTATTATAGATGTAATTAAAATGCTGTAAATAGTATTTAGCTATTAATTCGATATCTTCCCGGCGTTCCCGGATTGAAGGTAAAACAATCTCGAATGCTTTTAAATGATAATAAAGTCCGGAATTAAATCCCTGATGTCTGACAAACCATTCCAGGTCAAATTTTGTTGTGCCGATTATGCGAATATTGGATTGCACAATCTTTGTACCACCAATGGATTTAAAAGACCTGTCTTCCAGATATAAAAGCAGTTTGGCCTGTACTTCAGGATGCATTTTCTCGATATTACGAAGTATAATTGTACCGCCGGAATACTGCTCGAATAATCCGCTTCGCTTAGGCCCATAAATTTCACTATCCGTTTCAACGCCAAAAAAGTCGCTTAACATATCTGTAGCTGTTGCATTCTCGCAATTCTTAACAAAAATAAGATTATCCCGGAGATTATTGGCATCATGAATCAGTTGAGCGCAAGTCTGTTTACCGGCGCCTCGCTCACCGCGAATAAGACAGGGAGCATATCTGGCCCGGCCAACAATCTCGATAAATTTATTGATACCTTTTATAGACGGATGATTACCCAATAGCCCCGGTACATAAGGTTTAAGCGTAAAATGATATTCCATGGAACTGCTGTATTGGTGTTTACGGGCGTTTTCCCTGGCCTCATCCACTACTTTTTGCAATAAATCCGTTGCTGACTGATGCTTTATGGTTCTGAAAATCCGGTTATTCAGTAAACTAAGTAGTTCTCCTGATACAGGTTTTTCAGAGATAAAGATGTATTGATGAAAATAATGCTGTTGTCCCTGTTCGATAATCCATGGCGGCAGAGCTAACCATGATTGGTCAAGGTCTATGATAAAAAGATCATAGAATTCCCCGGAAAGAGAACGCTTATTCGCTTCCGGATGGGTCAGGAGCTCCAAACTATAATCATAACCATTTTCCCGCCGGATAAAATTATGATAACGGGAAAGGTTATCTGAAATAAATAAAACCTTGGTTTGCATAGTAATAAATTATTCGGCATAATTTGAATTTTCTATAATAGGTAAAATATTTTTTTAATTTTGGTAATTATATGATCAAAAATATCAATATCTTATAAAGAAAAATATTTTAAAGCCGATTTCCTCCTTAATTCAAAAACAATAATAAAAGGAGAATAACTATGAAAAAACTTTTAATGATTCTTTTTATTTTTATATTTTCCATTCCGGCATTTTCTTCAACATATATCCGGTTTTGGGTTAATGGCGTTGAAGCGGATAGCGCCGTCCAGGGGGATTTTTTTGATTGGGAATATGATTTATCAGCAGTAGGCGGAACAGCCTTGGTTTCCATTTATTACGATCAAAACAGTAATCAGATTATTGATGCTGGAGATGTAAATCTTGTTACTTTCTCACAAACCGATGGCGTTTTAGGAGGCGATGGACCGGGCGATTCCAGCGCCGTTCCCGATGGTATTATTTATTCTACGATAGGCAGTTTCGGTTTTGTCCCCGGAGATTATATATTTTATGTTGAAGATCCAGGCGATGGTTCATCGGTTGAAGGCGCTGTTCATCTATCCGAGTTGGCAAATCCTGATTATTGGGCGACAGGTGTTGTAACCATTAGCGGTGTTACCGCGCCGGATCCGTCGTTACAGAATATTATGATTATGGCCGAACCGGCAAATCCGGAATTAGGATTTTGGACGGGGATAACGGATGAGAATGGTAACTACACCGTAAATCTGCCGGACAGCGCTGCAAACTCCCTATGGAGAGTAAGTATATTTAGCGAATCGCTGACCGAGGGTTATCTAATCGAACCTGATGAATATGAAGAAATTGAAGTTCAACTCGGTGAGAATGCTGATTTCGATTTTTTATTAACGCCGCTCACTACCACGGTTTACGGACAGGTTCTGGATGAGGATGACAATGTTGTGCCAGTTTTTGATTACGGCTCTCTGGAAAATGTAAACTCAGGCCGTTATCATGATTTTACAATTGAAGACGGAGAATATCTGGTTTACGCCTCATTTGATCCTGGTGACACAGAGGATGTTCCATTTAATTTATACATCAGCGGCGAAAGCCTGATACCTAACTATTTAATACCGAATACCTGGAGTGACAGCCGGTATCAATTCAATTTAAGCGAAAATGATAATGTTGAAAGAAATTTTTATGTTTTAAGTACAGATGCCTTGATTCATGTTTATATAACCGAAAATAGTACTACGCCGTCTTTTGTATATCGGGTGGAAGCTAATATCGATTCAGGAAGAACTAATGGACAAACAGATGCGAATGGTTATATTGCATTACATATTCGTTCGCCTCATGAATATTGGGTATCTATAAATGAATTTGATGATGATGAACCGCTTTTACCACCGGGGTATATTATTGAGAATGGAAATGGTAGAAATGCCCTACCGGGTGACACCGTATATTTTAATCTGATTCCGGCCCAGAGTTTAATTACAGGCAGACTTCTTTTTGAACCGGATGAAATGCCGTTTGTAGAAATAAACGACTTTAATATTTCGGCTAATTCCCAGACAACAGGGGATAATTTTAACGGCCAAATTAATCAGGATTCTCTTAAATATACGATTAGCGTTACCAATGATACTTATGATGTATATCCAAATAACTGGACTGGCGACTTTCTGGCTATGCCATTTATGTATTCCAATATAACTGTATCAGATGATACCATTGACGGACTTGATTTTGCAATGAATTATACGCATGCCAATCTCCAGATAAAACTGATTAATGTCCCGGGAGAATATGTAAATTCCGAAAATTACTTGACTATTAATACCACAGGTAGTTTTCCCTATTTTTATATAGTTAATGCGCAGGTTCAGCCGGATTCTTCCTTCTATTTCCGTGTTTGTGAAGGAGAATGGTATATTACCCCGCCTTTTGTAGGACCCGATCATTCACCAACGATAATGGATACTACTATTACGGTCATTGAAGGCGTAACAGAATATTATTTAGAAATAACCTATTCAGGACCAAGCGCTATCAATACAATGCCGGTTATTCCCAAGGAATTTTCCGTAAAACAGAATTATCCTAATCCCTTCAATCCTTCGACAACTTTCGAATTTGATTTACCCGAAAAGAATATGGTAACTCTGGAAGTATATTCATTGACCGGAGAAAAAGTAGCAACGGTTCTTGACGGCCAGATTAGCGCAGGAACGCATCGAATTCTCTGGAATGCCGGGCATCTGCCGTCCGGTATGTATTTCTACAGGTTAAATACAGAAAATCAGACAGTTACTAAAAAACTTTTATTAGTTAAATAAAAGCACTATAGAAGATAAAGCCCTTTATAATTATTATAGAGGGCTTTTTTCTTTTACATAGCTTTTTCCTTCATCCCTTTTACCATCCACTTTCTTGCTATTATAAGAGCAACCGGCGAAATAATAGCAATCAATCCATAAATAAACCACATAAATTCAGGATTTGATGATAAACCAAATGCCGGGTCCGGGATGAAGTTTTGTAAGAAATAACCCGAGTAAAACGATGTGACCATTTTTGTAAGAAACCAGGGAAACTGACCGATGCCCATATAAATTCCTGTCTTACCTTCCGGGGCAATTTCGGCAATCCATTGTAAAAACCTTGGCTGCCACATAGCTTCCCCAAGCGTCATAAATAGAACATAAAGCAGGTAGAAATAGGCATTTGTGCCAATAGCCAGTAAAAAGGTAGGCACAGCCATCACTATCGTACCCCAGATCATCATTTTATACACTTTGGTGCGCGCTGTGAGTCCGGCGATTATTGGCGCCAAAATGAAAATTAGCAATGGGTTTAAATTTCCGAAAACTTCAAAAGACTCGCTTACCAGAGAACCGGAAAAAGCTCTTTTCAAATAAAGCGGAATGGTTAACCATTGATGTGCAAACAAAGTTTGAACGGGTATCAGAATAAAAATAAAAAAGCTGAACCGGCCATCTCTGAATGGATGATCAGGACGATTACGCAAAAAATCATAAATGGTCAGAATGAAACTTAAAATCAATACAGAGACGGGCAAAGCGGGATGAATCTCTAATTTACCCGATTGAACCAGGATATAAATAATTACCGAAGCAACGGCAATAAGAGACCATAGTATCAGGAACTTGTTGTTTATTTTCCGCTTTGGCAGGGCTGATTTGGATTCATTTTCTTTGGCAGATAACTTTTTAGTATCAGATTTTTGCAGTTGTTCGGTTTCCTTTTTTACCCGGTCTACAGCGGCCTGGTCTACTTTTTTTCTAATAATTAATAAGGTCAGCAAAGATGAAATTATAGTTAAGGCAGCTAAAATCCAGATCACTCCCGCAAGACCGTTTGGTGGAAATATATTGGTCAGATTCTGCCGGGTAAAAGATGAAATGGGTCCGAAAATAAACCCGCCTAAATTCATCAATGCATAGATTACGGCATAACCCATAGCCGCTGTTTGGGGATTAGTATATCGTTTCACACCGGCATAGGCCGCCGGTTGATAAATCCCATAGCCAATGACCATGATGAGTAAACCGGTGGTTAACATAAAAAACATTGGCGACCATAATCCGGTTCCCAAAGGAAGCGTTCCGCTTAAGGCGGCAAAAAACCGGCCTACGGCCATTAGCGCTAACGAACCTGCCAATGCATTACGCACGCCAATCCGATCCACGACTCCGCCAAGGAAAAGCATGGCAAAAGTGATTCCCCAGGTCACACCGCCGACAACCAGGCCGCTGGCGATATCATTTAGTTTTACATTTTCAGAACTATAAACCGTTAATATAAATATCAATCCGAAGTAGCATAAGCCTTCTATGATATAAGGAATATTGATTCCCCATAAAGCGCGGGGCGCTTTGATAAATGCAATTAAGGTTTCTTTTAGTTCTTTAAGGGCGTCTTTAATGATTATACCCAAATCTTTTTTTGTTTCCGTATTTGTTTGCAAAACCGGCTCCTCCGAGTATTATTTCTATACGGTAATAATTCCTGAATATACTAAGATATATTATTTAGAGCGAATGGATATTTGATTAAAAACATGTCTGATTATTGGAATAGGTGAAAAATCAAACCAGATAGTTATTCTGTTCTTCCCTTTCTTTTCCACCGGAATATGGTCATTCCCGCGGCCGTACTCAGCCATAAATTCTTGCCATCCGGATCCACCCTGAAAACTTTATTGGACGGCAACCCGTCTTCGGTCGTGTACAAATACCAGTAATCCTTCCGGGGTTCATATTTTAACAATCCATCATCCGTAGCAAACCAAACACGTCTTTTGGTAAACTGAATATCATTGATTTTGCCGTGAATATAACGGACAATATCAGGAAAAGACTGCCATTTATCTTCGGCTTTGGAATAGTTTATTATTCCCTTTTGACCCGCGGTCCAGATATCGCCTCCCTGATTTACCTGAATGGCGGTTAGATTAATATCCAGAATCGCCGAACCGGTGTTTAGAAAAGATACTTTTTTGTTTTCAAGGTCAAATGTATAAATGCCGTTACGCGAAGCCATATAAACCAGAGAGTCTGAAATTGAAAGCCGGTAAATGGTGGTGTTATTTAATTTTCGATCCCCAGGTCTTACAATACGATTATGAGGAGGTTCAGTCCAGTTAAAACCCTCTGCGGTCGCAATAAACAAAGTGTCGCCAAACCATTCCAAATCCAATATTTCATCGGATTCCAACTGATCACCCTTAGTATAGGTTGTCCAATTCCCATCTTTTTTTGTATAGCGGACAAGTCCGTAATTTGTGCCGAAAAAAATAAAATGATCATTACCGGCAATAGCATTAACTTTATCCGAATATAAACCCGTATAAAAAGGAGCTTCGAATTTTTGCCAGGTATTGTTTTTCATATCCCAACAAACAATTCCGGCTGGAATACGCTTAGTACTGTGCCCGCCGATCCAAAGTTTATTTTCAGCGCCGTCATAGTACACATCGTGCGGAGAAATGTTGGTTATGGATTGTAGATGTAAATTCAGAGTTAAATCATTGATATCGGAACTGGCAACGCCCAGGCCATTGGTGCCGATCCATAATCGCTGATGGAAATCAACAACCCGGGCTCCGGTTAAATAAAACACCCTGTTTTCTTCATCCAATATTTCGTTTGGCGGTCGAAAAAGATAATTTCTTTGTGCGAAAAAATTCGGCAATTCGGAATTCATTGGCCGGTAAAAATTTGGAAAGTTTAAATTCGGATCATTACGGAATTCCCGCACCTCTTCCTCAGCAGCCCTGCGGTTTGGCGGCATATTCTTAATATAGGCCGGACTCCAGTAATCAAAGGCCGGATCATAAATATCAATTCCTTTGTCCGTCAGAGCATAAACTACGCGCGATTCCCAGCCTTCCTGAACATTGTCTTCATAAGAATAAACCACATCCAGAATCTGGTTACTGCGCAGACCGCTGCTGGTGGTATAGGGGAATTCCCATTCTTTCTCATAGACATTATAACGGAGAATCCCTCCGGCAGGCGTTCCGAAATATACGAATTCATCGCCTACATCAATAGACGTGATATGTGTAGCCGGCGCATAGGTGATCCAGTCGTCAATTTTATAATTGGTAAAACGATCAAAATTTTTCGTGTGGACAACCTGAGCTGGCAGTGTTATATAAAGTAACATCAAATTTATCATGAGTATACTAATCCGGTTGATCATAGTCGCTCTCTTTTTATTGTTCTTAAAGTGATCATTCATTCGATTATTCTGTATTGTATCAACATAATTGCTATAAGATATATGAATCTATTTATACCTTTCGGCGATCTGCATGATTCTGTTTTTATTCTCTTTGGCGTACTTTATCTTGAGATATAGATAGGAATCATCAGAGCGGCGCTCCAGAATCTCGGCTATAGGATAAAACAAATGCTCCGCTGTTCCATGCAAATAATTAAGCTTAATCTGATCAACTTCATACAATTCTTCCATAAAACTTAAAATGTGTTTCTTTAAAGCAGGTATGCCAATCTGCCTGGATGCCGAGATGAAAACGGCTTCCGGATAATCTGATTTAATACGTTCTAAAAGTCCGCTGTTTTTAACTTTATCCAGTTTGTTAAAAACCAGAAGTCGTTTTTTATGTGAAAACTTTAAATCGCTTAAGATCTGGTTGACAATCAATAAATGATCTTCAAAATGAGGATGAGACAAATCGGATACCTGAATAAGTAAATCCGCTTCTGCCGCTTCTGCCAGAGTTGTTCGAAAGGAAGCTACCAGGTGATGAGGAAGTTTTCGTATAAAACCGACCGTATCGCTGAGCAGAATTTCTGTGTTCTTATCCAGGTTAATTTTTCGTACGGTAGTGTCCAGCGTAGCAAACAATTTATTTTCCACCAACACTTCCGCTCCGGAAAGCAGGTTCATCAATGTAGACTTGCCGGCATTGGTATAACCAATCAGCGCCGCCCGGAACATTTCCGATCTTTGCTGTCTTTGTGTTAAGCTCTGACGTGATATTTTTTCTAAGCGGGTTTTCAAATGAGCAATCCTGGTGCGAACCAGACGGCGATCGGTTTCCAACTGAGTTTCGCCGGGGCCCTTGGTACCGATTCCACCAATCTGACGCGAAAGATGCTGCCATTGCCGGGTTAGGCGCGGTAGAAGATAATTTAGCTGAGCTAATTCTACCTGAACTTTTGCTTCATTTGTCCGGGCATGATCTGCAAAAATATCGAGGATGAGCGCCGAACGGTCAATGACTTTTGTATTTAATATGTTTTCGATATTTTTAATCTGCGCCGGGGAAAGATCATCGTCAAAAATTACCAGGGCAATATTATTCCATTCGATAAATTGTGCAATTTCCTCTAATTTACCACGTCCGACGAAGAAAGCCGGATCCGGTGCCGGCCGGTCCTGAATAAAACGTTCTACGATTTCGGCGCCGCTGGTTTCCGCTAAGGATTCCAGTTCGTCCAGATGATCTTCCGTTTCCCAGCGGGATTGTTCCCTGCCGGCAATACCCACTAAAATACAGCGTTCGGCTTCTGTAAAAATTATGGTATTTTCCGATTTGTCAATCATTAATAAAAAATCTCCAGCATTCTTATATTTAATATGCAGGAAATGCAAGGTAAAAGCAAGGGATGAAAGAACGACTAAAATAAAAAAGGAGACCGGCAACAGTCTCCTTTATAATTATGGTTATTTTGAAGTTTACTTTTTCTTCAATACAATGTTTTCATCATTCGCGGCGGCAATTGCCTTTTCTATATTGCGAAGGTTCTGATACTCAGATGATTTGATATAGGTCTTGCGTATGCTGTAATCTCTTGTATAGGTTATTTTACCATCTTCTTCATAGGTTGAATAACTTCTTAACGATGCAAAATCATATTTTTCATTAACCGGTTTATTTAGTCCTTCTATCATATATTCAGAAGGATTATAATTGATTTCCACATTATCTATTACCCTGAATGGCGAGCTGAAAACAATCGCATGCTTTCTTTCTTCATCTCTGTAACGATCAAGGTCGGATTTCATTTTAAAAACGGACGGATTGAAAATTAGCAAAGAACTGGTGAACGAACCAAATTTTTCCTTTGAAAAGTCGAATTCAATTTTGAATTGCTTTTCGATATCTTTAGGATTGTCATAAACCAAATTAGATATAGTTATATCCGGCATATTAGAATTCAGATAGCTTTCCATCACTTTTTTCATGTCACTCACACTGGCGTCTTTAAAATGGCTGCGCATGCCTAAATTTTCGTTGCCGGTATATAAAAGTACGGCATGACCTTCGACACCGCCCTTTCTTGAAATAGTAAGAGTTATATCGCGTTGAACCGTATTATCCGGGAAACGGCTTTCGGGGATTTTGATAAATTCCGATTTCCCATCGTCATAAATAACAAGCGCTTCGACGCCTTCAATGGATGCATACACTTCGCCCACAGGACAATTGCTGCCGGTTGCATCCAGCCAGTATACCTTATTATCCCTTGTTTTTACATAGGCAATCATATGATTGAACATAGAAATCGAAGTGATATCCTTTCTAATGGTTCCGAGGGATTTTGTTGCCACTAAAGCGGGAAACGCCTCGATACCAACAGCCCGTAAAAGATTCACATTTAGCACGGTCATGTTTTTACAATCACCGTATTGATTTTTAATGATCTGGTCGCATGTATTCGGTATATAGCCACTGCGTCTGATAGAAGTTGAAATATACCTGAAATTTTTTTGCGTATAGGCAAAAATCCTTTCAATTTTAGTTTGCTCATCCTCAGCGTCTCCGATGATGTCTTTGGCTAATTGCTGAATGTCCGGTTTATCTGAATCGCTGAATTTTGGTATGAGAGATTTCCAATATCCTTCTGTAAGCTCATTCCAATCCTTGTATTTGATATCATAACGGACATATTGGGCAATGTCAAAATAAGGAGGCGCATTTGGTTCGTCTTCAAATGCAGGGATATCGGTTATCTCCCAGTAAAAAATACGGCTCTGGTCTTTTTCTGACCTTTCAGTTAGAATATTTTTTAATACTTGCGGTTCACCCAGTTGTATGGCATTCGTACTGTAAGTCCAGTTGTTTTTGTATTTAAAAAATATGGTTGGAATTTCCATGGTGTATTTGGTGTATAAAACAGGAATATCTTTTTGTATGAACCAAATGTCACCGACAAACCAACCCTGATCATTAATTGTAAACGAATATTCTAAAATAGCCCCGGGTTCAACGCCCGGGAAAACAAATTTAACCGATTTTTCATGAGAAATTTGATCCGCACCGTCTATAAGTTTTGTAGGGTGCAAATCGTCTTTTGTAAGAGGAATTATTTCTCCGTTTGCCTTAATTGTTCGGGCGGAAAAATCGGACAGAATCATTTCATCACTCAAATATATTTCACGGGTTGCCCAACCGGTTTCCGCTTTATCATTTAAGTATAGAACAGCGATGTGGTATGAAGTCTCTACATTTACCTCCCATTCCGAATCAAGATAAAGCCTGCTCTCAGTATCCTCATATAAAACCACCGCGCCGTCATCTGGAAAATCTGCCTGGGTTGGCAACCTATCCCTGCCGGACAATTTAAGCATATCGTCAGTATCCATACTTAACTGGCTTCCGCAGGAGAACATGAATAAGGACGTTAAAAAGAAAACTATAAGTCTGTTCATTGGGTATCCTTTCCTCTCTGGAAATTATAAATTTGGTTAATCAGGTTTTAAAATAAAACCGATGGAATGTTTAATTCCTTCCAGTCAAATGCGATCTATTGTTCCTAAAAATTATCTTTTATAAACGATTCAAAAAAATGCTTGACAAATATAAACAACGATTATAGATATTACAATTATGTGAAAGGATTGATTTGGATAGCCATGTATCTTTTATCGATCACACTGTTTTGAATTCTATGCATTTATGGTTTAACTTTCGCAGACTAAACGGTGAACAAATGAACGGGCATAATGTTGTTTAACAAAAGAAATTTTAAATTGAATTACTATTTCCCCAATGGTGTATTTAATAACGGAATTGATTTCAACCTGACCGGGAAATTGATACGAACAGGAAATAAGTTCAAGTGTTAAGTTTTATAAATTCAATAGTACTGCCCCTTTTGGCCGCCGCCATTATTCCCCTGCTTATTTATTTATTCCGGCGCGGAAAAACCAAACGTATTTCCTTCAGCAGTTTGCGTTTTTTAAAATCGTTGGAGAACCAAAGAATCCGGCATCTGCGCATTTATCAGATTCTGCTTTTAATCATCAGGATATTGTTCGTTATTTTTGTTGTTCTGGCATTTGCCCGGCCGGCTATAAAAATTATAAATATTGCCGGAGATTCCGGCGCGGCCACAACGGCTGTAATTATAATCGATGATTCGTACAGTATGACTTCGTATGCGGGAGCGAAAACCTATTTTGATATTTCTCTTGAGGCAGCCCGGGAAATATTATCCAGTTTCACAGAAAAGGATTATGTTTACATCCTTTCATCGGAATCGGGTTTCCGGGTTCAGTCCTTCCCTGTTCAGCGAAATCTTAATCTGCCGGTTAAACCGGTATATGGTTTATTAAACCTAAGCGAGCAATTGGAAAAAGCCTGTGAAGTTTTCAGGAAAAATCCTAATCTGAACCGGGAATTGTATTTTATAACCGACAACCGGATTAATCAACATGCTTTGATTGATTCTTTACCGGTTTACCTGCATACCCGGAATGTGGTGAAGTATGTTGTAAAAATTGCCGCAGATCATCCGACGAATAATTTAAGTATTGATACAGCAATTATTGCAACAAGTTTATACGAAATCAACCGGCCGGTTACCTTTGAAATTCAACTGACAAATTATAATCTGGAAAGTTCTGCTTCGGCGCGTTTAAACCTTTTTGAAAGTAATAAACGCATGGCCATGACGGACTTGCTAATCGAATCCGGATCAACCGGATCGGTTAAATTAACTTATGTACCAAGAAAAAGCGGTCAGCAGTTAATTCATTTTGAATTAGAGGACGATGACCTGTCGGCGGATAATTATTATTACCTGAATTTTCGTATCCCTGAAGTTTTGAAGGTATTATATACAGATCAGCCGGAAGGCGGTCTTTTAAAAACAGCCGTTCAAATTCTTTCCCGGCAAACCGTTTTGGACATAGATATGACGTCTTATGCTTCCTGGCAGGGCCGGCAATTTCAAAATTATGATTTAATTGTTCTTAATGATCCGCCTGTGTTTCAAAATCAGACCGTTAACAGAATTTCCGAATATCTGCGACAGGGGAAAAATCTTATTATAATTCCCGGAGAAAACATTACTCCTGCTCAGTTAAATCAGGCCGTACATAGCTGGACCGGTGAACGTCCCACCGGAGAATTAATACATACAAAAGCGGTTGATCAGTATTTTACGCTTGATAAGGATTTTCAGCATTCAAATTTATTCGATCCCGCATTTGTTCAAAAAGATAAAGCGATTGAGTTACCTCAGGTTTATAAATATTTTAAAATGATCAATCCGAAAGACAACTATTTATATTTGACTAATGGCGATCCTTTATTATCCTGTTTCAGGGATAAAACGCAAAAAGGCAGTCTTTATATTTTTGGCACGCAGTTTAAACCGGCCTGGACGGATTTTCCGTTCAAGGGTTTTTATATGCCGATGTTATACCGTTTGTTCTATTCAGCAGGTTATTCGACGGAAAATCTGTCAATATATAAGGCGGGGAATCGGGCGCGCATACCGGTCGCCAATTCTTCATCCAGTGCGCAAGTTGAAATTATACCGCCGCAAGGGCAGCCGTATCCGGTTGACCTCCTGAGCAGTCGTTCTCATGTTTTTGTATCCATGGATATACCCGGGCATTATATCATAAATGCGGATGGTAAAATGGCGGATGCTTTTTCGGTAAATCTCAATTCTGCTGAAATGCGCACTCCCTATATTGATTTAGATGAATATTTTTTAAACGCCAAAATTGTAAAATCAGAAATGCTTAAAGGCGATTCTCTGCGAAAGGCGCGCACTGGCCAGGAATTGTGGTTCATTTTTGTATTATTGGCTTTAATAATGCTTTTACTGGAAATATGGCTTGTTAAATTAATTGAAAAAAGATCTGAAGATACTTAATTTCTCAAGAACCTAATTTAAATTTTCGCGTATAAAAACCACCAATGAAATAAAATGGCATTCATTGTGGTTAGTATTTTAAAACGGAGATTTAATGCGTTCGCTTATATTCTTTTCAATTGTTCTGACAATAATAATCGGGTTATCAGTTGGCGCCCGGTTTTTAATACTTTATACCAACAAAAAGCTATGGAACTGGAATATTGTTGACAAGTTTGGCAGACTGCTGCCTTTTTTTATCATTTTCATAATTATTATGGCTATAGGCGGAGGGCTTTTAGGAATCAGGTCAATCATGTTTTTAAGCGCCATGCTGATGGCAACAATGACGATTGCGGCATTAATTTTAATACTAAGTTTACCCTTTTCGATTCTATTTATGAAAATTGGGGAAAAGCTTTTGGATTTTAAATCCTCTCCAAAAACAAAGATCGATCATGCTTCGAGAAGAGCCTTTTTAAAATCGGCAACCGCTGCAATTCCCATGATCACTTTAGGCACCGCCGGCAGTGGTTTTGCTAAGGCTTTCAGTGATGTAAAAATTCCACAAATTTCTATGGAATTTCCAAACCTGCCGGAAGCATTAAACGGTTTTAAAATCTTACATTTAAGTGATATTCATCTTGGATATTATTTTACCCTTTACGATTTGGAAAAATTATTAATTAATACCTCAGAATATCCGGTTGATATGGTTTTGGTAACAGGTGATGTTTCAGATGACCTTAGTCAATTGCCAGATGCGTTGAAATTAATCGGGCAAATACCAACAATTTACCCTAAATTTGTTTCGCTTGGTAACCATGAATATTACCGTGGCATTAATGATGTTAAAAGAATAATAGATGCCGGACCGGTTCCCCTGTTATGCGATAACGGTGTTTCTTTGAAAATACAAAATGCTGAGTTATTTATAGGTGGAGCTAATGATCCGATGCACATGAGAGCAGATATTAATGAATTTATGAGAGACTCGCTCGATAAAACGATGAAAGACTCGCCTGATAAGGCCTTAAAATTATTAATGAGCCATCGTCCGCGGGCGCTGGATGTGGCTGAACAATTTGATATCGATCTGATTTTGGGCGGGCATACGCATGGCGGGCAAATCGGTTTAAATGGCAAGAGTGTTTTTGAAGGCGTGATGAGTGAGCAATATCTATGGGGCAAATATCAGAAAGGCAAAACAAAACTCTATACTTCCTCAGGCGTCGGTCACTGGTTTCCTTACCGCTTAGGGTGTCCGGCTGAAGCTCCGATTATAACTTTGGTTAAAGGATCAACCTATGTCTAAAACAGCGCAAACAAAATATGATATATTGGATATTATAAAAAATCGCTGGAGCCCGGTCGGATTCACCGGTAAACCGGTTTCAGCTGACACATTGGAAAAGCTGTTCGAAGCCGCGCGCTGGTCGGCTTCCTGTTTTAATGAACAACCGTGGCGTTTTTTTGTGGGCATAAAGAATGAAAACAGAATTTGGGAGCTGATTTATAACGCTTTATCCGATGGAAATAAGACCTGGTGTATTCATGTTCCGGTATTGGTTGCTCTTTGCGGGAAAAAAGAATTCTCCCATAATAACAAACCAAATAACTGGTACACTTATGATGTCGGGCAATCGGCAGCCTACATTTCCATGCAGGCCATGGCTGAAGGGCTCTATGTGCATCAGATGGCCGGGTTTGAATCCGAACAGTTGATAAAAAACCTGAATATTCCTGAAAATCTGAAACCTCTGACCATAATGGCTATCGGTTACAAAGGCTCTGCAGAGAACTTACCGGAAAATCTTCGTAAACGGGATGAAGAACCCAGAAAACGAAAATTAATGGAAGAGCTTATTTATGGAAAGCCATTTGTATAGCATACTTTTAAAATTGTTTTAACGCATCATAAAAACAAAAAAGCCCTTTTTAACAATCGTTATTTCGTAAAATGTATTTGATTAACGAGCATTGATTTTAGACTGAACGGCCTTTTACCATTGAGATGACGTGGCAAATAGATATACCTGACGAATATCGGATAAACAAAGAATCATTAAAGGATCAAAATTTTCAGGGACCGGCTCAATCAATGACTACTATTACTTTCTCTGAAAACAATGAGCAGCTGACTATTTCAGCTGTGATTGTATTCCCCCAGATGTATATCCCGTTATCGTTGTACAAAGAACTGATAAACTTCATGGATCAAAACCTTAAAATTGTTAAACAGGATATTATTTTGTCAAAACCATAAAAGCACTTAATGTTTTCCTGTTATTTATGGATTAGTAAAATGTGGTTTAAAAATGCTTCACCAGTAGTAAAAATTTCGGCAACTAATTATAAATAATAATGTTAAGTATGAAATTCCTGGAATATGTTAAAAAAAATAATGCTATTTTTGTGACGAAGTTATCATAAATAGTCATAAAGAAAACCCATATTCAGACCGATAGTGTCTTATAATATCGAATTTTTTGTTTTTCATTTTTACAATAATGTCAAATCTGAGGTTTATATTTATCAATAAACAATAGGAGTACATCATGTTGAAATCCCTGCAGACAATCACGTTATTTTTTTGCCTTTTCTCGTTCAGTATGGGCCAAATTCAGGCTTCAGGCGAAAGCGCTAAAGGTGAATTGCTAATAAGTTTTACAGAAGGTGTATCCGAAACAGAGATACAGGATTTGCTGAATAGTTACGAGTTCGAAAAAATTAAGCAATTTAAAATAGTACCTAATACATATCTGGTAAGACAAAAGAGTGTTTCAACAAGAACAATGGCGACACAAAATGAATATGACCAATTGCATACGATAAAAAATCAAATAGATCGGGAATCTTCTGTTCAATTGTCTTCTATGAATTTTAGATATTATGCAATTAAAACGCCGAATGATCCCGGCTTACAAGGCGTATATGCCATGAATAACACCGGTCAAACGGGCGGTACAACCGATGCAGATATTGACGCCGTCGAAGCCTGGGATGTAAATACGGGAAGAAAAGATATTATAGTTGGCATTATAGATACCGGTGTAGACTATGATCATCCTGATTTGATAAATAATATATGGAAGAATCCCGGGGAGACGCCGTCTAACGGGATTGATGATGACGGTAACGGTTATATAGATGATATTTATGGCTGGGATTGGGCGTATAGCGATAATGATCCCAGCGACTATTGCGGCCATGGAACACATTGTGCCGGAACGGTTGGCGCTGTTGGTAATAATGGCGAAGGCGTAGCCGGCGTTTGCTGGAACGTTAAAATAATGGCGTTGAAGTTTTTAGATGATTACGGCAGCGGTTATTCATCTAATGCCATTTCCGCTCTTGAATATGCCGCTAATATGGGCGCGCATCTTACCAGCAATAGTTGGGGCGGCGGTTCTTATGACGTAATGCTGGAAACGGCGATTGCCAATTCGAATATATTATTTATCGCCGCCGCCGGCAATTCGGGCACAAATAATGATTATAACCCTCACTATCCTTCCAGCTATGAAGTAGATAATATTATCGCTGTTGCAGCGACCGATCACAATGACCTGAAAGCAGATTTTTCCTGCTATGGTCTAACCAGCGTGGATCTTGCCGCTCCCGGCGTTAATATTTTATCAACCAAACCGGATAAGCCTACGGATATTTCCTTTGGCTCACCGGGCTGGGGACTTAGCTCAACCTATTACGGCGTGATTAGTGGTACATCGATGGCGACGCCTGCAGTGAGCGGTGCAGCGGCTTTGATTTATTCCAGAAATCCATCAATTTCCTGGCAGGAAGCAAAAGCGGCGCTAATGGATAATGTAGATCTTATTCCATCAATGAGCGGTATGACAGTTACCGGAGGTCGTCTTAATGTTTTCAACGCTGTAAAATCTGTCGGTTCTGGCATTGTGTTTACACCGGACAGTTTAAATTTTGGTTTGATTGGGATCGGTGAATCAAAAACATTATCAATGGTTATATCCAATTATACGGATTCATTACAAAACATAAATATTACATCTGATAATAATGTATTTGAATTGTCACAAGAACTAATAAACCTGCCTGCTTATGAAAATGCAACTTTAGAAATCACTTATATCCCTGCAAATGTTCAAAACTATACGGCAACGCTGACCTGCAGTTATAGCGATTCCATAAAATACATTACCATATCAGGAAGCGCGGATTATCTGCCGAATATAGAAATTAGTCCGGATCATTTTAAATTCGAATTATCATCAAACGATTCATCGGAACAGGTTCTTACTATATCCAACACGGGAACGGTCGATTTGTCTTGGAATATATCCGGTCAGCTTACGTCAAATCTGGCGGTTGATGTTTATCCTCAACACTATTATCAGCCGATTTCCAAGAACAGCCCGGATTCCCGGATTGGTAAACAAGTTTTAACAAACAGCGGCGGTCCGGATGGTTTCGGCTATGCATGGCTTGATAGCGACGAAGAAAATGGTCTGACTTTTGAATGGATCGATATCAGTTCAACCGGCATTGAAATTAATGGTTTTTCGGATGATAACTTCGTCGGTCCTTATCCTGTTGGTTTTGAATTTCCATTTTACGGCGATTCTTATGAAGAATTTTATATCGGTTCAAACGGTTTGGTTGGATTCGGGCAGGCAGAAGGCTATCAAAATCCAAATAATTATCCGATACCAAGAGAATTATCGCCCAATAATTTTATTGCCTGGTTTTGGGATGATCTCGCGCCCAATAATGCCAATGTTTTTTACCAGTCATTTGATGATTATTTAGTCATCCAGTTTCAGGACTATGAACAATTCGGTTCGGATGGCGCTGTTAATGCCGAGATTATTCTTTATCGCAACGGATCGGTTAAACTTCAGTATCTGAGTTTTGAAAACGATATCGATGTTTTACATGCAACAGTTGGTATAGAAAATGCCGCCGGTGACGATGGATTGGAAATTGTCTTCAACAACTCATATCTCCATGATTCTTTAGCCGTGTTCATAAGCGCCAGCAACTGGCTTAGCGTCTCTGAAAACAGCGGTATAATCAATCCAGGAAGCAGCCAGAACATTAATATAAAAGTAAATACTAAAAATCTTTTACCTGGAACTTATTACAGTTGTATCCAGGTTTTTAGTAATGATGAAGACAAAAGTCCGTTGGCGATTCCGGTGGAAATGACTATTGATGCGCAAAATATAACCTTTTCAGCTAATATGAGCCTTTATGAATTGGCTGGATATTTTGATCCGGATATAAATGATGAAGTATTTGTATCCGGCAGTTTTAATGAGTGGGCGATAGATTCCTATTATGCCCTTTCGGAAACTGGTCCGGACATTTATGGCGCACAGTTTCCAATGTATGGCAATACCGGAGATACTGTCCGATATAAGTTTTTTGTCAAAACCGGCAATGGAAGATTTCTGCCGAATGACGGTTGGGAAGAAAATGTCGGACAATCTCCTGCCGATCCTGAAAATAGAATCTTTACCTTATCCGGAGAAGATCAGGTTTTAAGCACGGTATTCTTCAATAATAATGACATTGGCTGGCCTAAAATCGCCGTAACCCCGGATAGTGTTAATGTTACTTTATTTGAAGGTGATAGCACGTTAACAAATATGACAATCAGAAATGAAGGCCAGAAAGATTTAAAGTGGCAGGCAGAAATTTCAAAAAGAACAAATAGTAATAAAAAACTTTCTGAACTCGCAAGGATAATTGATCCAAAACAGATTAAGATGAGTTATGCTGATTCATTAGCTTCATTTATAATTCCAGATTTGAACGCAGCAGAATTATCAAACGGATCTTTATATGGTTCTTTGGAAGAATCATATTTTTTTGACGGGTTCGAAGAAGGTAATTTTGATCAATGGACTATTGCAGGGGGCACATATACCCGTGAAGTGACCAAAGAGACTTCTGCACAGGGTAAATATAGTTTTAAACAGGATGGATCTGGCAGTCATTTTTCTGGCGTTTATACCCAGTTTGAATCCTGCTCTCCTGAAGATATAAGCTTTTATGTAAGACCTTCCGGTAATAATCCGCATTGTTATTATGTAATAGGCGATAATAATATTCAGAGTAATGTGGGCATTATCTTTTTCTATGCTTATAACGGTGTTTTCAGAATCTATACAGATGAAAGAGTAGCCGAAGTGCCTTATGCAAGTGATGAATGGTATTTTATAGAATTTAAAAATGTCGATTTTGTGTCTAAAACATTTGACTATTATATCAATTCCGAATTGATCGCCTCTCAGTTCCCCTTCCGCTCAAAAACTTCGTCAGCAGTGACAATGGTATATTTATATAATTATTCTTCTTCAGCAACTGCCTTCTATGATAATATTGCGGTTGGGGAATATAGTTCTTTTAAATTCATCGGCGTTAGTCCCGATTCAGGGTTATTAGCCCCATCATCTGAAGAGGTACTGCAGATTAAAGTGAACGCTAAAGAAATGAAATGGGGCGTTTATGAAAAATCCATATTAATTTCTTCGAATGATCCCTTAAATCCCCAAGTAAATATTCCGCTGACAATAGAAGTATTAATGAAAGATCCGCCGGTTATTCAGGTAAATCCGGACAGTATTTGTAATACTATTACCGAGGGCGATAGCGTTTTAAGTTTAATGACCATACATAATGCGGGCACAGGTGATCTTGAATATCAAATTTCTCATCAGACGAGCAGACCGGACGCATCTTACTTGATATCTGTTCCGGAAAGCAGCGTAAGCTATCGTCCCGATAAGAATTCTCCGGATGATGTACGTTCAGTTAAAGCGGCTGAATTTCAATTGGATGCGGATGATTTATCCGGAGTGACAATTATGTGGGATATCGCTCACGGACAAAGCAGTTATTCTTCCTGGTCAACATTTATAAATGCATTGATTACACGCGGGGCGAATGTTGTTATAAATTCGTCGCCAATCACAGAAACGGTATTAGCGGATGTCGATGTTTTCTATTCGATTGATTTATATAATAATTTCACATCCGCTGAGATTCTTGCTTTGTCTGATTGGATTAAAACCGGAGGCGGAATGCTCATCGAAAGTGATGGATCCTATACCTATTTCAACAGCCTGCTATCCAGTCTTGATGCAGGTATTGTTATCACCGGTTCCGGCGGCTCATCGGGAAGCACATCAAATATTTATCCGCATGAAGTGACAAAGGATGTGAATACGGTTTATTTTTCGGGTCCTATGGCAAATATTTCTTCGGTCTCTGGAAGCGCTCAGAAATTAGTTGATGATTCCTATAACAGAACGCTTGCCGCCTGCAGTAATATCCAGGGCGGAAACATAGTTGTTATTACGGATGAAATATTCTACAATAGTTATATTACCACCGAAGATAATTTATTACTTGGTAACCAAATTATTGACTGGCTTGCGGGAGGCGGTCCATGGCTTTCTTATATGCCTGCCGAAGGCGTTATTGTTCCCGGCGATGAGCATCGGATAAAAATCTGGCATAAAGCAACCAGCTTAAAACAGGGTGAATATTCAGCCGTGCTGAAAATCGAATCCAATGACCCCGTAAAGCAGGAAGTATATGTGCCAAACAACCTTACCGTCTTATTGCCAGATCCGCCTGAAATTATTACCAGTCCGGATAGTATCTTTATTACTCTTGATTTGGGCGACAGTGCAATACATCATATAACCATCGAAAACGAAGGAATCGGAAATCTGAACTGGCAGGCGGATTATAAATATGTCGACAAAAGCGAATTGTCTTTGAGTTATTTAATGGCTGAAACAGACTTATATAAAAAGTATAAAAAGAATGTCAGGTTTGAAGAACTGAATGATTCATATAATTCAGGACCTGCTAAGGTTGGACCTATCCCTTTATCTGTAATGAATGCCCAGACGGGTTCAACAAAAATAGTAGCCTGGGTAAAATATACGGATATGGATGGCGAATATCAGAATGTGCTGAATGCTATTTCCCAGTATTATACCAATTACACGATTTCTACTACAACTACGTCAGATGCGAGTGTTCTTAAAAATGAACTAAATACTGCGGACGTCTTTTTAATTCCTGAACAGGAAACCGGTGGATCAAAGACAGAATTTTCGAATCTCGGTTCTGCCTGGAAAAATGTCTTACAGGATTTTGTTAAGAATGGCGGCGCTGTGATCCTTTGTGGTTCGGTTAACGGTTCCGAATATATTTTAAGTCAAAGCGACTTAATGCATTTAAATTATACGAACTATTCAGTTTCATCAAACATGACTGTATGGAATCAGGATCATTATCTTACAAAAGGATTTCCTTCTTTAATACCTGTAAATAATCTCACGGTATTCTATAGTATTTCCGATATCGACGCTGAAAAATTAGCCGGCAAATCGTCTTCTACTGAAGTGGCAATAGCCGCCAGAAGTATCGGAAGAGGGCATGTGGTAGCGCTTGGATATGATTATTATGCTTTTGATGATTATGCCGCAAAATTAATCGCCAATGCGGTGCAATGGACTTCAAGTTTAAGCTGGTTGAGCCTGTCTCCTGACCAAGGAATTGTGAGTCCATCCGGCGCTGTCAATATAGATGTTCATGTTAATACAAAGGACTTGTTAGATGGCTTTTATCATGCGGACATCATTATTGAAAGTAATGATTTTGATGAACCGGAAATTATTATTCCCCTTGAGTTAACGGTTATCGGTTCGCCAAAAATATACACAAAAAATGATGAAATGGATTTTGGCAATGTAATTATCGGCGACAGCGTCAGCCAGGATTTAAAAATCTATAATATCGGTTCCAAAGCGCTTGAAATAAGCGAATTACAGGTTCAGCAAGCGCAGTTTATTATTGATCCTGTGGGATTTAGTATTGCGCCTTTTGACAGCCAGGTGGTTACCGTTTGGTTTAATCCGGATGAAGCGCTAAGCTGTCATGATACATTGACGATTCTGAACAATGATACTACCTTAAAAATAGCCGTATGTGGAACGGGCTGTTATCCTCCGGATATTTTTGTATCCACGGATAGTATTGGGGTTAATCTGGTTTTAGGCGACAGTACAAACAACAGTTTTTTAATCTTTAATAACGGGTTAGGAAATCTGAATTGGGAAATCGTTTTTGGAAATTCTAGTATTATGCAGAATAATTATACGCTTAGTTTAATTGAAAACCCGTCAACAAAGCCAATGGATGAAGAAGGCGCCGTTGAACCCGAAGTTACCCGGAGAAATTATCCCATCACAGCAGAATTAAGCAATTTAAGCGGCGTAAAAATCCTCTGGGATAATACACATGGTCAGGGATCATATGGCAGCTGGAGTACTATAATTGCCGATCTTACATTGAGAGGCGCACAAATAACGGAAAACCAAAATTCGATCACAAACAGAATCCTTGACGATTATAATATATTCTGGACCAAGGATATTACTATTAGTTATACAACCGCTGAAATTGAAACAATTAAAAACTGGGTTTTAAATGGCGGTTGCTTAATTATGGAAGGTGATGATAATCTCAGTCTGGAGAGCTTTAACGGTATTTTAACCTCTTTGGAAGCGGGATTTCTTTATAATCAGGCAAATGGTTATTCCGGGATTACCACCAATATTTCTTCTCATGAAACAACAATGAATGTTGATGAAATAACGCTGCCGGGGAATCTGGCAACTATTTATAAAACAGATGCGCAGGCAATTATGCTTATTTATGATCAGAGTTTAAATGGAAATACAGCTTATGCTCCGGCCGGAAATGGAAAAGTAATGGCCATGGCCGATGAACTGATGAGCGATATAAGCATTTATTCATCGGATAACCAGTTGTTCGCGAACCAGGTTTTTGATTTTATGGCTAAAGGATTGCCTGGCTGGCTGGACATCTCGCCATTGAACGCTGTTACCTTGCCTGAGGATTCAAATTCGGTTTCTGTTAAAATTAATGCAAAAAATTTAAAAGCCGGCGAATATGCTTCTATGATTTCTGTTTTATCAAATGATCCCGATCAGCCGGAAGTATATATCACGGTTTCGCTGAGAGTAAATAATCCGGATGCTATAGTAAATAGCGTTAGCGGTTTACTGCCAAAGGCCTTTGAACTGCATCAAAATTTCCCCAATCCGTTTAATCCGTCTACGACGATTAAATTTGATCTGCCTGAAAACAGTAAGGTTATATTAAAAGTATATGATGTGCTTGGGCGGGAAGTTGCCACTTTGATAAACCGGGATTTATTGGCCGGTTTTCATCATGTGGTGTGGAATGGTAAAACAAATGCCAATAGCCAGGCTGCGACGGGCATTTATTTTATCAGATTGATTACGGATCAATATGTAAAAACACGGAAAATGATGATGCTGAAGTAGTCCGCGGATTATTAATTTATCCAAGGATTAACACGGATTTACACGAAGAATTACTTTATGTAAAGATATAAAGCCCCTGCGGGGGCTTTTTGGTTTAATAGTCACATGCCGAAAAAATCTATTAGATAAATATGCAGGTCATCTGTTTTTTTTATAACTTTAAACCATGAAAAATAAAACCATTTTATGTTTTGCCGCCCATCCCGATGACCTGGAGTATTCGTGCACCGCTACCCTTCACCTTTTAATAAAAGAAGGATATGAAGTTATCTATATCATTATTACCAATGGTGAAAATGGATTTAAAATGGGCAGTTTGCCTCCCAAAGAGCGGGTCGCCATTCGCCGCCGGGAGCAAATTGAAGCCGCTGAAATGTTAGGCGTTAAGGAAACCCTGTTTCTTGATTACAAAGATGGTTTTCTTGACTATACGGAAGAATTAAGAGCCCGGTTAACCGGCTTTATTAAAAAATATAAACCGGAGTTTGTATTTGTTTTTGATCCCGCGAACGGTGAATTTGACAGTCTTAATCTCTTCCACAGGGATCACCGGAATATGGCGTTGGCTGTCTTTGATGCGTGTTTTGCCGCAAAGAATTTATGGATGTATCCCGGCGAGCCGCATCGTATTAAAACGTTATATTTTTACGGAACGCGCAAACCGAATTGTTTTGTCGATATTACCGAACATATCGAATTAAAATTAAAACTGTTAGCCTGTCACAAATCGCAGTTTCCGGATTTTACGAAAATAGAACAATATATCCGGGAAGATATCTGCGCCGTCCATCCGGAATATAAATACAGTGAAGCCTTCCGCAAACTGGATATAGTGCAGAAAATATGAAGATTTTTGGTTAAACTCGGGTATTTATTGCTCAATTAAAATCAACAGGAGCCTGATTCATTTGGATACCACCACCATTAGGAAAAGGTTAAGCGATTCAAAATTAGTAAAACAATCCACACAATTTTACCACAAATATCAGCGCTGGACCCCGGCGGTTTCTTTTACCGCGGGATTTGCCTGGGATAATTTTACGCTAACGCGCATCGATGTACTTAGCGATAACCTGATCATGCTGGCCTACCTTATCGGCGCCGGCGTCTTTATTGCCCTGATCAACTTTGTCGAAGATAAAATTGTTACAAAACGGTGGCTTACAGAATATAGTCTATGGTATCCTACCGTTATGCAGTTTTTCTTTGGTGGATTATTCAGCAGTTACTTTGTTTTCTATTTTCGCAGCGCCGCCTTTGTTAAAAACTGGTTATTCCTTTTATTGCTTCTGGTGGTGCTCATCGGAAACGAATTTATTGAAAACCGCCTGACGAATATGAAATTACAGTTTTCGCTTTATTTTATGGCGGTGTTTTCCTTTTTCATATTTTTTATGCCAATCCTGTTGCACGCCATGAATGTATGGGTTTTCCTTTTTAGCGGCTTGCTAAGTCTGGCGCCAAGTATAGGTTTGGCCTATTTCATCTTCCGGAAAAATACCAGACAGGATAAAAAACAGTTCCAAAGTATAACGGCGATTATACTATCGATTTTTGTATTGCTCAATATTCTGTATTTTCTTAACTGGATTCCGCCGGTGCCGCTTTCTCTGAAAGACAGCGGTATTTACCATCACGTTTATCGGCAGGATGATAACTATATTGCTAAATTCGAAAAAGGCAGTTGGTATCATTTCTGGAAAAGTTCCGATAATACGTACCATTATGAAGAAGGCGATACGGTTTTTTGTTATGCGGCCGTTTTTGCGCCCACGCGTCTGGATAAAAAAATTATTCATCACTGGCAATTATATAATAATAAAAAAAGCGAATGGCTGACTACAGACCGGATGTCCTATGAAATCCGCGGCGGCAGGGACGGCGGTTATCGGGGGTATTCTTATAAAAAGAATATTCAACCCGGGGAATGGCGGGTGGATGTGAAAACAGAACAGGGACAATTATTAGGCCGGATAAAATTTGATCTGGTTCCGAAGAAAGATAAATCCATTGCTTTAAAAACGGTTTTGAAATAGAATTAAATTCTGCTGATACAGATATCTGATATTAAACAGGAAGACGGTTGAATTAGTATTTGGGCAAAGTAATGAATAAAATAATTTTCACATTGATTCTCTTTATAACCATTGCTATTTTCATTACATATATTAAACCTTGATAATAGCCTGAATAAATTTTTTACCGGAGGACATATGGAAAAATCATTTAAACCGCATAAAAAATATTTTTCTAAGGTATTGTTAATACAAGTATGTATAACGATATACTTGGTTTTATTCGTTTTACTGTTACATTTTATTATCAGCGCCGCCAGCGGTAATCTCGAGATCGCCAGGGGCTTTTGGATAGGTTTATTAATAACAACTATTCTTCTATGGATCATCTCCACGCCAATAGCTTATTTATGGATAAAAAATCTTGAGTATGTTATTCAGAATGACCGGGTGCAGATTCATAAAGGTATTCTGACAAAAACGCAGCAAAATATACCTTTCCGGGCCATTACCGATTTTGCTTTGGAGCGCACAATATTTGATCGTATGCTGGGTTTGGGTTCAATTAAAATACAAACAGCCGGACAATCGCATCAGCCCTCGGGCTATGAAGGTAAATTAGGGGGGTTAACGGACTATCATACCTGGCATGAAGAGCTGAGAAAAAAAGTTAAAGCGCTTTATCCGGTCGCAGAGATGGATTCATCAGAGGATAAATTACAAAGATCAGATGACGCGGTTTTGGAGCAGATATTGCAGGAGTTAAGAGAAATTAAAAGCATTATGGAAAAACATTAGCTATAAAAATCCGGTTATGAACCATAAGTCTGATATCTATCTATATTTGGTTTTAGGCAAAAATAACCTAAATTTGGGCATTAAATTTCTAACGAATAATATGAGGTCAGTTTGAAAATACTATCTGTTGTAATTACTGCGATGGCCTTTATTCTATCTGCCTGCCAGCCGCATGTTAAAATTGACCAGGGAATATCTATTCCGGATATAAGGGTTTTAATAGAGGTCTGTGATGAGTTGGATTCTATTGAATTCAAAGGAACCTATACCTTAAGATCAGAGGAAGCAAATTACGAGTTTGGCGGCAATAACCGGAATATATATATCAAACCTTTGGAAAAGGGTTTCACCATTTTTAATCGCAATCGTATTTTTAAATTTACAAATAATGACCAAATATCATTTATCCCTTCGGAAGTGACGGCCTCTTTTAAGTTAGGCCGAAATGCGTATCCTGGGGAATTGCAGATATCGAAAAACAAGGATGGTTTTTTAAATATAGTTAATAAATCGAATATTGAAACCTATTTGCGTGGCGTTGTGCCGGCAGAAATTCCTACTTATAAAACGGAATATCTGGAGGCCATAAAATCTCAGGCTATTTGTGCCCGTACCTATGCTCTTAAAAAAATGGAAAAGAAAAAGGATATATTTGATGTTTATGGAGATGTAAACGATCAGGTCTATTCCGGTTTATCCGGCCAAAACAATCTTGCTAATCACGCCATTGACGGCACCCGCGGCTCAGTGCTTATGTATAATAACGAATTAGCCGAAATATATTATCACTCGACATGTGGCGGATTATTGGAAGCCAGTGAAAATGTGTGGCCGGACGCCAAATTACCCTATATGAATGTCCGGCAGGATGCGCTTGGTGATCGCTTTGCCTGTCAGGGGTCACCTGTTTTTAGATGGAAAGAAAGCTTTTCAATGGATGAACTGGATTCATTATTCAAAGTAAACTACAATTATTCTTTGTTAAACGCAGAAATTAAGGATACTACATATATTGACTTAAAGATAAATTCGATCAGCAGGACACCGGGAGGCAGAGTACAATCATTGAAATTGGTATACGGAGACCGTGAATTTTTTCTGGAAGGAATGCAGATAAGAAAATTTTTCAGCAAGAATAGCAGAAATTTAAAAAGTACACTTTTCACTTTAAAAGTGCAGAACGATACTTTACTTGTATTTGAAGGAGGCGGATTCGGCCACGGTGCCGGCATGTGCCAGTGGGGCGCGCTATATATGGCTGAACAGGGATTTAAATATTATGACATCTTAGTAAATAAATATTTTCGGGGAACATATCTAAAGAAGGTATATTAATGAAAGCATATATCATTTTTCTTATTTTATTAATAGGCTTGATAAATATTTCCTGTAATACGTCTCTGATTAAGAAAAAATCCCCAAAACCTGAACCTACGGCATCTGTCGACAGTGTGTTGTTTTATCAGCAGGAAGATTTGCCGGACCCATTGATTGATGCCGTTTTAAGTGGTACGGATGAAGATATTACTATTTCCAAAACATTAATCCCGCCGCCTCCGCCAAAACCAAAATTCAAACAAATTGAAGGATTCCGTATCCAGGTTTATGCCGGCGCAGATTCTTTAAGCGCTCTTACTGGGATGTATGAACTTAAAAAGCAAACGCAGTATTCTGTGTATCTCATTTCGGAAAAAGGACTGTATAAATTACAGGTCGGGGATTATGCTTACCGTATTGATGCCGATGCGGCCAGGCAAAAGATGAGAACTGCGGGCTATGAAGGCGCATGGGTCGTTAAAACGATGATTAATGTGCCTGTTGAACCGGCTGAGCCGGTTTCGTATGAAACGCCATCTGATAATAATATGAATAATAAAAAAATAACAATTCAGGTTTTAGCGCTTTCCAGCAAACAGGATGCGGAAATGATGGCAGATGAATTGAAAACCCGTTTCAATATGGTTACTGCTGTAAAAAGCGCCGGCGATTTGTATAAAGTTTTTGTTGGCGAGTTTTCTACAAAAGAAGAAGCGGAAGCAGCTCTTAAAACGGTTAGAACTAATGGCTTTCCTGATGCCTGGCTGGTTTATTAATTTTACTTTATTTTTTTAAATTTTGGGAACCAGATTTCCGCTAAAATCATACTTAAAACGATTAATATGCCACCGGTCCATTGAAGACTAGTTAATCTTTCCAGGGAAAAAGCCATAGCAAATAATGCGGCAAATAAAGGTTCCAATGCAAAAATCAGTGCGGTTCTGGCCGGAGTTGTATGACGCTGCATCGCTGTTTGCATCAGATAAGCGTAAATTGTTCCAAATAAGGCCAGGTATAATAATCCTCCTAAATGTGAGAAGCTAACCATTGAAAAATCAAAAGGAGCAGCCATTAAAATAGTCATACTTAAAATACCCGCGGTAGCAACCTGGATTCCTGTTAATAAATAAACATCATGTTTAATGGAAACCATTCCTGTATAAATGATATGTAAAGCCGCAAAAAACGAGCAAATCAGCACCAGAATATCACCCTGATTCCAATGAGATGGGTCTGCTCCGGTTAACAACAATAATCCGGCTAAAGCTAAAAATATTCCAATTATCACATTTAAGGCTGGTTTGGTTTTTAAAAATATAAAACCGATAATAGGCACCAGAATAACCGATAAACCGGTAATAAAACCTGCATTGGAAGCCGTTGTATGGATTATCCCCTTCATTTGAAAAAAGAAGGTAAAAAACATAAGAAATCCTAAAATTATACTGTCTCTCAGAACAATGCGATTAATTTTATGATATGATTTTATGATTATAAAATTTAAAATCAAAGCGGCCAATACTAAACGAATAGCCAGATACAGGGAAACAGGTATATCAGTCAATATCAGCTTGGAAATGATAAATGTAGTACCCCAGAAAACAGTAATTGACATTAAGCCAAGATCGGCTTTCAACCTTGTCATCACAATACCTGTTTAAAGTGTCAGTATACGCATCGTAAGGATATTGTTCAACTTGACTGTAAATTTATTTTTTTGTAACTATGCCGTTAATTTATCGGGAAAAATATGAGCGCGGAAATTCAACAAATATATCTGGATCATCCGCAGCCCCGTCTTGTTAAAAGGGCTGTAGATATAATCATAGGCGGAGGGATAGTAATCTATCCAACGGATACCATATATGGATTAGGGGTCGATATATTTAATAAAAATGCCATGAACAGAGTGTTGAGAATTAAACGCGCTTCCCAGCATAAGCTGCTTAGTTTTGTATGCCCGGATCTTAAGGAACTGTCGCGTTGGGCCATTGTACCGACGTATGCATATAAGATTATGAAAAGAGTGACACCCGGGAAATACACATTTATTCTCAATGCTACAAGAGAAGTGCCAAAGCTATTGCTACAAAAGCGGAAAACGGTAGGAATAAGAATCCCGGATTCGGTTGTTGTACAAAATTTACTGGCTGAACTTGGCAGGCCGTTATTAAGTACAAGCATTCCGCAAGGAACGGATAGCTATTATACCGATCCCGTTGAAATAGCGGATATGTTTAATAATGAAATTGATTTAATTCTGGACGCTGGCATCATGTTTAATCAGCCTTCAACCATTGTGGATTTTTCATCAAACGAACCTGTAATTCTGCGGGAAGGTTCCGGTGATCTGAATGCTCTGTCTTTTTAATAATAGTGAGGTATAATTGAAAATAAGAATTGCCCATAGCCCGGATTCTGATGATGCATTTATGTTCTATGCTCTGGCCAATAATGTATTTGGTACCGGCGGCCTGGAATTCGAACATATTCTTAAGGATATTGAAACACTTAATAACGAAGCTTTGAAGGGAACCTATGAAGTATCGGCCATATCTATACACGCTTATCCACAGGTTGCCGATAAATATGTTCTTTTGCCGACAGGATCAAGCATGGGCGATCAATATGGTCCGATGATCGTTTCGCAAAAGATGATAGGCGAACAGGATTTGGAAAACATAGTTGTTGCAGTGCCTGGCCTGATGACTACCGCTTTTTTAGCCATGCGTTTATACAATCCTAAAATACAATTTGAGGTGGTTCCGTTTGACCAGATTATCCCACAAATTAAACAAGGTAAATACCAGGCTGGTCTGATCATTCATGAAGGCCAGTTAACATACGCTGAACAAGGGCTATATAAAATTATAGATATGGGAAAATGGTGGTATGAAAAAACCAATCTGCCCCTGCCATTAGGCGGCAATGTTATTCGTCGGGACTTAGGCAAACCCTTAATGAAAAAAATATCGGATCTGATTAAAAAGAGTATACAATACTCATTGGATAACCGTAAAGACGCGCTGGAATATGCTTTGAAATTTGCAGGAGAAATGAAGCCGGATTTAGCCGATCAATTTGTTGGTATGTATGTGAATCACTGGACATTGGATTATGGCGAGCACGGCAGAAAAGCTATCCGGATTCTGTTAGACGAAGGTTACAAACAGGGAATTATCGGGATCAACAAAAAAATTGAATTTCTGGAGCCCTGATCTTTTTACATAATTATTTTCCTGATGTATGTATCAGTAGTATTATCCGATCTGCAAAGGTTATTTTTTATTCTTTTTATTAATGATAATTTCTTTGGGATGATGATGTTTTTGATCTTCATAAGTTATTTTACCATCTAATACAGTTAAATTAACAGGATATTTTTCAGGATGAAAAATAACAAAGAACCAATGCCAGACCAGTATGGCAAGTGTTGCCAGCCAGGCTTCGAAATAATGTATAATTTCAAAAGTTTCAAAACTCCATGCTGGAAATAATTTCATAAAAAATTCGGGAAACCATAAAACGAAACCACTGGTGCTCATAATAATAACACCCCAGATTAAAGCCAGATACTCAGCTTTTTCACCATAATCGAATCTGCCGAATTTTGGTCTTTCCCTGCTGATGCCTAAGAAATATTTAAAATTCTGCCAGAGATGTATAAAATCTTCAAGATTTGGAATAAGCGCTAAAAATTCTTTCCGGCCTTTTTTTGTAAAAATAAAATAAGATAATTGAATTAAAGAAATAGTAATCATAATAACCGCGGCGATACGATGAATAGTGCTCCGCAAATATTCGGTTAAACCCAGATAATTCAATAATTGCACCCAACTGGCATCCGGGAATTTTAGAGCAAATCCGGTAATGGCAAGTGTCGAGAAACTAAGAAACATAAATAGATGCTGATAAACTTCGAATGGCAGAAATCGCTGATATCGGAGTTTCGCCGATTCTGCTTTACGCTTATCCCGGATGTGTTTGGATAGAATCAACAAGTTATGAAACAGCATACCGCCAATTACGAGGATAATCATCCATATATAAAAGTGTTTAATAATATAAGCTATTGGGTTTCTGGATTCCTGATCCAAAGGGTGAACTTCGATAGCTGCAAATTCTGCGGAGATATTTTTATGACACTGACCGCAGGTTTGAATCAGGTGACTGGAATGAATACTTGAAAGTGAATCAGCAGCGCCTCGTATGGCATGAATTTCATGACAGCTGGTACAAGTTGCCGCATCAGGCGATCCACGCAACAACGCCAGCCCGTGATAGCTGCGTGAATATGATTCAAACTGCCTGTGATCAAGTCCAAATCGTTTCATCATCACTTCAGAGGCATGACAACTATTACATATTCTGGAAGCGGAATTAAGACGGTTAGTGACAGCATCTTCATCCTCCGGGGAAATTATACTATGCTCGCCATGACAATCATTACATACAGGCGATTCATCTCTTCCCCTAAGCACACTTTGCCAATGGATACTCTTGGTGTAATCATTAAGAGCGTTCTGATGACATTTTCCGCATGTTTTTGGCAGGTTTAATTTGGAAAAAGTTGATCTGGGATTTGTTTTTGTAAGTACTAAATGGTAATCATGACAATCAATGCAGGATGGAGCGTTTAGATCAGGATTATTCCTCATCACCTGATCATGAACACTGCCATGAAATAATAGGCCCGGACCGTCTCCTCTGATACCTAAATAAGCTAATACATCGGGACGATCGTGGCAATTACCGCAAGTCTTGGCAATATTTAATTTATGAGTCATGGAAGAACTATCATCGGATGAAAGGATATTATGTGTCCCATGGCAACTGACACATGTGCCCTGCGGTACATCCTTTTTTAAAGGAGTAAGACCATGAACACTTTGGCTATATTCTTCCATAACATCTTCGTGGCAATTGGCGCAGTTTACTTTGGGTAATCTGGTTTCATCAGGATGATCTTCATGAACTTCATGGCAGTCTGTACAGCTAAAACCGCTATGGACAGATTTATCAAAAATACCTTGATCAAAAAAAATCGAAACTTCTGTTGAGTCATTTATAAACATCGTAAGATCTTTATCTGCATGACAATCTAAGCACAATTCATCCGCATGGGACAAAGCGATAAAAAAAGAAAATATAACAATTGTAATTCCTGGTATAAATTTCATATAAAACCTCGTTCAAAATTAGAGCAAAGTATATATTTTGGCAATATTTGTGCCATCTTTAATTATGCATTATTAATAATTCTAATAAAAACACGACCTTTATATTATTTAACTTTTCAAAACAATATGTTCAATTTTGTAATTGTTATGGACCATTCCGTAATTTTACTTTGCTCTGTTAATATGAAACATTTGGTTTCCCGGTAAAAGGCTGAAACGAAAAATGAAACAATTTTACTATCCTATACACATGCTTTTAAATACTTAAAAATGACATAATACATTTAAATTATACTTAATTTTTTCCCACTAATGCAAATTGAAAAGTAAAATATTTATCATGGGTCGGAAAAATCAGAATTAATTTAAGTAAAATTTTACTTGACAATTAAAACTTAAATGGTATATTAGACACCATGATTTGAGTTACTATATTTAGCCACCGTTTCTTTTTTCAGGAGAAGCAATGAAAAAAGTTAATTTTCTCTTTGGAATTCATAATCATCAACCTGTTGGGAATTTTGATTTTGTATTCGAAGAAGCTTATCAAAAATCATATTTACCATTTATAGAAGCATTGGAAAGACATCCAAAGATAAGGATTGCCATTCATTTCACAGGTATTTTATTAGACTGGATTAAAGAAAAACATCCTAATTATATACCAAGAGTGAGAGAAATGGTACATAAAAACCAGGTAGAAATACTGACGGGCGGCTTTTATGAACCTATCCTTGCTGTAATTCCGAGAAATGATCGCTTAGGTCAGATTCGCAAATTAACAAAGATGGTAAAGGAATTATTTGATTATGATGCTATTGGTATGTGGCTGGCAGAACGAATCTGGGAGCCAACGCTTCCAAGTACATTGGCAGAAGCCGGGATCAAATATACAATTCTTGATGATACGCATTTTAAGTATGCCGGATTAAGAGAAGAGAACCTGCACGGTTATTATATGACAGAAGATTTAGGTAATGCTGTTGATCTTTTTCCCATAAGTAAACGATTGCGATATGCTATTCCGTTTGAAGATCCTCAGGAAACTATCAATCACCTCGGCTTTTGGGCATCGGAAGAGGGGAATAATATTGTAGTGTTTGCAGATGACGGCGAAAAATTTGGCGTTTGGCCAAAAACCTATGATCATGTTTATAAAAATGGTTGGCTGGAAAACTTTCTTACGAAGTTAGAAGAAAATTTAAGCTGGATTAATATTCTTCATTTTAAAGAAACTATTGAATCAATGAAACCGTTGGGTAGAATTTATTTACCGACAGCGTCTTATGCGGAAATGGGAGAATGGTCACTATTTTCCAAAGCGTCAGAAGAATTTGTGAATTTTGAACACTATCTAATGGACAATGGAAAATACGAAGAAAACAATGTTTTTGTCCGGGGCGGCTTTTGGAGAAATTTTCTTGCAAAGTACCGTGAAGTGAATGATATGCACAAAAAAGTTCTACGTGTAAGTAAAAAATTATGGACTCTGCCCGATTCCCAAAAAACTAAATCACAGAAAGCATTTGATCATTTGTGGGCGGCTCAATGTAATTGTCCATACTGGCACG
This sequence comes from Calditrichota bacterium, assembly GCA_003854985.1. Taxonomy (GTDB): domain Bacteria; phylum Calditrichota; class Calditrichia; order Calditrichales; family Calditrichaceae; genus Zgenome-0002. The sequence goes on from RQOG01000136.1 coordinate 43,398, forward strand.
GTGTTTTTGGCGGCATATATCTGAGCCATATACGCGATGCTATATATTCAAATTTAATTGATGCTGAGAAAGAATTGGATAAATTAAATAGATATTCTTTACCTAACATCGAAATTTTTGATGTTAACATTGATGGGTTTGACGAAGTTTTAGTCGAAACAAAACATATAAACGCTTATTTCGATTCGAAGGCCGGGGGAATTTTATATGAGCTGGATTATAAACCGCTCTCTAAAAATATTTTAGATACAATGACAAGGAGGCATGAAGCCTATCATAGTAAATTGGACCGTGCAACTGCTCCGGGGGAGCAATCTGATCATACCGCCAGTATTCATGATCTTGTACTAGCCAAAGAAGCAAATTTAAAAAGCAAACTGCATTATGATTTCTATGACCGCAAGGCGCTTATTGATCACTTTATTGATCCTGGCGTGACTATAAAGGATTTTTCTGAATCCAGATATACCGAAAAAGGAGATTTTATTAATAAGCTTTATACCGTGACAAGTTTTAAAAGTGACAAAAAATCAGCAAATGTAGTTTTTAGCCGGTTGGGAAATGTAGATGGCAGGCAAGTTTTACTTTCTAAAGCAATTACGATTAATAATGCAGACGGCATTATTGCGATAGACTATCAGTTACAAAATAAATCATCCGAACCGGTTAAATCACGTTTTGGGATAGAGTTTAATTTTGGGTTACAGGCAGGTCATGCTGATGACCGTTATTATTACACAAATGGCCCCAGGCTTGATGATAAATATCTGGATAGCGTTGGTGAAATTGAAAATACAAAATTTATTGGTCTCCGTGATGATTGGCGTAAATTGGATATTCAATTAACAACGGCTCAAAATGCAACAATCTGGAGATTCCCAATTGAAACTACTTCCCTGTCTGAGGGAGGGTTTGAGCGCGTATACCAAAGTTCAGTTGTATTAGTCTTTTGGGATTTGAAAATTGAGAAAAACTGGCAAAATAATTTAAAGTTGATATTCTCCAAAATTGAATAAATGGCACGAAAGTGATTTCATGAAGAATATTGTAATTTTCCTTACAGTAATATTATTTGTTGCTTGTGACTCCAAAAACGTGGATATGAATTTTTACGATGTTCCAGCCTGGTCCCAGAAAGCGATCTGGTATCAAATATTTACGGAAAGATTTTGGAATGGTGATTTGAATAATGATCCTGAATTAGATGATATGGCCGGAGGTTGGCCGCATTTTAGACCAAAAGAATGGCAAATTCATCCATGGACATCAGACTGGTACAAAATGCAATCCTGGGAAAAAATTAACGGAAAAGATTTTTACTGGAATCATGGTTTACGTAGGTATGGCGGCGATATTCAGGGAGTATTAGATCGTCTTGACTATCTTCAGGAATTAGGTATTACAGCTATCTATTTTAATCCGTTATTTGAATCTCCCTCATTACATAAATATGATGCTTCATTGTATCATCATATCGATAATAATTTTGGTCCCGATCCTCAGAGGGATAAAAAAATTTGGGCATTAGAAAATCCGGCTGATCCAAATACTTGGCAATGGACAGCCGCCGACAAATTGTTTCTTAAACTTTTAAAAGAATGTCACAATAGAAAAATGCATGTTATTATTGATGGAGTTTTTAATCACGTTGGCTATATGTTCTGGGCATTTCAAGATGTTGTTGAAAAGCAGCAATCCTCAGAATACAGTGATTGGTTTATAATAAAAAAATGGGATAATCCCGAAACGAAAGTTAATGAATTTGAATATCTTGGCTGGAATGGAGTTTTAGATTTACCTGAATTTAGAGAAGACGAAAATGGTTTAGTTCAGGGACCCGCTAATCATGTATATAATATAATTAAGCGTTGGATGGATCCTAATGGAGATGGCGATCCATCTGATGGTATTGATGGATGGCGACTTGATGTGGCCGAAATGGTTAATATTACCTTTTGGAAAAACTTTAGGAAATGGGTAAAAGAATTAAATCCAGAAGCATATATTACAGGAGAGGTTTGGTGGCAGGATTGGCCTAGAAATAAAATGTTTAATGCTGCACCTTGGTTACAAGGGGATGTATTTGATGCAGTAATGAATTATAGATTTGGAAGAGCTTTAAAGCTTTATTTTCTAAATGAAACAGATAAAATATCAACACAAGCATTTATTGACAGTATTAATACTCTTAGAAATGATTATCGTAAAGAAAATTTTTATGCATTAATGAATCTAGTTGGCAGCCATGATATGGAACGTATAGCATCTCAGGTGGTTAATCCGGATTTATGGGTTGATCATGGCGGTAATCCGGCGCAGAATCCGAATTTCAAGGTACGTAAACCCAATGAGGTTGAATTAAAAAAACAAATGCTTATAGTTGGTGTTCAAATGACATTACCAGGTGCTCCAATGGTTTATTATGGCGATGAAGCCGGAATGTGGGGTGGAGATGATCCTGACTGCAGAAAACCTATGGTTTGGCCTGAATTAAATTATGAAGATGAGACGACACATCCGTTAGGTAAGGACAGATCAAAGGACAAAGTCTCATTTAATCATAGTTTGTTTGAATGGTATAAAAAATGTATTAGGATTAGAAAGAATGAAAGTGCATTAAGTTTAGGCGATTTGGAATTTATTACTCAGAACAATCCAAATATCCTTGTTTACAAAAGAAGTTTTGAAAATTCAGATTTATGGATAATCGTTAATAATTCTCATATCAAAGAATATGTTGACTTAAATTTTGTTAATAATTCAAATTTATTAAATCTAATTAATAATGAAGAAATTAATTGCCCCGAATCTGGAGTGAATATTAGTATAAATAGCTATGATATATTAATTTTAAAATAAATTTTCTATTTTTCCACGTACTTTTTTAGTTGATTTGCTTTAATGTGATTTGGATTAATTCGAAATACTTCTGACAATGTGTTTTTCGCCAATTTATTTTCTTTTACTGAAAGATAAGCAACGCTTAATAGATAATATATTTCAGCCTTACCGGACGCAGATATTTGATTAAATAATTCTCTTGAATTTATCAGCTTCTTAAAAATCGATATTGCCTCATTATATCTTTTTAATGATAAATCAATAATCCCAATTTTTGCATAGATGAAAGCTAAATTGGGATTGAGAACTAAAGCTTTCTTATAATAACTATATGCTAATTCCCATTTTGATTGTTTTTCATAGATTAAAGCGATTTTATAATATGGTTCAGGAAAATCGGGGTATGCTTCTAAAACAATCCTATATTCAGCTTCAGCTAAAGAAAAGTTGTTTTTATTTAAAAAATAATCGCCTAATCTATAATGGGCTTCATCCCAATACATTCTGCGTTCAACTTTTTCCATAGCAAGCGTAAAAATATAGGGATCGTGACAGGCGGAAAAATTAAGTTGGACTTTATTATTAAATGGAAAATATCTTAAAAGATTTCTAATTTTAATTTCGCCAATAAGTATATCTAAAGTAGAGTATAATTTTGAATAATGTATTTCCATTAGAGAAAGAGAATCTGCTAAGTTAAATTTATTTTTTGCAATAAAAATATATATTGAGTCCAGAAATGATTGAGCTATTAGCTGATATCCTTTTTCATTAGGATGCAGATGCTCAAGGAATAATTCGTTTCCGGGAACGCCAACAAATGAATGCGTATTAAATTTCTGTTCAGTATCCACAAATGGGATTTTAAATTTTAAACAAGTTTCTTTTATTATTCGATTAATATCGCTTGCAGCACGAAATCGTATTTGATCTAAATCTTTTGCTAATATAAAATTAAGCTTTGCCTTTTCGAATAAATTATCTTTTAATAAGTTACCAGCTTCTTTATAATTATAGTATGCGCTGTTTTCATCACAACTGTCTGTTACTATTCCAGATAATCTTTCTAATGGAACTTGATCACGCAGATTAGAAGTTACAGTTGATATCAACACCGGTATTTTATTGTCTTGTAATATTTTGATAATTTCAATTAAATTATTTTCGAATATTTCATGCGTTTTATTATATGTTTTACCATTTATAGGTAAAATATGCTTACCAATTAAGGCAGGCATTAAAACTTGTCCATCTCCTTGATGACTATCTTGTAATGATATATTTCTTAGTAATTGGTAAAAACGCAATGTACGAACCCATAGAACAATTTTTAGAAAAAACTGGTTTTGTGTGATATATTCTGTAGAAGCTGTTCCTAACGCGCCATAAAATTCATTATGCCCCATATATATTAAAACAAGATCAGGTTTTATTGTTTTTAATTGACGGACAAAATCTAACACAACAGTACTTCCAATAGCCGACATTCCGAGATTTATCACTTCACTTTTTAATTTTAGATATCTAAGATTCAATTTCTTCTTAATGAAATATGGAAAGTTAATATTTTCTGCAAAAGGAAATCCAGCAGTTGTCGAGCCCCCAAGACATACAATCCTTAATGTGGAGTTATTTTTATTTACCGGAAATGTTTGCTCGATAGGTTCTGGAATCGAAATATCTTTCTGGGAAAAATATTTCTTCCCAATATTCTTATTAATTTTCCAATATTGGCCCTGTTGCTCAAAGAGACAAAAGTCTTCACCTATATTTATAATTCTAAGAAATATCTCAAGCAGAATTAACAAAAAGAAAGGCAATAATATTGACAAAAATCTGAATATTATCTTTTTCATATGCTATTGAAATCTTCGATTTATCAACCTTTTTAATCTAAAAATATATTCTTAGATATACAAAAGTGAATTAAGAAGGAACTTTTTTGATATTTTTCTTGACATTTAATATTTATTATAGTATAATTAGTAACTTACTATTGGGTTACGTATATAGAATTTGAGTTACTAAGTATTCGCAATGTTGCATGAATATTCGTTTCTCAATAATAATGATTTATCTATAAGCTGAAAAAGCTGAGTAATCCGGGTAAAAAATTATGTGTGATGAGGAAATTTAACGGATATGCAAATTTTCAGACTTGTAATTATCGTCATATTCGTAATAACAATTATATCATGTACAACGGATCAAAATGCAATTGCAACCATGAAAAATGCAACTATTCCGGCTAAAGAGTTTATTACAAGATATACGAATTTAGTACAATCAACTGGAATTAAAGATACACGTTCAAGCAGGCTTGAAGCGCTTAAACATTTGATTTCAGAAAAAATTCTTATTGATCTGCAGGATAATTCTGAGTATTTAAATCAACCTCATTTTATAGAACAATTAAATCAAATTAAACGAGAAGTATTATTAGCTTTTTATAAGAAAAAAGAAATTTATAACAAAATTGATATTTCAGAAAATGAGCTTCGAGAAGCCTATGTAAGAATTAATGAAAAAATAAGCGCCAGGCATTTATTTACCCGTTCTGAAAATGAAGCGTGGGAGTATTATAATTCAATAATGAATGGAGTTACATTTGAACAATTAGCTCCCCTTGTATTTTCTGATGATTCCTTGGCTAATAATGGAGGTTACCTTGGTTATTTTACCTGGGGTGACATGGAATCCAATTTTGAAGACGCTGTTTTTTCAATGAAACCAGGCGAAATTTCAAAACCGGTACAAACAAGCTATGGATATAGTATTATTAAAGTAGAAGACCGTTTTAAATCACCGATTCTTACCGAACACCAATATCAAATTAAAAAGGATAAGCTTCGTCGATTAGTTTTAATACAGAAAATGAAGCAGAATGAAAAAAAATTTATCAATCAGCTTGAAGAAAATCTGAAAATTACTATTAACGATAGCATACTTGAATTGCTATCAGATGCATTATCTTCAAAGACTATAGCTTTTTCTTCTTCATCGCATGAAATTTCAAAATTTCAGTATTCAAATGAAATATTAGTTAGATCCTCTTTTAATGATTGGACCATAGAAGAAACAATTTTATATTTAAGTGAAATTCCTCTTTCCGCACGGCTTAAAATTAAAAATACTAAATTTCTTAAAGCGGCAATTAAAGGACTTGTAATACAAAAGTATCTGTTAAAAGATGCTGAAAAAAAAGGTTATGGTTCCGATGAAGAAGTAGAGGAAATGATAAAAGAATGGAGTAGGACCAAACTTTATGAATTGAAAATTAAAAATATTGTTGAATCCTCTTCGATTGATTCTTCTTATATATATGAGTATTACAAAGAACATAAAGCTGAATTTATAACGGATGACCTGTATAATATTCAGGAAATTTTATTAGAAACAAAACATGATGCAGATATTATACAATTGAAATTAAAAAATGGCGAAAATTTCGATAATTTGGCCAAAAAATATTCTATCAGACCAAATGCTGATCATACCTTAGGTATTTCCGGATATTTACCTATTACCCGGTTTGGGATATTAAAAGAAGGAATTAAAAATTCTGTAATTGGAAAAGTAAATGGGCCATTTAATGTCTCCGGTAATTTTGTGTTTTATAAAGTTCTTGATAATAAAAAGGGCGCAGAGCTGAAATTTCAGGAAATTAAAGATGGAATTCTGGCGATTTTAAGACAAACTTATCAACGACAACACTTTGATAGTTATTTTAAAAATCTGATAATAGAACATAATGTCAAAATTGATAGTGCATATTTATTCTCAGTTAAAATATAATTCTGAGCATTAACTAAGGAGTCGCCTATGAATCCAATTACTAAAAAAATATCATTACCTGTACTATTAATCCTTGTTTTAATTATAGGATTTTTATTTGCAGGTACATCCGGTAAAATTGCAGGGAAAGTCACGGATAAAGGTAACGGGCAATCGTTACCTGGGGTGAATGTGATCCTTGAAGGAACTACATTAGGCGCTACGACTGATTTAGACGGATACTATGTTATCTTAAATGTTCCACCTGGAAAATATGATCTTACAGTTCAATATGTAGGGTATCAGGAACAACGGTTGATAGGTATATCAGTTTCAATAGATCTTACAACAAAACTAGATTTTCAATTGGCTGAAGCAACTCTTGAAATGGATGAAGCTATTATTGTTGAAGGCGAGCGTCCCTTGTTACAAAAAGATATTACATCATCCCAATCACTCGTATCGTCAGATGATATTGAAGTTCTTCCAGTGAATGAAATTAGTGATGTGCTTCAATTACAATCCGGAGTAACCAGGGATGCTGCTGGTGGTTTTCATATCCGGGGAGGTCGTTCGACTGAAATACAATACTTGGTTAATGGGGTTTCAATAACTGATGCTTACGATAATTCAGTGGGTCTAGAAATTGATAATTCATCGATACAGGAACTTCAGGTTATCAGCGGAACATTTAACGCAGAATACGGTAATGCTATGTCTGGTATCGTTAATACCGTAACTAAAGAAGGATCCTCTGAATTTCATGGATCTTTGATGTCTTATATTGGAGATTATGTAAGCTCAAATACAGATATTTTTAATAATGTAGACGCGATTAATCCTATTGCGAACGTTCAGACAAATATCAGCGGACCAGTTCCGTTTACAAACAACAAACTGACTTTCTTCTTATCCGGTCGTTATTCCTATGAAGATGGTTATTATTATGGATATGACAAATATAAACCGGATGGTTCTCCAGGAACCGGCGATGCAGTTCCATTAAATTGGAGTGAAAGATATCTTGGTCAGGCAAAGTTCGCGATTAACATCATTCCTACAATTAAATTAACTGCGGAAGGCTTAATAAGCACAAGCGATTATCAGGATTATGACCATGATTTGAAATATGTCCCCGATGGTATAACAAATAAATTTTTTGATAATATCAGCGGTAATGTAATGATAACCCATACGCTATCAAATGTTTCTTTTTATACACTGCAGGGGGCATATTATCAAAGAGATTTCGAAGAATACCTATATGAAAATCCATTTGATTCACGATATATTCATCCGGATTCCATGTATAATACTTCGGATCAGGTTAATAATTATGCGTTTAGAATAAAAGGGAACCGATTAAACAGATTTGAAAGAAGCACTAAAACATTTTCTGGTAAATTTGATTTTACAAGTCAGATCACTCCCGCGCATCTAATTAAATTTGGATTAGAAGGTAAATACCATGAATTAAATGTTGACGGATATGCACTTCAAATACCTGATGACCATTTAGAAGGCGAGCCCTTTATTCCGGAAATTCCCGAACCATGGGAACTGTCAAGAAATATTTTTAAAAGAGATCCTTATGAATTGGCGTTTTATCTTCAGGATAAAATTGAACTGGATAATGTTATAATTAATATCGGTATGCGCATGGATTATTTTTATCCTAATGCGGATGTAATTGCGAATACTACAGATCCAAATATAAACACGCCTCTTCGTTCCTGGTTGGATTCATTAACTGTTGAAGAAAGAAGGCCTTATTTTTACAAGGACGCAAAGGCAAAATGGCAAGTCAGTCCAAGATTTGGAATAGCCTATCCCATTTCAGAAACGGGTGTAATACATTTCTCCTATGGGCATTTCCTACAAATTCCGACTTTTCAGTATCTATATAATAGAAGTGATTATAAAGTTCCTTTAACTGGGTCACCTGGAGAAGTATTCGGCAATCCGGATCTTGAGCCACAAAAAACAGTGCAGTATGAAATAGGATTTAAGCAAGAATTCGGAGGGATTTTTTTAATTGATGTAACCGGTTTTTATAAAGATATCCGTGACTGGATTTCATCGGCAGTTTATACGACTACAAATAATGTGGCTTATTCATTATATATCAATAATGATTATGCTAATGTAAAAGGTATAACACTAAATTTTAAGAAAAAAATGAGTAATTATTATGCTTTTGATTTAAACTATACCTTCCAATTTTCAGAAGGAAGTAATTCATCACCTGAGGAAGCTTTTAACAGGGACCGGTCAAATGATGCGCCCGCGATATTTTTACTACCAACAGACTGGGATCAGAGACATTTGATAAATTTTGCCTTTACTCTCGGTGGAGAACAATGGGGATCGACTCTATTGGCCAGGACAGGAACGGGTTTGCCATATACTCCTTCGATTACTCAGTATACATCAGACCGTGGCATTTCATCTGGTCTTCAAAGAAACAGTCGACGGAGACCAAATCAAATTACATTTGATTTTAATGTGTATAAATTATTTCAGCTTAACGAATTTGGGGTAAAACTATTTGCCAAAATATTTAATTTGTTTGATACCAAAAATGTAGTAAATGTATACGGAGATAGTGGAAAACCTGATTATACTTCGGATGCAAATGGCGTAGAATATGATCCAAGAAGACCAAACACTATTCAGGAATTTGTAACAAGACCATATCATTGGGCTGCTCCCAGACAAATACAACTGGGCGCTGAATTAATATTTTAATTATAAAAGGAGCAGGATAGATGAACATCGCAAAAATAATGAAAACCCTGATTATTACGCTATTGATCTTTCCTTTTATTATGTCCGCTCAGCATATTCCTAGCAAAGAAAGGGGAGATGCAAAGTATCGCCGTAAAGCACAAATGGAAGGAAATCAAATCCGGGCGTCTATCTTTAATCACGGTCAGACAGGAAGATATGGAGGAGAATATCCAATCACTGAACAGACACCATACGAATGGCCTAAGAATACTGGAAAGGTATATTTAGCGCTCACTGGAATATTTGTCGGCGGGGAAGTTAAGGATAATGATAATGCAATCAGAAAAATTGTTGACGTTTGTAATTACCGTAATTCGCCGGAAGGCGATTCATGGAATTTTGAGCCGATTCCAGGATATTTTAATGAAAATATTGAGAGTATTGCCAACTCTATGGATCCTTCAACGTGGCCTCCATATTGGCCGGATAAAATGGATGCAGATGTTGATCCTGGCTGGCCAGGAAGCTGGAACGGATATTTTGGCCGGGACAAATTTAATGCCGACCAGGAAATTTATTACAAAGCATCAGATGATAAATATAACCATCCCAATAATAGCAATTACTATCCGGACACTACCGACTTATCGAGAAGAGGGCTTGGGATAGTACTAGATGTAAGAGTTATGGCATGGTCGCAGGTGCTGGTGGAAGATGTTGTTTATATTCTTCATAAGATTAAAAATGACGGTACGAAAAATATCGAGAAGGTTGGCGTTACTATCTGGCACGCTGATTTTGTAGGCGGTGATGGTGATTCACAGGATGATATTTCTGAATTCGACCTGCTTGAGGATATTGCCTGGAGCCGTGACCGCGACCATAAAGCGCCGACTTTTGGATCGGATCCTGTCGGTATAGTCGGTGTAGCTTTCCTGGAAACACCGGGTAATGCGGTGGATAGAATTGATAATGACGGTGATGGAGAATCAGGTCCGGTTGTTACGCAAGCATTAATATTAGAAGAAATTCCGGACAACCTGATAGATGATAATCAAAACGGCTTGATCGATGAGAATGAAACACATATTCCATTTCAGGATCAAGTTGGCGTCGGGTATAAAGATATGATAGACAATGACAACGATGGCGAGGAAGGCGGTCCAATAATTCTGCCGAAAATGGTTGCCGATGCAAGCAGCGACAGCTGGTTCAGATGGCCACCAAATCCGGAGAATGACGAGCTACAAAATGGTAAAGTCCATATTCTTATGTTAGGCAATGATGATCTTGGCTTTGCCTTTGCGGATTATATAGATAATGATGATGATGGCGAAGAAGATAGTCCGGTAATCACACAAACTATTATTGATCAGGTAGCTACAGATTTATATAAACGTTATGCTGTACCCGGGAGTAAAGTTATTCTATATGATGTTGATCAATCGGATTTAGGTAAAAAATATGCAGATGGGATAGATAACGATAATAATGGCGCCATTGATGAATATATTGATGAAGGTATTGATGAAATGATTGATGAAGCCCGTGATGATGGTATTGATAATGATGGTGATTGGGATCCTTTTAGAGATGATGTTGGCCTTGATGGTTTAGCTGATACGGGTGATGAAGGTGAAAACGATGGGATGCCAACTCCGGGAAGAAATGGTTTTCCGGGAGAGCCGAGTATCGATGTTACAGATGTGGCTGAAACGGATCAAATAGGTATTACAAACGCACAATATATTGCAGCCGGAGGGCTCAATATAAATAATGAAATCTCAATGTATAATAACTTTATGGTTCCCGGCCAATTTTATGATCCGCAGCTTGTTGTGGCAGGAGAATATGATTTATTCATCAGTACGGGATTATTCCCTTTACGAGCAGGTCAGACGGAACCATTCTCCATAGCGGTAATTCTTGGAAATGGCCCCGCATCTGATCCGGATGGTTTAATAAGAAAGCAGAACGTACTTACAAAAAGAACCAGAGCGCAAGAAACCTATAATAATGATTATCAGTTTGCCAATGCGCCTATCACACCGAATTTAACGGCTATTCCCGGGGATAATAAAGTAACGCTTTATTGGAATGATGTTGCGGAAAATTCGTTTGACAGTTATATCAATAATATTGGCGGTCAGGGATATGATTTCGAAGGTTATAAACTTTATAGGGCGTCAGATCCTGCCTTTGAGGATGCTACAAATATAACAAATGGTTATGGTTCCCTAATTTTCAAAACGCCTATTGTCCAGTTTGATCTGGTAGATGGTTATTTTGGATTCGATTCCGTTGGCTTGGATGGTATTCATTACAATCTTGGTAATAATTCAGGTTTAAAACATACCTATATTGATACCGATGTCAAAAATGGATTTACTTATTATTATGCCCTGGTTTCCTATGATTTTGGATTTCCTGTGGGAAATATTATTCCGACCGAATGCCCTATCAGAATTTCTGTTCAATCCGATGGTTCTGTAAAACTCGGACCAAATGTAGTACAAGTGATACCAGAAGCTCCTGCGGCCGGCTATGAAGAAGCAAGCCTTGGTAATGTTGAGTTATTGGAAGGAACTACTACAGGAATCGTATCCTATGAAATTATCGATCCGAATAGAATTAAAGATGGTCATGTATATTACATTAGTTTTGAAGATACTTTAAGACCTGGCGGAGTCGGGCAAAATGATACGTTGACTACATTAAACTTCACATTATTTGATTCCACGGCCAATAGTATTTTAATAGACCGGAATCCTAATGTTTTTGATCCTGAATATGAGCAACCAATGGTTGATGGTTTCAGATTATCATTCAAAAATGAAAAGCTGGTAGGATTGAATGCCAGCAAATCAGGATGGAACAATACTGAAATTCCAAAATTTGCTTTCCAAAAATTTGTTTATACCGGTGGAATTAAAGGAGAAGAAAGGCCAAATGATTATGAAATAATATTCGGCGATGTTGGCATTGATACTTCCTCTGCGGTTACTTTAGGCGGCCGGGAATTTCCGGCTATACCGGTTAATTTTAAAGTTCGTAATTTGAGTGAAGACAGATATATTGACTTTGCCTTTTTTGAAGTTGATACCGATTATGGCACACCAGGAATGCTTTCAGCTCGCGGTGCCTTTAAAGATCGTATTGTTTTTCTGGAGCCTAATATTTCCGGCACTCTGGTATATACCTGGTGGTTTTTTCTGTCTGTTGAACCTGATACTGCAAGCGGTTACCGCATTCCTGATAACGGCGATCAGGCAAATATTATATTAAGCAAGCCATTTCTTTCCAGTGATATGTTCCGATTTATTGCTAAAAGCGCCAAGATTAACCAAAGTCTGGCCGCACAAGATATGAATAAAATAAAAGTAGTTCCGAATCCTTATTTGGCGGCGGCTTTTTGGGAACCCCAGAACCAATATAACAGCGGAAGAGGAGAAAGATCCATTCATTTTACTCATTTACCTCAAAAATGTACGATCAGAATATATACAGTGAACGGCGAACTTGTTGATACAATTGAACATGATAGTAAATTGAACGGCGGGTCTACTGCCTATTGGGATTTATTAACAAAAGATAATCTTTCCATTTCTTATGGCATCTATATTTTTCATGTGGATGCACCGGGAATTGGCGAAAAAATTGGCAAATTTGCAGTTATAAAGTGAAAGGATAGACCGTGAAGAAGATAACAATATTGATAACTATCCTGTTTTTACTATTTTTCTCAGGATCAGTGTTTGCCGGTGTTTCCAAAACAGGAACTTCAGCTTCTAAATTTCTTAGTTTTTCCATTGGACCAAGAGCTATTGCTATGGGCGGAGCATTCTCTTCTATTTGTAATGATGCTTCTGCGATGTATTGGAATTCAGCGGGAATAGCCCAGCTTGGTAAAAACGAAGTTATGTTTACACATACCAATTGGCTTGCAGATATACAAATAAACTATGTTGGACTGGTAATGCCGCTGGGTCAATTTGGGAATATAGGTGTAAATATTACGGCAATGACAATGGGTGATATGGAAGAAACCACGGAATTTTATCCAGAAGGTACGGGAAATACATTTGGAGCAGGCAGTTATGCTTTCGGCCTTTCCTATGGCAGATATTTATATACGAATTTTATGATTGGAGTAAATCTGAAATATATAAGAGAAAATATTTCTCAATCAAACGCACAGGGTCTGGCAATAGATATAGGTACCATATTTACAACGCCCTTCTGGGGAGTAAAATTTGCCACCAGCATCACCAATTTTGGCACGAAAATGCAAATGACCGGTGATGATATGCTCATTAAAAAAGGACTTGATGATACGCGAAGCGGTTCAAATGATCAGTTGGATACCTATTTAGCTACGGATGCCTTTGAACTTCCATTACGTCTGCAGATAGGCGTTTCGAAGGACCTTTTGATCAGTGAACAAAGGCTAACGCTGGCATTTGACGCCGCGCATCCTAATGACAATACTGAATATGTAAATTTTGGTGCAGAGCTGGCGCTTTTGAATGAAATGGTATTTTTACGCGGCGGTTATAAAACCTTATTCATTGAATATCCGGAGGAGGGCTTGACCTTGGGCGGCGGCTTTAATTATAACCATTTTGACAGTTATGGACTTCAGGTAGATTATGCCTATCAGCAGATGAAGTATTTAGGAGATTTACATACATTTGGTTTTATTTTTAGATTTTAAACATTTTAATGAAGGAGAGGAGGTATAGAAACAAAGAGTATAATTTGCGTTTAATTGTCAATTAATCAAATTTAGGAGGAGTTAAATGAAAAAGTTAACCATACTTTTAGCTTTATTAGTATTTTGCGGATTTACTGTGTTGTCCGCGCAACCTGTAGAAGTGTATTATGTCACTTTTAAGGTTGATATGAATATAAAAATGTTGATGGGCGAATTTGATTCTTTATTACAGGAAGTAAGAATGACCGGTACGCTAACTTCACCCAACTGGGATCCGCCGACGGCTCCCATATTGACTGACGAAGATGGCGATGGCATTTTCCAGACTACTTTACAACTAATGTCGGGCGACTATGAGTATAAATATTTAATCGGCGATGCCTGGGGAAATGATGAAAGCCTTGTTTCAAACAGGGCTATCACAGTTTCAGGTGATCAGGAATTAGACCCGGTATTTTATTCGAACATGTCTGAACCGGAATTTCCGGCCGTTGGAGATGGCAAAATCGCTTTAAGATTAAATGTTAATATGAGCCGACAAAGACAGATCGGGGCTTTTAATCCGGCTTCTCATGTTGTACGCAGTGCCGGTTCATTCCAGGGCTGGGCTCCCGCGGATGCTCCGGATATGGAAGATGATGACGAGAATTTAATTTATACGGTAGTATATGAAGTTGATACTTCAGAAACCTATGAATATAAGTATTTAATAGGGACGGACTGGGGGCAGGATGAATCCAGCAACCGATTTGTTACAGTAGGTGTGAATGATACCGCAATTTCTCCTGTATATTTCAACAATGAACCTTACGATCCTAATTTTTCACCGGATTCTGTTAATGTTACTTTTCAGTTGGATATGTCGACAAGAACTTTGGAAGGTTTATTTGATCCTGAAGAAGATAGTGTTGTAGTTGCTGGTTCTTTTAACGGCTGGAACAACGCTAATGAAAACTATTTTACTGATGCGGATGAAGATACGGTATATACAGGTGTTTGGAAAATACCCGGAAATCAGAATATTGAATACAAATTTGTCATTAATGCCAGTACATGGGAAAGTGTTGCGAATCGGATAGCAGTTTTAGGGGATGCTGATGTTGTTTTACCTAAGGTGTATTTTAATAATGACAGTATTGTTTCCCAGATTATCGATGGCGATATCGAATTTATCGTAAAAATGGATGTATTTGATGAACTCGGCGTATTTAATAATACTATGGATTCATTAAAAGTACGCGGTGATTTTAATGGCTGGGGAGACAGCGATCCTACAAAATCGCAGATGAACCAGGATTTTTTAGATCCAAATCGTTGGTTCTTAAGCGTTCCATTTGTTCAAACGCCATCGGATGAAGAAAAACTCTTCAAGTATGTTGTAGTGCTTAATAATCCGATTAAAGATAGCTGGACAGATGGTTATGAAAGACCATGTTTCCATGGGGGGGGCAATCGTTCAGTAACCTTGGATGAAGGAACTGCAGAACATTATTATGACGATATTCATCCGGACTGGGTTATTGAAGATGATGTGTATCTAAATGTCAATTTCAGGATAGATATGCGCCCGGCAATGGATCCTTTGGTTCAGGGTTCTGATTTATTTGATCCGGCCACCAGTGATACCTTATGGTATATTTGTGAACAACCATCATGGGCTGCCGTCATGGGATGGGAAGATTCAGATCAAATGAAATATTTGTATTTTACCGATGATGATAATGACAGTATTTATACGGCGACATTAACAGTAAATTCCGCAGAGTTATCAAATGCTACCTTTAATGCTTTCGTATATCGTTATGCATTTTATGATCAAAGCGCAGGCGCCTGGGTTTCCGAACCATCCGGTTATTCGAACTTCGCGTATCGTACCAGATATATTGGTCAAAATGCAGCCAGATCATTTCCTGTAAATCCCTGGCCTATGCCTCTGGACACTTGGACAAACAAGGAAATTAAACCAGATCAGGAAACCGATCCGTTTAAATCATACCAGGATTATGTATCTATTCGTCCTGAATTACCTGAAGGCGTAATTAACAATTATACGCTCAACCAAAACTATCCAAACCCGTTTAATCCGCAGACCAGTATCTCCTACTCTTTGCCAAGACCTGGACAGGTAAGTCTGATTATTTATAATGTACTTGGACAGAAAGTAAAAACATTAATTAACGGCAAAGCCGATGCCGGAACGCATTATCATGTTTGGAAAGGCGTTGACGATCGGGGCAATAAAGTCGCATCGGGTATATATTTCTACAAATTAGAAGCCGAGAACTTTTCAGCAATAAAGAAAATGGTTCTGGTTAAATAACCAGCCAAATTTTCAAACAATATGCCGGTTCCAGATTCGGGACCGGCATATTTTTATGTGATGAATGATTATCGGTTAAATCACTATGTTCAGCAGAAAAATTTTTCTGTTAAATACAGTGATTTCAACGAACCAGGGAGTACAATATGTCTCTTCTCGATTACTCAATTGTAATGATTTATATTATCGGAATGGTTTTTGTCGGTTTATATTTCCAACGCAAAGCTTCAGGTAATATCGATTCGTATTTTTTAGGCAACAGAAATCTGCCCTGGTGGGCTCTTGGCGCTTCCGGGATGTCTTCTAATCTTGATATCAGCGGGACTATGATTAATACCGCATTTATTTTTGCTTTAGGCGCTGCAGGATTTTTTATAGAAATCCGTGGAGGCGTTACATTAATCATGGCCTTTTTAATGATCTTCCAGGGGAAATGGAACCGCCGGGCTTTAGTTATGACGCTGGCGGAATGGATGCATTTTCGCTTCGGTAAAGACAAACAGGGCGATACGGCCAGATTAATAGCTGCATTCTCTATTATTATCATGACCATTGCCATGATCACTTATTTTGCCATCGGTTCCGGAAAATTTATCGGGGAATTTTTAGGTATACCGGCTTTCTGGGGATTGTCTTCTGAATTCTGGGCCGCAACGCTGATGATTGTGCTGGCTATGATTTATACGGTAGCCAGCGGATTATATGGCGTAGTTTGGACCGATGTATTCCAGGGATTACTAATTTTTGGTACGATTATTTTCATATGCGTACTGGCTTTGATAAGCATTGATCTGCCGGATACTTTTCAGGTTTCCGTACCATTGAGAGATGGCAGATTTATGGCATTGGAAACAACTAAAGAGGCCTGGACAAGCATCTGGCCTACCTGGACTCTGGATATGCCGGCCGAATCCACCTATTCCATTTATAACCTGTTTGGTATTGCCATTCTTTTCTACCTGATAAAGGTTACTTTGGAAGGCAGCGGTGGGACGAGTCAGTATATGATTCAGCGATTTTTTGCCTCCCGCAGCGATCGTGAATCCGGCCTCTTATCTTTGTTCTGGACATTCCTGCTTTCATTCCGCTGGCCTTTTATAGCGGCAATTGCTACGCTGGGGATTATTTTTGGCGCTCAACAGGGCGTTATCCAGGATCCTGAAACGGTTCTGCCGGTTGTCATAAATCAGATGGTTCCGATTGGAATTAAAGGTTTATTGGTGGCAGGATTAATGGCGGCGGCGATGTCAACTTTTGATTCTACGGTTAATGCCGGCGCAGCTTACTGGGTTAAAGACGTTTATCAAACCTATATCAATCCCAACGCTACATCAAAGCAATTAATCATGCATGGACGCTGGTCATCGATAATTATAGTAATTTTGGGTTTGGGCTTTATGCTTTTTATAAGAAATATCAATGAAATATGGGGTTGGATCACATCCAGCCTGGGCGCCGGATTGTTAATTCCTACGCTGGCCCGCTGGTACTGGTGGCGGATGAATGGATATGGATTTTCGGCCGGAACCGTTGTAGGTATGCTGGCCGCTGTATTACAGCGTGCATTTTTACCGGATATTCCCGAATATTATGCCTTTACTATTGCCACAGTTTCATCGCTAATAGGCATGATTATCGGCACTTATTTATCGGAGCCGACCAATGAGGCGGTTTTAATGGTGTTTTACAAACGTACGCGGCCATTTGGATTCTGGGGGCCAATCAAAGCAAAAATTTCCCAGGAAACCATGGGCCGGATTAACCAGGAAAACCGTAGAGATATTCTTTCAACTTTTTTTGCCGTTCCCTGGCAGGTAGTTTTGTTTTTAACGGGAATGACTGTTATTTTTAAGCGCTGGGACGAGTTCAGCTGGTTGTTAGTTTTATTAATTGCTTTATCGACCGGACTATATTTCAGCTGGTTTCGTCATTTGTCTTCAGAGGTTAAAGTAGAATAAAAATTTAACGTTTAATTACCGGGAGGATAAAATGCCGCAAATAGAACAAATCGCTTTAAGGGTTAAGGAATTAGGTTTTACCGTTTACGAAGCCAAAGCGTATATATCCTTATTACAGAATAATCCGGCTACCCGGTATGAATTAAGTAAAAATTCAGGCGTTCCCCGATCTGCAATTTACGGCGTAATCAAACAATTGGAAAATATGGGCGCTGTTAATGCGCTTTATTCTAAACCCGAAAAATATATACCTCTTCCCCCGGAACAATTGTTTAATTTGCTCGAAAACAGACTTAAAGAAAAAATAGAATCTGCCCGTGAAAGTCTTAAGGATATCGAATCCAATTTGCTTTCCGATCACCTTTGGAATATTGTTGGATTTCAAAATATGATTCATAAAGCGCGTGAAATTATATCTAACGCGAAACAGGAAATCTATCTATCAATCTGGAATCGGGAATTAAAATATGTTAAAGCAGAGCTCAAGAAAGCTAAAGACCGCGGGGTAAAGATAACTCTGTTCAGCTTTACCGGGCTTGATTTTGAGGCGGATTATCTTTACTCCTATCAATTGGATGAAAAAAAACTCGACAAGATCTGGGCGCATAAAATCATTTTAGTAGCGGATCACCAGGAACTTTTAATGGGTGAAGCGGATGAAAAACTGCCGAAAAAAACCGCATGGACAACCAATAAAGCTATTGTCGATATCGCTACCAATCATATTATTCTGGATATGACGCTTTATGGGCTGCGGATGAATACCAGCATTGATGAAGCCGTTAATACCATGCAGAGCAGCAGAAGCGATGAACTGGGTGAACTACTCCATGAGAAATATCCAGAAAACCCGTTTATGGATGCCAAAGAAATTAATAAGGCAGTGGATTAATAAATATTATATAATCAAAATCCGGATCAACAAGTATGAAATCATTTGAAAGGAAAGTATTTTTGGCTGTTACCACATCATTTTTTATATCAATGATTAATGCCTATCCCTTACTGGGAATAGATAAAAAACAAGAGAATCTGTTTCATTTGCCGGGTTTTATGCCTCCGGCCTGGGTGCATGAAGGTCCGTTGTATGAATTGTATGTCAGGAATTTTTCCTCCGAAGGAACATTTAAAGAAGTAGAAAAAAAACTATCATATTTAAAAGAAACAGGTATAAAAACCATCTGGCTGATGCCTGTTTACCCGATCGGTGAAAAAGGAAAGAAGGGTACTTTAGGTTGTCCTTATTCGGTACGGGACTACTTTAACACAAATCCGGAATACGGAACTCTGGATGAATTAAAAAGCCTAATAAACGCAGTCCATGAACAGGATATGAAAATTATTGTTGATATGGTGGCCAATCATGTTTCCAACGATTATGTGGAAATGAGCGCGCATCCGGAAATGTTTTTTCGCGATAAACATGGGAATTTTAGCCGTGAAGTTGCCGACTGGACGGATATCACCGATCTGGATTATGGTAAACAAATAACCCGCGAGCATATGAATAAAGTATTAAAATTCTGGATCGAAGAAATAGGTTTTGACGGCTACCGCTGCGACGTGGCCGGGATGGTTCCTTTAGATTTCTGGGAACCGGCGGTTAAGGAACTAAGAGAAATAAATCCAAATATCTATATGCTGGCGGAATGGGAAAGTAATAAACACCATGTTGTAGCCTTCCATTCCACTTATGACTGGACGCTATATCGTCTGCTGAAGGAAATAAAAGCGTCAAAGAAACCTGCGTCCGATGCACTGAAATGGGTGGAAGAAAAACGAGGACATTATCCTAAAAATGCGTTGCCCATGCGTTTTATCGAAAATCATGATGAAGAAAGGGCGGCAAAGATATTTGGAAAAGAAGGACAAAAACCATTCGCCGCATTGATATTCAGCATTTATGGCGTTCCATTGATTTATGCCGGGCAGGAATTCGGTGAAACCGAGAAGCCATCGCTATTTGATAAATCCGAATTGAGTTGGAATATTCAAAACAATCAGCTTTTAAGTTTTTATAAAACACTGATTACGCTAAGAAAAAAATACCCGGCGCTTGCATCAAGAGAATTGATTATAATTAATAATAACCAGCCGGAAAAGGTTTTATCTTATGTGAAAAATGATGAACGGCATAAGATACTCTGCATGATAAATACCTCAAATAAAAAGCAAAATTTAACCCTTACTATTTCCGCCTATTCTATAAATGGAAAACACCTGAATCTACTCGATAATTCACCCGTTATAGTAAAACAAAACAGCGTCGAACTCCTGCCATATCAATCCGTTTTTATATCTTTATAAAAGGAAGCCATATGAAATCAATACTCTTTTTACTGTGGATAACTGTCTTCATTCAGTATGGATGGGGACAGGTTGTATACTCCGAGCCGTCTTTCCCTTCGGAGGAAGATTCTATTATTATTTATTTTAACGCCGCAGAAGGGGATAAAGGATTAATGGGCTACATCGGCGACGATGTATACGCGCATACCGGGGTGATAACCAATTTTGGTACAGGATGGAAATATGTTGTAGCTGAATGGACGGTGAATATAGAAAAGGCCAGATTAAGCAGGATTGCAGCCGATTTATACAAATTAGTCATCGGTTTTCCACGCGATTATTACGGGTTGACTAATCCTGAAGAAAAAATTGAAAAGCTGGCCTTTGTCTTCCGCAATAGTAATGCCAGCCGCACTGGTCGGGATGTAGGCGGCGCGGATATTTTTTACACGCTTAAAAAGGGTTTTCAGGTTGTTTTAATTAAACCGGAAATTAATAATCGTTTTAATAATCCCCGCCGGACGCCTGTTTTTGCATCGGCTGATGATACGGTTGAAATTCAAATTACCTGGTCGCAGACAGAAACCCAAATCGACTCGCTTTTTTTGATACAGGATACTATTCAGGTGGCACAAACGACAGATGATACATTGAATTATACATTTTACACTAATAGTCTCGAACCGGGGTTTACCGGATTTAAGGCCATTGTATCGGACACTTCCGGGTTAAGCGATACCAGCAGTTTTGAAATTATGGTCAATCCGGTTATCGAAGAAACAGCCCGGCCTTCTGGCGTTAAACCGGGAATTAATTACATTGATAATCAAACCGTTACGTTAGCGCTTTTTGCACCCTACAAAGAATATGTATATGTGATAGGCGATTTTAACGACTGGGAAGTTAATGAAGACTATTATATGAAGGCCGAAACGATTGGCGAAGATTCAATTTACTGGTGGCTGACCATTGATGGTTTAACCGCCGGGCAGGAATACGCTTTTCAGTATCTGGTGGACGGCGATTTGCGCATCGCTGATCCTTATGCGAAAAAGACGCTTGATCCCTGGAATGATCAATACATAGATGAAGATACTTATCCGGGGTTAATCCCATATCCGGAAAATAAAACCGAGCAAATCACAGCGGTTTTGCAAACCAATCAACCGGTCTATGAATGGAAATCAACAGATTACACACCACCTGATAAATCGAAATTAATTATTTATGAATTATTAATCCGGGATTTTATTGCTGATCACAATTACAAAACGCTGATTGATACGCTGGATTATCTGGAAAATTTAGGCGTTAACGCCATTGAACTGATGCCCATTAATGAATTTGAAGGAAATCTGAGCTGGGGATATAATCCGTCTTTTTACTTTGCGCCGGATAAATACTATGGCCCGGCTGAGGATTTGAAAGCATTCGTCGATTCTTGTCACAGCCGCGGTATAGCCGTAATTTTTGATCTTGTTTTGAATCATGTTTTTGGCCAGTCTCCTTTTGTCCAGCTTTATCTTGATTATTACGGCAGCGATGAGATTGTGATGAAACTGCCCAATCCCTGGTTTAACCGGACTTCGCCGAATCCTGCCTATAAATGGGGGGCGGATTTTAACCATGAAAGTCCGGAGACGCAGGCTCTGGTCGATCGTATCAATAAATACTGGCTGACGGAGTTTAAAGTGGACGGTTTTCGGTTTGATTTTACCAAGGGATTTACGAATACACCCGGGGAGGGTTGGAATGTCGACGGAACCCGAATTAATATTCTGAAAAGAATGGCGGATGAAATCTGGGCTGTAAATCCGCAGGCCTATGTAATCTTAGAACATTTAACGGATAATGCTGAAGAAACCAATTTGGCCAATTACGGCATGATGTTATGGGGAAATTTAAACAACAAATATAATGAAGCCACGATGGGATATCATAGCAGTGGAAATTCCGATTTTTCCTGGGGTTATTATGATAATCGTGGCTGGAACAATCCTGCCCTTGTCACATACATGGAAAGCCATGATGAAGAACGGCTGATGTTTAAAAACCTGGAATATGGAAATTCCAGCGGTGGTTATGATATTAAAAACCTGACGACAGCCTTACACCGCATTAAAATGGCGGCGGCTTTTTTCTTTACCTATCCGGGACCTAAAATGATCTGGCAGTTTGGCGAGTTGGGCTATGATTACAGCATTGAATATAATGGCCGGACAGGTAATAAACCAATCCGCTGGGATTACCTGAATGATATTGATCGCAACCGCTTATACCGAACCTTTGCCGCCCTCATTAATCTGCGTAATAATCATTTAACGTTTAATTCTTCTTCCACTTCGGTGACTATGGAGGTAAATTCTGCCGTAAAGACCATTCGCTTATGGCATGGACTGATGAATGCTGTGATCATTGGAAACTTTGATGTCATTAACCAATCCGGTCAACCAAGATTTAACAAAACAGGATTCTGGTATGATTACTTTTCAGGCGACAGCCTGAATATAAACAATATGGATACATTAATAACCCTTTCCGCAGGAGAGTTTCATATCTTTACAGATAAAAAATTACCCGCCCCGGATGAAGATTTACTTACCGGAATTGTCTTTGAAAATGCGGCAACAATCAAAAATTTCAATCTGGAACAAAATTATCCTAATCCGTTTAATCC
>RQOG01000137.1 GCA_003854985.1 Calditrichota bacterium
AAGAGAAACTCAAAAACAAGGCGAAGAACTTATTCATAGGATTGTTTTCATTATTTTAATATAGTTTTGCATGGCGTACAACGGTTCGGGTATGAAATGTAGCGGGGTGCGGGGCTGCTCCACTATCCGCCGTTACAAAAGTTGTTGCGGGCTGAAATATTCGCAAACCACCGAAACCGCTATGTTTTATACCCGTTGTTGGGCACAGTAGTTATTTATTCTTAGTCCAAAATTCATTATATCTATTCTTTTCTTTATTCAAATCAATACCTGTAATAAGAATTGGTAAATAATCTTTGAAGGTCATAGAGCTACTTTCATACTCCTTCAGTTTTTCATAAACATACAGAGTAAAAATAAATCCTAATTTATATTCCTGTTCGACTGTCTTTAAAATTTCATCATCTGTTTTTTTGTAATATTTTCCAGTTAAATATTTATCTATTGCACGAACACAACTTTCTTCAAATAATTCCTTTGTACCATTATAATTTCCATGAAGCTGTTTTCTAGCGATTTCATTTAATTCTGAATACTCATAAACTTTATCAACATTTTCATCAATAAATCCGCCAATCGCTGGATGAATTGCTTCGTGATAGTATGAATCAGGGCCTGGGTTTCCCATTGGTGGACCGTAAATCATGTATAATGTTCCATTACTCGTAAATGTAAATCCTGTAAAATTTGACATTAAAGGCATTTTTGAATAATACAATCCCTTTGTATAATTATTGTAATAATCATTATTAACTTTTAAAAAATCAATAATATGATTGATAGCCATAATGGAATAAGGTTTGTATGAATAATTGATACTATCCATTATTGGCTTGTAAATTTTAAATATGCTGTCAATATCTGCACGTTGATAAAACAATCTATATAATGAATCTAATCCTGAATATTTGTTTTTTATCTCATTGTTGCAAGTATCACATTGCCAATAAAATTCTCCATCACTTGAAAGGTTTATTGCATATTCAGCACATTCAGTCCAGTCCAAACCAGTTGCTTTATAAAATTTTCTAATTCGTTGTTTAAATTCAATTGAAAGGACGCTATCAATGTGATTACGTGTCTGAACTCTTATATAATGTTTAACATCATAATCAAAATCATATCCGCAAGCATTTATAAAAGCATACGCTGTAAAAAGCCTCACATCAGACTCAAATTCGAACAAATCATTCCTTTGTCCGAATCCTTGAGTAAGAAATGTCAAAATTGAAATTAAAATCAATAATCTTTTCATATCTCTGTTAATTTGCAGTGTTTCTCGGCTATTGTGCCCAACATCCCAATAAACGCATTGCGTTTAATATGCCTATAGGTTAAGTTTTTATTCGTTTAGCACGCAATTTAAATATTAAATTGCTAATTGACAATACATCCAGGCAAATTATACGATAAACGCAAAACCGATATTCAGGCCGGGCAAACCATAAACAAATGGCGGGCGTCCCTGCCGGAAGTTTTGGAATTTATCTCCGCCGCTTTTCATCAGTATTAAGAAGGGAATATAGTTGCTAACGTTTTCGCGTATGAGCAGTGGCGGTGTTCAAGGCGATCACTTGTCCAGGTACACTAACAATTATGCGAAGCACAAACCCTAGTACTACCGAAAGCCCGCCATTGCTTATACGCGGTGTTATACACTGTTGCATTTTTATGTAATCCTTTGGTTGGTATTAAAATTTTTTAATAACTGAATTCAATTATTTAAGAATTATGTTTGGTTTTTCTAAAATAATATCAGCAGCAATATGTAATGCTTTTTTAACAACTATAGGGCAACTATTAAATACTCCCTCCTTTGCTAATATCTCATAGTCTTCTGGTTTTAATACCTGATATTCCTTGTTTGTCATCTTCCTTATAACATCTCTACATCTTGTTGAGCCAAATTCACTTTCAAACCTTTCGCAGAAATTAATAGATGGACCACTAGATAGTCGCTGTTTTTCACTATTGTTTGAATCCTCTTCATAAACTAGCGCAATTCCTAATAAACAAGCTGAAACTGCTCCACATGTCTCACCTCTAAATGCTATTCCAGGAAAGGAGGCCAAGGCTTTTATCAGATTTTCTGACTTCAAATTAAATGCTTGATTTAATGCATTGAAACTAGTTTGAGAACAGGTTTCCAAGATAGGAAAGTATTTGTCAACTAAGTCATCGAGCTGCTTATAAATATCTTCTTTCGATTGTCTATTACCCAAGAATGATGTCTGTGAAGAACTTAATAGAGAAGGGCTCAATGTTATACCAATTGAAGAATAAATACTCTTTAGAATAAATGATCTTCTGTTACATTTATTTTTGCAGAATGGTTGGGATTGCTTTTGTATTGTTTTCATAGAGCCAAATCTATTAGAAGTTTCCTGCAATAGTGTATAACATCCCAATAAACATATTGCGACTGTCCTATGGCCAGATAAACCTGACGGGCTGTCGCCATTCCAGACTGGTTTATTGCGCCTATAAGTTAAGTTTTTATTCGTTTAGTAGGCAATTTAAATATTAAAATGCTAATTGACAATAAATCATAGGCAAATTATAAGATAAGCGGAAAACTGATAATCAGGCCGGGCATACCATAAACAAACGGCGGGCGTCCATGCCGGAAGTTTTAGAATTTATCTCCGCCGCTTTTCATCAGTATTAAGAAGGGAATATAGTTGCTAACGGTCGGCGTTTTGTTCAAGTGCGCGGAGTTAACCTCGTCAATTTTCTCTAGAATTGAAGCAATTAGCTTTAAAATCATTCCTGTTATTTTATAAGGTGGTTTCATTTAAATAATTCTTGATAGTATCGAAGGCAATAAATGTAATTCAAAATTCAAATAATACTCTGTTTTGCAGGGTTTTCTAAAATAAGGCCGAACGTTTTACACCATGTTAGATGCTGTTGTTTTTTTTGTTTAAAGGTAAACACTACTTAGTCGCTACAATGCAATACATAATTGTTGATCCACATATAATGGATTCCGTTAATATTTCATCACTGAAACCGGTATTCATTAATATTTTCACAATATCTTTAGGAGAGTAATAATTAAATACTTCATCATCCAACTTATTATTTTTCATTTGGTTATTCTGTTCAAAGCCAATAAATAGTCTACCCTTCGGATTTAGAATCCTGTAAATCTTCTCAACCGTAAATTGTGGTTTATCCCAAAAGTAAATTGTATTTACAGTGCATACTTTATCAAATTCATTATCTCTATATGCGATCTCATTGAAATTTCCCTCTGAAATCTGTGCTATTCCTTTTTTGATGTATGATCTATTCCGTTTTTTAGAATTAGCAACCATTTCTTTTGAAAAGTCTACTGATTCAACAAATCCTTTGTCTATTTTCTTTAAGATTTTATTAGTTAATTTACCCGGGCCAGAACCTATTTCAAGAATTCGATCATTTTTTTCAACGGAGAGTATCTCAAATACAAAGTTATTTAATTTTGAATTTCCGATATTAAAAAAGGTAGGCATTACAAATCTTCCAAAGATGCCATAAGGTCTTTTAGCTTGTTTTGAAAAATAGGATGAAAAACTCATATAGCCTTCCTTTTAATAATTCATTTTCAAAATTTTTCTTTATTTAACTATAAAGTCAAAAGATAAATTGTATCTGACGTTGAGTATATGCAAAGTAGGCGATTGTCCCGAAAGGTCCGAAAGGACTCTTTTAGAGGAGGCCTTCGGCCCGGGCGATTTCCTATCAAGGTATACGAAAGCTGAAGCGGGCTACAACCTTTGAACTTTCTACTGTCACGCCTATTTTGTATATACATTGTTACCACTCGTTTTTATTCCTCAAGGTTGAATAGAATCCAATTATTAGGGTCGAATTCAAGTATTTCATCTCTTATTAAGTCTATGTTTGCAACATTATCTGCAAAAGCAATCTTTTGTACACCATTTTCTGTTTTTAATTCCAATGGCATATTGAATGGCAAATTATCTTTGGTTACCCAGCTCAACTTTACACCAACTTCATTTTGTTGAACCTTTAATGAAGGTAATTCTGCGTTATATAAATAAACATCTTTAAACCAGTCATAATTTTTACCGCAAACTTCTTCTATTGTTTGAAATAAGTCATTTGTAGTTACAAACCGGCATTGTTTTCCGTTTGTTACATGTTCTAGTTCTTTATCGGGGTATGCCACTAAGCGTAATACTTTAATAATATTTTCTTTTCCGATTAAATATCGTAGCGAATGAATCATATAAACCGACTTTGCATAAGACCAATCACCAAATATCTCTCTTGAGTTCAAAATGGTATCTGTTGCAAGCGGTATTTTATTCTTAACACCTATTCTTCTTAATTCCATTTTCGTTTTATATCCTATTTCTTCCTGCAAATATTCCTCGTATAAAGCCTCTGTATATCCGGTTAAGGCTTCTTGTATCCAGAAGTCGTTCCAATCATAAGCGGTTACCATATTCCCAAACCATTCGTGACAAAGTTCGTGAAATAGAACATAATTATAACCTGGGTATTTTTCAGTAAAATTTGGGCCAAAAGCGATGATTGTCTGGTGTTCCATTCCGGGAAAAGGAACTTCTACAATACCCAGCTTTTCATTTCTGAATGGATAAGGCCCAATTGTTGTTTCGATAAAATTTAAATAGTTTTTAATGTTTGGATATAGTTGCTTTGCATTTTTTTCGTGTTCAGGTAAAAACCAATAAAAAACATTTATTGTATCCCCATACAGACTCAAATATTCTTCTTTTAACTCAAAGTATGGTGCAATATTTAATGAAATAGAATAATTATTTATTGGATTACTTACTTCCCAATTGAAAGTCGTTGTCTGATTTTTATTTTTGATTGTATTTATTAATACTCCACTTGAAACTGCCTTCAAACCGTCAGGAACAGTAAACGATAGTTTAACAGAATCAGGTTCATCCCACTGATAGTCTTTGCAGGGAAACCATAAATCAGCCCCATCAATCTGACACGAAGTTGCTATCCAGTGTTGACAATTCTCAGTCTTATTCCATGAAAAACCACCTTGATAAGGAGCATGTGTTGCACTCCTGGGATTTCCTTCATATTCAACAGAAACATTAAGAACTTCTCCCTTATTGTAAGTTTCAGGAAGTTTACACCAATATTTTCGATTTTTGAATGACACATTTAAAGGTACTTTTATTGTTTCCTTTTCCAAGAATACATTATTCACCTTTAGCATGGTATCAAGGTCAAATACAAACTGCTTAATAGGGTTTGTGATAATTGCGGAAATAGTATTTGATGCTTTTATATATTTTTCATCCGGACGAATTTCCATTTTTATATCATACTGAGTCACGTCATATGCCATTTGTTCTGCATTAGCTACTCCTCCCGATATTGTCACGGGAGCTTTTCTGTCCCGTATTGTTTCAGGAAGTTTTCTGGTATCCAGAAAGTTTGAGTCGTTAATAATGATTTTATTTTCTCCAGGAAGAGTTTTATAAAAGCCTAAGACATTTTTGTTTAAATCACTTACCAGCCAATATTCATCAGCTGAAACGTACCATTTTTTTAAGCCGTTTGGTTCAACCAAAGCGAATTTCGGTTTTTGCAAACGATTCAGATGAGATATGAAATATGCCTGAATAGGCTTCTTGGATTTATTTATCAACTGTATTGTGGCTTTTTCCTTCTGTCCAATTTGGGATTTTACACAATTCAGAATTTCCCAATCCAAAGGCTTTAGCAAATGTATCGTAGAATCAACCTCTTGGCCTGAAGCTCTTAAAATTGATAAAATTAGAATTAAAAATGTCGTTATATATTTCATAGCGCGATGTTCTCTAAAATGAGTGGTAATGTCTCGCCAAACGTATTGCGCCTGTCCGATGGCCAGATAAACCTGACGGGCTGTCGCCATGCCATACTGGTTTAGCATGGCTATAAGTTAAATATTTTATTCGTTTAGCCCGCAATTTAAATATTAAAATGCTAATTGACAATAAATCATCGGCAAATTATACGATAAATGGAAAACCGATAATCAGGCCGGGGAAACCATAAACAAACGGCGGGCGTTCCTGCCGGAAGTTTTGGAAATTATCTCCGCCGATTTTCATCAGTATTGAAGGAGGGAAGATAGTGCTAACGGTCGCGGGTAATAAATTTAGTGGTGTGCGTGCTGCATCAATATTCACCGTTACAAAAGTTGTTGCGGGCTGTAACGCCCGCAAACCACCAAAACCGCTATGTTTTATACCCGTTGTTGGCAACAGTTTTTACTTCACTTTTAATATTTGTTAACTTGGATTTATATTTGTCTGTTAAAATACATGTCTCAGTTCTTGTTTTTCAAATCCGTTGATTTAAAATTATGTCGGTTATTTTGACTTCCTTTGTATTTAAGAAGATAAAGCTGTATCATAATAATTCCGTCTTTGACCTTATTGTCTCTGACTGTATCTTTTTTAATAAGTTCTGATTCTGATAATACAAGATCAAGATTTTCTTTATTCAATTCCAGATTGTTAAATCTAACGGCACAAAAAACTTCTCCAGGAACCAGAAATTCTCCGGGCTGATTGTACTGATGTACCTGCGGGAAAGCATCAACATTCGACATTTCAGCCTTAAGCCAGTAATGACTTAAACCTGAATTACCAGTATATTCAACCAATGGGCCGGCAGTTATTTCGGTAATGTGTAAGATTTTTTGAACTTCAGGATAAGTGGTGCCAATATACTCAATGGTTTGTTTATAGGGTCCGTATGAAAAATAAAAGGTGGAAATAGAAGTCCGTATACCCAGGAACAAGATAATGGATATTAAAATCATTTTAAGCCATTTTAACTTCATCTGGACAAAAAGAATTGTAAGCGGAATAACAAGCATAACCACTATGACCACGACATACCTGGAAAATAATATTGGTTGTGAAAACAAGGAAATAATCAGTGCAACAATCAGCGTCCCTACAAAAATAATCAGCGACAGCCACAAAACTAACCGGTATTCGGAAAACGATTTTTTAGAAATTTTAAAAAAGGTAAAAATAATCAGGCTATAATTCAAAATAACCAACGAAACGGAATAACCGGTTGTCCAAAATTGTTCGGTGAATGGAATTGCAAAACAATGAAAAATAGTAGTGAGACTAACTTCAGGGACCCAAAAAGCATGTTGAACTCTTTTTACCTGAATAATAAACATAAAGAGCCATGGAAGAAAGAGCAAGGCCGTGAATAGTAATGAAAATAAATGATGAATCCACTTTTTATTTTTTGTACGAAGCAGGTGCAATAAAACATACATATTTGCCACAAACGCGGCTGCCATGCTGTAATAGTGGATATACACGGCTATCACAGTAAAAACAAAAAGAAGCCCCAAATCGTAATTTTTCTCTGTTTTTATAAATAAGTAAGAATAGAAAAAAACCCCTGTTACTGAGAATGCAGCCCAGGTGTACATTCTGGCCTGGTGTGAGTAAACCACCAGCATTGGAACCGAAATCAGCATCAGGCAAAAATACAGTGCACCTTGTTTTCCAAAAATACGTTGACCGGCAAAATACCCCAGTA
>RQOG01000138.1 GCA_003854985.1 Calditrichota bacterium
GAAAATTAAAAGAAACGGGAACAACCCATTGGAACAGCCCCAATTTTGGCGCCAACAACACAAGCGGTTTTACAGCGCTTCCTGGCGGTTCCCGCTACTTCGATGGTACCTTCTACAGTATGTGTCTCTATGGCTACTGGTGGTCTTCTACTGAGAGCAGTAGTGACTACGCCTGGTACCGCAGCCTGGGTTACGATTATTCAAGAGTGTACCGCGACGACAAATATAAGCAGTACGGCTTTAGTGTGCGGCTTGTTCGGGATTAGGCTATCCGCCTTTTGGCGGATTTGTCTATTTTGGTTTGGGGCGAAGCCCCAATGAAATTTTTTTACCCAGTCTCTCCCCATGCCGGCATGGGGAGGGGCATATTATCCGGAATATCTGATATTTCTGCTATTTTTTAGTCTTCTTTATTCTTTTATACTGTATTATGTGTTATATTCATGCTAACCAATATAATTCACCGGATAGAAAATGTTTCCCTGCTAATCATTAACAGATAAAAAATAAAATGACTGTACGGCCTGCTAAAACATTTGTATTTTTTATTATCGTCTTTGGTGTTTTTCCATATCTGTCTTTATTTGCCCAGCAGAAAAGCCTGGACGATCTGCTGGAAATGGGCATAACGGAATTAATGGAAGTCAGGGTGATCACACCCTCCAAAACGCCGCAAAAAATAAACGAAACACCGGCGGTCGTCCGCATTATCACAGCGGAGCAAATCAGGGAAAACGGCTATACAACCATGGACGAAGCCCTTGCCGGTCTGCCCGGTTTTCAGTTCCGGGATATGCTCAGTTTAAACAGTTATATTTTTCAAAGGGGTATACCCAACCAGAATAATCTGATGCTGGTGTTGATAGACGGCGTCAACATCAACGAACTCAATTCCGGCGGATTTTACGGCGGCGCGCAGTATAATCTGGCCAATGTGGACCGGATTGAAGTGGTCTATGGTCCGGCTTCCGCTCTTTATGGAACCAATGCCATATCAGGCATTATCAATATTATTTCTAAGAATCCGAAGGAATATAAAGAGCCTATTGTCAATGTTTTATACGGCTCGTTTAATACCTTTAACGCCGACGTCGCTTATGGGTATATGAATGAGAAAAATGATTTTGGATTCCGCTTATCGGCCATGTATAAAACCAGCGAAAAAGCCGATCTGGGCGGAAAAGAAGGCGACTATAACTGGACGGATGCGATTGATAATTTTGAACGGGATTATTCTTTTGATGCCAGGCTGATTTATAAAAATATCACCGCCGGCGTGGATTTTCAGAATAAGCAGATATCAGCCGCCACTTACAGGCGTTCGGTGGAAACCATTTATAGGGACAGGGAAACGTTCTGGAATATCCTTTTTATAAACGGTTTTGTTAAACATACTCATTCCATAGCCGAAAAAAATTCGCTTAGTTCGCAGGTTTATTATCGTAACTCCACGGTTTTGGATAATTCCGTACAGGAAGTGACGGATACCGCTCAGATCGGCTATTACCGCCCGAATTATCTGCTGGGTTTTGAGAGCACGCTGTATTCAGAACTGCATGACAAATTTTATCTTACCGGCGGATTCGTTTTCGAATATGAAGAATTGGCGGACGATTATTCGAAGACAGTAAGCGGAAGTCCTTCGGAAAAACCGCCTAAACCCGCCAAACCGAAAATGGATGCCAACACGCTGTTCAGCTTTTATTTGCAAGGAAACCTGAAATCGTTTTCCCGCATACAGCTGACAGCCGGCGCAAGGTATGATAACAGCAGCGTTTACGATCAGGTGATTACCCCGCGGGCGGCGCTTATTTATAATCACGAACGGTTAACGGTAAAGCTTTTATATATGCAGGCTTTCCGGGCGCCCAAGCCCTGGGATTATACCTGGGGCACAGGAAATGATCAATTGGACCCGGAAAAGATGACCTCGAACGAATTGTTTACGGAGGTGAAAATTTCAGACCATATGAGCGCTGAAGCGTCCGTCTACAGAAATCATGTTTTTGACGTTTTGGCCCTGGATATCGATAAAAACAAATGGGTAAATCAGGGCGAACTGAATACGAACGGCATGGAATTCACGGTGAATTATAAAATTGAGAAATTAAACATTTACGCCAATTACACCTATAATAATTCTCAATATGACAATGATTCAAAGGTTCCGGAAATAGCGGAGCACGGCATAAACGGCGGTTTACGGTATGCATTCACAAATAGTTTTATTTTGAATTTACGGGCGAATTATCTTGGGAAACGAAAGAATTATGACCAGATTTACCAGGCTACCGGAATTAAATATATCGATCCGGCTTTTCTTATCCATTCGACCCTTTCGCTGTTTGATTATCATCATTTTGATTTTCAGATCATCGTTAAGAACCTGCTGGACGCCAGGTATTATCATACATCGAACCGTACCGATCCTTCCTACCTGGTATCGCGTTTCCGGCAGCCGCAGAGAACGGTTTTGTTAAAAACCGGTTATCGGTTCTGAGTTGATGGAGCGATTGAATGCGCGGAATTAATTATTTTATTAAAAAGATCTGTATCATTTTGCTTTGTTTAACGCCGATCGCTGTTTATGCCCAGACCGGCAGCGAAGCGGAAATAAAAGCGGTTTTTATTTACAATTTTACCAAGTATATTCAGTGGGAGATGCCCGATTCCGCCGCCACATTCAAAATCGGCATATTGAACGGCGCCGAAGTGTCCGCTCCGTTAAAGGAAATAGCGGCCAAAAAAATGGTAAACGGCAGGAAAATACAAATCGATCATTACAGTCATATCGATCAAATTGATAATTGCCAGATACTACTGATATCGGAAGCGCATAAAGCCAGTCTGGAACAGGTTTTATCAGCGATGGAGAATAAGAATACATTGATTATAGGGGAAAGCGAAGGCTTTGCCGGGAAAGGCGCCGCTATTGATTTTGTATTAAAAAACGGACAGATAAAATTTCAGATAAACCGCCGGGCCATAAAACTGAGCGGCCTTAAGGTAAGTTCACAGTTGTTAAAATTAGCCTTACTCATTGAATAACAGGGCGATTCATGTTACTTATCAGAAAACTGTCGATAAAACATAAAATCGTTTTTATCCAGATATTCACGGCTTTTATCGTGCTGATTCTTTTTACTACTTTCTTCATACTCAGGGATATTAAAAGCCACGAGAAGGCCATTATCAACCGGATGGCTTCGCTGACCCAAATCCTGAGCGCCAACACCATTCCGGCTATTATATTTCTGGATAATGCCGCCGCCGAAAGTATTCTGGCCTCGGTGAACGATGAAAAATATATTGTGCGCGTCTGGTTATTTGATAATCAGAATAATTTGTTTGCCTTTTACGGGGAAACCCAGTATTCAGGCTTTAATCCTCCCGGAATTAAAAACGATAGTAATGAAAACTATGAATTCATGGATGATTACCTTTTTTACAGCAGAAAAATTATCCAGGATAATGAGCGCCTTGGGACGATTTCGCTGCAATATGATATGTATCCTGTTCATGAAATGGTTAACGATAATATCCGGTTAGCTCTGATCGTTCTGTTTATCGCCATGATCCTGGTTTATGTGTTATCCGTAATGATGCAGAAAACCATTTCCGGACCGATCACGCGCCTGGCAGAGGCGGCCAGGGATGTGTCGCAAAAATGGGATTTCTCCATCCGGGCAAAAAAAACAAGCGATGATGAAGTCGGGCTTTTGTATGATAGTTTTAATGCCATGCTGGAACAAATCCATCTGCGCAATATGGAACGGGAGAAGGCGGAAAAAGCGCTGCAGCAAAGCGAAGCCCTGCTCAAGTCGACGCAAAGGCTCAGCAAGGTCGGCGGCTGGGAATGGGATGTTAAAAACCAGAAGATGTACTGGACGGACGAGACTTACCGGATTCACGGTTTTAATCCCGAAAACATAGGAACCGATTCGGCCGATTACATAAAGCGCAGCCTGGAATGTTATGATAAAAAAGATCAGAAAGTAATCTCAAAACATTTTGACCGGTGTCTGAAAAAAGGCGATCCTTATGATCTGGAATTTCCGTTTACATCGGCGGACGGCAAGCGAAAATGGATTCGCACGACCGCCCAGGCTGTTGAAGAAAATGACCAGGTAATCAAGATAACCGGTAATATTATGGATATTACCGAACTTAAAAAAGCAGAAAGGACTATCAGACGTTCCGAACAAAAATACAGGGATATTTTTGCCCAGGGCGTCATGGGAATATTTCAATCCACCCTGGATGGGAAATTTATCAGCGTTAACCGGATGCTGGCCAAAATGTTAGGTTTTAATTCTCCTTCTGAACTGATAGACGCTACGGAAGACATCGGCAAACAATTATATTATAAACCGGAACAGCGGAAAGAGTTAATTAAGAAAGTGATGCGCGCGGAAGGTCTGTTAAAGTTTGAGAACGAATTTGTAAGGCGGGACGGCACGATATGGACGGCCAATATGAATGTACGTCTGGTGCGTGATGAGCAAAATAAGCCTTCTTACATAGAAGGATTTATAGAAGATATTACCGAACGAAAATTTGCCGAAGACGAGTTGAAAAAAGCCCGGGCGTATGCCCAGAATATTATTAACAGCTCTCTCGATGTGATTATTGCCGTGGATAAAGATCAGCATATTGTGGAGTTTAATAAAGCGGCCTGCGAGACTTTCGGATATGAAAGGGAAGAAGCAATCGGGCAAAATGTATTGATGTTGTATGCCAATAAAAAAGATGCCGACTTCGTTGGCCGCCAGATTCTGAAATACGGGAAGTTTATTGGCGAGGTATCGAATATCCGCAAGAATGGCCAGAAATTCATCTCCCTGCTTTCCGCCACTATATTATTAGACGGACAGGGTAATATCATAGGCACAGTAGGGAATTCGCGTGATATTACGGAGATAAAAAAATCGGAAGAAGAGCTTAAAAACTATCGGGAGCATCTTGAAGATCTGGTTAAAGACAGGACCGCTGAACTGGTGGTGGCCAAGAAACGCGCCGAAGAATCGGATCAGTTGAAATCCGCTTTTCTGGCCACTATGTCCCACGAATTACGAACGCCTTTGAATTCCATAATCGGTTTTACCGGAATTCTTCTGCAGGAACTGGCCGGTCCGCTTAATGACGAGCAGAAAAAGCAACTGGGTATGGTCAAGACTTCCAGCCTACATTTATTGGATTTAATTAATGATGTGCTGGACATTTCAAAAATAGAAGCCGGTCAGCTGGAAATCGTCAAAGAGTCTTTCAGTATGCCGGAAATTATTGAAAAAGCCGCCGCTTCCATTGCGCCGCTGGCGCAGAAAAGAGCGCTTAAACTAAACATCAGGGTTGCATCCGAAGTGGGAGAAATTAAAGCCGATAAGAGACGTGTCGAACAAATACTTATAAACCTGCTCAACAACGCAATAAAGTTTACAGATAAAGGAGAAATTGGTTTGAACTGTTATATTCGTGGCAAGCGTCTGGTAACCGATATTTCCGACACGGGTATTGGTATAAAAAAGGAAAACATGAAAGATCTGTTCAAATCGTTTCATCAGATTGACAGCGGAACAAAACGATATCATGAAGGCACCGGTCTGGGACTTTCTATTTGTAAAAAACTTGTCGAAATGATGAATGGCCTGATAACCGTGAAGAGTAAATGGGGTTCGGGAAGCACCTTTACTTTTTCTTTACCATTGGAATGATATAAGAATGAGTAAGAAAATTTTAGTTATCGAAGATAACCAGCAGAACATGTACCTGACCACCTTTCTGCTCGAAAAAAACGGTTATGAAGTGATTCAGGCCTGGAACGGTGTTGAAGGCATTAAAAAAGCAGAGGCTTCTTTACCGGATTTAATTCTGCTGGATATTCAACTGCCGGAAATGGACGGTTATGAAGTGGCCTGGATGTTAAAAAAAATGCCCGGAATTTCAGAAATACCGATTGTAGCCGTAACCTCTTATGCGATGCGCGGTGATAAGGAAAATGTTATAGCGGCCGGCTGTGATGGTTACATAGAGAAACCCATCAACCCGGATAGTTTTATTTCCGAGATTGAGCAGTTCCTCTTTAAGGGAAAGCGTAAATAACAGACAATAAATATTTTTAAGGATACCACTATGAAAATACTGATTGTTGATGATAAAGAAGAGAATATTTATTTGTTGAACAGCCTGTTTTCCGGAAACGGATTTGAGGTCATAAATGCTCATAACGGCAAAGAAGCCCTGGACCTGCTTTCCGAACATCAATGCGACATCATCATTTCGGATATCTTAATGCCCGTGATGGACGGGTTTGAATTATGCAGGCAGATCAAAAGCAACAGTAAACTGAAGAATATTCCTTTTGTTTTTTATACGGCTACTTATACCGATAAAAAGGATGAAGAATTCGCGCTCAGTCTGGGCGCTTCCTTGTTTATCACCAAACCGCAGGAACCGGATGTATTTTTGAAAAAAATCAGGCGTCTGATGGAAGACGTATCCAAAGGTAACATTATAACCAGAAAACCTATTATTCATAAGGAAAAGGATGTGTTTAAACTGTATAATGAGCGGCTGATAAAAAAAATTGAAAAGAAAATGCTGGAGTTGGAAAAAGAACGGGAAGAACGGAACGAAATTGAAAAGCAAAATCAGATTCTGGCGCAGGCTGTAAAAAGCATTAGCGAATGCGTATGCGTTACGGATATGAAAGACAGGTTTATTTTCGTTAATGAAGCCTTCGAAAAAACCTATGGGTATACGTTAAAGGAATTGTATGGCAAACCGGCGGCAATAGTCAGATCACCGAACAATCCCAAAGAATATGTTAAAAATATTTATAAAGACACTTTGGCTGAAGGTTGGCGGGGCGAGTTGAATCAATTAAAGAAAGAGGGAACGGAATTTCCCGTTTACCTTTCGACCTCCAAAGTGCAGAATGAAAAAGGTCAGACAATTGCCCTGATCGGCGTAGCTAATGACATCACGGAGCGTAAAAAACTGGAAGAGCAATATCGTCAGGCTCAAAAGATGGAAGCAGTCGGCAGGCTGGCCGGGGGCATCGCCCATGATTTTAATAATATTCTGACCGTGATAAACGGGTATACGGAATTAATGCGCATGCGCCTGGATGAAAAAGATCCTATTTTTACAAATCTGGGTGAGGTCAAGAAAGCCGGCAAAAGAGCGGAAATATTAACGAGACAATTATTGGCCTTCAGCCGTAAACAGGTTTTGCAGCCCGTCGTATTGGATTTGAACAGCGTAATTCATGGCCTGGAAAAAATGCTGTTGCGTCTGATTACCGAAAATATTGAAATGATCACCCTGCTGGAACCGGTCGTGGGGAAAATAAAAGCCGATCCCGGACAAATTGAGCAGGTCATCATGAATCTGGTTATTAACGCCCGCGATGCGATGCCCAAAGGAGGCAAACTGACCATTGAGACAAAGAACGTGACTTACCGGGATCCGTTTGTCTGGGAAGAAACCCGGATTGAACCGGGCGAATACGTTATGCTGGCAATTCGTGATACGGGTCTGGGTATGAATGAAGAAACGCTGGAACATATTTTTGAGCCTTTTTTTACAACCAAAAAAGAGGGTGAGGGAACCGGTCTTGGCCTTTCGATGGTGTATGGTATTGTGAAACAGAGCGACGGTTTTATTAAAGTGGACAGCGAACCGGGCAAAGGCAGCGTTTTCCGGTTATATTTTCCCTGCACAAAAGGACCCGTGACTAAATTTAAAAAGACTGAGATTTCTTCCGACTTATTGAAAGGCAGTGAAACAATTCTTATTACGGAAGATGAAGACGATGTCCGCCACTTCGCCAGCGAAGTGCTGCGGATGCACGGCTATAATGTTCTGGAAGCTTCCAACGGCGGTATGGCTCTGTTAAAATGTGAAAATTATAAAAGCCGCATCCATCTCTTAATAACGGATGTGGTGATGCCGGAAATGAGCGGCAGTGAATTGATTGCCAGGCTGAAATCCCTGCACCGGGAAATGAAAGTATTATACATGTCCGGTTATACGGATGACGCGGTGATAAAGCATGGTATTCCGGAAAAGAAGGTAAACTTTCTGCAGAAGCCTTTTTCTCCCTATGCCTTGCTGGAGAAAGTGCGTAAGGTTCTGGACAGCAGGTAAACCTTATCTTTTGAATATGTCAAAGATTGCGTTGGCAGATACGGCCTGCCGCTTGTGCCGCTTATGCCAAACATGAATTTAAAAAAACAACAGGAGAAAAAATGGATTTCATTAAAAACTTATTCAGGAAAAAATGGGGTACCTGTGCTCTTTGTAATAAAACGATATATGTGGGTGATATATACGGCAGTTTAACGCTTCCTGCCAGCGAACTTTCGCTGACGGGAAAACCAAGTACCAGTTTTTATTGCGAATCATGCACTAAAAGCAGAGAAGTTAAATTCGATGAAAAATGGTATTTAATAAAGGAAAAAGGGAGAGCGAAATAAAGGCTGAAAATGATTAAAAGAAGTCTGAACCATGATTTATTTGATTAAATGATGAACTATGATTTTGTGAATCATGAAATCATTGAATCATGCATATCATATTTCATATAATGGTGAGTGAAATATTAAAGACAAAAATCGGCAATAATTAGATTGAATATCAAATTTATAATAGATTTTTATACACTTTTAATTTTATTTATGTATGATAGTATAATAATTAATACTCGATACTAAATGTTTAATAACCTATATTGAAAAACGGAAACGATGTTATGACCATTTTAGAACAAATTAAAAACTTTTCGGATCGATTCGGGAAGAGCATCATTGTAAACGATGTTACCTGGCGCTACTATCGGCTCGGCACAGGCGCTCCTGTTCTTTGGCTCACCGGCGGGATGCGCCGGGCAGCGCTTGGCTTTGCTTTTATGGAACGGCTTGCAAAAAGTCATATCGTCATTGCTCCGGACTATCCACCGGTGTCTTCCATTAATGATTTCATGGGCGCCCTGGACGCTATCCTGCAAAACGAAGATATAACGACTTTCACTTTGGCCGGGCAGTCCTATGGAGGAATGCTGGCGCAGGCCTATCTGGCGCACAAGGGCCCGGCGGTAGAGCGGCTCATACTATCCAGCGCCGGACCGGTAAATGCCATTGGCAAAGCCTGGATTCCTGCGTTGAATGCGGTCGTTGCCCTGGTGCGTATTTTACCGGAAAAGTTTGTTAAAAAACTGTTAACCGGCGAACTGCTTAAGCACGTTAATGTGCCCGCAGCCGAACGCGCTGAATGGTTAGAAATCATCAACGAACTTATGAAAAACGAATTATCGCGCGCCGATGCCGTATCGCATTTTACCGTCGCCGTCGATCTGTTAAAGCAAGGGCTGGCGGCGCCCGCCGCTTATCAATACTGGCCAGGCCGCGTCATCGTGATGAGCGCCAAAAATGATCCGACTCAGCGCAAACGGGATTTTCCGCTTTACGAACGGCTGTTCGGTCGCCCGGTGGAAACGCTGGACATGGGCAGTCTGGGTCATACCGCGGCGCTTTTTAACCCGGAAAAGTATGTCGAATTGCTGGAACAAGCGCTTAGTTAAAAATGATATTGGTCAAATCTGATGATCCGGCAAATCAATAGTTTATTTCGCTTGGGGAATAATCGCCTTTGCGATGGGAATACGTGCAAAAAAAATATCTTAACCATGATTTATTTGATTATATGATGAACTATGATTTCAAGAATCAGAAAATCATTGAATCATACATATCAAAGTTCAGACAATGATGGCTGAACTATAAAGAATCCATAAATTATTTTTATACCATGCCTATGAATCATAAAAAATTACCTTCAGCCGAGTCAATCACAGACCTTATAATTCAAGGTTTTCCTGAAGATAATAGGATCACCCCGGAGCGTTTTCATAAAAGGTTTTCAACGGCGGCGCCAATTAAACCGGATAACCCCGATGGCTGGCATTATGCGCCTTTATGTTCCGGTTCTTTTAAAGGTAGGAACAGACATTACGTTTTTACACTGTTCCTTGGAGGCCGCGGATGGCTGATATATCCCGGCGGTCGTAAAGTATTTTTTTCATTTCGGGCGGAGGATTAAGAGGATAGTTTTAAAACCATTTTTATCTTTAACTCCTTTCGATAACATTATGGTTTCAAATTGCGCTTGCAGTCAATCGCTAAAAAGAATACTTTGCTTGTCAATAAGTTTTCAGTTAAATAATACCCGGAGTGTAAGATGAAATCACATCGTTACAATCGTTTACTGGTCGGCGTTACGAGTTTAATACTGATCGGTTGTTTTACTTTTTTAACCGCCCAGCCGTCCGGCGGGCCTTACGGACCCACTCAGCAGGTCTATGACATTCCAAAAACTGCCGGCGCCGTTTATTATGTTTCTCCCGACGGCAAAGCGGAAGCGCCGGGCGAAAACCTTAATAATACCACGACCATCGAAGCCGCTATTGAGCGGGTAAAAACCGGCGACGTGATCATTTTGCGCGGCGGAATTTACCGCACGGGCAACCTGATTCTAAACCAGGGCATTACCATGCAGCCTTATAAAGATGAACAGCCGGTTCTAAAAGGCACTTATGTGGCTGAAGACTGGACTAACCTGGAAAACGGATTATGGA
Source organism: Calditrichota bacterium (assembly GCA_003854985.1). Classification (GTDB taxonomy): domain Bacteria; phylum Calditrichota; class Calditrichia; order Calditrichales; family Calditrichaceae; genus Zgenome-0002. The sequence continues at coordinate 10,634 of RQOG01000138.1, forward strand.
TAACCAAATGGACGCGTCTGTTTCCATCCAAACCGCAGGACTGGTGGCGCCGGCACCGGGAAGGTAAAAAAACGCCCCAGCATCGCTTTAACAACGATATGGTTTTTGTAGACGGTAAATTCCTGCAATCGGCCGGATGGGAAGGCGAAGTGGATGAGAATTCCTATTTTATCGATTATGAAACCGGCACGGTTTATATCGGCATTGATCCAACCGACCGGTTAGTTGAAATAACAGCCTTTAATATCGCCCTGCACCGGGTAACCGGTGAAGCGCATGGCAAAGCTTCGGACGGCATTGGACCGGTAATCAAAGGCATTACTTTTACGCAGTACGCATACCGGGCCATCGAAGTTGAAGGCACTGAGCCGAAGGGGATTTCAAAGGAAACGGAACATGGCAAGAAAGTGGTCGGCACGACTTTTGAACATTGCACTATATCTTATTGTTCGCGTGTAGCCGCTTATCTTTTTGGCGACAAGCTGACTATCAGGCATTGCAAGGTCAGCGATACCAGCACCGAAGGCATTTATATTATCGCCTCTTCGGATGTACTGCTGGAAAAAAATATTTTCACCCGTAATAACATCGAGAGAATTACCGGGTATTATCCCGCGGCGGTTAAAATATTCAATCAGAGTCACCGCGTTACCTGTAATGATAACCTGGTGATCGATCTTCCTTATTCCAACGGCATCTGGTACGATGTCGGCTGTGTGGACGGTGTATTCATCAATAACTGGATTCAGGACGTGGGAAATGTTGATAAAAAGTTTAACACGAACCAGTTGTGGCCCAGCGATAACGGTTTCTTCTTCGAGATATCCAAGGGTGCTGTTTGCGCCGGGAATGTTTTTGTTAACTGCGACCAGGGGATCTTCGTTTTAAACAGTTGTAATGTTAAGATATACAATAACACCTTTGTGAACAGTACGACCAGTATCGGACGCAATGCCCGCAGTGCACAGGGCGATCATTTTGGCTGGCATCCCAGCACCGGCGCCGATGTGGATAAACGTGACGGACATGTGTTTGTCAATAATCTGCTTACAGCCGACGAGAATTATAAAAGACCGCTTCTTGCCGTCTGGCAGCCGCCGGAGATATGTGACCGGGTAACCAATCCCCAATTAAAAGAATTTGATCATAACGTTTATGTGAACCGTTCGGATAAATCGTCAAAACCTTTGATTCTGTGGAGTCCTGTAAAAAATGATCGTTGCCAGCTAATGCTGGAATCGCTTGAAGAATTGAATAAACTTCATCCTCAGTTTTTAAAAAACAGCCTTTATTTATCAGGCTATAACGGTCCGTTGTTTAAAGGTCCGGTGCTGGGAAATTATACATTGTTGAAAGGTTTTCCGGGATTGAAAACGGCAAGGGAAATTCCGGACGAAATAAGAAAGTATATTAACAGGGAAAGTAAAGAAAAAAAATATATCGGCGCTTTTCCCAATATCGAATAAGATCATCAAATACAATTGCCGGAAATGAATCGGTGTTGTTTTTTTGAATGGATATTAATCAGGATTGGCGCGCAGTTTTGCTTTTGATGCAAAGCTTTTATAGCGGTGAAGCGAATTGATTTATCACTATTCTGATTGATATCCGTTTTTGTTTTTTCCATATCAATTGAAGATTTTTTTTATTTCATAAAATTTTATTAGGAATAATTCCAAAAAATTTCATAAATTTGGATTCGGTATTTGCAGAATTACTGTTAATTCTGAATTATGCATGATTTATCTATCATCATAATTCCACGAAAATGTATTGTTCTTTGTTTTGGTTAGGCTCGAATCGAAATAAAACCTGTTTAAAATTTTGTTAAATAAGAGGAAGTAAAGGAAATATATATGGATAAAAAGACCTTGTTAAAATTTAAAAACCTTTTGCTTGAAAAAAGAAAGAGCGCGCTTGAAGAACATGATGTTCTTAAAAGTATTATCAATGGCACCGGCGATGAAGAAACGGATTTCTCAAGGTATTCTTCCCATCTGGCCGACGATAGTTCGGACTCATCAAGCAGGGAAGAGGCTTTTTACCACCTATCCCGTGAAAATACCTATATACAAAAAATAGATGAAGCGCTGGAAGCCATAGAGCAGGGCACTTATGGCCGTTGCCGGGTCTGTGGTCAGGAAATTTCCGAAGAGCGCCTGATGGCTGTTCCAACAACCTCGATTTGTGTTCCCTGTAAAACCAAGCAGGAAAAGAACAAAAAATCATCTTCCGAAGAGCCGGGCAGTTGATTAACAGCGTTATTGCCTTTACCAAACAAAGTTTGTGCCGGATTAGTTTTCAAAAAATCAGCTGTTAAAATAATTTTTAGGGAATATCTAAAATTTTTCTAAAAAATATCATATATTAAGCCTTAGAAATATTTCCGCTAAAGAGTAGAACAAAAAGGAGAGAGGAATTGATCAGAACTCCAAAAATTAAGAAAAAAAATCCCAATAAATTGCTGGGCATACTTTCACCGACGACCAATGAACTTCTTTCCAATGATGTGGAAACTCTTCAGAAAAATTTTGTTAACCATTTGGAATTTTCTCAGGCTAAAGATAAATTCTCCGCTACCAAATATGATTATTTTGAATGCCTTGTTTATACCCTGCGGGACAGACTTTTTGAACGATGGATTGAAACGCAGCAGGCCTATTACCGCAAAGATGTTAAACGTGTCTATTATATTTCGATGGAATACATGATGGGCCGGCTATTATGTAACGCCATTTTAAATCTTGGAATAAAAAATACTATAAGCCAGGCATTATGGGAGCTGGGATTAGATTTGGAAGAATTACATAACCTGGAGTATGATGCCGGCCTGGGAAACGGAGGATTAGGAAGACTGGCCGCCTGTTTTCTGGACTCTATGGCAACCCTGCAATATCCGGCTTATGGCTATGGTATTAGGTATGAATACGGGATTTTTTCACAGAAAATCCAGGATGGATTCCAGATCGAAACCGCCGATCCGTGGTTGCGTTACGGGAATCCATGGGAAATAGAACGCAGGGAATTTAATTATTGTGTTAAATTTTATGGCCGGGTAGAAAATACGAAAGACGGAAAAGGAAATACGGTAAGCAAATGGGTAGATACGGATGATATATATGCCGTAGGTTATGATACACCCATTCCCGGTTACAGGAACAATACGGTTAATAATCTTCGTCTGTGGTCCGCAAAAGCCAGCAGGGAATTTAATCTCGAATATTTCAATCATGGCGATTATGACCGGGCGCTGGAAGAAAAAATACAATCGGAAGTGGTTTCCAAGGTGCTTTATCCCCGCGATGATTTTATCGAAGGGCGGGAATTGAGATTAAAACAGGAGTATTTTCTTGTTTCGGCGACTTTGCAGGACATCATCAGGCGTTATAAGAAGGCCCATAAAAATTTTAAGGATTTTCCGGATAAAGTCGCGATTCAACTGAATGATACGCATCCGGCGCTGTGTATACCGGAATTAATGCGTCTGTTAATTGATCAGGAAAATATGACCTGGAATGACGCCTGGAAGATTTGTAACAAGACATTTGCCTACACCAATCATACGATTTTGCAGGAAGCGCTGGAAACCTGGCGCACCAACCTGATGGAATCGCTGCTGCCCAGACACTTACAGATCATCTACGAAATCAACCAGCGGCTTTTAACAACGATTCAGAAAAAATATCCTAAAGATGTGAACCGGCTGCAACGAATGTCTTTAATTGAAGAAGGCGATGAAAGAAAAGTGCGGATGGCTCACCTGGCTATAACAGGCAGCTATTCTGTAAACGGCGTCGCTAAGTTGCACACAGAGATTCTCAAGACCAAAGTATTTAAAGATTTTTATGATATCTGGCCGGAACGTTTTAACAATAAAACAAACGGTATTACGCCAAGACGCTGGTTAAAACTAGCCAATCCCGGTCTGTCGGACCTGATAACCGAAGTAATCGGCGAGAACTGGATAACCGACCTGGCGGAATTGAAAAAGCTTGAAAAATATATGAATGATAAATCCTTTCAGGAACGCTGGCAGAAAGTAAAAGAAGCGAGAAAGCAACATCTGGCGGCATGTATTTCATATCACTTGAAATGTAAAATTGATCCGCAGTCCATGTATGACTGCCAGATTAAACGCATTCACGAATATAAACGGCAGCTGCTTAACCTTCTTTATGTAATCACTGTTTATAACAGAATACTGGAAAAAAGTTATACACCGGCTGGACCAAGAACCTTTATATTTTCAGGAAAAGCGGCGCCGGGATATATGGTTGCCAAACTAATCATTAAACTGATTAATTCAGTGGCCGATGTGGTTAACCACGAAACGAAAACCAATAAATTGATTAAGCTTATTTTTATACCTGATTATTCGGTAAGTATGGCCGAACTTATCATTCCTGCCGCAGAACTTTCCGAGCAGATTTCCACCGCCGGTATGGAAGCTTCGGGCACAGGCAATATGAAATTTTCCTTAAACGGCGCTGTAACGATCGGAACATTAGACGGGGCTAATGTTGAAATCCGGGAAGAAGTCGGGGAAGATAATATTTTTATCTTTGGTTTAACGGCGGAGCAGGTTCTAAAAAAACGAGACGGCGGGTACAATCCTTCTCTGATTTATGAAAAAGACAGCGAATTAAAACAGGCGCTGGATCAGATTAAGAATGGATATTTCTGTAAATCTCAACCCGATTTGTTTAAACCACTCATCGAGCCGCTCTTAAAACAGGATTATTACATGTTATTGGCCGATTACAGGTCCTATATAGAGATGCAGGAAAAAGTAGCCGACGCTTACAAGGATAAAATTAAATGGGCGGTAAAATCCATCATGAATTCAGCGAATTGCGGCCGGTTTTCCAGTGACCGGACAATCAAAGAATATGCAGAGAATATCTGGAAGGTGAAACCGTTGCCGATTAAGTTACAACAGGTAGATCAATAGAAATTATCGGCAGGCATAGAATATATTGCGAAACTAATTGCACTGGAAGAATTTAATATGATCCTATTTATCTGGTCCGGTTTTATACTGCTCATTCTTATATTTCTGGCTCTTGATCTGGGCGTATTTCACCGAAAATCTCATGCATTGTCAATCCGGGAAGCGTTGGGCTGGACGGCCGTTTGGATAACTTTAGCCTTACTTTTTAATCTGTTAATCTTTGTGATGTACAGTCAAAACTGGCTGGGCATCAGCCAGCGCGGTGACCTGATTGTCAGCGGTCAACAGGCGGCTCTGGAGTTTTTTACGGGTTACCTGATAGAAAAGTCCCTTAGTCTCGATAACATATTTATTATTGCTTTGATTTTCAGTTATTTTACCGTGCAACTCAGGTTTCAGCATCGGGTTTTATACTGGGGTATCTTAGGCGCTATTATTATGAGAGGTATAATGATCGGACTCGGCGTTGCCCTGGTGAAATCCTTTAGCTGGATGAATTATGTTTTTGGGATATTCCTTATTTTCACGGCGGTTAAAATGCTTGTATCGCGGCATGATAATTTGGAGCCGGATAAAAATCCCGTTGTTAAATTAGCCCGCCGAATCTTTCCGGTTACAGACCGTTTTCATGAAGAAAAATTCTGGATAAAAGGACCGGGCCGATCGGTTTTGCTGACTCCGTTATTTATCGTACTTTTACTTATAGAAAGTTCGGATGTTATGTTTGCAATAGATTCCATTCCGGCTATATTTGCTGTCACTCAGGATCCATTTATTATTTTCACATCCAATATCTTCGCCATTCTCGGTTTAAGGGCGCTTTATTTTGCCCTGGCCGCTGTTATTGAAAAATTTCGCTACCTGAAGATGAGCCTTGTTTTTCTGCTTGCCTATATGGGCGTTAAAATGATTATTATAAAGCATTTTCATATTCCGGTCTGGGTTTCTCTGGTAATTATTCTGGGTATTCTTTCGGTAGGAATTATTGCTTCTGTCTGGTATACGCATCAGGATACCGCCAGGCTCCAGCCTCCCCCCGATTTATAGGATAATATTTTTATATGCCTGGTTTGAGTAAATGAAGAATATTAATAAGTATTCTTATGCTTGTCGGCTTTGCAGACTTACTGTATTTTGTCCCAACGGAACTCATTTGGAGGAATTCTGGATTTTTAATATTTAGAATTTTATGCTTATAATTCATCGGTTTTTTAAAACTAATCTATCCGAAATATTTTGCATAAAGCTCTTTTATACCTTCCGGATTACTGATAAAGGTAATCCGGTCATTTTCCCTTAGTATTGTTTGTCCGCTTGGAACGATTACCTGCTCGTCACGGTGAATAATGGCAATCAGTGTACTTTCCGGCAGCTTAAGATTTCGTATCTCAGCGCCAATCAGGGCCGCTGATTTTAAATTGGATGATAAAAATAAAGAAAGATAACGATCTTCCCTTAAAAGTAGTTCTTTCAGTTCCGGTTCATTCGATGCTGATAGCCAGTTTTCTATAAAGCGATCATCATCAACATGGCTGGCAAGCTGAGCGAGAATGCGTAAATGCTGTCCGGGATTTTCCTCAGGGCTGACCAAAAAGAAAAAAGCAAAAATGGGTTCATTGGTTGACTCTTTGCTTATAAATTCATTTTTAATTTTAATTCGCACGCCTTTTTTGCTTCGTACAATAACCATCTGGGAAGACCGGATTCCCGGTAAACGCAAATGAGGCAGAGCAGCGCCATGAGAAACAGGTGTCGCTCCCACCTGTGTGCCTTCCATAATCGTTTTTACCAGTAATTCAGATTTTACATTTATCTTCTTTGATAATAATGAAGCAGCCTGTCTGACTATTTCTTCAAAAGGCAGGTCATCGCTGATATCGAGATAGCCGGCGTTTGTGATAATCATGTCAAAAGGATCATAATCGCGCAGGCCTTTTTCCTTTAAAATATTTCTTAATTCGGTATCCAGTCCTTCAAAACGGCGCTGTCCCAGGCGGGCAAAAATGTGATATATGGCGCCATCCCGGATTACTTTATTGCGGGCATAATAAAAATACCATAGTATACTGAATACGATAAGAGCCACTGTAAAGAGCAAAGGGAGCCAGCCCATTTCCAAGATGAGCCAGCAGGAAGCAATGATACCGAAAATCTGCATCCAGGGATAGAACGGCGATTTATAACCCGGATCGTATGATTCTATCCGGCTTTCGCGCATTACGATAACAGCCAGAGAAATCAGGGCAAAAAGAAGTAACTGAAAAGCGCCGGCCAATTTGGCGATTCTCATGGGATCAAACAGTATAAGAACTAACAGTAAAAATAAAAGGCTCATCATAATTGAACATTGCGGAACATTTTTTTTATTGAGTCTGCGTAAAAATGACGGCAGAATATGGTCGCGGCTCATAGCCAGGGGGTAACGGGATGAACTTAATATACCTACATTGGCCACGGCAAAAAAGGCGATAATCGCGGCGATGGTCATTAAAATTACACCTGTTTTTCCACATAATATATTAGCCGCCGATGCCACCGGCGTCAGGTTGTTTTTCAGGGATTCGCCGGGCAAAAGACCTATTAATGCGATAGTTCCCAGAAGATAAACAAGAATCACGGTTCCAAAAGCCAGGAACATACCCCGCGGTATGGTTTTTTCGGGATTGTTAATTTCCTCCGATATACTGATGGTTTTTGTTAAACCAACATAACTAACAAAAACAAGGCCGGCCGCCAGAAAAATCCGGTTGATATCCTGATCAAAAAAACCAGAAAACCTATCCGCTTCCAACTGCAAAAAACCGACTGCAGAAAAGCAGACTATAATCAGTAATAATCCGATTACAAAAATAATTTGCAGAATACCGGCCTTTTTTGCGCCGGCTAAATTGATGAGCGCGAAGAAGATGGCAAAACCCACAGCGATCGGTGTCATTTCGATATTTGGAAAAAACAAGGCTACATAAACGCCCATACCGACCAGAGCAAAAGCTGTTTTTAGAATCAAAGCCAGCCAGGTGCCGATTCCTCCTATGGTTCCAATTAAAGGCCCCATACTCCTGTCGAGAAAAAAGTATACGCCGCCAGAACGGGGCATAGCTGTGGCTAATTCGCATAAACTGAAAATGGTAGGAACGATAACAACCGCTGAAATCAAATAACTGAAAATCATTGCCGGTCCGGCCTGGGCGTAAGCCAATCCGGGCAGCAAAAAGAATCCTGACGCTACGGTAGCCCCGGTAGCCATGGTATATATATTAAAGGTGGTAAGTTCTTTTTTAAGTTTTTTTGATTTATGTAAAATCGTCATTTAAACTCCGGTTAATATTTTTTTTAACAATGGTAATTTATGACCTGAAGATTTAAGATACCACAATTTTTAACACGCAGGATAATTATATGAATATCGGCACAACAGGGTCAAGTAGATATCAGAAACTGATAAATAGATTGCTAACAATTATCTTGTTTTTTATATTAAGAATAGTTATTACTATTGGTTGTTAGGTTTAAAATGAAATGGGAATTGTTCTAAAGAAAGAAGAATTATTTATGCAGTTTATGGTGAGTATAAAAAAATTAATAAAACAAATGCATCCAGCAAAATTGGTATTTTTGGGTTATCTTTCATATATCATAATTGGATGGATATTATTATCTTTACCCTTTGCACAGGCAAAGGACACATTAGTTTTAGACAATTTATTCACTGCGACATCTGCGATTTCAACAACAGGTCTAGTAACAGTTAGTACGTCGGACAATTACTCATTTTTTGGAGAATTTATTATTTTAATACTGATACAAATTGGTGGAATTGGATATATGACTTTTGGTTCATTTGTTATACTATCTAGTAATAGACGATTTTCTCCTGAAAGAGCGAAGGTATCCAGTGAAGTATTTTCCCTGCCCAAAAATTTTAGAATTGATAAATTTATAAGAAGTGTTGTAACGTTTACTTTCACTATAGAACTAATTGGAGCTATTTTTTTATTCTTTATTTTTAGAGCATCAAACATTCCGAATACTTTCTGGAGCGCCATTTTTCATAGTGTATCGGCTTTTTGCACTGCAGGCTTCAGTATTTACAATAATAGTTTTGAATCTTTTCACAATAATTTTTGGCTAAACCTTATTATATCGATTTTAAGTTATTGTGGTGCAATTGGATTTATTGTATTTGTGGATGTATGGCGGAAGTTTAAAGGAAAAATAAAAAGGATTACCCTGACGAGCAAAATAATTTTGCATACTACTCTTTGGCTTAGTTTTGTAGGAACAATAATTATTTTTCTAACGGAGCCATCAATTCAATCTTTATCACCGGATGAGAAATTAATGACTTCATTTTTTCAAACAATGACTTCGATAACAACAGTAGGGTTTAATACAATACCAATAGGGGGAATTACAAAAGCTACAATGCTAATAATAACAATATTAATGGTGATAGGAGCCTCTCCATCTGGTACGGGTGGAGGATTGAAATCTACCACATTTTCAGCAATGATTGGCGTTATGAGAAGTGTACTAAAAGGTGAGTCTAAGGTTACATTCTGGGGCAATGAAATTCCATTTGAACGTATTTGGACTGCAATAGCTAGTTTATGCTTCTACATAACTTTTTTAATGCTGGGTATATATCTACTTGACTTGACCGAGTCCTTTGATTTTGAACGAGTTGTTTTCGAAGTTGCCTCCGCATTAGGGACAGTGGGTCTAAGTATGGGGATTACCTCAGAATTAACACATCTTGGAAAAATTATTGTAACTATTTTAATGTTTATCGGTAGGCTGGGACCAATAACTTTCGGCATGGCCCTCTTTATCAAAAAAGATATTTTGTATCAAGACGAAGAAAAAGATGTTGCAATATAATTAAAACCTGGCAAAAAAAATTAAACTCTTTGGAATAGTTATATTTAAAATCAAACAAACTGAGCAATACAGAACATTTCAATAAATATCAATATATTATGCATCATTTTTTCCATCACCTTATTTTTACTGTTGTAATTTGTTATAGGGAGTCAAAAAGTTTTAAATATTTTAACATTTTATTAATATTTTTACTGTTAATCGCTTGTGGCAGGTTATCTCATCTTAAAGGTGAACATAATATTAAATAAAATAATTGGTAAAGTCACTGAAATAACGAGTAATACTATACCTGCCATAGTTATAGGAGCAAGTGCAGCAATAATATTAATGATTCATGAATAAATATACCCGTTGAAGGTACAATCTGGATAAAAGAGTTCAAAACAGATAATGATGATTATTTTGAAATAGAAGATTATTCGAGCGGTGTTTATTTTATCGTCTACAAACTGATAGATTTCCGGAGACTAAGAAGTTTTTTTTACTAAAACAAGGAAAACAAGATTGCTTTTAAACAGGTATGTACAAGATCAAACAGGTTTTAAAAATCAATTTAAGTAAAGCTATCTGCTGTAAAACAGTTTTTTTTCATTTGTTCATTGCTGATTCTGTGTTAAACATATGTAGCAAATATTTTATAATCTCAATATTTATCCCCTGAATATTGTCAGATAAAAAATTATATTGTAGAAAAATTACCTGCGATGATATACCAAGTCCTCAATTGAGCAATTGTCTATGTATATTAGCTTTGACATTATAAAATTATATATGTATGATATCATTAAAATCACTAATTTATGGCCGGTAACTTAATCGTTCATTTAACGTTAGGGAAATTATGTTCTGGGACTCTTCTGTTTTTAACTGGGTGGTTTTACCCCTGCTCATTTATTTTGCCCGTATCATGGATGTGTCGTTGGGAACGATGCGGATTATTTCACTTTCCAGGGGATTGAGAAAAGTCGCCCCTGTTTTAGGTTTTTTTGAAATACTAATCTGGCTGATGGCTATCAGGCAAATCTTTAACCATCTCAACAATCCTATGTGCTACATTGCCTATGCCAGCGGTTTTGCCACGGGAATTTATACAGGCATGTGGATTGAGCACAAACTGGCTATGGGTCTGCGGGTGGTGAGAATTATTACGCGTTATGATTCAACCAGCCTGATAAAATCAATCAGGGAAAAGGGTTACGGCCTTACTACAATTGATGGGGAAGGCAATACCGGCGCGGTAAAAATTTTGTTTACTATTGTTAAACGAAAGAACGTACCGGATGTGATTTCGTTGGTAAGCAGATTTAATCCAAATGCATTTTACACGATTGAGGATGTGAGAGGTGCTAAACAGGGTATATTCCCTGAAAAAAACAAAACGGACCTGTTTTCACAATTCCTTAACTATGAGAAAAAAGGTAAGTAAGGGTACATGAATGGCTGAAAAAAAGGTTACAAAAGGTTATGGATTCGGGACTGCCCCGGTTTTTCTGGCGGCAATCAGCACAATATTGGGCGCTGTACTCTTTTTGCGTTTTGGTTACGCGGTCGGTCATGCAGGACTTTTAGGCTCAATTGCTCTTATTCTTCTGGGTCACATGATTACAATACCCACCGCTCTGGCCATTGCCGAAATTTCAACCAATTTAAAAGTGGAAGGCGGCGGAGAATATTTTATTATCAGCCGGTCGTTCGGATCGATGGTTGGAGGCACCATAGGTATATCGCTTTACCTTTCCCAGGCTGTTTCAGTGGCATTCTATATGATTGCTTTTGCCGAATCGTTTACGCCTTTATTTGACTGGATAAAAAAAGTTTCCGGCCTTACTATGGATACCCGTATGGTCAGCCTGCCGGCCACAGCCTTATTACTTATCCTGATTCTTAGAAAGGGCGCCAATTTAGGCGTTACGGCATTGTGGACAGTAGTGGGCATTCTGGCGGTCTCGCTATTGGTATTTTTTGCAGGCAGCGCGGATTCGCCGTCCGGATCTTTGCATATGCTGGACAGGATTGAAAATCCGGATGATTTTTTTAAGGTTTTTGCCATCATTTTCCCCGCTTTTACAGGAATGACCGCCGGCGTGGGATTGTCCGGCGATCTGAAAAATCCAAGAAGATCTATTCCTTTAGGAACCATATCCGCTACGCTGGTTGGTATGGTTGTTTATATATTTGTCGTATTTAAACTGTCCTATAATCTCTCGCCGGATGAACTTGCAGCAGATCAGTTTGCCATGAGTAAAATAGCTCTTTGGGGGCCGATTATTCCCTTAGGGCTGGCAGCGGCCACTTTATCTTCAGCGATTGGTTCCATCCTGATTGCGCCCCGAACGCTGCAGGCGCTTTCATCGGATAAAATGATTCCGTTTAAAATTGTAAACAGCTTTCTTGCCAAGGGAAAAGGGGATAGTAACGAGCCTTTTAACGCCACCCTGGTAACAGCCGTTATTGCTTTTGTATTTGTATCGATGGGCGGCGTAGACTTCGTCGCTCAGATTATCAGTATGTTTTTTATGATTACTTACGGCTCGTTATGCCTGGTGAGCTTCCTGGAACATTTTGCCGGAAATCCTTCCTACCGGCCCACGTTTCGGTCAAAATGGTATATATCGCTTGTCGGGGCTGCCGGATCATTTTTTATCATGTACCAGATGGCACCGCTTTACGCTTTTTTGGCCATTGTGGCCATTATAATCATTTACCTGTTAATCAAAAGCGGACAGGACAGGGAAGATGATCTTTCGGCGATGATACGCGGAGCGTTATTCCAGTTAACCCGCAGGCTGCAGATTATTATTCAGCGCCGTAAATCCGATATTGCTCTGGCCGGCTGGAGACCATCCTTTATTGCCCTCTCTTCGCATTCTCTTACATGGTTGGCACCGTTTGACCTGTTGCGCTGGATTTCGCATTACTATGGATTCGGTACGTTTATTCATTTTATCAAAGGTCTGCTTAATGAAGAAACCCATAAAGAATCAAGGGAAAAGCTGGCAAATCTGATCGAACAAAGCCGAACCAGCAAAGCGGGTATTTATGTGGACACGATTATCTCGCCGAGCTTCAGAACGGCCGTCGCCCAGATCGTACAGATTCCCGGTATATCTGGTATGGAGAACAACAGTATTCTTTTTGAATTTCATGAAGATGATAAACAGGATATTGCCGATATTATGGACGGATGTAATTATGCATCGCTTGTGGATTATAACATTTGCGTTTTACGATCTTCCGAACATCATTTCGGCTATAAACGGAATATCCATATCTGGCTGACGCCCGGCGATTATAGAAATGCCAACCTGATGATATTAATCGCTTATATTATTATGGGCCATCCGGAATGGAAAAAGTGCGAAATAGATATTTTTGCTGCGTTTGACGAAACCGAACTGACAAAAGAAGTAAACCGTTTAAACAGGCTGATTGACCGGGGCAGAATACCCATTTCCATGAAAAATGTAAATAAGATACCCTGGGACAAGGAAGCCAGGAGTTACGAATCAATGGTTATCGAACGCTCTGAAATGGCTGATCTGGTGATCATGGGTTTTTCAGTAAAGAAATTAATTAAGGAAGAAGGCGCGTTTTTTATGAAGTTTAAGTCCATAAAACAAATTCTGTTTTTAAGAGCCGGTCAGAGCATAGCCATAAGTGAAACAGAAGAATAAACTATCCGGAAAGGAGAGTCGCTGATGAAATTTAGCACAGCGCTACGCCAGGGTACCCGCCGGCGTCTGGAGCGTCTGCAGACGGCTGATATTGTCATCGGAATCCCATGCTTTAATAACGATTCCACTTTATCGCATGTTGTTAAAACCGTTGAGAACGGCTTAACGCTGCATTACCCCGATAAGCGTTGCGTGGTATTTGTGGCCGATGGCGGATCCGTGGATGATTCGCGCGAAGAAGGTGAAGATATTGAAAGAAGTCCGTGGGTGGAACGTATCATCAGTATCTATCGAGGTGTTCCGGGTAAAGGCACGGCGGTAAGAGCCATATTTGAAGCGGCGAATTTGCTGCAGGCAAAGGCTACGCTGTTGTTCGATTCGGATTTGCGATCTATAACGCCTGAATGGGTAAAAAGTATGATCGATGCTATTATCAACGACGGGGTGGATTTTATTGCTCCGTATTATACACGTTATAAGTACGACGGCACCATTACCAATAATATTGTCTATAATTTAACCCGCACCTTATATGGTTACCAGGTGCGGCAACCCATTGGCGGCGACTTTGCGTTCTCTCTGCCGTTGATTAAGAAATACCTGCCGAAAGAAGACTGGGAAACCGATGTGGCTAAATTCGGTATCGATATCTGGCTGACCACCACCGCCATGGTGCATAAGGTTAAAATCGCCCAGGCTAATCTTGGCGTAAAAATTCACGATGTAAAGGATCCGGCAGAATCCTTAGGACCAATGTTCCGGCAGGTTGTGGGCACGTTGCTGCTTCTGATGGAGGAATATGAAGATGTCTGGTTGAAAGTTAAAGGCAGCAAAAAAGTGCCTATCGTTGGTCCTGATTTGCATGCAGAACCTCAACCCTTTGAGATTAATGTTCAGAAATTAGTGGATGATTTTAAAATCGGATATGGCAACTGGAAAGAATTGTGGCAGAAAATTATCAACAAGGAAAGCTGGAAGGTTATTGAAAAGCTTACTGTAACAGAAACAGATAAGTTTTTAATAGAAACCGAACACTGGGCCAGAATACTCTATGATCTTGCCGCTGCTTTTCATCATTGGAAGGGTAATCGCCAACTGCTTATCAGCCTGATGACTCCGCTGTATTTTGCCAGGGTCGCTTCGTTCGTTAACCGTACAAAGAATATGAGTAATACTGAGGCTGAAAAAGTTGTGGAAATCCAGGCGGAAGTGTTTGAAACGAATAAAAAATATCTTGTAGACCGATGGAATTCTGATATAAAACTTTAAAACCTGGTAAAATGGAGAAATCAATGTCGGCCGATTCATTTGTTCAATCCGTTTTATCTTTCAGCAAATCGGTAATCAACGATTTTATTAAAAAGAACATTCATCAGATTTCCGGTTATTTAAAAGACTTCAAATCCGAAACCACAATATTCTGGGATAAGAAAAAGACTCCTGATGCATCGCTCACGCAATACTGGAATGAATTGGAAAACTATTACAACGTCATAACAGAATGGATAGAAAAATCGGATAGCCGTATTATCCTGCCGCAGGATGAAGTATTTGAACAGCCGGTTAAAACTTACATAGCGGGAAAAGAAGATGTTTTAAACCTTCCTTTTCCCGAGAATCTCTTCGATGTCGATGGGAAAAAATCACTTTTTACCGGATTATCTTTGTTACTACATAAACAAAGATTTAAAAGAAAAAAAAGGAAAGCGGAAAAGAAAAATCCCGGATTCGACTATCTGAAATCCGGGCGTTATATAAACAGCAGGGCTTTTCTTTGCCGTTTTTTAGAATATCCGCTGATAGAGTTTTTAAATAAAGAATATTTCCATCTTTCTGCCTGTCAGGCTAAAATAATATTCGGGATAAACCGGAGTATGGAAAAATTTAAGGAAAGCCTGCTTCGTAAGAAATATTTTAACGACTCGGAAAACTACTGGAATTATTTTTCTACGGAAAATTTCGAAAGTGTTCTAAAAATTTATGTTAAGGATTTATCATCTTTTAAGAATATAATCGATAATTATGAAAAGGAAGCCGGACAACGAATTGATTCTTTTATGGAATCTCTGTCAATTGAGATTAGTAAAAACTTTGAAATCGCAGGAACTTATCTGTTACCGGAAAAAGAATATAATTTGTCGGGCGCTGAAAAAAATGTAAACGAATTGAAAAAAAATATTGCCAAAGACCAGGCAATTTGGAATACCTATATGAATGCCGCTAAGGAAGAATGGCTGAAAGATATAGAACTGAGCAAAATGCAGTTTCTTTCGGCATGGGTTTGTCTGGATATTACTTCGATTGTTCATGATAGAATCCAGGAAAAAATTGAACCGGTTTATCAGAGTATTTTAGGAATACTGAAGGATACAAAAAACACCTTAGATGAAAATATCACTGAGGATGCGGAACTGGAAGCTATAAAGCAAATTTTGCGTGAATCCAATCGCAATATTATTAAAAATATACGTCAGCAAAAACTACCGGAATTGATGGACGGGATCAGCAAGTTAAATATTTCGCAGTTACATCAGGGATTTTACAACAGATTCTGTGAAAGGGTCGAGGAACTTTCCGATATCCATATCTTATTAATCGAGAAGGACACCGATCATCAAGCCTTAAAAGCAGATGCGGTGGAACTTTCACTTAAAGAAATTTTAAGCGAAGAAATGATTCCGGCTTTGAATGATGATATACAAAAGATAAATCAGCAGATAAATAATGAAATAACCATCATATCTCAGGATATCATGGCGCTGGATCAAATAATAGGGTTCAGTCTTGAGGAAGCCGCCGGGGAAGTCAGCGATGAGGATATTCTTAAGAGTAAGGAAATTGCCATAGATGCTGTCCGGCGAACCCATGAAAGGCTGGAAGAATTTTATACCAGGGTTAAGGCTGCGGCGGATCATTCGACCAAAGAAATACAGCATATAATACTAAGGTTAATTGCCTCTTTAAATGCCCTGGAAGATTCCGAAGAAATATTAAAATTAAAATTGCGATTAGCCAGAGCAAAAATTAAGGAACAAATTCGTTCGACAAGCCGCAATGCGATACTGGCAGTTAAAAAAATATTACCGTCGGTTCTGAGTCAGATTTATAACTTATCGTTAAAAATTAAAGATTTATTTACTAAAATCCGTCATATATCCGGCATTGCGCCGGTAGAGGATTTATCCGATCAATTTATCGATTATGCACTATCCTTAAAGCAAAAGTATGAAGCCCTTCCTTTTATTTATGGAAGACTATTCCGGATTGAACCGCTTGAAAGCGAACAGTTTTTTTCCGGCTGCGTCCATGCGATAGCAGTTATGGAAAATGAATATAACCTGTATAAAAACGGCAGAACAATCGCTATGGCGATCGTTGGCGAAAAAGGAAGCGGAAAAACTACGCTTATTAATAATGTTTTCAGAAAGAATATTGTCCATCCAAATTATATTATGGTAAATGTGGATCGTAATATTGATAAAGAAGATGAATTGTGCGCGTTATTAACAACGGCTTTTAATGTTCCGGATATAAAAACTATTGAGGATATGGAAAATTATATCGTATCCGGATCATCACAATATCTGTGCGTTCTGGAAAATATGCATCGCTTGTTTCTAAGAACGATCCAAGGCTTTGCCGCTCTGGAAAGATTGTTACTGCTGATTAATGTCACCAGGGATAAAATTATGTGGATTGTTACCTCAGGGCTCTATGGCTGGGAGTATCTTGACAGAGTTTTCAATGTCTCCAAAATGTTTCATAAAGTATTATTACTGGACGAAATGACGGTGGAGGAACTGGAAAACGTTATTATCAAGCGCCATCAGGTGAGCGGATTCGGATTGAAATTTTCGGTGAATGATAAAATTACGAAACAGAAACAATACAGAAACATTTCTTCCGACGAAGAACGCCAGTTATATCTGAGAAAAAGGTTTTTTAAAAATTTAAATGAGATATCCAGCGGCAATATTTCCATATCGCTTTTATATTGGCTGGGCGCCATTCAGGAATTGAAAGAAGGCTATATGATTATTTCGCCCGAGATTACTATGGAATACTCTTTTTTAAGAAATTTAACCTATGACGATCTGTTTACGCTTTGCGCAATAATTCAGCATGAATTTTTATCTATGGAAAACCATGCGGAAATATTTAACAACGAACCAAATGAAAGTAAAATTATCCTGAACAGGCTTTATCAGAATGGATTTATAGAATTAAAGCGCGAGGGCTATTTTATACATCCGTTGATATATCGCGCGGTAGCTCAGATTCTGAAATCCAGAAATCTTTTATATTAGAGGGAAAAAATGACAAGAATAATTTATCTTTTCTTCCTGATAATCATTTTTTTTACTGCGAATATTTATGGACAGGCAATCGACAGCATTCAGAATCAAGCGGCGGATAGCGTTATTGTTGTTGATACTGTGCGCGCTGCAAATGAAGAAAAAACTTCGGTTGTTGACGAAATAACATCAGGCAAACCAAAGATTCAATGGACTATCTCTTTTTCTAAAATATTCTGGAGCATTGTAATTTTTCTTATTGCCCTGATTGTCATCCGCATTATAAATCATTTTATGGAAAAAGTAGCTGAGCAATGGTCGAACTTACGCCTGTTTGTGAAACGCCTTATGCCGGTAATCCGCATAACTGGCTGGACATTTGCCATTTATGTGATTATTGCCGGGGTTCTTGCCCCGCCTATCGAAACATTGATTGCGCTGACCGCTTCGGCCGGCATTGCCGTTGGATTCGCTTCGCAGGATATCCTGAAAAATATTTTTGGCGGAATTATGATTCTGTTTGACCGGCCGTTTCAGGTCGGCGATAAGATTGCCATAGGAAATTATTATGGCGAAGTCATCCAGATTGGCTTGAGAACAGTAAGAATTATCACGGCCGATGATTCTCAGGTTTCGATTCCAAACGGCGAACTGGTTAATAGGTTTGTTTCCAATTCAAATTCCGGAGAATTTAACTGCCAGGTCGTCGCAGAATTTTTTCTGCCGGCCCATATCGATATTAACCGTCTAAAACAAATCGCCAGGAAAGCGGCCGCCGTGTCAAAATATGTTTATCTTAAAAAACCAATCGCAGTCATCATTAAAAATGAAATTTATGAAGGCCGCTCTTTATTAAAGGTGAGGCTAAAAGCCTATGTTATGGACCTGCGCTATGAATATGCCTTTGCCAGCGATATGACCGAACGGGTAATGAAATATCTGTTTAAAGAGAAAATGATTACGGCGGAAGAAATGAACGGGATGCATGCCATATAGTAAGTTTTAAAAGAAAAGGAAAAACAAATGAACCTGGATATTTTACTTGAAAAAATAAGTCTGATCTTTAATTATAAGTTATTCGAACTGAACCAGACGCCTGTTTCTTTGTCCTCCATATTTATGTTCATTATCATGATGATTGTTTTCTATATAGTTTCCCGTATGGTCAACAGGATAGTATTTCGTAAACTGCTGCTAAGATTGAAAATTGAAGAAAGCAAACGGTTTACAATGGTGCGTTTAACTCATTATATCATAATGATTGTTGGCGCGATTGTTTCCTTCCAATTTGTCGGAATTGATTTAAGCGGTTTGGCGGTAATCTTTGGATTGCTTTCTGTTGGAATTGGTTTTGGTCTGCAAAATGTTACTTCCAATTTTATCGCCGGCTTAATTCTTTTGTTTGAAAGACCAATAAAAATAGGCGACAGAATACTTGTAGGCGATACCGAGGGCGATGTAACCACTATAAACATCAGGTCCACAACAATTAAAACAATGGATAATGTTTCCATTATTGTTCCCAATTCGGAGTTTGTGTCTAATAAAGTGATTAACTGGTCGCATGGCGATACATCCGTCAGGATAAATATTAAAGTCGGGGTTTCATATAATTCCGATTTGGACATGGTGCTCAATACGCTGCTCGAAATTGCCAGAGAACACCCGAAGGTGATGAAACATCCTGAACCGGATGTGCTGCTTTCCGAATTCGGTGATTCATCATGGAACATGACGCTGAGAATCTGGATCGCCAATCCGCAGCGTTATCCCGTTACAAAATCGGAGATCAACTGTGCTATTGTGCGTAAATTCCGGGAGAAGGGCATTGAAATACCCTTTCCACAAACGGATCTGCATGTTCGCAGTTCAGTCTCTTTACCTGTTGAAAGGATTCCAAATTAATTTGAATAATTCATTTATTATATAAATATTTGAACAAAAATGCAGATGGAATGATGCCACGTAAGAAAAAGAAAAAACGTATCTCCAAAGTAGGACTGCCCCCCGGAACAATTATTCACGTTGGGGAACGAAAGGTTGAATCTACTGGAATAGAGTATACTAGCTATGATGCTCAAAACCTGTCTGAAAAGAGCTTAAACAGCATGGAACATATGCTATCAGTTATAGATAAAGAAAGAATAACATGGATTAATATAACCGGCCTTCATGATACCGTCTTCTTCGAAAAAATAAAGCATTCTTTTAATATACATCCGCTTGTAATGGAAGATGTTTTAAACACGGAGCAAAGAACAAAGGTAGAGATTCACGATGATTATATGTTTGTTGTTTTAAAGATGATTACTTTTAATCGTAAACTTCTTATCATCAATAAAGAACAGGTAAGTTTTATTCTGAGTAAAAATTTACTGCTTACGTTTCAGGAACAGCCGGGTGATTTATTTGATCCAATAAGGGTGAGAATCCGTGACAATAAAGGGCGGATACGTAAATCGGGGCCGGATTATCTGTTATATTGTTTAATGGATGTTCTTACGGATCACTATTTCAGCGTTTTAGAGGAATTAGGAGAACAGGTTGAGAACCTGGAGGAGAAAATTTACGATAATCCTCATTCTTCAGTCGTAAAACAATTACATCATTTAAAACGGCAGTTTATAACGCTCCACAAAGCGGTCTGGCCGATGAGGGAACTGATCGGCGCCATACTCAAAGAAGAAGGAAATATTATTAGCAAGGCAACCTTCCCTTTCTTTAAGGATATCGCGGATCATATCATTCAGGTCATGGACGCCGTCTATAATTACCGCGAAATAGTATCGGGATTAATGGATCTGTATCTTTCAATGGTCAGCATCCGGATGAATGAAGTGATGAAAGTCCTAACAATTATCGCAACGATTTTCATCCCTTTATCCTTTATAGCCGGTATTTATGGAATGAATTTTGAATTTATGCCTGAACTGAAATGGCGATGGGGCTATTTTATCTGGTGGGCGGTAACAATATCGGTCACAGGCCTGATGCTGATATTCTTTAGAAAGAAGAAATGGTTTTAATTTTGTTTACTATTTTTAAAATGATTAACTTCTAATGAAATAATCATATTTTATAAATCGTTGATTAACGCAGATATAATAAAACAATGTAAATTTAGATTTTGTGATGATAAAAACAGGCAGGATATGATGAAAACAGGATTATTGATCTTATTTATTATAATATCAATGGCGTTATCCGGTTGCGCTCCGGATAAACCCAAAAACATTATTTTTATGATCAGCGACGGATGCGGTTATAATCATGTTGACGCGGCCAGCCTTTATCAGCATGGCCAAACCGGCGTACAGATTTATGAACAGTTTCCTGTAGTCTATGCCATGTCCACTCATTCGCTCACAGGAAAACCCTATAATCCCGATTCCGCCTGGACTTCATTCAACTATGTTAAAAGAAAACCAACGGATTCTGCCGCGGCTGGCACGGCTTTAGCCACCGGCGTTAAAACTAAAAATAGACTTATTGGTATGGACAGTTCTTTTGCTATCCTGGAAAATATTTCGGAAAGGCTGGAAAAATATGGCAAATCCACCGGCGTAATAACCAGCGTGCCATTTTACCATGCCACCCCTGCCGCGTTTGTTGCGCACAATAGAGACCGTAACAATTACCGGGAAATTGCCCTGGAAATGCTTACCCAAAGCCCGCTTGACGTCATTATGGGCTGTGGTTATCCTGACTATGATGATGATGGAAAAATTACCAAGATGGATATGACCGCTGAATTTACCATGGACAGCGCTTTGTGGAAACAGCTTCTTGATGGGTATTTGGGCAATGACGCCGACGGAGACGGTATTGAAGATAAATGGATTCTGATTGATGACCGGAAGGAATTTGTCGATTTATCCGCAAACAAAACGCCTAAACGCTTATTGGGCGTGGCTAAAATATACAGCACCCTGCAATCGGAAAGAAACGGAGATTCTCTGGCAGCCCCATTTGCTGTTCCGCTTATTGAAAGCGTACCCACTTTGGAAGAAATGACTCAAGTTGCGCTAAATATCCTTGATGAAGACCCGGATGGTTTTTTCCTGATGATTGAAGGAGGCGCTGTTGATTGGGTGAGTCACGCCAATAATTCAAGCCGGTTGATTGAAGAACAGATTGATTTTAATAAATCCGTTGAAGCTGTTGTAGACTGGGTGGAAAAAAACAGCAGCTGGAATGAAACGCTTTTAATCGTTACGGCGGATCATGAAACTGGTTATCTGACCGGACCAGGCTCTAATGACAGTGTTTTGGCAGGAAAAGGTTCGATTGAAGACATCTGGAAACCGCTGGTAAACAACGGCAAAGGTCAGCTGCCGGGCATGGAATGGCATTCTCATAAACACACCAATTCGTTGGTCCCTATGTATGCCAAAGGTCCGGGAAGCGCTAAGTTTAGCCAATACATAATTGGCAATGATCCGGTCAGAGGAAAATATATAGATAACACAAGCATTGCTCATCTGATTTTTTCTTATTACCATTAAGAGAATTCGGTTAGTTTACTTTTTGATAATGTATTATGTTAAGTTTGATTGTATAATTTATTATTATTAATATTCTTCTGTTAATTTTTAGTGTATATTTTTAAAATTTTATATAGTAATATAGTTACGTTGAATAAAACCGGATAAAATATGATCAGAACGAAAAAACAAATTCTGCTAGTTGCTATTTCTTTTCTTTATTCATTTAGTATGGATTTGGAGCTTGACTATAGCTCGAAAGTCGAACAAAAATTATTAATCGAATGGCAAAAAAACGGGACTATGAGTGTTGATACGGTTATGGCTTTTTTGATATCAGACGGTGTTACAGATTCTGTAAAAATTGAATTATTCAAGCAACAACTTATTGGCCATTTTTTTAAATTGAAGGCAAGAATCAAAAAGAATGATGGTATTATAGACAAAGCCGAAGAAATATTTGATTATTTACATAAGAATATTCTAAAAAATGCAGATGAAAATGCTAAATTAATTGAGATATTTAATACAGGCAGATATAATAATATTTCTGCAAACGCTATATATTATGTTTTGTGCCAAAAGTACGAGTTGCCGGTAGAAATATTAAGTAGTGCATATTATATAAACTTGAGATTATTGGAAGAGAATCGAAAAATCAATATTGATATTATGGATAAAAAGAAAGGATTTGATAAAAAGATTGAAAAAGAAGACTTGGTTCAAATTTTGATTTTGTTAAATGTAATTGAAGCTGATGATATTGATGATGTAGATATTAATCAGGTTTATTCGGAATATTTTGATGATTATAAAGAAATCCACCCTTACCTTTTATGCGCCGCATTTTATAATTTAAATGGCATTCTTTGGGCTCAAAAAGGAAATTTATTAGAATCATTGAAATGTTTGGAAAAAGCAGTGCTTATCAACCCTAATAATGATGATTTTATAGATTTTTATAAAAGTGTCTTATATAATAATAGTAATCTGGTAAGTCCTCCCGATAAATTTCTGCCACATTTAAAAAATGCATTATTTTTCCTGAAAAATGATCCATCCTTTACGGACAATGGTATTATAATGGTCAATAAAATCATAGGTTATCTGGTTGATGATCAACATGAATATGATAAAGCATTAGACATAATCATGGAATTGAAGACTTCTTATCCTGATTCCAGATTTATAAAGCGATTAGCGGAATTTGAAGCGGATATTGAATATTTTAAAATCCTTGCTCTTCTGAAACGAGGTGATTATGAATCCGCCTATAAAAGTATGAAAATCTTATTTTATCAAAATCCTGATCTGCCAAAGTATAAAGACGCTTATATAGATACGGGTATTAAATATGCCAACCAATTTGTTTTCAGAACAAGGGATTACGATAAAGCTTTTCAAATTATGGATTCTATTTATACCGTTGCTTCTGATTATTCCATCGTAGCAGATTTTTATATGTATTTAGTGATGGCAAATCTATCTGAAAAAGAAATGACCAATGTTAAGGATTCTAAAAGTGCATATAATCTTGCACATAAAGCGCATAGACTATTTCCTGATCATCCTGTTACCAAACAAGCCTTATCTAAAGTTTATCATGAA
>RQOG01000139.1 GCA_003854985.1 Calditrichota bacterium
CCCGCCGGCCATAACTTCCTGGTCTAACTCCTTGCCGCTCCAAAAGGAGTCCCTGCGGAGAGTATTTATATAAGTCCCCCGGGTTGGCCATGTTGTTTGAACCCTGGGAGAATACTTTTGTCAAAGATCGTTTTTTTGTAAATATAACCAACGCCGGCGTAAAGTTAAAGCCCGGGGATTTTTAAATTTGTTTTTCCTGGTAAAATAATTTTACGCGAGGCAAAATATGCAATATTCAAAAAAATAGAATTAAACTAATTTCAAAATAAACCCGACAATAGAATTGCATCTGTTAGAAATGAACTAAAGACAAGGAAGAAAACCGCATGGACTTACGTAATTTGATGATGATGATTAAAGAGAAAAAAGAAATGAACGCCAATATGAGTCTGGAATTTGACTGTAAGATAGACACAGAAGATCCGGCGCCTCTAGTAAAAGTTATTAATTATATTATTAACTATCTAACGCCGTTAACCAGCCAGGCTATTGAAATTTCGCTTAATGCTTACCGGGAAGGTTCAATGCTTAGCTTCGCCGCCTTTACAGATAAAACCGAGTTATCGCCGATATCAGATCAGATTGAAGAAGCGCTTAAGAATTATAACGCTACGCTTAAAGTGACTCATGAACAAGGGAAATATATACAAATAATCATTAATTTTAACTGATTAGAAATCATTAGTTCTATCATCGATCTTTCTTTTTTTAACGTTCCAATAATTCGTGTTCGTCTTTTAATAATTTAATACAGTTTATCAGGGCCCTGCTGTCATGATAACTCACTTTCCAATCATGCGCTTTAGGCCTTTCTCCGGCTTCAGGATTTTGGTCTAATCCGTATTCATACCATCCGCCATACTCATAATCGATTAAATAGGATTTAATATATTCCCATTGTTTTTCAAAAGCTTCATTATAATGATTTTCTTTCGGAAATAATTTTGCCATCAGCAAAAAAGCATTCAGCGCTTCGGCCTGCACCCACCAGGATTTTTCCTTATTGATTATCGTACATGTATCTGTTCCTTTAAAATAATATCCCTGATAAAACAAACCTCCATGCAAATTATCCCAGCCGTTTTCCAGAGCATGATCTACTAACTTTTTAGCTTTTATTAGCGTCAGCGAATCAATTTTATGTTCAAGAGTATTGCAAGCTTCTGACATTAAGTAGGCTGTTTCAACATCATGGCCAAAGGTTATATGATCAAGATTAATATTTTTCATTATCATATCTTTTGTGGAATCGCGAAATGAGACCGGCCGCCAGTCTTGTTCAAAATATAATTTTAAATATCCATTTCCCCCGATCATAATATCCCGGATTAAGGTTAGCATTTCAGCCACTCTTTTCTTAAGTAAATCGTCAGGCCATATCTTATAGAGTTCGGTAAAAGCTTCTAACAAATGTATTGAAGAATTATAGTCCTTCCAACGATACATTCGTATCCGCCTATCAAGTTTATCCTCAGGAACATTACCAAAATTCATCCCTTCACGGTTCATTTGGTCATAATACCCCCCATATTCGGGGTCATAACTGTGTTTTTCCAGCCAGAAAAAGGTTCTTTTAGCCAGATTCAAGGCAGAGGTATCCCCCGTTAATTTGTAATAGGATGATAATCCGTAAATCGCAAAAGCATTACCATAGGCAGATTTAAAATTCCTAAAATCATGTCCGGGTTCTTCACCAGCCTGATTTCTATAAGTATAGAAACCGCCATAAGCACTGTCCCACATTTTCGATTTTAAAAAATCATAACCGGATTGGGCCATCGTTTTGTATGAATCATTACTTAAAAACAAGGATAATTGAGAAGTTGTCCACAGATGTCTGGCCTGGGTAACAATCATTTTACCCTGGTATGTATGAGGTGCCCATTTATGATTAAAATTACTAAGGAAACCACCATTGATTGTATCTATTGTGCAAGGATACCAGACCTGAGCAATATTAGTGATCAGAGATTTTTTTATTTCCTCTGAAAGCATTTTATTATCATCTGAAGAACATGACAGAATCCAGCAAGCGCAGCATACAAACACAAGTTTGATGAACGGATAGGCTGAATTTACCACAAGTTTTCCGGGTGACATTTTTGATCCTTTTTTGGAAAGTTGCAAGTATTAATAATCACCTTTTGTTTATCTTATCCATGAAATCCTCATAACGATATCCTGATATTTCCGCTGTATTTTTTAATCTTTTAAACATCGTCCAAAGGTTATTAATCTTTCCTGAAGAAAGCTTCCCGGATTTTATCGCCCGATCTGTTTCTAATATCAGATACTGTATAAAACACCAGTCCAATAGCTCTTCGAAACGCTCTTTATTGAAATAAATAACCTCTTCAAACTGATTCATCATTAAAAATTTTTGAGCAGCGCTGTCTGAAAATAAATTTTCAAAAAATGGCAGTTTATCATCAGTCAGATCCGGCAGATTGCATTTACCAGCCAATACCTGTATTAAATTATTCATAACATCGCCTTGATAATCATCGGGCAGATATTGGATTAAAACTTCCTTTATAACCGTAACAAAGGCCCTGTTTTCAATAAAATAGTTCTGAACATGCGCATCGGGGTGGTTTACATATAATTCATATAGTATTTTAGTGAACAGTATATGAATCAATATCTCAAGACGATTCAACTTTGTGGTTTCTTCTGATTTTAAGAAAGCAGTCATAAATTCAGTAATTTCTTTTTTAAGGGATTTTACTCCTGAAATGCCGGACTCATTCAAATTGGGCAAAGTTAATATAGCCTTATAGACATTTTGCAAATCACTTTTTATTAACACGTCTGTTTTAAGTTTTTCAAATTTTATAACCGCGTTTATTAAATTATCTGCTTTTTGTTTAAATGTTTCCTTTACTTCTTTTCGGATCTTACCCTTTTCATATCCACTGGCCAGCCAGTTTAAGCTTCCTCTATTAACCGCTTCCCTGTAAGGATGCAGAATTGAACCGTATTTAATTTCACGCATCACAAATTCCAGTGATGGAACACCATTCCCTTTTAGTTCATGAGCTACTTTAGCCCAGGGATATTCATCGGAATCAATTACTTCATAAAAATCCAGTAAAACCTTATACTTAAAAGCGCCCAGTTCGAAATACAAACCGCGTTCACTGATTTCTTTACAAGAACGTATATATTCCAGACCATCAATATAATCCCGATAACAAATAAAGTGGTTTGCTCCCGGGAAAATATCAAGAACTTCCCAGAGAGATACCTGTTTCAGTTTATCTCCGTCTTTGAAGGCAGCAGACCGGTTGATCCAGCCTCTGGCATCAGCATATTTATTATGATATAGCACCAGACCTTTTTCATTGCCATGCCGGTTAAGGTATGCAAATACATTTTCATTGACATGCCCATGGGAATAAAAATCAAACAAATAGAAATTTTCCACATCGCTGAAAAGATACCGTTTTTTCAATATCGGAAAAATTTCTCTTTCGTGCCGGCTGATTAACCATTGATCCGGTTGCTCATCCCAATAGGCCCGGCGGTATTCCATTCCGTATTTCTCGCCAAATCCTTCGATCTGTCCATGACCGAACATTGGTAGTCCGGGCATGGTGCACATCATCATGCAGACGCCGAAATATTTGTCGTCCTTACCGAATTGGGCAATGGCCGTTTCTTCATCCGGATTATTCATAAAATTTACATATCGTTTAAGAATTTGCGGATTATATTCCAATATGTTTTTGATTGACTGACGATATTTATAGTTTTCTTCCATTTTAAGCATATTCATAAATGCGCTGTTATAGACCCTGTGCATGCCGAGAGACCGGACAAAATAACCTTCCATCATCCAGAAAGCCTCAGCTAAAAGCAATGTATCGGGCGCTTCCTGCTGGACGCGGTCCACAACCTCCCGCCAGAATTCAACGGGGAAAAGCTCATTGAATTTTTCTTTGGAAAGTGCATGTTCCGCACGGGACGGTATATCGCCTCCGTGCCCGGGTTCTGGGAACCATAACCGTTGATAATGTTTTTTCGCCAGTGTCATCGCCGCGTCAAATCTGATGACCGGAAATTTTCGGGCCACATGTAAAATAGTCTGAACAACTGCTTCCCGTACTTCCGGCATCAAATAGTTAAGCTGTGCGGTATCATTCCAGGGCATACTGGTTCCATCGTTTCCGTGGTAAATATAGCGCACATCGCCGGTATACCTGTCCAGACGTTTAAAGACAACCGCCGCATCGCTTTTACTCCAGTAACC
>RQOG01000140.1 GCA_003854985.1 Calditrichota bacterium
AATTAAAATCTGAAAATTCAGATGCAGATACTTCCAACTTAGAAAACGAAATAGACCAATTGGTTTACCAACTTTACGGTTTGACCGCAGAAGAAATAGCCATAATAGATAACAGCGTAAAATGAAAACCAACACGCCTTGCCCCGTATGGGGCAACATATCGGTAGAAATCAATGTATCAATCAGATGTTCCGCCCCTGTCGGGGCGGGCGATTCATTTTGCAATTTCGTTTTCTACCGACGTTCAGCACCTATCGGCGCGGTTTGCACTTCGTCATACCCAAATAGACCAATTGGTTTACCAGCTTTATGGTTTGACCGAAGAAGAAATTGCCATAATAGAAAACAACGTAAAATGAAAACCAACACGCCTTGCCCCGTATGGAGCAACATTTCGGTAGAAAACAATATTTCGGATGTTTGTTCCGCCCCGGCAGGGGCGGGCGATTCATCATGCGTTGTATTTTCCTACCGATGTTCCGTGCCTAACGGCACGAACACCCCCTGCGTTCAAACCAAATTTTACGGAGATTCTGTATATTACTGGGCAAAGAAACTTATGATTAATTAAAACAACATCAATATGCCAAACACCTATACCCAAATTCATATTCACGTCGTTTTTGCTGTTCAAAACCGGATATCTTTCATTTCGAAAACATGGGAACAACGCCTTTACCAATATATTACCGGCATTATTCAAAATCATGGACATAAAATGTTGGCAATAAATGGAATGCCCGACCATGTTCATATTCTATTTGGAATGCGTCCAACTCAATCGTTATCTGATTTAATGCGTGATGTTAAAGGCGACTCTTCGCTTTGGATAAACGAAAACAAATTTGTTGTCGGGAAATTTTCATGGCAGGAAGGCTATGGCGCTTTTTCATATTCCAAATCTCAAATTTCTGCTGTTGCTACCTATATTGAAAACCAAAAACAACATCACAAGAATAAAAATTTTGTCGAAGAATATATTAAAATACTTCAGGATTTTGAAATCGAATTTGATGAGAAATTTATTTTTAAACCAATTGATAAATAACAACCAAAGAAACCATGACAAATATTCACACTTTGCATAAGTCCGAAGGTTTCGGACAACTGAAATTAGAGTCTTCGGATGGGAAATTTTACAACAATGATGTTGCTGATACCGAACAGCTTTTCAGATTAATACAAAGTATTTTAAAGACTTGAAAAAAGAGAACCTTCGAGACCACATGACCAATCTTGAACTGGGACCTAACATGCTTGCCGAAGCTACAACAACGGAGATTTCAAAATAGAATAAGCCAAAAGGCAAAACAACTTGTTAAGATAAAGAAATCGGAGAAAAATGACAGGAACGCCTACGCTTCACAGCGCCACATCCCGCTATGGCGGGACCAAACCTTACAGCCTGTCCCGTTCCTTCGGGAAGCCACCGCTAAAACCGAAGCTTGTAAAATAGTGTTTCTGTCCGAACATACTGGGGAACATTGTAGTAAATAGCGGTTTTAGTGTTATATGCACACCGCTTAAACAGTAAAAAATCCACTACCGAATTCTGCTTTATTTATTACCCGCCATTCTTTATATTGCCGGTGATTTAACGGTACAAACGAGTATTAAAATGACCGAAAAAAAAGATAAAGATAATTTTACTGAAACCATCAAACAGTCCATTGCCCTGCTGGAAGACCTGGTTAACAATAAGGAGTTGTTCGTTAACCTGCCGGAAGAACAGCGCATTGCCCTGCTGAAAGTTACCGGCAAACTATCCCGTCCAGACCGGGATGAAATTCGGCAGAGAAATAAAACGGTAAAATCCCTGCGTCAAAAGGCGCTTGTGGAAAAGAACCGCCGGGCCCGGGAAGCCACCGGCATCCGCGCCGCCCGTCAGAATCCGGTTTTTACCGCTCCGAAACCGTTAAAAGCGGACAGTACTAAAGAGGTCAAAACCGAAGAATTAACCTCGCCGCGCAATTGTTACATCTGTAAAAAAGAATACACCAGACTGCATTTTTTCTATGACAGCCTGTGCAAGAAATGCGCCGACCTGAATTACAAAAAACGTTTTCAGACGGCCCCGCTTGACGGACAGACAGCGTTAATAACAGGGGCGCGGATAAAAATCGGTTACCAGGCGGCGCTGATGATGCTGAGAGCCGGAGCCAGGGTTATCGTTACCACCCGTTTTCCGGCCGACGCCGCTCTGCGCTATTCCCGGGAAGAAGATTATCCCAAATGGAGCGATCGCCTGCATATCTACGGCCTGGACTTAAGACATACGCCCAGCGTGGAGCTCTTCGCCCGTTATGTGGAGCAGACCTATGACCGGCTCGATCTGCTGATCAACAATGCGGCGCAGACGGTCCGCAAGCCGCCGGGCTTTTATGCCCATCTCATGGAAAACGAAAAGAAAAGCATAAACGAGCTGCCTGAAAATGCTGGCAGACTTCTTAGTCATTATGAAAACTTTAAAATAAAACTAAAAACATTCTGTACGCCCGAAACTGTTGAAGAATCCCGGCTTCCGGTAACCTGGAACGATCATGGCCCGGGAATCGGCATCCGGGAATCGGCCCGCTTATCGCAGATTCCTTACGGCGATGATCTTTCCCTGACGGCGGAAGAGGTTTTTCCCGAAGGAAAATTAGACGCCGATCTGCAGCAGGTGGATTTGCGCAAAATAAATACCTGGCGGCTGAGGTTGGGCGAAGTGTCGCCCGTCGAAATGCTGGAGGTGCAGTTGGTGAATTCCGTGGCCCCTTTTGTATTGTGCAACCGGCTGCTTCCCCTGATGAAACGTGATTATACGGGACAAAAACATATCGTAAACGTAACGGCCATGGAAGGCAAGTTCTTCCGCTTTAAAAAAGATGAGCGGCATCCTCATACCAATATGGCCAAGGCAGCCATTAATATGCTTACCCATACTTCCGCCGCAGATCTGGCCAAACACGGTATTTATATGAACGCGGTCGATACCGGCTGGGTGACCGCTGAGGACCCGGAGGAACTGGCCCGTTTTAAACAAACCGTGCACGATTTCCAGCCGCCGCTGGATATCGTCGACGGCGCAGCCCGGGTCTGCGATCCTTTTTTTGACGGCATACTGACCGGCAAACACCGTTATGGAAAATTCTTCAAGGACTATTCCCCCATCGACTGGTAATAAATCATTGAAAACCAGCATCCGCCTTTATCAGGATTATTACTGATTCCGTAGAAATACTTTTATAAGCCGCCCCGGTTGTTAAACGTGCGGTATTTTCTTTAGATACCGGCGCGGAAAGTGGCCTAAAGCATAAGAAAAACTAAACATTTGATGTGATACCCCGATATAAAAATAAACGCTAAACAATATAAAGGAGATTTTTTATGAAGGCAGTTTTAAACAGATCGGGAATCATTCTATCGGTCTTCAGTATCTTGTTATTTCAATTATTTATTTCGTGCAGTTCTTCCACGGACAGCTCCGGCGGTTCAATAGATGTTTCTGATTTCGCCGGTGTATGGATGGCTGTTGGTCAGGCAGGCACAGCGGAACAGCCCTTTGCTCTTTTGCTTGAAGTAGAAGGTTCGAATTTTTTACGTGTGGTTTATGAAAACACCGAACAGGTTGAAGGTCAGAGAGGAACTTTCAGTATTTCCGGAAATACCATGACCGTCAATGTAACGGAAAACTGGGGAAACAACGACTGGTATCCCTATACTGAAACCATGTCTGTTGAAGTCACCCTTTCCGGCAATACCCTGACAATGCCTCATCCCGAATATGATGAAGAAACAATCACCCTGACAAAAACCGAATTTTCAAATCCGGCAAATCTTACAGGTATCTGGTTTGACGGCGAATATAATATGGAGCTTAATGACAATGGCGCTTATGTTCATGCGGAATCGATTCCTACAGAGGAAAGCATAGGCAACTGGTCGGCTTCGGCCAATATGTTCCGGGCTGTTGAGACCGAATATGTCGGCAATGATGGCTATATAGAATATCTATACTACTATGACCTGGCCGGCGCCACGCTCACATTATCATGGCCCGGCGTGGAAAGCTTTGAGGTAATAAAACAGGATACGGACCTGAGCGCTGCTGACTTTGCCGGTACATGGTTTGCGGCCGGTCAGGCAGGCACTGCGGATGAACCTTATGCCGTTCTTATCGATTTTTCCGGTTCGGACTTTACGCGTACAGCCTATTATGAAACCCAGCAGGATGAAGGACAGAAAGGAACCTTTAGTGTTTCCGGAAACCTGGTGACTGTAATAATAGACGAAGTATGGGAAGAAGGCGCCTGGTCGGCTTATTCCAATGTAGTAACCTTCCCTGTTACATACTCCGGAACTTCGTTTACCATGCCGCATCCAGATAACGAAGAATACGTCTTAACCCTGGTAAAGAAAGAGTTTATAAATCCCGCTGCCTTAGTCGGCACCTGGAATGACGGTTCTTACAATACGGTATTAAACGCTGACGGTACTTATACGTATGCTGTGGGCGTTTCCGGACAGGAAAATTCAGGCAACTGGTCGGCATAAGCGGATCTGTTCCGATCGGCAATGACATACAGTGATGGCGCTGCCATATATTATGATCACCTGTTTTATTATACCTTGGCCGGCAATACGTTCACCCTGTCCTGGCCGGGTACTGCAGACTATGTAGCAACAAAAACCCAATAGGTTAATAATCAAATATCTGCCGGTTAATTGCCGGCAGGTATTTTTTTGCATTATAGGTTTACCATCAGCCCTCAGGGCTTTTTTTAAATTTTGCTCTCCAGCTGTGATTTCCTTTGTAAATTATTTTCTTGTTCTATGTTACCCCGCCGGGGTCTAAATAATCTTTAGGCGATAATCCTGTCGGCCCTTCGGGTTTTCAGGCCGGGGAAAATATAAAAATTGAAATACCTGATTTAAAATAAACTCCGGCTTAAAATGAAATCCTGTAAGGATGTGATAATTATAGTAGAAATAATAACCACAAAATAAATATTAACTCTGAATAGGTGTTAATAAAAAGGAAATTTGGATTTTAGATTTTGTCCCAAGGGGATTCCTTCGGAGAAGTTTAAAGTTTGTCAGGTGTTCATTTCCGTAAAAATTTATCTCCTATCCTCCAGCCTCTTCATCCGTTTCAGCATTCTGGAATACCTTTGTTCATCTTCAATCGAAACCCGGCAAACCATCGGATAGCTTATGCCATAGAGCAGAATCAGCCGCCAGGAACGCATTTGCCGTTCTTTTTTGATAAAGTTTTCCAGCCGTTTAACTGTTTTATTTCTATGGAAATTAAGGGCATAAACCGGATTGAAAATGGTATGTAGCCGGCCTTTAAGACGATTCAACAGTATTCTGCCGATCGCATATTTTTTTATGCACTGTTTCGTCAGGACATCCCGTTTAATCAGATCGGATAATCCTTTATCCTGTATATTTTCTCTTCCGGCTATCCAGCGAAGCACTGAAAGCAGGCTGCTGTGTTTCTGCCAGAATCCTTTCGGCACATTGCCTAATTCCCAGGGCCGGAACCGTCCGGGATAAGCGGCGTCAATCGCGTTAAAAATGTTTTTGCCGAATTTCTTTTCAAACAGAGCCGCTAAACCAAATTCACCAAATGTCCTGCGGTTCAGCTCTTTTTTATAAACACGGTCCGGAAGCGAATCCACCGCCCAGCCTTTGGATTCGATCATACTTTTTACGGCTATAGCGGCATTTTCATCATTCCAGTAGTTTACGGATACGATGCCCAACTGCCAGGGCTGATAAGCCGGATAGGCTTCCTGCAAAGCCTTCCCTACCGAATTATAATAGCGGTTAAATAAATAAGACAGCCCATATCGCGCAAAATCCCGGCGGTGTATTTTTGCTTTGCGCAGCCCGGCGGGCGATATGTTAAGTTTTTCCTCCACCAGCCATTGCACGGCGCTAATGCGGTTGTCGGCTTCCCGCCAGTAAAAAGAATCGATGCGGCTTTTCTGCCAGGGCATAATAATTTCCGGGTAGGCGTTGCGGAAGGCGCGATTGGCCGAATAGTTAAAATACCGGTATACATTCTGAAGTTTATGCTCGATAAAAAAGACTTCTTCCAGGTTTTCCAGCAATTCTTCGGGATTCTGCTGAAGAATTCCATCCACCAGATACCTGGTAATGATCGCCGAACGCTGCGGGGCGTCTTTCTGCAGAAAATTCGGCGGATAACGTTTTTCGATACCGCACCAGATATTTTTATAACCGGCTAATACCTGGCTTTCATTTAAATCATCCATACCGTCTAACTTTGAAGTATCCATTATTCCGCCTTCAGGATAGCAGAGGCGCATCTTAAACAACCGGTTATTCAGATCGATAAACCACCTTTCGGGGTTATGCTCTTTGGGAATAGATATGTTTTGCCATTCCGGATACTGCTTTATCAATACATTCTTCCAATATTGCGCATTGGATTTGGATAAATGCGGTAGAATCTGGCCGAATTTGATTGCCCCTCTATCCGCATCATCGATGGCGGGTTTTTCCTGTGCGCTTATAAAATTCTCCACTTTTTCCAGGTTGGTAAAACGCTTCTTATGCCGGTCAAAAAAAAGCTCCTTTCCTGCCCTGTTCAAAGCTTCGGAAATGGCCGGAAGATAACTTTCCTTATCAAAGGCCATTGAGGTTAATAAACCGACGACTTCCACATCGGAAACAGCGGATAAAACAATTTCATTCTGATCGTTAATATCAGCCTCATAGCCCGATCTGCGCCGGATAGCGTCCTTCATCAGTTTCACGGCCAATTTCAGCGCCTGCTGATAATTTTCGGATATTGCAGTTCTTGTCAGCGACATAATTTATCACTCTATAGCATAATTACATTTCATTTATCCAAAATCTTGTTGTTCATTCATTTCCGAATCCGTTTAAACCCGTTCTTAAACAAATCATCAGGTATTTATTAATGTTATTCAGACCAAAAAGGTAAAGGCGTTGGAAAAAAAACAATTTTTACTTATCTTATTTTCACTAATACAAACCTATAAAGGAAATACCATGTTCGAATGGATCGTTCGTCCGGAGGCTTGGGTAGCCTTGCTTACCCTGACTTCACTTGAAATTGTCCTGGGAATTGACAATATCATTTTCATTTCCATTTTAGTCGGCCGTTTACCGGAAAAACAACGCGATTTGGGCCGGAAACTCGGACTGGCGCTGGCGCTGATTGCCCGGCTGGCGTTATTGTTTTCCATTTCCTGGGTAATGGGATTAAAAGAGCCCTGGTTTTCTATTTTCGGCAAAGCGATTTCCGGAAGAGATATTATTCTGCTTTCCGGTGGATTGTTTTTAGTCGCCAAAGCCACTCATGAAATACACCACAGCCTGGAAGGAATCGAAGGAGAGCATGGAAAAGTTAAAGCGTCCGGTCTGATTTCCGTGCTTTTACAGATTATGACGCTGGATATTGTTTTTTCACTGGATTCTGTAATCACGGCCGTGGGTCTGGTTAACGAACTGGCCATCATGGCTACAGCCATTATTATCGCTGTGTTTGTGATGATGTTAGGCATCAAACCAATCGGAAAATTTGTAGATGACCACCCTACGATCAAAATTCTGGCTTTATCCTTTTTGATATTAGTCGGCGTTACGCTAATGGTTGAGAGTTTTAATATCCATGTGCCCAAAGGTTATATTTATTTTGCCATGGCTTTTTCGGTGATGGTGGAAATGCTGAATTTACGCCTGCGCCGCAGGGAAAGAAGACCGGTCAAATTGCGTAAAGCGGTGCATCCGGCGAAGGTTTAATCATCTGTTTTCATTAAAAACAGAACTGTTTAATTCACTAGATAAATAATTCATTCAATTATGGAGCTGTTATGGTATTGAAAAAGATTATGGTAATCGTGTGTGCGCTCTCTTCAATCCTTTTTTCACAGCAGATCGTCCCGATCGTTCCACAGGCATCGGTATTGAGGAAAAGTATGGCGGCAAAAAACATTTCGCCTTTTTTAATTGATCTGATGACCGAAATAAAAACCAATCCGCAGTTCGCTCAACAACAGGCAGCCGGACTTTCCAAAGCGGAATTAAACCGCTTATTTTACAGGATTGATACGCAAAACAATATTCTGGTCCGGATCAAATGCAGCGCGGGATTTGATGAAGTTATCGCAGAATTAATCCGGCTGAATGCCAAAATCATTGCCCGGAATAAAAGTTTAAACGATATTGACTGCTGGCTGTCTCCGGGGCAAATCGAATTAATTGCCCGGAATCCGAGCGTTCGAAATATCAGCGAATGCGAACGGGGCTTCCTGCGCTCCGGTTCGGTGACTTCTGAAGGAGACAGTATTCACAAAACGGATATTGTACGCCAATATTTAGGCGCCGACGGCTCCGGCATCCGGGTCGGAGTGATTTCCGACGGTGTTGACAACATTGCCAGCGCTCAGTTGACCAGCGATCTGCCTGCAACGGTGAACGTTATTGACAACAGCGAGGGCGGCGATGAAGGCACAGCTATGCTGGAAATCGTTCATGATCTGGCTCCGGGCGCGGACCTGTATTTCAGCGAAGGCATTCAATCTTCCCTTGAGTTTATTAATTCGATAAATGATTTAGCCGCTGCGGGGTGCAGCGTTATCGTGGATGATATCGGTTATTTTACCGAACCTTATTTTGAAGAAGGTTCGATTGCCTCGGCCGTGAGAGACGTTATTGATGATTATGACATTGTCTATGCCAGCTCGGCGGGTAATTCCCAGGATGAGCATTATGAAGGCGATTACAGCGGGATAACGCCCTCCCCGGCTATTCCCGGAATAAGCCAGGCCCACAACTTTGGAGGCGGCGACTATGGCCAGCAGATAACGTTAGACGAAGGTCAGATATTTTATATATTCCTGCAATGGAATGAACCATACGGCTCATCCTCAAGCGTTTATACGCTTCATCTGGTTAACCAAAGTTTAACAACCCGTTATGATATACCCTGTTATCAACCGGATCCGACAGAGCCTTTTGCCTATATGGGAGTTTCTGTAAGCGGCGCCAGCGTATTGAATGTGGTCATAGAACGCGTATCCGGCGCAAACCGCCGGGTAGAATTAGCTTACAATTTCGGCGGCTATGCCATAGTGGATGAATTTTATAATCTTCCGGGCAGCATCAATGGTCAGCCGGTTGTCAATGATGTTATCGCTGTGGGAGCGGTCCGGTATAATTCGCCTGATGTTATAGAGTATTTCAGTTCCATTGGTCCCAGCCGTATTTACAGTTATCCTTCTTACACTTATGAATCGAGAAACAAACCGGATGTGGTAGCCGTGGACGGCAATATCATTACCGGTGCAGGCAGTTTCGGGCAGGAATATCCTCCTGACAGCGGGCAAATCCGGTTTTTCGGCACTTCGGCTGCGGTGCCGCATGTGGCGGCCTGCGCCGCGGCGCTCTGGTCGGCCTATCCAAATTTAACAAACGATGAAGTAAAACAAAAAATCCTGAATGGCGCAACAGATTTAGGCGCCGGCGGTTATGACAACATCTTTGGTTACGGACGGGTTGATATGCAGCAAAGCGGTTCTTCACCGCAATTTACGGTTACCGGTATCAATGGCGGCAGCAACGCGACCATGAATGGCGGAATTGCTCCCGGAGACAACCTGGCGGAGCTTGGCGGATATACATTTACGGCCGATCAATCGCCTTACCTTGTTTATTTTGACAATATCGAGTTTTCAATCGGCGGAACCGCGGACGCAAGCGATATCAACAGTTTTTCATTATACGCGGATCTGGATGAAAACGGTCTTATTACGACGGAAGAAGACAGTCTGCTCGGTCAGCAGTCTTATTCATCAACGTTATTATTTGAAAATATCGAGTATCGTTTTACAAACTCCGGCGTCAATCTTATTCTAACCGCTGATGTGGATAGCAACGCTGAACCGACGCACACCATTGATATTTTATTGATCGACCCGCAGGATGTAACAGCCTATTTTGATGTTCATCCCTTCTCCGCCAATTTCCCCTTTAATGTTGAAGATGTCAGCCTGCCCGTTGAATTATTAACTTTTAACATCGAGACTTCATGCGGACAAGCCGAAATTTTCTGGACAACGGCCAGCGAAATAAACACCGGATACTTTGAATTATTCCGGAAGACGGAAAACAGCGACAGCCTGATCGCCAGAATGACAGCCGCCGGAAACAGCGGTTATCAGCATGATTATTGCTATGTTGATAAAAACCCGCCTGCCGGGTCGGAAACGACTTACTCCCTGTATAGTCTGGAATTCAATGGTTACAGGGAAAAAATCGCTGAAAAAACGGTCAAACTGCCAGAAACTGACCACCTGGTTTTATATCCTAATTATCCCAATCCGTTTAATCCAATTACAAATATCGAATACCGAATACCAGAGGCCGGATTTGTAACGCTGAAAATCTTTGATATACTTGGCCGGGAAATCGTTACACTGGTTAAAGGACAAAAACTGGCCGGCAGGCATAAGGTGCAATGGAATGGTAGAAATGCCGATGGAAAACCGATTGGTAGCGGCATTTATTATTATCAGATATCAGCCGAAAACGGATATAAAGAAACAAAAAAAATGATAAAATTAAAATAGCGTTAAATACTTCATTTTAAATCCGGTCTTTTTAAGCAGGGATGCTTTTTAGATACAAGTTTAGGAGAAGGCTTTGAACGGAGGTCTGCAAAATGGGCAAAGCAATAATATTCCTGCTTTTGATAAGTTGTTTTGTAACGGGTAAAATATCAGCGACCAATTATTATACAGGACCAAGCCGGACGTATAAATCGCCCGCCGATGTCCGCAACATACTTAATCCGGGCGATACAGTTTTCGTGGATGGAAACGCCGTCTATAACGGCGATATACACTTTTCCCGGCCGGGATCGGCGGCGCAGCGTATCGTCATTAAAGGCATTCGGATTAACAATAACCGGCCAGTGATTGAAGGCGGAACCAATAATGTCGCTTTTATAAACGGCGCCGACCATTACACCTTTGAAGGATTTGAAATAAGAAACGCATCCTTCCGTGGAATTTATCACCAATCGGATGATCTCATTCTGCGCGATTTGTTGATTCACCATTGCAACAACGGTATTATGGGCGCCGATGGCGGATCGGGTTCGTTATTACTGGAATATACGGAAATCTTTGCTTGCGGCTCAGGAGACCGGGCGCATCAGATTTATATGGCCACCAATGAAGAAGATCATCCCGGCAGTGTTTTCAGAATGCAATTTTGCTATATACACGACGGCGCAGGTGGAAATAACGTTAAATCGCGGGCTGAGCGCAACGAGATATATTACAATTGGATCGAAGGCGCTTTTTACCATGAACTTGAATTAATCGGTCCCGATCCCGACGGCGAAGTGCCGGCTGATCTCAAAAGAGAAGATTCGGATGTAACTGGAAATGTGTTGATTTCCGGCGGGTTTTATGTGACCAGAATCGGCGGCGATGGAACCGGAGAAACCTTTGGCCGCTACCGGTTCGTCAATAATACAATCCTTATGGAGGATAACGCCGTTTTCAGAATTTTCGACGGTATTGAGTCCGTAGAAATGCATAATAATATTATCATCTGTCTTGCCGGCGGCAATTATCCCATTCTGCGTCAGGCAGAGGCTGGCTGGAAAAACGGCGAACAAATCTCCGGCAGCAATAATTACTTGGAAAATGGATTAACCGATGTTCCGGATCAATGGACAGGAACCATAACCGGATCCGAAGAAGTAT
Organism: Calditrichota bacterium; assembly: GCA_003854985.1. Lineage (GTDB taxonomy): Bacteria > Calditrichota > Calditrichia > Calditrichales > Calditrichaceae > Zgenome-0002. Next base: position 11,757 of record RQOG01000140.1, read on the forward strand.
TTGCCGATTTGGATAATAATAATTTATTCCCGGCTCCGGGCTCTTTAATTATCAACCAGGCAAATCCTGCTCCTGTTTCCGAAACAGGATTTGAATTCATCAATCCATTGTTTCCGCCCGTTTATCTGCCCCCGTCAGGCGCGGCGGTTTCGATCGGCGCAGAGTCTTTAAGGGCTATTGACGAAAAAATCGACATCGGTGCGTTTGAGTTTCAATCTTCGTCTGGCATAGCGATTTCCGGGAGGTCTTCTTCAGAATTCGCTCTGGCACAAAACTACCCCAATCCGTTTAATCCAATAACGAATATCGAATTTCGAATACCGAACAACGAATTCGTAACGCTGAAAATTTTTGATATACTTGGCCGGGAAGTTGTTACACTGGTTAACAAAACCATGCCGGCAGGCAGACATACGATTCAATGGAATGGAAAAAATGCCCGGGGTCAGGCAATGGAAAGCGGGGTATTTTTTTACCAATTTAGCACAGAAAATTATTGTAAAACCGGTAAAATGATTTTGGTTAAATAAATTAAGAGTAAAAAATGAAAACAAAATTTCAATTTTTGGTAATTTTATCTTTTCTGTTGTTCAGTCTGCAGAATCTTCTTTGCCAAAATTCCATGGTTCCGGGTGAGCTTAAGACTTATTGTACAATAAATTCAATCGGAATCGAATGGCCGATCGGCGGGGATGATAACCATAATGCGGAATGCACGGTAAATTACAGGATTTCCGGCGGCGGACAATATAAACAGGCTTTGCCATTATACAGAATTGATTTTAACGGTTCTAATATGCTGGCCGGAAGTATTTTATTTCTTGAGGAAAATACAAGTTACGAAGTCGAGCTTGACCTGCACGATCCCGACGGCGGCAGCAGCATCCAAAATTTTACAATTACTACCAGAAGCATCCCGCAGAAACCCGAAAGCGGAAATACGTATTATGTTTCACCGGGAAACGGAGGCGGGACCGGGACAGAATCCGATCCGTTTTTAGGCGTGGAAACCGCCCAAAATGAAGCCGCGCCGGGCGATGTATTTATTATGAATACTGGAAACTATGGCGGTCGTCTCGAATTTACCGCCTCAGGCGCTGCGGATAATTATATCGTATGGAAAGCCGCTAAGAATGCCGCTCCACAATTTGAAGGCATCAGGATCATTGGCGATTATATCTGGATTGAAGGAATCACAATCGAGGATCAGGAATACGGCCTGCTCACACAAAGCGGTAAAAATCCTACCGGAATTGTAATAAAAGGCAACTATTTTAAAAATTGTTTTTACAGTATCAATCTGAACCATGGCGGGGAAAACTGGTACATAACGGACAATATTATCGAAGGAGATATATCTGATTTTACAAGCGGCGAATTCAGCGGCGAAGGCGTTGAACTGCAGCATTCCAATGGGCATGTGGTTGCCTACAATAAAATTTTTAACACCGCAGACGGGGTCTCATATCCGGGAGAAAACTGCGATATTTTCCGGAATGAAATTTATAATGTTTCGGATGACGGGATAGAATTTGATTTCGGATATGCAAATAACCGGGCATGGGAAAACAGAATAACGAATGCCAATAATAACGGCATAAGCTTCCAGCCCATGAATTCCGCTCCGGCCTATGTTATTCGTAACCAGGTTATTGTTATCGAAGAAGATGTCCTGAAATTACGCGACGCCGTTGACAGGGTTCTGTTCGCTAATAACACCTGCGTTTGCCAAAACGGACCCGTAAATGTAGACACTCATTTTCTAACCGGATTTCATTCCAATAATAATTTATATATCTCGGTTAACGACGCTTACGCCTGGGAAGATTGTTCCTCATCAACCGAAACCGATTGGAGAACAAATCTGGATTATGACGGATTTGACTGGAATGACAACTATTATGCTTTTAAATGGGCGGGAAACAGATTACAGACGCTTGAAGAACTGCAGACCAATTACCAGATTGAATTAAATGGCTTAAGAGTAAAAAAGGATGACCTATTTAATGAATATGATTTCCCCGCCAGTCCCACTCCTGCGCCCCTGCAGTATTTGACTCTTACGGACAGTTGTAATGCAATCGACGCGGGCATTGCTTTAAATAATATAAATGAAAATTATTTGGGGAAAGCTCCCGATTTAGGCGCATTTGAAGCAGGACAGGAATTGCCCGTTTACGGACCGCGGGAAAATACTGCCGTCCATATTCAGGAATCAATTTCTATTCCGGATAGAATTGTTCTTTTTCAAAATTATCCCAACCCGTTTAATCCGGTTACAAATATCGAATTTCAAATTATGAATTATGAATTTGTGACATTGAAAATCTTTGATATTTCCGGTAAAAAAATTGCGACCCTGATTAATGAAAAATTGCCTATAGGCCGACATAAGATAATATTTGACGGATCAGGTTTATCAACCGGCATTTATTTTTACAGCTTACAGAGCAGATCGGGATTTACTAAAACAGGAAAGATGATTTTAATAAAATAACTCCATTAGAATATGCAAAATGAGGATTCTATTATGAACTACGTTAAACAGATTTTCATTGTATTTTTATCGTGCTTTTGCCTTAGCGGCATTGCAAAGGGGCAGGAACTTACCGCAATTATCATTGTGGACGATGCGCAATGGTTCACGAATAGCGGCGATTCAATCGATTTAGATGAACGTTTTCCCGGTGCAAGCTTAACGCGCTGGTATGCGCCCTTACCTGTTTTTTTTCAGGGCTGGAAATCTTCTCCCAGAGATGCTATTGTTGATTATCAATGGGATTTCGGAGATGGTTCACCTGTCTTTCATGGCTTTAACGCCGGACATGTTTATGAAACGGCGGGAAATTATATCGTAACCTTAACGGTAATCGATACCTTAAACCAAAGCGATACGGAAACAATTAATATTGAAGTTCTGGAACGCGAAGGAAAGATTTATTATGTGGATTCAGATTTAGGGGATGACAGCTACGATGGTTTGTCGCAAACTCATACAAGCGGGACAAACGGTCCATGGAAAACAGCGGACAAAGCGTTTTCTGAGATGGCCTCTGATCTATATGAACCCGGCGATCAAATTTTATTCAACCGGGGACAGACATTTGATCTGACAGTTTCGGAAATAATACCAGGGGCATGGCCTGCCTGGGGTTATATGTTTGGCGCATATGGCAACGGCTCCAGACCAATAATACAATACCGGGGCGAGAACAACACCATTATTATACATCAATATAGTATAGGACTTGCCCATGTAAGTTTTGTTGATCTTGACCTGAGGATGGATGATTATACCGGCCATAGGGCAGGCGTATTTTTCTTTGCGCAAGGCGGAGGCACACGTAATATTCTGTTTTTACGGGTCAGCGCTCTTGATGCTTATTCCGATTTATTTACTGTCGGAATATACCTTGAAAGCGAAATCTCGACAGGTACTTTTGCGGTTAATTGTTCAATCACGAATACTTACATTGACCCCGAAAACAACTCAACGCTTTTTGCCGTATGGGGATCAAGGGTCGCCCTGCTGAATAATTATTTTGATCTCTCAGGCAACCATATCGGATATACGGCTATTAATAAAGGCGTAATTGCCGGAAATACCTATTCGCGGCCTGCATTCGGGCGCACGGCGCTTCGAATTTGCGGATTTTCGGAAGAGGGCGATGACTGGAATACGGAGCTTACCAGCAATAATGTTCAGATTTCGGATAACTATTTTCACGGCTGGATTGACCCTGAAACGGAAGGCCGGGCGCATAATGGCGGGGGCACCCGTTTTAATTATCTGCTTGTTCAACTGGCTCCCAACGGCCCCTGGAATCAGATTATTGAGGATATAACTTTTGAACGCAATATTATTACCAACGGCGAAGGATTGATGAGCATCGGCGCCGCTGAAAATATAACCGTGCGTAATAACATATTAATTTCGGATAATGCCGGCAAACCGAGTTATTTTATTGACATAGTGAATGCTAACAAGCCAAGCAAAAATATAATAATAATCGGCAATACATTTGTATCCCGGAATGCTCAATATTCCGGAAATATATACGAAATGAGCGGGTTAATTCGGATCGAAAACAATGCCACGCAGGTCGCCCACCCCTTTAATTACACTAACCACGAAGATATTTACATCAGGAATAATATATTTTATTCTTATGGAACTAATAACTTTACCCGGTTTTTATACATTGACAATATTGATGAAGTGCTCCCGCAGGTTGAATCCGATCATAATTTATTTTTTGTAAGTGAAGGAAGCGATGACGGCGCATTTTTTCAGATTGGCGACGCACCCGGCGGAACGGCGCAATATCTGACGCTCGAACAATGGCAAAATCAGCAGGAACAGGATAATTTCAGCATATTCGGCGATCCGCAATTTATAGATTTATTGGGCGCGGACAGCGCTTTAAGCGCTTACGGTTACGACGCCGACTTAAAAATAATGGCGGGCAGTCCGGCAAGAAATATAGGCTGTCTCGACAGGCAAAACGCTTATTTTGATTTCAATAAATACAAGCGACATGGCAGCGATCAGTCGGTCGATGCCGGCGCGTATGAATACGGTTCAACAACCGGTATAGCGGTCAAACCCGAAAATGGCGTTCCCGTTAACCTATTCCTGAGCCAGAATTATCCCAACCCTTTTAATCCAATTACGAATATCGAATATCAAATATCGAACGCCGAATTTGTAACGTTGAAAATCTTTGATATTCTGGGCCGGGAAGTCGTTACGCTGGTTAATGAGAATAAACCCGCTGGAACGTACACGGTGCAATGGAACGGCAGAAATATGCAGGGGCAACAGGTTGGCAGCGGAATTTATTATTATCAAATGCAAACCGGCGACGGTCATGTCAGTGTCAAAAAGATGCTGCTGCTCAAATAATAACAGTCTAAGGGAAAATAACCATGAAAAACACTTTATTAATAACTGTATTATTATTTGGAACAGCCTTAGCGCAGACAATCATTTCCACCCTACCGGTTCAAAACCAATTGAATGTTGACCGGGAAACCAATATTTCGGTTACCTTCGACACGGATATGGATCAGTCAACCATTAATTCCAACACCTTTGTGATTCATGGTTCCCAAACAGGGCTGCATTCAGGCAGTTATACCTACGATAATTCTTCGAGAACCGCAACATTCGATCCTGCCCTACCTTTTGCCGCTGGTGAAATAGCGGCCGTAATTTTAACTACCGACATAACGACTCAAGCAGGTCATCCCCTGCTTAATTCTTTCCAATGGTCGTTTACTATTAATGTAAATAATGGCAACGGAAATTTCCTGCCCGCTAATCATATACCGGTCGGCAATAATCCCTGGTCTGTTTTTGCCTCCGATTTAGATAACGATCAGGATATGGATCTGGCGGTGGTCAATAAATATGCCGATAGTATTACGGTATTAATCAATTCAGGCCAGGGTGTTTTTTCAGATCGAATGGATTACCTGACGGGAGACAATCCCAATACAATTGTTTCTTCCGATCTGGATAACGATGAAAATATGGATTTAATCGTTACAAATTCAACATCGGATAATATCTCAGTATTTATGAATGCAGGGAATGGAACTTTTTTACCTAAAGCCGATTATCCGTCAGGTGATTATTCCAGCGCTCATATTTCTGCGGACATTAATAACGACGGTTATCCGGATGTGGCCGTATTAAATGCTTTTTCCGATGACATGTCGATACTCTTAAATAACAAAGACGGAACTTTTAATCATAAAACAGATTATCCCATCGGCAAATATCCAAATTTTCTTGCGTCGGGTGATTTTAATAACGACGGATATGTGGATTTAGCGGTCACAAACGGTGATTTATCCGATGATACGTTATTTATATTTAAAAATAACGGAAACGGAACATTTGCACTCAACGCAGCCTATGAGACGCTTCTAAAGCCTTATAGCATCTGTGCGGCCGATTTTAACGGCGATGGCTCTTTGGACCTGGCCGTCTCGCATTTTTTTAATTCCAATTTTTCATTATTTCTTAATGATGGGCACGGGGCTTTTGAACGAACGGCTGATTATCCTGTAGCCAATTTTCACCAATTCGCTATCTGCGCGGCGGATTTTGATTCAGATAATGATCTAGATATTGCCGTCCCTTATATGCAATCCCAATATCCTATGCCGATTCCCGACACTGTGGCGATTTTTTTTAATAATGGCGGCGGTAATTTTTCAACCCGGCAAAATTTCGCGATAGGCTATCAATGCCGCTCCGTTTTTACTTCCGATCTGAACGGCGACAGCGCCATGGATATTATTGTAACCAGTGCGGATACTGATAATATCACCGTGTTGTTTAATGAGGGAAGCTCTTCAGCCATCCATCTGCCTTCGGAAACAGATAACCTGCTCAAAGAATATGCTTTAGCACAGAACTTCCCCAACCCGTTTAATCCGACTACGAATATCGAATATCAAATATCGAACGCTGCATTTGTAACGCTGAAAATATTTGATACGCTGGGCCGGGAAGTCGTTACGCTGGTTAATAAACAAATGCCTGCGGGCATACATACCGCGCAATGGAACGGTAAAAATGCCCGGGGACAGCAGGTCGTCAGCGGGATATATTACTATCAAATCAAAACCAACAACGGATATATGCAGACAATGAAGATGATATTACTTAAATAGATATTTTTTAAAACTTCAAAAATATTAAGCGGAGAATAAATATGAAAAGCCTAAAAGAACTTTTAACACTACTATTATTATCAATAACTATTTTATCCGCTCAGAACGCCAGTTTAAAACTCGGATTGGCCTGTTATACAGATGTTGAAGAAGAACAAAGAAAAATATGGCTGGATGAACGATTCAAACTGAGAATTTCAGGTTATGAACCTTTAAGAGATGATGTAATGCGCATGTCTTACTATGATATTTTTGGTTTTTACATAAGCCACTATATTGGTTTTAAAGACTGGGCGCGTAGCCACAATATTGATTACGAAGAAATTCTATTACACTCAAAAACAGATTTTATTTTTACGGCTGATCCTGCCTGGTCGTATATGGATATGTTTGGCAGGCTTGAGGATTCGGAATACAGTCCTTTAAATGGTATATTAGAAACCACAGACCATATAACATTTATCGATCATTCCGGGCAAGCCTATGACAATTCAAATATATTTACATTAAACAATACTATTTATATCGGCTATGAAGAACCGTTTGCGGATATTAATTTTGAATTTTCCGCTATTGGCGAAGAGGTTGACTGGTCCTTTGAATATTACAATGGAACTGAATGGACCGATATCCCCGCCTATGACGACAATACATCGGATTTCACGGTATCCGGTCTACTCAGTTTTTTACCCCCCAATGACTGGGAAATAACTTCCGTAAATGAGTCTCACGAGAAATATTTTGTCAGAATTATCTTTAATTCAGCCACAACATATCCATCGGTTCTGCGCATTTACGGAGACGACTGGTTAAATGGAGCGGGTGATGCCTGCCGTGGCTGGGATCCTGATGATGAAAATATAATTAATTCTGGTAATTTGGTTTACAATCCCAATCCACCCGTAGGCGCTTCGGCCAAATTTCCATATCAGGCCAGAGTGCCCTTCTGGTGGGGAAACCGATTCGTGGCTAATCCGGCCGACATACAAAATATAGACGGAGAGGATCGCTATACCTGGGCAATGTACTGTTCGCAGGACATAATCAACGCCGGTGATTATGACGGCATTATGTGCGATGATGCTCAGGCTATTCCAGCCATTGATCCTGCAAACACGGATTTTGCCGATAAAACAGATGGAAAAACCTGGGAGGAATATAATATTTTCAAATACGGATTCATAAGAGAATACATCCAAGAAGAAGAGCCTGAATACTTAATGGGATGTAATAGTTACAACGAAGAAATGGTTTTTACCGGCGACTGGAATGTCGTTGAATTTTTTACAGTGGTTCACAATACCGGAGATATGAACAATATGGGAGACGATACTTATTGCTCTCCCTGGATGATATCTTACGATGTTTATCTCCCCGAAAATAATCCCAATGGAGTTTTTGGTTTAATGATGTACTATGATTATGCCGACAGCATCACGAATGATAATATTTCCGCTGAAAATCCCTATCCCTGGGATCGGTCGGACAGAGGACCTATTGCCGCGCTGGCATTACACTATATAGGACAAAATGGAAATACTTTTTTTAATTATCATGGTCAGCTGGGTTATGTTTACAATGAAACCGATGAAGTATTATTAAAAAACGGCTCTGTAATTCATCAGGGACTCGAATCCGCTCCTAAGTGTGAGGATGTTCACAGATGGTCACGCTTTTTCCCGTCCATGGCTGTCGATATAGGAATTCCCGATTCCAAGGGTTATAACGGCGGGGAAAGAGATGTGCAATGGAAAAACGCGGAAGAAGCCGATATGGTGAGAAGAGGAGGAAATGCACGAGGACATATTGGAAGAAGAGATTACACAAATGCAATCGTACTTTACCGCGGAGCAAACTGGGATTCAAATTATGAGGAATATGCCACATATTCCAATTCCTTTGATTTAGGCGGGACATATTACCCGCTTAAAGCGGACGGCACCGTTGGAGACAGCATCAGCTCAATAGCGCTGAGGTTAGGAGAAGGCGCTATTCTAATGTACAGCCCCTATGTTAACGGTATTAATAATAAAGCGCAGTCTGATAAAGCGATTCCATCGGATTACTCTCTACTACAGAACTACCCCAATCCGTTCAATCCGATTACGAATATCGAATATCAAATATCGAACACCGGATTTGTAACGCTGAAAATCTTTGATACGCTTGGCCGGGGAGTTGTTACGCTGGTTAATAAACAAATGCCTGCCGGCATACATACCGCGCAATGGAACGGCAAAAATGTCCAGGGGCAGCCGGTAGTTAGCGGGATTTATTATTACCAGATACAGACCAGTAACGGGCATATAAGCACTAAGAGAATGTTGATGCTGAAATAAAAAATATGAATAGCCCCGTCATTTATGCCGGGGATTGCAGAATCTAAAAACAAAAGGGCTTTAGCCCAAAATGGATGGAGTATTAGAATGAAACAGTTTTGTGTAATTATATCAGGTCTGGTTTTAGTGATCTTGTTATCATCACACGCGCAGGCCCGTATTATCAATGCCGCTTCGTGTGAGTTGGATAGTGTGCGCTCGGCAATTGAACGTGCAAACAACGGAGATTCTGTTTTAGTGCCAAAAGGAGAATGCATCTGGGATAAAGAATTGATTATAACAAAAGGGATAGCGCTATTTGGAGCAGGAATCGATTCGACGATTATCAAATATAACGGACCGGCAGGATACACCTATGCTATTACGGTTTCGCCCGATCTTGAAACTGCGCAAAACGATTATCCCATAAGAATCAGTGGTTTTACTTTTGAGAAACTGGTGATGGCTTATGCATTCCTGCGTCTTGGCAACAGCCATTATGAATATCCTTTGACAAAAGTGATGATCGATCATAATAAATTTATCAACTTAACTACATCCGGCACACAATTCTCCATTCTTTTAAATCTGGCCATGTTTGGTGTGGTTCACAATAACATCATAGAAAATGGTTCACATGCCTGGCGTTATATGGGAGGACTTGGGGATGGCCGGTTAGTAGAATGCTGGCTTCCGGGCAGCATCAATGCCATGTATTTTGAGGACAACTATATATATAAAACCACATCAACGACTATGTTGTTAGCCAGCGGCGGCAACGGGAATCGTTTTGTAAGCAGATACAATACCATAGATTTTTCCGCGTGCGGATCTTCCGCATTTACTCAATTGTATGACATTCACGGGAATCAGGTAAATAATAACGGGGCGGGAATCGGGTTTGAAGTATACGGCAATCATGTTATCGGAGGCAACGGAAGATGGTTTGACCAAAGAGCTGGAAAAGTTTTCTATTTTTATAACCGCTGGTCAGGCAGCAGCGGTAATGGAAGCTATTTTGTCTGGGAAGAATTTAATGACGAAATTTTCTCTCCCTATTCCTGCGAAGGAACCTGCTATCCGAAAACAGAATCAGGAAATTGTGTTCAAAGACCATACAATTCATATTTCTGGAGAAATTTTGGGGGAACTAACGGAGATATTTTATCGACGGATTGTGTTATTAATTTTGACCATTACAATCGGGCTTATGATACGGTAGAAGCGGTCATTAATGATCCGCTTCTTATTCCTGAAAATCAAAACTGGTGGAGGGATAACTCGGAAGTTTTCGACGGTACAATCGATTCCATCGGTTCATGCGGTTATTACGAAGGTCCTTCCTGCACCAAAAGCGGGATAGGTTATGGTACACTCGAAGAAATGAACGCCATAATCCCGACCGCCGAAGGATTAGGATTTTGGGTAACCGATCAGGCGCTTGACCTGGAAAACATGACGGGTCAAAATCCAACCAATCCCATCAATGGTACATTATACAGGTCTGTAGATAATGGTTCCGGAGGATATGAATGGGAAGCCTATTATACGCCGCTTGAATATCCCCATCCCTTGAGAAGTTCTGACCCTGTGAGCATAAAAAAAACCAATACTAATAATCCTTCGGATTATAAATTGCATCAAAACTACCCCAACCCGTTTAATCCGACAACGAATATCGAATATCAAATATCGAACACCGAATTTGTATCGTTGAAAATATTTGATACGCTGGGCCGGGAAGTCGTTACTCTAGTTAGTGAACACAAATCCGCCGGAACGCACACGGTGCAATGGAACGGCAGGAACGCCCAGGGGCAGCCGGTAGTCAGCGGGATTTATTATTATCAGATACAAACCGGCGACGGGCTGGTGAGCGCCAGGAAGATGCTGATGTTAAAGTAACCAAAGCAATCTTACGAAATCCATATTTTATGCCGGGCGAAAAACATAGAAATCAGTATAGTTCCAGCCCTATAAAAAAGGAGAATCTGAATGAGACTATTTGCCGGATATTCATTAACAGCTTTAATATTAATTATATTATCAATGCCCTTACAGGCCGGTACCTATTACGTTAGTCCAACCGGAACAGCGGCCTGGGCAGATTGTGAACATAATGCGGTTCCTGCAGGGCCAAAATCAGGAACAAGCGCATGTAATTTGGCCATAGCTAACGCCAATGTGGCTCCCGGCGATACCGTTTATCTTCGCGAAGGTGTTTATTATCCAACCGATAGGACTAATTGTATCCATTCCGGACAATCGGGTACGGCAGGAAATAGAATAGTTTATCAAAATTATAATGGTGAAAACGTAACTTTAGACGGCGACAGCAGTAACGCTCCTGAAGCCATGTTGTTTTGCGCCGGGTGGGATACCGGAGACCCAAATGAGGGAAGAAGCTACATCACCGTTAAAGGAATTAACTTTACTTCCTGGAATGAATTAGGCGATCTGCGCTATGCTTCTTATAATGAGATCACAGAATGCTATTTTTTTGGACATAGAAATTTAAATTGTGATTACAATGGTTTTTTTCTTTATCTGGGATCAAAGCATAATTGGATCCACCAAAACACATGGCACTCTTTTGGTCATTTTATCGACAGGGATGCCAGTTGCATAATTAATATTGGACATGATAACGCCGGCACTGCAGAAAACAGCGGTAATGATTATAATACCGTGGAAAATAATCATTTTTACAGCAGCGGTCATCATGTGATAGGCGTAAACAACGCAAAATATAATATTATAAGAAACAATTACTTTCATAATGAGGGATGGTCAACAGAGGGTGATTGTAGTAAATGGCCGACCGGTGTGTGCGGTTACCGGGTAATGTCTATGACAGATGCCAGTGGTTTGAATGTTGCCGGGTCCAATTTACTTGAAGACAATAATATCGCTTATGGTGCACAGTATGGCGGTCCACATCTCATTACCGGAGCTAGCGGCTCCGGATTAACCGTGCATACCGACTCAAATATCGTACGATATTGTAACTTCTTTGGCAATGTTTTATATGGTCTGAGAATAGGATCTTCAATTGCAAAAGGAAGCGGCAGAAGCAACCACATTTACAACAACACCTTCTATTATAATGGATACAACATGGATTCATGGGGAATAATCAATGAAGACGATTCGAATCTATATGACAACCAGCGGTGCGCCTTTTCATTTTATAGCACGGGATGTGATGATCCCCGGCAGGTCATCGGTAATGTTATAAAAAACAATCTGGCTCATGAAACCTGGTCTGAAACAAACAATCTTGGCACTTCAAGTTATTATCCCGCTTTTATTACAGGAAACCTTGATTCTTGCAACACAGTAATCCACAATTGGGGACACACGGGACCCTCGCAGCATACTCCTTTTATACCCTATCCCGATCCCATGTTTATCGATCCCGATATCGCAGATCCAATGGCATTATACTTTATCGACGGCAAATGGACAGGCAAGCCTGATTTATCGCTGAAAGTAACTTCCCCGGCAATAGACAGCGCAACCTATCTAACTCAGGCAAAGGGTAATGGATTAAATGAAAAAATACTCTATGTCAACGATGCCAGGTATTTTCAGGATGGAACATGGGGTTCCGATCTTGCCCGCGCAAATCTGCATGCCGACTGGATAGCCATTGGCAAAGTCTCTAATACCGTGCAGATAAAAACCATTGATTATGGAAAGAATTGTATAACACTCATTTCTCCTATGACATGGTCAAACAATGATCCTGTCTGGTTGTTTAAGAAATCTAATGGTGATATTGTGCTGTACGGAAAAGGCCCTGATTATGGAGCGCATGAATATGTTAAACCCGCCGTTATAAAAACGAATAATAGCGTACCATCTGGTTTTTCCTTAGACCAAAACTATCCCAACCCGTTTAATCCAATTACGAATATCGAATACCGAATATCGAACGCCGAATTTGTAACACTGAAAATCTTTGATGTACTGGGCCGGGAAGTTATTACGCTGGTTAATAAACAAATGCCTGCCGGCATACATACCGCACAATGGGACGGCAAAAATACCGCCGGGCAACGGGTCGGCAGCGGGATTTATTATTACAAGATACAAACCAGCGACAGACAGATGAGCGCAAAGAAAATGCTGATGTTAAAATAATAAATGATTGAAAAGGCAGGCGCCGATACAAAGAGAAATATAAAATTTAATGGAAAAATATGAATAGCACCGGCATTTATATCGGGAATTGATGAACCAAAAAACAAGCTGGCATCAACTTGAAATATGAGGAGAACAAGAATGAAACAGTTTTTTGCATTGTTATTAATCATTTTATTGACCATCGGATTTTCTATTCCGCTTTTGGCACAAACTTATTATGTGGATTTCGAAAGCGGCAGTGATACCAGCGACGGTTTATCCCCGGTAACGGCCTGGAAACACGCTCCCGGAGATGCAAATGCCGCACATAATCCTGGATCAGTGGTTTTAAGTTCCGGCGCAACGGTAATATTTAAAAACGGCGTGAATTATCGGGGTACTATTACCATGAAATACAGCGGCGCCGCTGGCGTTCCCATTACTTATAAAGGCGAAAGCTGGGGTTCGGAAAAAGCGGTAATAGACGGAGCGGATACGCTGGAAACTGTATGGACAGCCTGTCAATCAGTCGGTGAAGTTTTTGACAATCCTAACTGGCAAAATATTTATTATACGTCTTATACCGGGGATATTTCGCCTTTTAACCAGATATTCGAAAACGGTGAGCGGGCCTATATCGCCCAAACGCCTAATATGTCCGATCCTTTCTGGGACGATCAGATCAATGAGTATTTTACGGTTTTAAACGGCAACATTACCCGGACATCGTTAAAAGATGATATCTTTTTAACTCAAGCCGCCGCCGATTACTGGAACAGCGCCTACATTCAAATGTGGGTGCAGCCCAATGTTATTGCTATCAAAAAGATAATTTCATTTGATCCCGGATCGCATACGGTTTATTATGATTCGCTTTCCAGCACGGCCATTTACGGCGATCGCGACCAGTATTACAGCATGGTAAACCATCTTTCCGCCATCGACAGGCCGGGAGAATATGTGGTAGATGAAACAGATAAGAAAATCTATTACTGGCCTTATGGCGATATAGAGACGTGCAAGTTAAGTATTAGCGTCCGAAATTATGGCATCGGGTTTAACGGCTGCAGCAACATTTGTATTGAAAATTTAAAATTACAGGGATTTACCAGCGACGGTGCCGCACACGCCGTCTGGAACAACAGAACCTGGGGCGATCCTGCGGAAAATATTATCATCAGAAATAATGAAATCACCCATACCCGGACCAGGGACGGAAGAAAAGGCGCCATAAGTCTTTCTAATGTAGACGGCGCAACGATTGAAAATAATTATATCCATGATTGCCAGCGGAATTCGGGAATTCTGATCGGCGCCAAAAATATCAGTATAAAAAATAATCAGATTTCTAAAGTCGGGTATAAAGGCATCTGGTCGATGGGCAGTGAACATCTTCAGATATTAAATAATTCGATAACCGAATGTGAAGGAACGCATGGCAACCCGGTATCTGTTTTTACCACAACCAATTCCCTGACGGCAAATAATTTTATGCAGGCAACTTCAGAGGTATTTACCTTCGAAAAGAATACCGACATGGTCGTTCATAACAATATTATTATCGGAACATTGGAAAACGATGAAGAAAACGGAACAAATATTATCAGACAGAACGGCAGCGCCAGCTCTTATTGCTATGGATACGCGATAATTACCAATAATACGCTCTTATACAGCAATACAAACAATGCCATTGGCATTACATCCTATTTTGATGATCTCGGTAAAGTAAGTCTAAAAAACAATATTTCTGACGGCGGACCGGGGCATGAAACGTCGATGCAGATGTCCAGAGCCAATAACTTGTACACCGGCCTGAGCTGGAGCCAGGAAGAACGATACGGCTGGAGTCTGATGGCCGGAGAATTTATTCAGGCCGACCTTGATTCCATTTTTATAAGTCATTCGGGTTCCGATTACCGATTATCCGAAAACAGTTGTGCAAGGAACTGCGGATTGAATCCGGTGACAATAATACCGGCGGAAATAAAAGCGATGTTTCCGGATTACGATTTTTCTTTGGACTATAACGGAAATTTGCGGGGATGGGATGGATATTTTGATCTCGGCGCGTTGGAATATCAAAACCCTGACGGGTTAAATGATAAAAATGAATTACCACTGGTTTTTTCCCTTTCTCAAAACTATCCCAACCCGTTTAATCCAATTACGAATATCGAATTTCAAATTGCGAATTACGATTTTGTCACTTTGAAAATCTATGATATCCTTGGACGAAAAATTATAACGCTGGTAAATGGAGCAAAACCTGCGGGTAAACACACGGCGCAGTGGAACGGGAAAAATACCGCCGGACAGCAGGTTGGCAGTGGGATTTATTATTACCAGATACAGACCGGCGACAGACATATAAGCGCAAAAAAGATGCTATTCATACGATAGAGGTTAATTATGAAGAAGAATCTGCACTCATTAGTATTCGTTTTTGCCTGCTTCTGCCTGATGAATACCTATGCCCAGCAGCAGGACATTTTATTTCATGCCGATTTCGAAACCGGCGGCTATAGTCCTTTTTCGGAACCGGCCATTATCAGAGGCGCTGCAGAAATTGTGGACAGCGCTGCCTTTTGCGGTGTTTATGCATTTAAATCCTACATTGAAAATGAAACAAGCTCCGGCTCACGGCGCGCTTATATCGTAAAATCATTTGCTGATAAAGATTCCTGTCCGGAAACTGTATGGGCAAAATTTTACTTTAAACTAGACAATAGTTTTACGCATACGCAGAATAATAATCATGCCCTGATAACCTCTTTTGCCAGAACCACCGTTGGAGGAATTGCAAGAGTTTTCATATACCATAATAACAGCAATTTATACCTGGGATTATTCGGCAGTTCGGCTGCGACACGCGCCGGCGGAACGACTCCGTTAACACGCAATACCTGGTACTGCTGCGAACTGGAATACGATACTCTGCAGGGACGAATGGCCGTTTATTTAGATGGTAATAAAGAAGTTGAATTTACCGGTTTATCAGCAATGTCCGGAGTGAACGAATTACGTTTGGGGTGGGACTCATGGATGCTTAATCAGAGTGGTAATATCTATTTTGATAATGCCCAGGTTTCTATCATAAGAAAACCATATCAGGCACAGGAAATGTCTGTTATTGCTCCGCCTTCTTTTTTCGGGCGAATCGGGATGAAGTTTATTGTTTCGATAACCAATGTTAATCCTGACGACAAATTTAAAGTGACGCTCAACGGCGAAAGCGGTTATGAGGAACAGATTTATTTCAAGGAAGCAGGGCTTGAAAAAAATTTTGAATTCACCATGAATTTACGCACGCTTAATACGGATGATTACACGCTTAGAATTGAGCTATTAAACGTTGACGATGTGGTAATTGCCGATGACGTAAGAACTTTTAGCAAACCATATGACGGCGTTCCTATGACAGGAATTGATGAAAACGCGGCCGTGTGTCTTAACGGCGAACCTGTTTTTTTTATTAACACTTTAGGTTTAAGAAGAGGTAGTATTAATTTTTGGATGGAACATAACTTTTGCAACCTTTTGGCAGGATATTTTGACAAATATCAGACGCCGGAAAATTGGGTTGAATACCTGGATTACGCGCAAACGGCCGAAACTTATGCCATCGGCCCTTTAAAAGACACCACATGGGTTAACCGCTCAGCCAGAGATGTGCCCTATCCTACGCTGGATGAAATAGAAATCGCGGTTGAAGCAAATAAAAATCATCCGGCACTGTTTTTCTGGGACTGGATGGATGAACCCATCTCCAATAATCAAAGCATAACCGGTTCTACAGAAGGAAACGCGGCACTGGTACGAAGCTGGACAGAAAAAACGCATGCCCATAATCCTCAGCATCTAGTGTTTACTTCGGAATGGGCGACTCTTTCATCGTTTGAACATGTCCAGTCAAAAATATTCTATCCAAACTGGGTAGCGGATGTTTATTCCTTTGATTTATATGCGCTGGAATTTGAAGCCGACACCGGAGATAAAATGGCTGAAGTGGCGGAAATAAACGAGCGCTATTACAGGTATAATTACGGAATGATGCCGTTCAGTTCCTGGATAGAAACCTGCGATGTCAGACCTCTGGGCCATGACCATGACGTTTCGCTCTATCCCCCGACCCAGGAGCAGTTACGCATGCTTTGCTGGATACCGATTATTCACGGAGCAAAAGGATTATCATGGTTTCCTTATTTCGGTCCCACGCCGCCGGAAAATTTTATAGAAATGAGCGAAATTGTAAATTTTACCAACCAATATCAGCACATCATTTTAAGTCCAGAGCCAAAAGAGATAAAAGTCGTTGATGATGCTGATATTTTAGGCAGACGCGTCGACGCTATGGTGCGTGAAACCGAAACCGATCTTTATGTATTCGCGATCAGAATTTCCGAAGTTGCCGGTCATGTTTATGTGAATCCGCTTGAACAGGGTGATATTCCGGTTAATTTTGAAATTGAAGGAATCACATTAGGTAATGGAACTATTGAAGATGTTTTTTCGACCTTTAAATCTGCGCATCATCAGGAATGGGATGTAGAAACATCGGGTCAGACTTTTAATCTGGCCCTTGATACGCCTTTAGAGCCCGGCAGTTTGATTATCGGCGGCGGCTATTTATCGTCCAATTCGGATGTAGGGCATCCTACCAAATGGGTATATCTGTACGACGACGGTTATGGGAATTTAAAACCGGAATATGCATGGGAAGATCAGGAAGGCACAATTAACTATGAAACAGGCGCTGTATATTGTGATTTTAAACAGGATATTGATGCCGGCGAGGCTAAAATTCATGCAGGTTTTTTCCCAAAAGAAACCTCTGTCCGTAATCTGACAATAGAGAACAACCACTTCTCGGATGTATTTGAAAGATGTGAATTACATGCATACAGGATCCCAAAGACTGGCGCTGCTATTGATGACAGGACTACCGGTTTACAACCCTCGGCCTTTTACTTAGCGCAAAACTACCCCAATCCGTTCAATCCGGTGACGAATATCGAATTTCGAATATCGAAGACCGAATTTGTAACGCTGAAAATTTATGATATTCTGGGCCGGGAAATCATTACGCTGGTTAATGAACAAATGCCGGCGGGCATACATACCGCACAATGGAACGGTAGGAACGGCCGGGGTCAGCCGGTCGTCAGCGGGATTTATTATTACCAGATACAGACCGGCGACGGCCATGTAAGCGCAAAAAAGATGCTGCTCCTGAAGTAGCCAAAGTATTTTAATCGGAATAAAAAATGAAGATCTGCAAGGTCTCAATCATAAAGAAAGGGAGAAGCAGAATGAAACAGTTCAGCGCAATTTTATTAATTGCATTATTAGCCACCGGATTCTATGTTCCGCTGTCGGCGCAAACCTATTATGTGGATTACGAAGCCGGCAGCGATTCAAGTGATGGTTTATCGGCTAATACCGCCTGGAAACATTGTCCCGGTGATGAAAACGCCGTTTCTACTCCCAGCGCTGTCCAACTGGAGCCCGGCGCAACGGTATTGTTTAAGGGCGGCGTCATTTATCGCGGCAGTATTACCATGAAATGTAGCGGCGACAGTCTTGCGCCGATTATTTATAAAGGCGACGGCTGGGGAGATGAAAAAGCGATTCTCGACGGTTCCGAACCAATGACCGGCTGGAGACCATGCGCTTCTGAAGCGGAGGGCGGTGAAAACTGGCAAAATTGCTATATAACTTTTGTACCGTCCGGACTATCAGCGTTTACAACGCGTCTGGCCGAAAACGGTGAATTTCTGTGGATGTCCCAGGAACCCGATCAGCCCGATCCTTTCTTTTTTGACGCTACAGCTTATTTCATTTCTGTCCCCCAGGAACAGCAAACGACAACATCGTTAATCGATTCAAACCGCTTTAATCAAACCGATCCCGCTTATTGGGACGGCTCCCATCTGCTTTTATGGGTGCTTCCTAATATTACAGAAATGCGGGCTATTATCGATTACATTCCCGATGAATATAAAGTGACCTTTGATACAACCAATGATCCAACAGGTTATAATAAATATTCAATTTATAATTCCATCCACGCTATTGATCAGCCCGGCGAATATTTTTTTGATGAAAGACCGGAACCGGATGAAACACACAAAATCGTACTTTATCCAAGAAATTCATCCAATATTACCAATGATAAAATAACCTGTTACTCCAAAAATTACGGCATTAATATCAGCGACAAATACTTTATCACTATAGAAGGTTTCCTAATACGTCATTATGCCGGTTCCGGGTTGCGCGACGCTATCGGCATCGGCTCCTATACCGCCGCTCATCTCACAAAAACCGGCATCACGGTGCGGAATAATATTATTACACATAATGCCCATGCGACCGGGGGTTATGGCGGCGTTTATCTAAGTTATTGTAATAATTCAAAGATTGAAAATAACCAGATCATAGAAAACATGAAGATGGACGGCATATTTTGTCCCAATAATAATAATCTGATCATCAGCGGCAATACACTGAGGAAAATCGGCGGCACCTGCCTGTGTTTATTCGGCGGAAAAGACTGCCGCGTATTTAACAACACCATTTCCGAAGGGCACGGCACTCATGATAATGGCATGACTTTTTATCTGGGCTGCGAACGGGTATTGGTTTATAATAACCGCGTTACGGATTATAATATCACGCTTACCTTTAACGAATCAAAAGACCTGTTTTTTGTCAACAACATCTTTGATGGCAGCAACAATACCAGTAAAGTTATCGCCGCCTGGGGCGGCAGTGCGCCGTATGATCAATCCACGGGCATGATTGGTCAGGCAACCTTCATAAATAACACCATAATAGGAAGCGATAATCATTATTCTGTATCGTTATCACCCAATAACAGGTATTCGGTTGATCCCGGCGGGGACAGCCTTACCTACCGTATGATAAACAATATCTTTGACGGCGGCGGATGGAGCTCCGTGAACAGTTACCAGTTCCACAGATCGCATAATCTGTATGTGGGATTAGGCTGGAACCAGCAGCCTCCGGACTGGTCCCCCGCTGAGGGTGAAATAGTCGATTGGACCGGCTCGGATTATGAAGCTGTTCCCATTGAAGACGTGTTTGTTAATCCCGCAGAAGAAAATTATTATCTTAAATCAGATAGCCGGGCTGTTAATAACGGCGTCGATCCTTCGGCATATTTCCCTTCCGAAATGTTTCCGGGTTTCAATCTGAATCTTGACAGAAGGGGTGCAATCCGGCCCTACGATTCGGAGTGGGATATCGGCGCATATGAATATGACGGCTCAACAGGCATAACAACCGAGAAGCTTATTCCCGATCAGTTTTCTTTGTCCCAGAACTTCCCCAATCCGTTTAATCCAATTACGAATATCGAATTTCAAATATCGAACACCAAATTTGTAACGCTGAAAATCTTTGACTTACTGGGCCGGGAAGTGGTAACGCTGGTCAAAAAAACTATGCCTGCCGGCAAACATACCGCGCAATGGAACGGAAAGAACTTAAAAGGAATAAGAGTTCCAAGCGGGACATATTTTTATCAAATACAATCGGGAGATGGAAAAGCGAATTCGAAGAAAATGATATTGGTTCGTTAGAAATTTAAAGAGAGGTACTTTGACAATGGAAAAATATTGCGTAATCTTAATTAATTTTTTGTTTTTATGTATTGCCCAGGCTAATACGTTTTATGTAAGACCGGACAGCGGAAATTACGGTTTGGGGAACGGTTATGATTGGGGTAACGCTTTTGCCGGTATGCCGCCTGGAAGGGCGGACACAAACGGTACCGTCTGGACGAGTGAATATCCGCATTCCTCGGATCTTATTGGTCCTGGTGATACAGTTTACGTTTCCGGAGGGGTATACAGAACCAATTGGGAACCGGCGGCAAGCGGGACAGCTGAAAGAAATATCGTTATTCTGCGGGCTACCGACATAAATCATGGAACGGATGAAGGTTGGTCTACTGATTTCGACAATCAGGTGGTTTTAGATCAGGTGCATATAAATATTTGGGGACCACTTGGCAAACCTGATCAGGGTTGGGATTATATTACCATTGATGGTGCAGTTAAATCAGGAATAAAAATATTCGGGCCGCTGGGCGCGGACAATCCAGCTATTAACCTGTCTCCTGGAAATCAACACGAGAGCGATTACATCACTCTTCGTTATCTTGAAGTCGAAGGTCCCGGGATTAATCTCGAGCTTCCAAACGATTCGGTATGCTCTTCGGGAATTCATGAATATAGCCCGGGAAACCGAGGTGCTTACGGACTTGTAATTCAACATTGCAAAGTACATAATTATTCGGGCGCGCTGATTCATCTGTCGGCGGTAAGAGATTTTCTCGTTGAGAATTGTGAACTTCACGACGCTGGAAATAACCAGGATTTCAATGATTGTCACGTTGATCTTCTTATAACAAATTATGCCAACGGTACGTTTCGATATAACAAATGTTACAACTCGGAAGCGGCAGGGATCGCAATAGCCTATACACCGGCGACTGGTCCTTACGAAGTCTACGGCAACTATTTCCACAATGTGGAAAATGCCGTAGAGATTCAGGGTCAGGACAACGAGCTTCATGTTTTTAATAATACTTTTGATAAGTGTAATCACGCCATCAGTGTTACCAGAGATAGAACCACCGGGTTCGGATACAACAATCTGTTTTATCGTTGTTATGCCACCTATTTGGGTACTCCCCCGGCTTTTACTCATGATTATTCCTGGTCGTCGAAAAGCTGGTTTGCCCCTCAGGGAGAATACCATAGTGTTATTTATCCGACCAGCCGACCTTATCCTGAGGTGGATGAAGGACCGGATCCTTTCATTAATGCCGATGAAATGGATTATCATCTTAATCCGGCAATCGATGATAGTATCTCACCGATTGATAAAGGTAAAAGCGATATTGGAAGCCAATATAATCTGGATTTAGATGGGGTTGAGAGAATAGGGACATGGGATATCGGCGCCTATGAATATGATGGCTCAACAGGCATAACAACCGAGAAGCCTATTCCCGATCAGTTTTCTTTGTCCCAGAACTTCCCCAACCCGTTTAATCCAATTACGAATATCGAATATCAAATATCGAACGCTGAATTTGTAACGCTGAAAATTTTTGATGTACTTGGCCGGGAAGTCGTTACGCTGGTCAAAAAGACTATGCCTGCGGGCATACATACCGCGCAATGGAACGGCAAAAATACCGCCGGGCAGCGGGTCGGCAGCGGGATTTACTTTTACCGGTTAAAAACCGCCAATGGTTTTATGCGGATAAAGAAAATGATTATGATGAAATAACAAAGGCGGTCAGGCATACACAAACCATTTTTTCCCCGCCGTTTTTTTACGGCCAGAAAATTTTTATGCCGTGTTTGATGACATCGATGGTAACCGGGGTATGACCCGTTAATTCACCGTCAGGCGTCAGTATATAAGGTTTATTGGTTATGATTTCAATATACCGGGCTTTAAAGCTGGTTATATCCGGGACGTGAATATGTTTTCCGGTAAAAATGGTTGGAAATATCTTTAACAATTTAAAACGGCCGATTTTATTCAATATAGTAATGTCCAGAAATCCATCATCGATTTCAGCGTTAGGGGCCATCAGAAAGGATTTGCCTGTGTAACGGCTGTTGGAAACCTCTATAAAAATGCCTTTCAGATTCATTTCGGTTTTATCGGTTTTTAATTTCATTTGAATTGATTTTAAAAATATTAAACGATAGAAAACGCCAAGAATATAGGAGAAATAGCCGAAGATTTTAAGTTTATGCGCCGTCGCACTGACATCAGAGACAAATCCGCAGCCAATGATATTGATAAAATACCGGGTTTCATCGCCGGTGATAAAGCGTCCGAGATCAACCATCCTGGTCTTCCCCGCCGAAACAATATCCGCCGCTTTCTGCCAGTCATCCTGGGAAAGCCCCAATTCCCGGGCAAAGGCATTCCCGGTGCCGGTTGGTATAACGCCCAGCACAGGCCGGTGACTGCTTTTGTTCTGATGAAGGCCGTTAATAATTTCAAATAAGGTGCCGTCGCCTCCGGCAGCGATAACACCGTCAAAATGATCTAAATGCGCTTCGGCAACTATTTCAACCGCATGACCGGGATAAGCAGTCAACAACCAGGTAACTTCCGCATGCTTTTCCGTCAGGTATTTTTTAAGAGGCTCAATTATTTTTTTTGCCCGGCCGTGCCCGGCATGAGGATTAAAAATGACCATTAACCGCATTGAACAAACCTATAATTGAATGAATAAATTTTCAAATTTATCATATCGATTATTATAAATATACACAAGATATGAATTTTAATCTTGATTTTTTTTAATTTTATACTACTTTTATCTACAATCAATGAGCGGTGAAGTTAATTAACTATTATTAATTCCATAATTTTTTTTCATATTTTATAAAGTTACAGAGTGTTTTGAAGTATAAATAGCATTCAAAAACACTGTTTGAGTTTTAAATTTATCATACAACCACTAAAGGAGAGGGATTATGCAAAAATTAAAAAAACTCTTGCTTGTTATTGTATCCGTTTTAAGCGTTAACCTGGTTAACGGGCAGACTTTTATGTTCCATAGCATTCCAAAGGATAGTACTCAAATTGAGATTAGTTATCTACATCCTTTCTTTGATTCTAATATTGATATGTCCATTATATCTGGTGTATTTGATTTATCATTCAATATTCCTCTCAAACAAAAATTAAATTTATTCTGTTCAGTTCCTTTTATGACCTTTTCATTTGATTATGAATCTGGTTACGGAAATTATTCTTTATCAGGCGCTGGAAATATTTTTCTTGGAATGCAATTGTATAAAGACCATGGGGGAAAAAACAAATCTATAGGAACGTTTGGTTTTTATCTACCTTCTTCTTGGCTAATAGAATATGGTTATCTTACAAACGCGTTAAATCCCGAAAAATATCTACACGACAGACTTACAATAAGTGTAAATTTTGCTCATCATAGAATTACAGATAACGGATTTCGCAGTGGAGTTGAACTTGGACCCGATTTTATGATTATTACTAATAGTGAAAATTCTGATGATAATGATTTTATAATTCATTATGGATTATCAATGGGTGTTCAACAAAATAATATTGATTTATCAGCTGAATTATATGGAATTGGCATACTAACTGCGGAAAAAAGCGATGATAAGTTTTTTCATGCCTTAAGTTTTGGAATAAGTTATTTAAGTCAGGTCTCACCGAGCATTTTTTATAAAATATATCTTGAAGATGAGCTTCAGGATTGGGTAGATGGCGTTTTAGGATTAAAGCTAAATTATTCTCTTGGATCAAATGCCAAAAATGACTAAAACCAGGAATTTAAAATAAAATATCATTAAACGGGCGATAACCAATTTGGAGAAATTTCTATCTATTTATTTTTTTATCATAAAAGTTTAATAATTAGGCTAATTTTTAACAATACCAAATTTCCTCAAAGCCTTCTCTCTGGCCGGTTTATGGTCGACTATTGGTTTGGGATATGAATGGCTGCCGAATTCAGGCAGCCATTTTTTGATATAAATAAAACCGGGATCAAATTTTTTTTGCTGACTTTCCGGATTAAATATTCTAAAATAAGGCGCGGCGTCGCACCCGCAGCCGGCCGCCCACTGCCAGTTGCCGTTATTGGAAGATAATTCATAATCCAGTAACTTCCGGGCAAAATACCTTTCCCCCCAGCGCCAGTCAATCAGCAGATGTTTGACCAAAAAACCGGCTGTCACCATCCGCACCCGGTTATGCATAAATCCCGTAGCATTGAGTTCCCGCATGCCGGCGTCGACTAACGGATATCCGGTTTCGCCTTTACGCCAGCGGTCAAATTTCTCCGGATCATTTTCCCATTTGATTCTTTCATATTGTTTGCGGAAGGGGCCATTTTCAACATAGGGAAAATGATATAGAATCATCATAAAGAACTCGCGCCAGATCAGTTCATTCAACCAGGTGTCGTTGAGTTCAAGTCCTTTGCGCACACATTCCCGGACGGATACCGTTCCAAAACGCAGGTGAATTCCCAGCCTGGTTGTCCCGGCGATAGCCGGATAATTCCGCGTCTTATGGTAATTGCTGATCAGGTTTTCATCAAAGCCGGGCATGGTAAACTTTACATCGGTCTGTCTAAAACCGATTTCTTCGAGTGAAAGGATATCCTGAAAAGCATCCCTGAAAAGACGATCCAACCATTTTTCCGAGGGATAAGGTGCATAACCGGATTCGCTAAGTAAACGCCGCCACGCATTACTATATGGCGTATAAACTGTGTATGGCCTGCCGTCTTTTTTTAATACTTCATTTTTTTCAAAAATCACCTGGTCTTTAAATGAATGAAAACCGACGCGCTGTTCACGCAGCAGTTTCCGAACCGCTTCATCTCTGCCAACGGCATAGGATTCATAATCATGATTGGTATACACGGCCTGAATAGTATACTGCTTTATGAGTTTAAGAAATATCTCTTGAGGTTTCCCCAAAAAGGTAAGAATCCGACTGCCTGCTTTTTGTAAATCCTTATTCAGACTGTTTATTGCCTGATGTATAAAATCAACACGCCGGTCAAAACGGTCATCAAGCGCATTTAAAATATCCGTATCAAAAATAAACACCGGCAAAACGGGAAGGCCGGCGTTCAATGCCTGATAAAGCCCGTGATTATCGTGCAATCGTAAGTCGCGCCTGAACCAGAAAACATTAACGGCCGTATCTTCATTTTCTATTTTCATATTGAGCTTTCTTTGATATTTAAGATATGATGAAGCTTTTCCCGGCGGAATTCGAAGATTTTTCGGATCTGCGGCGCCACAAAATAGCGGTTAATTATATTTTTCAAAAACCATCCGTATAATTTATAATGAACCAGATCGGTCATGATAACGCCGTCTTTTGTTTCTTCAAAACTATGCGTATGAATCCATTGCCGGTATGGTCCGCTGATCTGATTATCAACAAACTTTACAGGCGGCTGCCATTCCATAATCTCCGTTTTCCAGTGAAAAGGCACGCCAAACAACCGGATACGATAATCGATAAGGGCGCCACTTTTCATTTCAATCGGAGTCGGTGTAAGAATCCGGAATTGCAGATTGGGCGGCGTGATCACCTGCAGATTTTCAGCGTTACTAAAAAAACTGAAGACTTCAGCCAATGGTTTTTTTATCAGCATTTTCTGCTGGAAAAGAAATCCTTCATCCCGGTCGGTTTTCACAAATAACTCCTCAGCATCAGTTCCCGTGGATACGGATCCAGGTAGGTCTGGGAAGCCAGCCAGTCAACCGGGTATTTTTTCAGATAATGATTAATCATGGTCAGCGGAACAATGATCGGAATCTGCCCCAGCCGGTATTGTTTAACCAGTTCAATAAATTCCTGCTTATCTTCCGGGGTAATTTTGTTTTTAAAGAACCCCAGTAAATGATAAAGAACATCCGTATGTTTCTTTACAGTGGGCATTTGCTGCATAATTTCCATAAAGAATTCCTGGTATTCATGCAGAAATTTTTCTCTGTCCATTTCTCTGACCGCGGCAACCTTTCTGCCCAGTAGACGGTATTTTTGCGGATGATGAACCATTAACTGCATCTTATGCTTCGCATGAAAAACCATCAGTTTACCGGGATCCGGCAAGGTAATGATAAATTTCTTGATTCTGTCGATCGCAAAAACCCGTTCCACAAAATGTTCGCGCAGCCTGATATCATTTAACCGCCCTTCTTCCTCGACGGGTATTAACGGGAATTTCTCCATTAATATTTGAGCAAAAATACCGACGCCGGTTTTTGTCGGCACCTTATTATGATCGTAGATTTTCACTCTTTCCATGCCGCAGGTGGGCGAATCCTTTTTAAGAATAAAACCGCACAGATTCATTTGGGAAAGGCTTTCGACTTTCTTCCTGGAATAATCGATCATTTTATCCGTGTAATCCGTTCCGCTTTTGGGCGCGATTAAAATGATTTTATCCTGCTTTTTTTCCAGGCGAATCGATTCTCTCGGCACGCCCATCCCGATACCGACTTCCGGACAGAAAGGCACATAGCTAAAGTACTCGGCAAAGGTTTTATTGATTAACGGCGGTTTTAAACCGCCCCCGTCGAAGCGCACCTCCTGACCTAACAGGCAGGCGCTGATGCCAATTTTTATTTTGTCGTCTTCCTTCATTCTGTTAAAACTCCAGCGTAACGCCTCCGATCGGCATTGTTTGAAACTGCAGCACTTTAGAGACGGTGCCGTCTGAATTATACTGATAGGACCAGATATTATCCCGGTTATACACATTGAGAAAATCGAAAAACAGCACCAGGTTCCATGAGCCGAAAAAATATCTCTGGTCAAACCGAAGATCGAGCCGGTGGTATTCCGGATAGCGATGCGTATTTAATTCCTGCTGTTCCTCTACGATCCATTTTCTGAATTCGGGATGATAAACCGGCGGGGTATAGGGCCTGCCGCCCAGGTATCTGAATTTCAGACTGATCTCAAATTCATCGGCAGGCGCAAAGGGCAGCCAGGCGATTATTGAATACCACCATTTTTTTGATAAGGATTGATACCACTCATGAGGACGGAAATCATATTTATATCCGCCGATTAAAGTCAGCACATTCCGGTAATCATAATCGCCGTTAAAATATTTGCCGTTTCTTTCGTCTCTGCGTTTTGAAACGGAATAAGAATAACTGACAATGGATGAAAAATGCCGGACTAATTTCTTCTGAAAAAACAGTTCGGCGCCTGCCGAATAACCTTTTTCGGCGTTTACATAAACGCCGTTGTCATAATCCAGGGGATCCGGAGTAGTATATTTTAAGGGCACAGGAACATTATCGTATGTTTTATAATAGGCTTCCACAGACAACTTTATATCATCCGAAAAAAAATGCTCCAGGCCTGTGATATATTGGCGTGTATATTTGTTTTTAAGGTTTTTATTTTGTTCATTGGCGACCAGTTCCATGTAATACGGCGACTGAAAATGCATGCCATAGGCCATATTCAAACTGGTTTTCGGCGAAACCATCCAGGATAATCCCAAACGCGGGCTGAGCGATGAGAAGCGGTTAAACTGAAAATAGTCATAGCGCAATCCACCGGTCAGGCGCAAATCATCAAAAATTTTATGCGATATTTGCCCGTAACCGGCAAATTTATAGGTAGATATTTTCTCATTCACCGTCCATTCGGGATAAATGAGAAAAACCTGCCCGGGTTGGCCTGTTCGAAAAAGGAACAACGTGTCGGCTTCCTCCCAGATATCATAATTAAACCGGATATTTTTGACGGATGCCCCGAAGCCTATTTCGGTTTTACGTCCAGGCAGGTAATTAAAATCGGCGCGCAGGGCATATTCATTTTCCAGTAATCGGTTGGTAAAAAAAACATCCCTGGTTCCTGTCAGCAGACGTTCATAAACGTCCACATCGGATGCGCTTCTGATCCATGACGCGGTGATATGGGAAAACATATTTCCGCTCCACAGCGTGCGAAGCGTTACGCCGTTTATCAGCTGATCGCCATGGGTATCTACATTTTCCGCGCCCCGGCCGTAACCCGCTTCGTCTTCGTCCTCCAGGTTGATTTTATCCGAACCATAAACAGAATTCAGAATCAGGATATTTTTCTGATTCATATTCCAGGAAAAACGACCCTGAAAATTGTAATAATAAGGAACAGCGCTGAGACCGACCTGCTTTTTTATTAAATCCAGATAACTTTTTCTGGCGGAGAATATAAAATTAGCCTTTTTGCCCAGCGGACCTTCCACAAGGCCGCCTATACCGGCAAATCCCATGCTGGCCTCGCCGCGGAATCTCTCTTCATCGCCGTTACGCATTTTAATATCCATTACCGACGATGCTTTATCGCCATACCGAACCGGAAAAGCGCCGGCATAAAAATCTATTTCGCGAACCATATAACTGTTCAACATATTAATCGGACCGCCGCCCGCCCCGTAAACCGGGAAATGGTTCGGATTGGGAATTTCGATATTATCCAGTAAAAACAGGTTTTCTCCCGGATAACCTCCGCGGACAATAATTTCATTTATCTGATCCGAGCCGGACACCACAGCAGGCAGCGATTGCACAGCCCGCTGAATATCAATCAGATCCCCGGGACTGCGGCGGATTTCTTCGAAATCCATTGACCTGGCGCTGACAACG
The DNA here is from genome assembly GCA_003854985.1 of Calditrichota bacterium. GTDB lineage: Bacteria > Calditrichota > Calditrichia > Calditrichales > Calditrichaceae > Zgenome-0002. Next base: position 41,116 of record RQOG01000140.1, read on the forward strand.
GCATCAACAGGATCGGAGAAATAACTGCCGATCGCTTCAATTTTTTCTCCCTGCAGGACATCTTCCGTCAAACCTATTTCCAGAACGGTCGTCCTCTTAGGATTTACGATGATATTAGCCTTTTTTAATACGGCATAACCAAGATGATAAAACTCAAGATTATAACTGCCCGGCTGCAGTTTTTCTATATAAAAGTAACCTTCTTCAGTAGAGGCAGCACCCTGACCCGCGTTGCTAACCACAACATTAACGCCGGCAACCGGCTGTAAGGAATGCGTATCAAATATTTTACCTCCGATACTTCCCGTTTGCGGCTGTGCAAAAAGTAAATGAACAAAGAATAAAATAACAGGTAATACTTTTAAACAATTTTGTCCGGAAAACATTTTATTATTGCTCCTCAGTTAAATACAAAGAGTAATAATAGAACGATAGGGCCTGCGACAATATGCTTTTCATCACCATACTTAAATTTGCGTCTGTTTTTCAAAAAAAAATCTGGCATCAAAATAGTTTTCATATCTGATTATGCCTTTGTCTTTGCATTAAATCTGACGGCAGGAAGCCGCCACCAGGGCACGCCGGGAAATTTATGATGCTCATAATGATAACCAAAATGGTAACAGGTGATAAACGATAACCAGACGGGATAATCATTGCTTTTGGCTCTGTGCCAGTCGGTATAAATTTCATCGGGTCCGCGGTGCGGCAGATAGGTGCCGAAATAGAATAACTGCAACGAACTGGCCAAAGCCGGACCGGCCCAAAACAGGATCAGGCTGGACACCGGAATGTACAGCAGGTATAAAAGAGCAATAAAGGTCGCCGCCATCAGAACAATCTGCAGAACCGACGTATAATGAAAAAAGAACTTAAAATACCATTTAAAAAAACCGGGAGCCTCCGGCGCATGATAATCGGGATCATCGTTGGTGGCCGGGTAACGGTGATGTTTGATATGTTCTTCTTTAAGGCGTTTATAGGGGAAAAAAGCAAAAAGAATGATGGCCATTTTGCCAATCCAGCGGTTAAGCAGCGGCCATTTGGGCGCGATTACGCCGTGCATGGAATCATGCGTGGTGATAAATAAACCGGTATATAAAAACGTCATCCACAGAAAGGCGGCAATTTTTAAGGCAAACGGCCATTCATCTCCGGCTGACAGGAAAAATATCAGGCTGACCGCCCATACCGATATGGTTAGCAAAGCGATCGCTATACCTTTAATACTCATAATTATTTTTTTGTCAGGCATTTTTTTTATTTCCCTATGATGATGATTAAAAAATAGGCTAATTGCGCAAAATAAACATGATATGCAATCTTCGGAATTTTGCCGTTGACAATTTTAAACCGGACGCCGGCATATAAAAATGCAAATCCGCATACAAACCAGGCCATGTAATTTTGCAGGGGGATTATACCGTTTTCCCAGGACCAGTAATCCAGTTTTACCGCCGCCGGTTCCATGATCATATCAAAGACGACCATCAGAAACGCAGCGGCCAAGGCCGTTAATACAGCGGATTTTTTCAATTTATCCGAAGCAAAATTATTTATTAATGCCAATGAACCCATAACCATATTGAACCAGGCGAATCCGATAACCAGCGGCGCGCCGCCGACGAACGGTTTAAGCGCCTTGCCATAATCATAATTCCCGAAAATGACGCCGGTTTGAACGCCCGCTATTTCGACCAGCAGAGAAAGAATGATAATGCCGGCTGACCACCATATAAATCGTCGTTTTTTCCTGATTTCCTCTATTGAAAACAAAGCGGATATAAAAATCCATACGCTTAAAAACGCCATAATTAACGGAGCGGCAGTCTGCATCACGCCCTGAAACATATCCAGAATATGCCATAAACCGCCGGCCAGTAAGAAAAAGTATAAAGCCGTGACCGGCCATGATATTTTTATTTTCAAATTTAACGCATCCATTCGCTTCCATCACATATCTATTAAAAAACAACGCTGACGCCGATCGAAGGCAGAATGCCTATTCCCGGCGAAGTTTCAATGGAATTATCCCAGAAATTATAGGTCGGACGCTGGGGAATTTTAAAATTATAAACATTCTGGATATCCACAAAAACGATCAGCGACCAACTGCTGAAAAAGAAATAGCGGTCTGCTCTCAAATCCAGATGATGGCCGGCATCCAGCCGCGCCGACAAATATTCTTCCGGCAAATTTTGAATTTCTCCCGGTTTAAGAGGGTTTTCGGCAGGCTTATAGACCGGCGTGTAAGGAATCCCGGTAAAATACCGGAATTTACCGCTGACCTCCCATTTGTCATTGAACCTGTATCCTCCCGACAGATTAAAAACAAGTCGCTGATCATACTGCCCGTAATATTTTTTGCCGTTGTACGCCCGGTATTCCGATTTACCATAGGTTAAACTCAACTGCCCGTACAAAGGAATATCAGAATATCTTTTTTGAATAAATAGTTCCGCGCCATAAGCTTCACCGGCGCCTTCGGAAACCATAGAGAAATAGCCGAATGACTGAAAATCATCGCTATTTCCTCCGTAAGTCGTGCCGGTATTGGTTATGACCAGATAATCATTTATGCCCGGCGTCGTGCCCGTTGGTAAATCCCTGTATTTTTTATAGAATCCTTCCACAGAAATCCGCACGTCTTCTCTGGCTTGATAGCTCGCGCCGACTACCGTCATCCAGTTGTTTAATGCTTTTAAGTTACGGTTATCCGGATTGGTCATCCATACATAGGAAGGAGGCTGATAATAAAGGCCGGAACTGATTTTGAGATCCAGCTCAGCAGTGGCCTGATAGTTGAAAGACAACCGCGGGGCAAGGTACAACGGATTATCAAGAATCGCATAGTAATCCGCCCTCAAACCCAGATCGATCGTCAGACGGTTTGATGCATACCATTCGGATTCGATAAACAGGCCGGCTTTGTCGGATGCTGCGTTTATATTGTTTTCTTTTTGAATGCCTAAGGCATTTATCGGTATTTTCCTGCCGCTGCGATTATAAATCGTATCGGCAAAGGCCGTATTATTATCGATATTTATTTTTTTATAATCGACGCCCCATAAAAAATGCACGCTTTTACCGGGAGCCCAGAACTGTTTGATTTTTATACCGATTTCCTGTTCATCCGACTTGCTGTTAAAATATTCATTTCTCCATTTGTCTCCCTGAGAAAACCGGTACTGGTTCAGATTAAAATTGACGGTTGCATCAACATAACCGCTCTCCAGCAGACGCCTGTAATCGATGCCGCTGATAAACTGGTTCTGCGTGTTATCCATCAGTCCAGAATTAAAAACCCTGTTTTCTTCGGTGCTTAAATCCCGGTCAACCCTGTCCAATGCGCCGAATCCGATAAAAGAGATTTTATCCTTATCGGAAAGATCATAATCAGCCACAAAATTAAGATCGTAATAAACCGGTATAAACGGCAGACCGGCCGCCTTGAAAATAAGATCAAGATAACTTTTGCGGATAGAAAAAATAAAATCACCCTTATCTTTTATCGGCCCTTCCAAATTAAGGCCAAATTGGGTGGCGGACACCAGCGCTTTACCGCCAATACGATCCCGGCGTCCTTCGGTTAAACTGATATCCAGCACGGAAGACATTTTATCGCCGTAGCGGGCGTTGAATCCCCCGGTTGAAAAACTGACTTTATCCACAAAATCCAGGTTGATAAAACTTAGCGATCCGGTACTGTTGCCCTGGGTGCCAAAATGGTTAATATTGGGCACTTCGATGTTATTAACGACAAACAGATTTTCTGATGGACCGCCGCCGCGCACCAGGATATCATTTCTGCCTCCGTTGGATGCAATGGCCACGCCGGGCAGGGTGGAAACGGTACGCACCACATCTTCGACACCACCCGGAAACCGGCGGATTTCTTCACGGGTCAGGGCAATAACGCTGGGCTGCACCTCCTGCTCGTCGGCAAAATATCCGGCCGTAACCACAATGGCGTCGCTTTCAAAAATGTCTTCCTGCATCAGTATTTTTAAAACCGCGGGCTTCGAAGACATGACCATAATATCTGTGATCGTCTGGGTTTTATAACCGACATAACTGACTTCAATACGCTGTAAACCGGATGGAACATTAGCAATTTCAAATCTGCCGTCAAGGCCCGTTGAAGCGCCTGTATTCAATCCCAAAACAACGATATTAACGCCGGGCAAAGGCGCCGTAGATTGCGCGTCCAAAACGATACCGGTAATTACCCCGTTGTTTTGCGCTGCCGCTTTGCCGCTATAGGCTGACAGCAAAAATATTGTTAAAACAGGCAATATTATTTTTACGATTTCAGATGAACGTCGACTGGAATACATTAATCCTTCTTCCTTTCCATATAATTTTTCCGTTTTTCACTGCAAAATAAGATTTGACCGCGATAAAAAACCCAAGCGTCATGGATATAGGCTGCATTAGAACGCCAAACCAATCCTGCCTGAGCCGAATTTTCATTATGCTTCGATACATCAAAGGAATGACTAATGTCAGAATAACAGGCGTCCATTCTTTAACGAAAAACAAGGCGATCCACGGGAAAACATACACCAGGAACATCATGGTCAAAAGAAAGAAATAAATGCTCAAATGGTTGCCGGTTAAGCCGTAAAATATTTTCATTAATCCATTGACTACTTCCGGATACGTTTTATACATCCGGCAAAAAATAACACCGGTTCCCATTGCAGTGAGCACTTTTCTTCTTTTTCTTTTAAATAAGCGAAAAATTTCCACGTCTTCAACAATTTTATTTTTTACCTGCTGATGGCCGCCGGTCTGGAAATAATCGGCTTTTCTGAACGCCAGCCATTGACCGTTGGCCGCCGATAACGATGGATTCTTTACTTTTAAAATCAACCATAAGGGCAGCAGCGTATAAAGGATTAAATCAATAATGGGGATTAGGAGTTTTTCAACTACCGATCCGGTTATCTGCTGGGGAAATGCCGAAAAGGCATGCAGATTATATTTTTCCATCCAGGCAACGGTTTTGGAAACCGCCTGCGGATGATGCCAGTTATCGGCATCGGTAAAAATCATTATTTCGCCCTGAGACGCTTGCGCTAACTGCCAGCAGGCCCAGTTTTTTCCGGTCCAACCCGTGGGCAAAACACCGCCTTTAAGAACAGTTATTCCCGGAGAGATTATTGTATTTTGATACCGTCTTAAAATCTCCCCGGTTTTATCCGTAGACCCATCATTTAATACAATAATTTCAAAATCCGGATAATCCTGTTTGGTCAAATGATCCAGGCATTTTTCGATATTTCCTTCTTCATTTCTGGCCGGCACCAAAAGAGATACTTTTGGTTTCCTAAGCGGTTTCCCGGTTTTATGCAATACCGGTCCCCAAAGCATATTGGAAACGGCTATGGCCATAAAAACCGATGCGGCGACTATACTGATATACAGAAGCATTCCTATCATGTTTTTAATTCCTCAATCACTTTGCTGACGGATTTTTTGCCTTTAAAAATAATTCTCCCCCTGTTCCCGTCGGCAATTTCCCGCTCGGTTTGCCGCATAAGCGTTTCCAATTCCGAAGCATATTTTTCAATTGACGCGGCAGGAGAATTTTCATCAAAACTATGCAAAGAGCCGAATCTGAAAAAAACCTGGGCTCTTTCTTCCTCTAAAAATTCAGGCCGCATTGCTAATGGCAGCAGGTAAACCGGTTTAGGCGCGCTTTTTATAATATAAAGCAAGCCTCTCTCAAAAATAACCGGTCTGCGATTCCATTCCTGAAGCTCGCCCTGCGGGAATATGCACAGAACGGTATTTTGTTCTTTTAAAATATCCGCACAATACTGCAATGTTTTTTTGATATCGCCCGCATTGCCTTTACGGATTCCAAAGGCTCCTATACCCCTGAAAAAAGAATAAACCATTAACTGCTTTTCCAGCATCATCATATACATCTTTCGATGTAAGAATAACTGATTTAGTATTAACAAAAAAAAACCATCCCACCAGGTATTGTGATTGGCAAATAAAATTAACGGCCATTCGTTGTTAAGCGCGGGAATATCCCCGAATAAATGAAGAGACGCAAACCTCTTTTTTAACAGTCGATTAAGGTAAATATTAAAAATCCCACTCTTAATTTTAGAATGTTTTGCCGTTATCATGGGCATCACCATGAAAGCAGGTTAAAGGCCGGCCGCACAATCCGGCTCTTCCAGATTTCGCTGAAAAGAATCAACATTTTTTTGCTTTGTTTTACAAACACCCTTCCTAAAAACGGATTATAATTCCGCGCTTCAATTTTCATCAGAATGCCCTGGTAAATGCGGCTGGCTGAATAAATGGCAAATTGTGTATTGGGCGTAAGCATTTTTATTCCCTTATCAGCTTCATGATAATAACGATGCGCTCTTTTTACCTGGAACTTCATCAACCGCCTCATTCGGACGTTCATTTTTTCGGAAAGCACATCTTCTTCGGTCAGTCCAAATCGTTCAAGCTCATCAAGCGGCAGATAGATCCGGTTCATTTCCTTATCTTCTTTGACATCTCTTAAAATATTGGTCAATTGCATGGCTACGCCCAATTGCTCTGCATAAACAAGGGCGGATTCATCTTTATACCCAAGAACGTAACTCATCATCAACCCCACAACGCCGGCCACGCGGTAGGCAAACTGATATAGTTCATCAAAGTTATTATACCGGTTCCGGGTCAGATCCATTTTAACGCCTTCCATGAGTTCCAATGGATATTCGATGGGGATATTCCGTTTTTTAGCAACGTGAATGAATGATTTTATTATCGGATGTTCCGACTCGCCCAAACGATAGGCAATTTTTATTTCCCGTATCACAGAATTAACTTCTTCGATCAATTCTTCCGTGGTTCGCCCCCGGGGATTATCGATAATATTATCCGCGTAACGGCAAAATCCATAGAGCGCGTATGTTTCCCAGCGTTTTTCTTTGGGAAGAAACGTAGCGGAAAAGAAGAAGCTCTTGGAGTAATGGGCTGTTTGCGATCGGGCATACCGAAAAGCCGCTTCCAAAGATTTGTCTTTACTTTTCATGTCTTTCTCCTTAGGCGCTTTTTAGTTTACTGTTTTGTTTTTCCATATCTCTCATTATGGCATATTCCGTCGCTTCCGCCGTAAGCAATACGCCCGGAACGCCTGCGCCGGGATGGGTGCTGGCCCCGACAAAATAAAGGTTTTCCACATCTTCGCTTTTATTATGCGGACGGAAATAGGCGCTTTGCAGTAAACGGGGTTCAACGCCCCAGGCGCTGCCTAAATAAGCATTTTGATAGATGGCAAAATCCTGCGGCGTGAAAATTTCCATAATCTCAAGATTTTCCTGTAATTCTTCCAGACCAAAATCATGCTCCAAAAAATTAAGAATATGTTTCGCATAATCCTGTTTTTTTTCTGACCAGTTTATATTTGCTTCCAGATTTGCCACCGGAACCAATACATACATGCTCTCGCATTTTTCAGGAGCCATTGAAGGGTCTGTCCTGGTTGGCACATGCAGATACATGGACTGATCCTGCGGTAATATTTTATTATCAAAAATATCATCCACCAGCCCGCGATACCTTTCCGATAAAATAAGCGTATGATGCAGCAGCTGCGGATACTGCTTTTTTACACCGAGATAAAGCAGAAACGCGCTCATGGAATAATCCATACGCAACAGACGGCGATCGGTATACTTTTTCCTGTCTTTTTTATCAATCAAATCTTTGTATGTATGCGCCAGGTCTGCATTGGAAACAACAATATCGGCCGGATAAAGCTCATTCCCGGCGCGCACGCCGACCGCTTTGCCGTTCTCAGTTAATATTTCTTCTGCTTCGCTTTCCGTTGCTACGGTTCCGCCGATTTCTTTAAACACTTTTTCCAAGGCCTGCACGACACTGTACATACCGCCTTTTGTAAACCACACGCCGCCTTTTTTCTCCAGGTAAGGTATCATCAGATAAACCGAAGGTGTGCGGAAAGGATTGCCGCCGATGAATAAAGGATGGAACGAAAAAGTAAAACGATGCCGTGGATCCTTGAAATAGCGTTTGGCATAGGAATAAACCGGTAAAACAGCATTCATTTTAAATAAACGCGGAACTAATTTCAACATAAATTGCAGGCTGTCGAAAGGCGTTGATCCCAATCCATCCGTTATAACCGCATCATAAAGCTTACCGGATTTTTCCATGAAGGCATCATACTTTTCCGCGTCATCGGGATTAAATTTTCGCATTTGTTCTTTCATTTTATCTGAATCGCCGGTATAATCGATATAGGTTTTGTCATGAAAATAAATGCGGTAAGCCGGTTCAAGTTTGATTAATTCCAGATACTTATCCATCGATTTGCCGGCGGATTCGAATACGCGGCTAAGGATTTCAGGCGCCGTAATAAGGGACGGCCCCATATCGAATGTGTATCCGTTTTTCTTCAACTGATATGCCCTGCCGCCTGTTTTTTTCTGTTTTTCCAAAATTGTAACATTAAATCCTTTGGCCTGCAGACGAATGGCCGTGGATAATCCTCCGAATCCCGAACCTATTACAATTGCCTTAGGCATAGACTGCCGCCTTTCTTTGCTTGTTTTGTAAAATTGTATTGGCGCCACTTTTTATTTTTTGATGATCCCTGTTTATAAGTTCCGCGGCAAACCTGCCGGATTGGATTACCAGAGGTATGCCTCCGCCGGGATGCGCGCTGCCGCCGGCAAAGTATAAACCTTTAATATCACGGCTGCGATTAGCGGGTCTTAAAAATGTAGTAAAACGGCTATTGGACGAAATTCCGTAAATACTGCCCCGGTTGCTGGCATAAAGTTCACTGAATGTAAGCGGCGTATGCACTTTTTCAAACTCAATATTTCTCCTGATATCAATACCTGAAGTTTTTAGCCTTTTAAAAATGCTTTCCCGGGTTTGATCAATAATTTCAGTCCACTTTTCATGGCCTTTCAGATAAGGCATATTGATGAGTACAAACCAGTTTTCACCGTATTCCGGCGCATGACTGCCGTCGGTTTTACTTGTAATCGCAATATAAACCGTAGGATCAGACGCCGGCTTTTTATCCATAAAAAGCTCGTTAAACTCCTTTTTGTAATCAGCGCTGAAGAATATATTATGATGCTTTAACTCAGAATGCTTTTTATTAACGCCCCAGAAAAACACCAGCCCGGATAACGATGGCTCCAGTTTATTATATTTTCTTCTGAGGGCATCAGCAGAATCAATCAGATCGTTATAAGCCGTTACAACGTCCGCATTGCACACCGCATAGTCCGTTTCAATTAACTCATTGTTCACAACAATGGCGCGTACTTTTTTATCCTTATGGATAATTTTAGCGACTTCTGTATTCGTATGAATTTTAACATCAAATTCCAGAGCAATTTTTTCCAACGCTTCGGTCAGCCTGTACATACCTCCGGAGATGTAATAAGCGCCAAGACCTGTTTCCACATAAGGAATCATATTGAGCGTGGCCGGCGAAGTATAGGGGTTCGATCCGCTGTAGGTGGCGTATCGGTCAAATAGCTGGATTAATCTTTTATCCTTAAAGAAACGGCTTATACTTTTATGCATCGTGTGTAAAGCATCTATGCCGGTTAATTTTGCTATATCCGAAAGTGTAAGCGAACCGATCCACTGACTCCATTCATGAATCGGCGTCCGTAAAAAAATCGTTCCGGCGTTATCATATAATTTTTTTGAATAAGCCAGAAAATGAAAATAATTAGACAATTCAAGGGAATTAAACCGGTTAAGTTCTTCTACCATCCGGTCGGTTTCTTCGTGAACATCGAGCCGGGAACCTTCTGCAAAAAAATACCGGCAGACCGGATCGACCTTCTCAAATTTCAGGTAATCCTCACGTTTACGACCGGCAAACTCAAATAAATCATCAACGATAAAAGGCATGGTTAACAGGGACGGCCCGGTGTCGAAACGCCAGGAATCGTAAACCAGTTCATTCATCTTGCCGCCGGTTTTTTCATTTTTTTCATAGATGGATACGTCAAAGCCCAGTTTGGCCAGCCGGATACCGGCTGATAAACCACCCAGACCAGCGCCGATTATATTTACACGATTATGCATTTGCTACCCTCCTGAATTTTACAAACATGAACAGGGTTAGCAGTATGTGAGCATATCCGAATAAAAAATCCTCGACCGGTATGGTGAATATTCTAAAATTCAATTGATATCGGGGATCGTAAATGACTACCGGCCTGGAAGTCAGATAGCCATTAAAAATCAGCATAAGAACGGTCACTATTGCAAACAGGGTCAGGCCTCTTCGCGATGTTAATACAGAACAACCAAGATAACTATCTAAAATAATTATGCCCCCTAATAACAGCGCGGATATGGCCGTATATTCCAATCCGTAATAAGCAGAAACAATCCCGGCAATAATTAAAGCTGCGGCGGCAATAGAAAGACTTCTTGTTATCTGGTATTTTATATCCGGAAAATAAGCGGCAAGCACCTGCCAGATAAAAACACAGGCAAAGGGAACTGTTATGAAAAACAACCATTCTTCAAAAGGAAGACCGGCCAGTTTAAAACCAAGCGTATACTCCGGATTAAACCACCAGTGCCTCCCTTCGACCAGGATATCCCATACAATAAAAGGAACAGAGGCTGACAGAGCCGCTAAAAAAGCTCTTGGCCAGTCGCTTATAAAATGCACCCTTCGGTCGAAACTGAGCGCGACAGGCCCTGCAATGATGATCAAATTAAACAGTAAGTATTCAGCCTTCATTTTTTCCTCATCCACCTGAACATAAAAAAGGCCGGATTTTAATCCGGCCTAAGCAAAAATTATTTTACTAATGTCATTTTTTTAACTGATTTAAACGAACCGGCGTCTATTTTATAAAGATAGATGCCCGATGCTAAATTAGTCCCGTTAAAATTATACGAGTAACTGCCGGGTTGCATATATTCATTTACCAGGCTGGCTACTTCTTTTCCTAAAATATCATATATTGTTACTGTTACAAAACTTGCCGACGGAATACTGAATTTAATAGTCGTACTCGGATTGAACGGATTCGGATAGTTTTGTTCTAATGCGAATCTTTCAACAACCCTGACATTTTCGTTTCTAATAGAAGTGATATCGCCAAATTCTACAACATCACCATTCGGAAGGGCGGCAAATAATCCGAAACTCTCACCACTTTGATTATCGGCCGGCGTTAAGAAACCGGAGGCAAATACCAGCGCGGTACCGCCGCCTAAACCGCTAAGGTCGGCAAGGTAAGATAAGAGCACTTCGCTTGTGCCAGGATTTTCAAGGTCAATGGAATAAGCATTGGCCGGTACGATAATATCATCGGAAAAATCCGAGTAAGCGGCAACCGGAACAAGCGTTGCGACATCCCTTGCTACAACTTTTACGGAAGGAGCGTCAGTGGAGCCATGAAGCACAACAAAACCCACCTGTCCTTCATCAACACTTTCCATTATTCCGCTCTTAACTAATAGTGTAAAAGCAATATCACGCCCATCAGGATTTACCGCAAAATTTTCCGGATTTAATACGCCGTTGGCTACAACCACATATCTTTCACCGGCTAAAGGACGAAGATCGAAAGTCTGAATAGCTTCTGCAGCCGAAGCGCTGGTTGGCGGCGCAATTGCCACTTCCATATCGGAATTACCGGCAACTTCAAGAAATGGAGTCGCCGTGCGGAAAGCAAAATTATCAACCGCTAAATCGCCGTTAATATAAACATCGACCGTTTCCGCAGCCGGATCAGCGGCATTGTGAATTACCTGTAAATCAGAGGTCGTATATTCGGACAAAGTAACTACTCCTCCCCCTGCGGTAACTGCAATAAGCGCAAACCCCGGTCCATCATTATTGGACGCAGGATCAAAGAATCCGGACGCTAATACGGATACCGCTTCACCGCTTAATGCCGATAAAGCGCCGTTATATGTTTTAAGCACCATAGTCGAGTCGGCCGCCGGGCTGATATCCAAAATGTAATCAGCGGCGTCAACGGTAATATAATCAGTGAATGAACCATAGGAAAGATTATTTGTTAAATTAACCGTATTGCGTACATCAACATTAACTGAGGGCGCATCAGTGGCTCCATGCAAAATAAAGAAATCCACTTTTTCTGCATTTTCAGCCTCTTCTTTGGCTACATTATTTATCAGCAATGTAAACGCTGTGCTCTCCCCGTCAGGATTGACGGCGAAGGAACCCGGATCCAAAACGCCGTTGGCTACGACAACGTATTTCTCTCCGGCGGTCAGGGTTACGTCAAAATCTGCGATCACATCTTCCACTGAAGAACTGTTGCCCGGCGCAACGCCGATGGTAATTTCCTGGTTGGCCGGCGCATCGATAAACGGCGTGGCGGTACGGAATGCAAAATTATCAAGCAGCAGGTCTTCGTTCAGATAAATATCCACCGTGTCTGCCGCAGGATCCGCCGCGTTATGAATCACCTGTAAACGGGCGGTGGTTAAAGCCGGAAACTCTACAACGGCTCCATTAGGTAAGGCCGCAAAAAGTCCGAAAGCCGGACCATTCTGGTTAACGGCAGGATTAAAAAATCCCGAAGCAAATACGGTCGCCGCTCCACCCTGCAAA
>RQOG01000141.1 GCA_003854985.1 Calditrichota bacterium
ACTGAAGTCCATTTTATTGGAGCTTTCCTAATCCACGATCTAAAGATCGTGGCAAGTTAGAATATTTATTTAGGACAGATGTGATATTTTTGTATCTTCATAATGTACATTTTGTAATGCATTAAGCAAGAACACAGAAAAAATCTAAAAAATGTTGATTAAAATATACAATTATAACCATTGATATTTATTATCATTTTCACTATAATAGTGATGTATTAACAGGTGCTGCCGTTGATGTTGAACCAGGGAAATTTCTGCGGTTATGATTAATGCCCTGAAGGAAGGAGGTGATCCTATTAGTAGTCGAAGTATAATGGGAGCCTCCGGTAGAGCTCGTTAGCACCGGGTTTCGCCGGGCTCCATAAGTGTAAATACCCCCGTTGATTTTCAGCGGGGGTATTTTTTGATCTTAATACTATTATTGCTATAACTATATCGGAATTGGTTTAGCTTAAATCACAAAATATTTTATCCATTCCTTGATTAATATAAGTTGAGCAGAAAGCTTTAATATTAAAAGTTATTTTCTCTTTAATTGATTTTAAACAGCAATTAAGTGGCAACATTCAAATTGCATATATCTAAATGCGTTTAATTTTATTTATCAAAGTACCTGTAACTTTAGAAGCCAAAACATAAAACCAGATCATGGGGATAAAAACAAATATTCCTCTTCTGTACGATGTTTTCATCATTATTTCAATAGGATCTAAATTGGCATTATCAAGCTGATAAAAAAGCAAAATATATGAAAAGAACGATAACAGAATTAAAGATAGTAAATATGTACTAATATCTCTTTGTATTAAAAATTTTAGATTTAATAAAATTATAAGGATTAACATATAAAAGGAAATGCCGTATAATCCGGTATCTGTAACAAGATTTATAACCCAGTTTAGAATTATAGAAATTTTCTCGGCATCCCAAAACAATGTTGTCTGAAAAACGTTTTGCTCAATATTAAAATTGAATTTTACGTATAAATTCCATACGAAAAATAGCAATAATCCCGGGGAAATAAACATAAAAAATTCTTTCCACGTTTTATCCCTAACGGTTGAATACAGTAAGACCAAAGAACCTGCCAATAGAAAGAAAATACCTTCGCTTCTTGTCCAACAACATAAAGCCATAAAAATCGCTGCCAATAATAAATCACCATTTTTTCTTTCCGTTAACCACAGGTATAGATAGAGATATCCAATCGCAGTATAGATCGCAAAAGGTATATTAGTGGTTGAAAGAGATGTAAAGGCATACATCTCCGGTGTGATAATCATGAGAAATGTAAATATAATGGCGGCTGTTGGCGATGATATTCTTTTTAATAATCCATAGTAAACAATAACAAAAGCAACTAAAAACAGTGATGTCATAATTTTAGAGGTTTCTAAACCAAACAGATAGGCAAAAGCAAAACTACCGGATACTAAAATAGGATATATTATCCTTGTATGCGATCCTTTGATGGGCTCTTTATTTATCTCGAACAAACTATTATTAATTTCCCCCTCATTACCCATAACTTTCCCCATCAGATCATAACCGGTAACATTATCGTATGCAAATGTAGGCCAAAACATAGATTTTCGCACACTTCCATAAATGATAATGACGGTTAACAGCATAAATACTATCCAAATAAAGTTTATCTTTTTAAAATCAAATTTGGGTAATTGGTATTTTGTTTTTATTTTCTCTATATAAAATCTGAATTTTAAAAATAATTTATAATTTAAAAGTATAATCAGTATAAACATAATAACCAAAAGAAGACCACCTGTAAACCGGATACTTATAAGCTCCAATATAAACATTATTAAAGTTACAGAAGCGATACCGATTAAATATCCCGCGCCAATCTTTTCGCAAAGGGAAAACTGTGATGATATTCTATTGATCATAGAAATGCCCAAAATCAAAACCAGAATTAAGCCCAGAACTATCATTTTTTATCTCCCTGATTAAGGTTTCTGGGCAAAATATGGTGTTTCATTTTATGTTCCACCGGATAGTTCAAACGATCATATCCCTTGAAATTGACAATTGCTACATAATTTGCCTTGTCATAATATGGATTGGACTCTTTTTCATCTTCATAAACCAGTTTGCGGGGATATAAAAAATAAGTTGCCCAGGCTTTGTTTTTAATACCGCCGGCCGTTTTTAAAAAATCCGATTTTTCATCTTTTGGTAATATTTCGTGATAGGAGGGCATTAATATAATGGCATTTTCAGGTGTATTTTTCTTAATAAAATTAAGATACGCATAATCAAATTTACATTTAACTTCCCATTTTTTCTCAATCAACATATTGGGATATTGATTGATTATTTTAAGGTTTCCGACAACTAAGGAATCCCAAACCCATTTGTAACCACTAAAATTGTAATATATAACTAAGATAAATAAAACTGAAATAAATAAACCCGCTAAATTTTTTATCAACCAGGCGGACTGGTTAAACTGTATTTTGGATTCCTGGTTTTTAGATTCTATTGTTCTTTTTTCCTGTTTTCGCTTTTTACCGCTCATGGCTATTGTATTTGCCTCCTGAAAGATAGAGAACATTAACCTGTAAGAATTATTTGAACAAATATAGAGACAATAATAATATTATAGCAAATTCAATACTACTAAAATTTCATTCCGTTATTTTTAAAGGACTAAAGGCCTCCAGATTAATTTATTACATGAGTATTCTTTGTATATTCAGAAAAACTTTATCCAATATTTATAAAATTTTTAGACATGATTTGTTAATTATTAATTTAAACTAAATGACTTTATGTAATAAAAATTGCTAAAGATTTTTAGGTATCATAGTCCAAATATCACCGGTATAAGAAGATAAAACCATTTCCAGTTTGTTGCTTTGAATATTAATTGTTTTTCCGGAAATCAGTGACTGTAAACCTGAACCTTTTATCCATTCCGGTAAAAATAGTTTTAGGTTTTGTTCTTTATTGCTCTTATTTAAAGTAATAATTAGCCTTTCCCGGGCATCACCACGGGTGTATATCAGAATTTCCGGTGAAGAATAAAGTGTAAGATAATCCCCTCTGCGTAATGAACTATGCCTGTTTCTGATACCAATTATCTTTTTAACCTGTTTTAATTGCTTTATTTCCTGCATGGTTAATTTTTCATCAAAACGCATCATCCTTCTGTTATCGGGATCACCGGCGCCTGTCATACCAAATTCATCACCATAGTAAACAATAGGTATACCCGGGACAGTCAAAAGATAGGTGAAGAACACCCGGGCTTTCGCAAAGGTTTCCGCATGATCCACCTGCACAGCAGGGTAAGACCAGGCTCTTTCTACTGCATCATCCGAAAGGGTAAGATCCCTGTCTAACAACGCCATCATCCGTGCCTGGTCATGACTGTCAATGATATTTCCCATAAGATTATTGTAGCCATAGACCTTTTGCGCTTTCTCAATTTCTCCCGCTAAATCCTGAAAATTACCATTTTCTTCCGTGAATACCCGCCTGGCGATAAAAAACTGGTTAAAACTAAACTGGGCATCTAACATACCGCTATTAACATAAGATTTTATCAGGTCATAACCGCCAAAGGTTTCTCCAATTTGATAGATTGGATAATTACGTTCGGGATTAACATTTAGTTTAATTTTCCTGGTCAGTGTGCTCCAGAATTCATAGGGCACATGTTTGGTGGCATCATGCCTGAAACCATCGATTCCCGTTTCCCGTAACCACCATACAGCATTATTGGTCATCGTTTCCAATGCCTCTGCGGAACCTAAATAGTCAAATGAAGGAAGAAAAGTATCAAACCAGGTCGTTAAACGATATTCATCCCAGCGGCGGATATTTTTTTCTCCATTTGGCAATTCATCGCGGCCAAACCATTCGGGATTATTTTGATAAAAAGAATGCTCCATATGGGTGTGATTGGAAATAAAATCCAAAAGTATGCGAATATCATTTTTATGAGCGCTGTTCACCAATTCTTTAAAATCCGCCATTGAACCAAAACGGGGTTCAATTTCCGTAGAACTCACCGGCCAGTAACCATGATACCCTGAAAAATAACGATGCGGCTCAGGCCATTCACGATACGCCGAATTAGTAGTTTTATTTACAGGCGAAATCCATAACGTATTAACGCCTAAAGAATCAAAATAACCGGATTCCAGAATTTTCTTAAGGCCCGATAAATCTCCGCCCCGGAAATTTGCCTGATCTGCAAGTTCGTCATGAATTACTGGATTATCATTGGCAGAATCACCGTTAAAAAAGCGATCAATCATCAATGAATAAATAATAGCATCCTGCCATAAATGGAATTTATTGTCTAAAACTTTACCATTTTTTACCCAAACCGGGATGACATTCCCCGGCTGGCCAAATGCCATCGCAACAATACGGATTAAATGTGTTTTGTTATCCTCAGGCAGACTCTTTAAATCTAATATTATATGCCCATCCTGTATTTGGATATTATTTTCATTTAAAAATTGGTTATCAATTAATCCGGTTATTTTTATTTCCTTGTCCGGCAATACATTATCAACAGCAAGTTTGATTTCATGATCATTACCTGCCGGGACAAAGAATAGATTTGGCGCTTTGCCAGCCTGCTCCGATGCTACTCTTTTTATGGAATTAAAATAACCGAAACCATTATCTACTTTTTCCGGATTATTGGGATCAAAAATTTCCTTATGATCCAGTACAAACTGATATTC
The DNA here is from genome assembly GCA_003854985.1 of Calditrichota bacterium. Taxonomy (GTDB): domain Bacteria; phylum Calditrichota; class Calditrichia; order Calditrichales; family Calditrichaceae; genus Zgenome-0002. Next base: position 4,728 of record RQOG01000141.1, read on the forward strand.
ATAAACGCCTTCGTCTAAGCTTATAATCGTCTCATAAATTCCATCGCCTTCGGGATCAAGCATGGTATTCCCTTTACGATTCCAGTTATTAAAATTGCCCATTACATAGATATTTTTTTGTTTCCGTTCAGGTTTATAAGAAAAACGAACCTCCGGCTTTTTATTTATTATAATCGGAAGCACATATTGCTCTGATTTATTACTAAACTCAATAAACGTTAATCCTGATACATTGGGAAAAGGATCAAGAATGAGCTGATTGGTCTTTTCTAAATAGATAAGACCTATATTTTTATTGAATTTAAATTCGGGTTTATAGTCATTTGCAAAAAAAATGGCGTCCAAAAATAGAGTATCTTTTAGGCCATATTCCAAGGTTAAAAATGAAATGATTTCTTCTGGCTTTTCGGATATCGCTGATGGTTTACAGCAAAAAAGAATTGTAAAAACAAATAGCATAAAATATTTCATTGTATCTCCCAAAAGAAAGTGAACCAGGATCATTGCCACATAATAATTGCCGAAATGGGTTCAACCTCAATGAGTTTTCCATTGTAAACAGTCAAGGTCTCCAGTCCGGCGGATTGATGATTTACAACCACATTCCAGTCGCCTGCGCCTATTCTAAACTGAGCCTTTTCCCGATTTGGATTAATAAAAACTAATACTCTATTCCAGTTATCAACAGAATTGCCGCGACGTATTATAAAACTAACGGTTGTTTTGGGAGAAGACGATCCCATGAAATCCATAATCGTAATATCTTTATCAATATCAGCGGGATCGGTTTTACGAAATATCGAATGATTTTTTCTAATTTGAATTAATCCCTGGTAATATTTAAATACTTCATAATTGTCCTTTTTCCATTGCCAGCGAATTTTATTGACGTCATCCGGTTGATTATAACTGTTGTGAGAATCAAATTTCGTGCGCAGCATTTCCTGCCCGCCATGAATAAATGGTACGCCCTGAGATGTAAATAAAATAACTGCGGCTAACTTATCCATAGCGATCAACTCTTCCTTGGTAAAATTGGAATCTTTTGTCGACGCCTGCAATTGATCCCATAAGGTTCTGCCATCATGTACGGCTGCATAATTAATAGACTCGTAAGGGTATTTCGCAAAATCATCTATACTTCCTTTAACTCCAATTCTGATTTTTTTTGCATCTTTGCCCGTTTGAATATATCCTGGTTCCGTATTATACCATGGCCCTTTTATCGCATCGCGGAAATGATCATTGAATACCGAAAATCCTTCTCCCTTCTGTTTTCCTTTTATTGTAGGATCAATTGGCGTATCGCCTGCAGTCCAGGGCTCTCCATAAATAAATATATCAGGATTGATGTCTTTAAGCGTCCGGACAATGGTCTTTATGGTTTCCATATCATGAAGCCCCATCAGATCAAAGCGAAAACCGTCTACTTTGTATTCTTCGACCCAATATTTAACGGATTCAACGATAAACCTGCGCACCATTGGATTTTCCGATCTCATTTCATTACCGCAGCCGGAGCCGTTCCAGTATGAACCGTCCGCTTTTTGGCGGTAATAAAAATTAGGAATGAATCCGTTAAAATTGTATTTAACGCGCGGATTTCCTTCCGCCGTATGGTTATAAACAACATCCATGATAACTTTAATGCCTTTTCTATGCAGGGCATCTACCAATAATTTAAATTCCCGGACCGCATTATGTCCCGATTTATCCGATGCATACCAGTTCATCGGAGCATTGAAATTAACCGGCATATAACCCCAGAAATACTCACTAACGGTTTCATCAAATTCGAAATCCTGAACAGGAAGCAATTGTACCGTATTGACGCCTAATTCAACCAGGTGATCAAGCCCGGTGGAAAGATCGGTGCCTGATAGTTTTGTCCCGGATTCTGTGAATCCCAAAAACTTTCCTTTATTCTTAATGCCGGAGTCTTTGCTGATGGAAAAATCACGCACATGAAGTTCATAAATAACCGCTTCGCTGAACGGGAAACCGGGACGATCGGCAACTGGTGTATCATCTTCAATAATAATACCCCTGCCGTTATACTTAGTAACCGCTCTTGCATATGGATCTATTATTTCCTCATTAGAAATATGAGTTTGGTCAAACCTTTGAACGGTATAGGTATAATACTTACCGCTCAGGTTTTCATTGATCCATATAGACCAGACACCTTTTTCATCATGGTTTAGTTTAAATTTTCGGGCTTTTCCGCCTTCTGCCTGGTCATAAATATTTAAAGTTATTTCCCTTTAACCCGGAGAATAAACGGAAAATCCGGTTTTATCGTTTTCAGGGAAAACACCTAACGGCGCATCCGATATATATTCGGGATCATCAAGAATGTAACGAAATTCAATATTTTTTCTCTTAAAACCATTAAGTTCAACATTGGCGGGAAAATCTTCGATTGAAACCGGTTGATCCAGATTAATACTGATAATTCTTGATTCAACGCTATCATCTTCGAATAATACCGAAATTCCACTCACCGATCTTTTATCATTTAAAAGAATGGTAGGCTGCAGAGCATCAAGTTCGCTTTTTCGAATATTATGAGTCAGGATAACCGTAATGAGTTTTTCTCCGTCCAAAAATGCCCGCTGAACAGCCGGATTTACCGATGGCACGCTGGTATAGATTTCATCATTTTTTTCCAAAATCCATATCTCCTTTGGCATTGACTTTATCCAGGTACGATTAGGATCATCTTTGTCCTGCCAGTCTTTATATTTGGGAAGAATATTGATATTTCCTGATTCGGGAAACTCACCAATATTAATTTGGTAAACCTGCCCGAATTGATCTGATCCCAATGGGTGAATTTCAACTTTTTTATCATCCAGCCAGGTCCATAAAGACCAGTTTTCATATTGATGATCATAACGATGATAATGCACAATTAGTGTTTCCGGTCCTTTACAGGAAGAGAGGAAGATTAGTATAAAAATGCCAGACAATAGAGCATAAACCATTTTCTTTATCATTATCATATCCCTTATTTTTATGGATTGCGATGTTTATTTTAAAAGTATCATTTTCTTTTGCCATGTGCCTTGTTCTGTTTTTAACCGGTAAAAATATATGCCGCTGGCTAAGCCCGATCCATTGAATTCAGCCTGATACCGGCCTGCAGGTTGCTTCCCGGATACAAGTGTCGCCACTTTACGGCCAAGCAAATTATAAACGCTTAATATCACCCTGTTGGTCTTTGATAAATGATAACTGATAATTGTTTTAGGATTAAACGGATTAGGATAATTTTGTTCCAGATTGAAATTTTTGATTGTTGCCGCATTTTCAAAGACAATTCCGGTAAGTAAATCT
>RQOG01000002.1 GCA_003854985.1 Calditrichota bacterium
CATGAAAGCGGTCCTATGAAACAAGGCATTCAGACGGCATCTTATCCTCAACATTTTTTTGAATCGCATACGGTTCAAAAAATTACCGCGTTGTGGGCTTTGAACGAATCCGCATTAGGCGGCGTGCTGCACATTTTCAGGATTCCTTTTACCGGTCTTATCGTGGGCAGCGTGTCGGTTTTATTAATCACATTAATCGCCTGCTTTTCGGATAAACGGGGCATTATATTACGATCAACTATCCTCGTTTTGATTGTAAAAGGTATGGTCAGTCCTCATACGCCTGTCAATGCCCATGTTGCCGTTTTTTTGCAGGGTGTTTTAGGGGAATTCTTTTTCGGCCTTTTTAAAATACGACTTGCCGCTTTTCTACTGGGTTTTAGCGCGCTGCTTTTATCCGGGCTGCAAAAAATCCTTTTTACAACCATTGTATTTGGTATGAGCGTCTGGAAGTCCATTGATTTGTTTGGTAATTATGTTATAAGCCTGATTCCGTTTATAAGCAATCCCGAACCGGCTTTACCCATTAGTCTGAGCCTGATAGCATTGTATCTGCTTTTACATACCGGCGCCGGAATCACGGTAGGACTAAAAGCGCCGCTTTTATACAGCAAACTAAACGCCGATCCGGCGCTGAGTTTTTCAGGTTTTCCCGCCTATAGTCTGAAAAATAATGAGCCCGATATTCCTATAAGAAAGCACAAAGGATTCTTTCGCAGATTATCGGGACAGGTGCTTTTTATAATTGCCGGGATTATAATCGTATTATCGTATGTATTCCCGGTATTTGAAAAAAGTCAGGGCGCCGAAGCGGCTTTTATGATCATCCGGTCTGTATTTATCATGTTGATCTGGTTTTATGCGGCAGGACCGTTTTTAATGAAATTAATGAATAAATATCTTAACAGGAAAAAAAATACCTATGTTCTGGAAATCCAGAACATTATCGAAACCCTGCCTTCGATGAAAAAAATAATCAGACAAAGCTGGCAGACCAGCGCTGGCTTTAAAGGATTGGGCAGACTTAATAAATTCTTATTTTATCTGATGGTAAATCTTTTGGCTACACCGATACGAGTCACTGAAGAGAAACAGCATATAATAACTGAACAAACATGAAAGAGGTTTACATCCTGAGCGGCGCGGTGCATAGCGGAAAAACCACCGCCTTATTAAAGTGGGCGGCGCATACCAAAGGCGTATACGGTATTGCCGCGCCGGTAATAAACGGCATACGCTATCTGCAAAATCTTAATAATTCGGAAAAACATCAACTGGAAACGGACCATGATTCTGATGACAACATCGCTATCGGCAATTATCTTTTTTCTGAAGAGATATTTAAATGGGGTCGGGATGTGCTTTTGGACAGTCTGGATAAAAATCCGGAATGGCTGGTTATTGATGAAATCGGACTGCTTGAGCTTTCCGGCAGGGGATTGGAACCGGCGGTAACCAAAGCGCTTAAAACCGAACGAAAAATTAAAATAATACTCGTGATACGGCAGGAACTGGTGGCAGAGGTTATCAAGTATTATGGATTGGACAGGCAATTGATAAAAGAATTCCGGGTTTAAAGGATTAAAATATGATCCGGGCAAAATTTAAAACACGGTTTTTTAGCAAAGCCATTTATGTATCAGAAGTATAGCAATTACTTTGGTTTACATTACAGAGGTGGTTATATTTACAACAACTGATCTTTGACATAAGTATTCTCCAGACGCTCCAGCAACACGGCCAACCCGGGTGATTTATACAAATACAGCGGCAAGGAGTTAGACCAGGAAGTTATGGCGAATGGTAAGAATTTGGAGTGCCTGCCCCTTTTGGGGGTACTATTTTGGCGCAAGGTACTATGATGCTGAAATAGGACGATGGCCAACTGTAGATCCTATGGCTGACAAGTATCCTTCATTAAGTCCCTATGTTTATTGTGCAAACAGCCCGCTTATTTATAAAGATCCGGATGGAAGGTTTTTAGATACTTTCCTTGATGTTGGATTTATTTTATATGATGTTTATGATATTGCATCTACAGCCATAAGTGGAGAAGGTGTTTCAGGAACACAATGGGCAGCTTTAGGCGCTGATGCAGTCGGTGCCCTTGTTCCTTTTGCAACGGGTGGCGGGATGGTTGTGAGAGCTGCAGCCCATGCTGATGATATTGTTGATGGTATTAAAGCTGTTGATAAAGCAGTCGATGCTTCAAAAGCAGTAGATAAAGGAACAGATGCACAAAAGACATACCAAACATATACAAAAACTAATGCTACAACTGGATAGGTTTACTCAGGGAGAACAAGTGGAACTGGAACTCCGGCTCAAAATGTTGCAAAAAGAGATGCTAATCACCATGTGGGAGATGGATATGGGCCAGCAAAACTTGATAAATCATCAAGTAATCCAGATGCAATTAGGGGACGCGAACAACAATTAATTGAATCAAATGGAGGTGCTAAATCCCAAAATGGAACATCGGGAAATAAGATTAATGGTGTTAGTCCAAACAATCCAAATAATCAAAAATATTTATATGAAGCAAACAAAGATTTTGGTGGTGGAAAGTAAGTATTATTGGTGATATTTATATGAGAAAACAAAAAAGAACAATAGGCTCGATAGTAAAGATAGATTTAGGTAATGATGAGCATTCTTATGCACGAGTTTTGGATAAGGCCTGCTATGCTTTTTATGATATTAAAGCAAGAGAAGAAATAAAAAATTTAAATGAAATTATTTCGAAACCAATTCTTTTTATTGTTTCAGCATATGATGATATAATAACAAGGGGAAGGTGGGTAAAAATTGGTGTAGTACCGTTGGAAGATAAATTGAAACAGTTACCAATGCAATTTATAAAAGATGCGATAAATCCTGATGAATTTAGTATATATAATCCAAATACAGGTGAGATATTTCCTGCAAAAAAAGAAGAATGTATTAGTTTAGAATGTGCTGCTGTTTGGGAAGCTGAGCATGTAGAAGAGCGTCTAAAAGATCATTTTCAAGGAAAACAAAATCGATGGTTAGATGACATGAAAATAAAATAATTGTTATTAAGAATTTATTATTTTTTTTATAAAAATTATTTAGCCCTCACATTGATAGTTTTTTTGAAAAAGATCGATAAGTAAGTAAAAGCCTTTTGCCCCTTTTCCCCAATGGGGCAGGTACATAACATTTTCTCGGTTCATATCCATTTGTTATTTCGAATTTGGAATCTTGAGTTTAGAATTCAGAATAGCAGCCGGGATTGTCTGACCCATCCCCGTCTAGGTCGGGCAGGCTGTCAGTCTGCCGACTGACACCTTCCCTTAATCAAAAGGGAAGGCGTTTCTTGTACAAGTTTTTTCTTCGCGCCCTTCGTGTCCTTCGTGGTTTCCTTTGCCTTTGTGTATTTTCCTTTACAAGGATCAAAGGAAAGACTGTTCATAAAATCCTTTTATCGCCGATTGCAATTCTTTAAAAAAATGGATATAATACAAGCGATGAAAAAAGAAAAGTTGTTAACAAAGATACTGAATAATCCAAAAAATGTGGCCTTTAGCGATGCGGTAAAATGTGCAGAACTCTTTGGATTTAAATTGGATCGTATCAGTGGAAGTCATCATATTTTATACATTCCGTTATCAATGATTTAATAAACCTGCAAAATGTAAAGGGAAAGGCAAAATCCTATCAAATAAAACAACTGATAGAGATCATTGAAAAAAACAATTTAAAAATTAAGGAATAATTTTATGAGAGATTATCATATTAATTTATTCTATAGCGAAGAGGATGAAGGTTATATTGCCGATATCCCTGATCTTAAGCATTGTTCGGCATTTGGAGAAACACCTCTGAGCGCGTTGGAAGAAGTTTTAAAAGCAAAACAAGCCTGGCTGGATTCTGCCAAAAAACATAAAAAGCAAATTCCTCCGCCTCAATATCGCCCGATAATATATCAAATTGCTTAAGTGAATATAAAATTGATGTATTAATAATTTATGTATGATATTGATTTTTAATAATACTGAATAGATATCATTTGTTAATTCAGGTAAAAAATAATATCAGATTCATATGTAAAATAAAAATTTTATGAATCACCTTTGTTAGATGAAAAGCAGAATTAAAAATTCACCAAAAAAAGAATAATGAAATCCCTTTCGAAAGAAAATCTAAAAGGGATCTCCAGGCTTTATCTTTAAGCCGGCGTTGGTTATATTTACAAAAAAACGATCTTTGACAAAAGTATTCTCCCGGGGTTCAAACAACACGGCCAACCCGGGGGATTTGTACAAATACTCTCCGCAAGGACTCCTTTCGGAGCGGCAAGGAATTAGACCAGGAAGTTCTGGCGAATGGTAAGAATTTGGAGTGCCTGTCCCTTGTTGGGATTTATCCCTTGGGGACCTGCCCCTTTTGGGGGTACTATTTTGGCGCAAGGTACTATCCCGAAAGGGACGCCTGTCGGCGTGACCCGGAGATAGCTAGGTTCTTGACAGTTGATCCATTGGCACAAGTAGCTCCATCTTGGAATCCATATCGATATGCATATAATGATCCAATGAGTTATATAGATCCACTCGGTATGAACGAAGAAGAGTATGATCCAGATAAAGATCCATTTTTTGGTGGTGTTGTTATTGTGGTTGAAGATACAAAGCCCAAAAAAGGCATTAATACTGATTCTCCTGCACGTAAAGTTCCCGGCGGATTAATAATTCATTATTTTAAACTTTTACAAGAAACTGCTGAAGTGGTCGAACCTGTTGCACCCGCTGTTGCAAATATTGCATATGGCGAAGTTGATGCGACGGATTATACAACATTAGTTGCAGACATTGTTGGCCCACTGATGCCAGCTGATGAATTATGGAAATTAATTAAGGCCGCAAGACCACTAAGGAAGATGGGTCATGCTTTCAAACATTTTAAAGAATTCCAAAAACTTATCCCGAATATTTAAGAGGATGATGTTGCAAGAATTTTAGAGTATGTTCGAAAAATTGATACTAATCCAATTACTCAATCAAATGGTAATAAACTATACGAAGCTACAGTTAAAGTTTATGGCAAGAATATTAAAGTATTTGTCGTTGAGGCTATACATGGTACTATTAAAACTGGATTCCCAAGTAAATAATGGAGGAAGTTCATGACATTGAATGATGATGATTACAGAGAAATTTTTTCTTTATTTTCAAGTGTAACAGATTATGAATTAAAGCAGATATATGATAAAAACTCAAGCACTTATTATAAAGGCGAAATTCTAAACGAAGAATATGAATTAGTAGGGACAAAACTAGAATTTGCTAAGGATAGTTTTCGTGCAATTTTATATTATTTACACAAACATGGATATGAGTTATATAAGAATAAAAATCATTTTAGTATAAAATTTATAGAAAAAGAATTCGGTGAAATGAAATAACTAAGTTTTTATTATAATTATTATACTCTATTGGTTCAGTCAAAAATGGAATTTTAAAGGGATTTAGCGGCTATGATTTAATTTTGATAAGAAAGGATTAAATTATGGCAGTAAATCAGTTTATTATTTTACTCCACAACAGAAATTAAAGATAGAATAAGAAGGTGTGCCGCCTGCCACCTTCCCTTAATCAAAAGGGAAGGGTTTTCTTGTGCAATTTTTTTCTTCGCGCCTTTCGTGTACTTTGTGGTTTCATTAGTCTTTGTATATCACGTAAGTATAAATCTCCCGGCGGTAGGTGGTTTAAAAACCGCGGGCTTTATCTTTACGCTGGTGGTTTTCCGCAAATCTGTTTTCCTGTTTAACGCGCGGTTATCGAAATGTAGTTTGGGGGTTGTCTGACCCATCCGTCAGCCTGCCCTTAATCAAAAGGGAAGGGTTTTCTTGTACAAGGTTATTCTTCGCGCCCTTCGTGTACTTCGTGGTTTTCTTAGCATGTCAAACAGAAATGCTGCAGCAGGCTGTTTAAAAAGCCACGGGCTTTATCTTTACGCTGGTGGTTTTCCACAAATCTGTTTTCTGGGTTAACATACGTGTATCGAGTTTTAGCCGGGATTGTCTGACCCATCCGTTTAGTCTGCCGACTGCCACCTTCCCTTAAGCAAAAGAGAAGGATTTTCTTATGCAAGTTTTTTCTTCGTGCCCTTCGTGTACTTCGTGGTTTCTTTGTATTTGTGTATCACGTAAGTATAAATCTCCCGGCGGCAGGCGGTTTAAAAAACCACGAGCTTTATCTTTTCTGCGGCGATTTTATTTACAAAAACTGATCTTTTAAAACCTGAATCAGATGTCCGGAATATGGAGCAAGGTTCATTTCATCCATCATATAATCTTTAATTTCTGTGGAATGCTTTTTAAATATTTTATAATTTGCCATCCTTCAGATTAGAATCAGGAGAATTTTAAAAATGCCGGAAGAACATAAAAAACGCCCTTCGTGGGATGAATATTTTATCGGGCTGGTCGATGAGGTAGCCAAACGAGCCACCTGCGACCGGGGTAAAAGCGGCTGTATCATTGTAAAAGATAAACGTATCCTGTGCACCGGATATGTTGGCTCGCCGCCCGGATTTCCGCATTGCAACGAAGTCGGCCACCAGCTACGTCAGGTAATCAATGAAGACGGCACCATCAGCAAACATTGCGTGCGTACCATCCACGCCGAGCAAAACGCCATCGCCCAGGCCGCCCGATACGGCATCGCCCTGGAAGGCACTACGCTTTACTGCACCATGGAACCCTGCCGGGTCTGCGCCATGCTGATTATCAGCGTGGGCATAAAAAAAGTTGTAGCAAAAAAAAGATATCATGCGGCCGCAGAAACCAGGGAACTCTTTAAATTTGCCGGGATTGAACTCGTCGTCATGGAGGATGAAGTCGAACAATATTCAGACCAGGCATAGAAAGAAATACTAAAGCTGCGATATATACCAGAAAAATAACGTTGACTGTGAAATATTCAGGTTAAAAATTTTGTTAGTACTAAACTCTAAATAAATTTTAACGGAGGACAGTATGAAACGTTTATTTTTAGCATCTGTTATATTCGCCTTAATTTCTGCTATTTCAGCCTTTGCCCATTGCGAAATACCCTGCGGCATTTATAACGACCAGCTCCGATCGGACCTGATTGCCGAACATATTACCACCATCGAAAAATCAATTAATGAAATTGAAAGACTTTCCAAAGAAACGCCGGTCAATTATAATCAATTAGTGCGCTGGATAACCAACAAGGAAGACCACGCCAATCAACTGCAGGAAATTGTCACTCAGTATTTCATGACCCAGCGGGTAGCTCTTGTAGATCCCAATGATGCTGGAAAAGTTAAAAAATATCAGGAACAACTTGGATTACTGCATCAATTACTCGTTTACGCCATGAAAACCAAACAAAGCCTGGACCCGGAAAATATAACCAAATTAAGGGAAATTCTTGATCTGTTTAATAAATCCTATTTTGGTGAAAATTACAAAAGGCACACGCATTAGTCTCAAAAATTAGTTTTGTTTTCTTATTAAATATAGTCGCCCTTTGGCCAAAACTCAGGGTGACTTTTATTTGCAGTATCATTAATCGCAGTAATGCGTTATATTAAGCCGTTCAAAATTGAATATAACCCAAAGAATATAAAGCCTCTAATTCAAATAAAGGGGAAGCTATGGATAATTTAATTTATTCTAAAAAAATGCTTTCATTAATAATTTTAGTGTTATTATCAACGGGGCTTTTTGCCGCCGATGTTTTTACTGCGGATGATTTACTGAGACTGAGAACCGTTTCCGATGTAAAATTGAGCCCGGACGGCAATTATATAGCTTATACAGTCCGTGTACCGCGCGAATCTTTTGATAAACCCGGCAGCGCATACTCGGAATTGCATATCATCGATATTAAAACCGGTAAAATACGCCCGTTTATTATCGGCGATGCACAGGTTAATTCCATTGACTGGAGCCCGGACGGTGCGCTGATTTCTTTCCTTACAAACCGTAATGACGAAGGCACACAGGTCTGGGGCGTCCCGGTTGACGGCGGAGAAGCGCGGATGCTTACTTATGCCGATAACGGCGTACTCGATTATCAATGGCATCCCTCCGGCAAAGAGATTATTTATACGTCGGAAGAGCCTCCCACTGATCGGGAAAAGACCCTTAAGGATAAAGGCTACCGGTTTATCTATTACGAAGGAGACTGGAAACACGACAATCTGTATATTCAGGAAGCGGGCAACGAATTAGCTTTCCCGGTTCAGCTTACCGAAAATATCACCATATCCTATTTTATGCTTTCCCCTGACGGGAAAACCATCGCCATGGCCGGCGCCGAAAAAAACCTGATTGATTACCGCTATATGTTCAGAAAAATTTACCTGATGAACATTAACGGTAAAAAAATCAGACCGCTCTCTAAAAATGAAGGCAAATTAGGCAATTTCGCTTTCAGCCCGGACGGTAAAAACCTGGTTTACACAGCGGCGGTCAGTCAAAAAGATCATGCCGTCAGCCAGGTTTATATAATTCCGGTTAATGGCGGCGAAGCAAAAAACCTGACGCCGGTCGATTTTAAGGGACATGTTACCTGGGCATCCTGGAAAAATAATGAAACTGTTTTTTACATGGCCGACGAAGGCGTTAATGTGACGCTCAGCCTGGTTAATATTAAAAGCGGAAAAAGGGAGGTTATTCTTAATTCATCGGATAATGAAGTAATTATCGGAAAGCCGGAATTTTCTAAGGATTTTAAACTTTTTGCCTTTTTGGGTAATACGCCTTATTCCGCATCCGAAGTGTATACCTGGCGCCCGAAAAGCGGTATAAAACGAATGACCGATACCAATCCATGGATAAATGAAAAATCCTTTGGCCGGCAAACGGTTCTAAAATACCAATCCGACGACGGCTGGGATATTGAAGGATTGTTAATCAAACCAGTGAATTATCAGCAGGGTGAAAAATACCCGTTGATTGTATTTGCTCACGGCGGCCCGGAATCCAATTATTCCAATGGCTGGTTAACGCATTATTCAACGCCGGGACAAGTATTGGCCGGCAGAGGTTATACGATATTTTATCCCAACTACAGAGCCAGCACAGGATACGGCCTTGAATTTGCCGCCGCCGGTTATGGCGATCCGGCCGGAAAAGAGTTTGATGATATTAAGGACGGCATTGACTATTTGATTAATTTAGGCATTGCCGATAAAGATCGCGTGGGCCTGGCCGGCGGTTCATACGGCGGTTATGCCGCAGCCTGGTTCGGAACCTATTTTACCGAATATGTCAAAGCGGTTTGTATGTTTGTCGGCGTCAGTAACCTTATCAGCAAACGCGGCACGACGGATATTCCTTATGAAGAATTATATGTTCATTCCGGTAAAAAGCTGGAAGAAATGTGGGATATCAGCCTTAAGCGCAGTCCCATTTACTATGCCCATCAAAGTAAAACGGCTTTCCTGATACTTGGCGGCGAGAACGACACACGGGTTCATCCTTCACAGAGCATTGAACTTTACACGCGGCTTAAAATGAATCATCATCCGGCGGTACGTTTGGTGCAATATCCCGGAGAAGGTCACGGCAACCGCAAACAGCCGGGAAGAATCGATGTATTATACCGCACCCTGGACTGGTTCGACTGGTATGTGAAAGACGGCAAACCGCTGGATGGCGAAATGCCGCCCCTGGACATAAGCGATAAATACGGCTTGCAATTACCGGAATAAAAAGCACCGGTTAGGGCTTTGTACTATTCTACAAACTTGACTTTTGCAGGTTTAGCGGGTGGCGCATCCGATCCGGCTAATTCAATTTTTACAGGCGCTTTTAGTTTTTCCCACCATAAATACAGTGTGGCAGAAGTTCCGGCCAGGTCGTCAAATCCATAGGTTAACCAGTTCTGAAACGGCGCTTCGACAGGAATAACCTTTACCCGCAGGGCGTCTTCTTTTTCATCATAGGTATAACTGCCCCATTCGGCATTCTTTTTACTGAAAATGATGATCCACTCATTCTCATAAGGAATTATATGAACGCCGTATTTCCCTGCCGGCAGTTTCCGGTCTTCAATTAAAAGATCATGATTGAATTCAATGGTGGTATTCTCGTTAGCGCCGGCCCGCCAGGGTATATCTTTTTTAAGGGAATCTTTGGTCGTAATGGACATTAATCCATACGGCACTAATCCGCCCCATATAACTCTCCCTTTAACGCCGGGTCTGCTGTATTCGATGGTAATATCGGTATCCGCGCCCAAACGCTGCATAACGCCGGCTTTAAGGCTGGCGCGTACTTTTTGATCCTGCGCCTGTGAGACTGAAAGTAGAATTATAATAAGTAAAAGCATTGCGCTAAAAGCTAAGGTATATCTGAAATTCATCGCTTCCTCCTTTTTATTGGTCTTGAGGATAAACATAAATATGCTGACTGGTATTTCCAATAAAAATAAAAAACCTCCAAAAAGGAGGTTTTTAAAAGTATTCAATGTTATCGGTGCAACCGGCAGGCAGGTTTCTAATCAATCTGAAAGAATCATCTTTTTATCACCAACGG
>RQOG01000003.1 GCA_003854985.1 Calditrichota bacterium
CTTTTCAATGACCGGCTTAATTGCGAAAATTAAATGTAGTATGAGGAGTTTACTGCTGTCCGCCGGACGGCGGGCTTAGTTCAACAATGGCATCAAGCGGCCGCGATCACGCATCCGGGTTTCCGAAAAGTGCATTGTTATTGGTGATCACGGATTAGCGGTTTAGCAAGGTTGACACAATTTCAGTATCAATTCTATATAAAAAGTTTTTGATCAAAATAGAAATCAATCTGTTAATCAAGAGGAGGGATGTCATGTACAAATTGTCAATTAAAAAAATAATTCGGCTGGCAGCAGTTACTTTGATTACTTGTAGTTTATTTTCTTGTATGTCAGACAAGTCAGAACAATCAAAAAGTTTTTCAGTGCAGATAACGGACAAGCCGTTGACATTTTGTAATCCCATTACACTGGATTTTGGCACTGATAGAGCGCGCAGGGCTGGTGAAGCTGTCGTTGCCATTCATCAGGACGATTATTATCTCTTTATTACGGGTCTCCGAGGATACTGGTATTCCGGTAATATGAGAGACTGGACTTACGTTGACGCACCGGATATTCCCGGAGGCTGCCCGTCGGTGGCCAGTGACGGGGAAAGATTAATCGTCTCCGGTGATAAATCCCGCAGAGATGTGTATGCAAGTGCTGATCCAAAGAGCGGTGTTTGGGAAAAAGTTGGTTATTATGATCGGGAATATGGTGATGCCGACATGTTTATCGATGATGATGGCCGGTATTATATGTACTGGGGCTGGTCCCAGATTTTACCCTTCCAGGTTGTTGAACTCGATCCGGATAACGGTTTTAAGGAAAAAGGAAAGCCTGTTACCTTATTCTTCGGTGACTATAAATCCCATGGCTTTGAGCGAAGAAGACCCGAAGATGTTATATTTTCCATTTTCTCGTACAGAGACTATCTTCCTGAAGAAAATCCATGGATTGAAGGACCGTGGATGGTAAAGCACAATGGGAAATACTATCTGCAGTATGCTGCAATCGGCCTTGAGCTTTCGACCTATTCCCATGGTATTTATGTAGCTGACAATCCGATGGGACCCTTCAAATATTCTCCTCATAATCCGCTTACCTTTAAAACAACCGGATTTATGGTGGGCGCTGGTCATGGCAGCACCTTCCACGATAAAAATGGACAATTATGGACTATTGTTATGATCCCTTCATTTTATGGCGGACGAGGCAGCGGTGAGTTAGCTTTGTTCCCAACGGCTGTTGATGCTGAGGGAGTCATGCATTCCAATACAGAATTCGGAGACTACCCGCAATATTATCCCGGTATCAAGGAAAATGCGGTTGCTAACAATTTTACCGGATGGATGCTTCTATCCAATAAAAAATACGTGGAAGTATCTTCTACCCTTGAAGGATATGGACCGGAGAAAGCCGTGGATGAATATTTCCTTACTCACTGGTGTGCCGCGACAGGTGATCCCGGGGAGTATATGAAAGTAGATCTTGGCAAAATATGTGATATCTATGCTGTTCAGGTCAATTTTGACCGCCATGATGCAAAACTTGAAATGGGCAGAGGTTTTCGCATGCCACCGAGTCTTAGTCAATACCAGTCTTATACCGTGGAAGTTTCCGGAGATAATGAAAACTGGTCGATGCTAATAGATAAAAGTAATAATACTGTAGATAACAGGCATGATTATACTGAGCTTGCTAAACCGGTTAAAGCCAGGTATGTAAAATTAACCAACGTATTTACGCATGATGAAGGAAAATTTGCGGTTAAAGATTTCCGCATTTTCGGCAATCCTGATGTTGCTAAATTCACTAAAGTTAAAGATATAATGGTTGTTCGCGATCCGGATGATCCCTGTAAGGCAAAGTTATTATGGCAACCGGTTGACGGAGCCGATGGTTATGTGGTTCGGTATGGTATCCAACCTGACAAGCTTTATAACGATTACCTGGTTTATGATGATTATACATTGGATATCCATAGTCTTAACCGTGATCAGGAGTATTACTTTGAAGTTGAAGCATTTGACAGCGGCACAGATTATTTTCATGAAAAAACAAGACAGACGATGGGTATTGGTGCGGAAATTGAACTATTCCGTGACAGAGAAATGCTTGCAAGAAAAATGATCGTTGAAGGAAAAAATGAATATGTTTTTGAAAACATTATTCCCGGCACATATCAATTAAGACACACCTTTGGACCTAATATGTGGGTCGGGGATCTGACAAAAGAACAGCTGATCGGTTCGGATAATCAGGTTACTTTATCAGAAAAAATTTCCGATCTTGGTGTAGGCACTAAAGTGCTGGGTCAACTGAATATTAAGGTTATCCCTGGAAAAGAGAATGGGAAATTTGTCGTAACACTCAATTATGATAAACCTTGACCAAAGGCAAATAAGCATCAAGTAAAGGATTATTAAGTAAAATACAGGATGCCTGATTTTAATTCAGCCATTAATAGATGCGTATAGGAAATTCATCAAATGCAAAGTATAAGAAGTAAACTAGTTCTATGGTTAATTAGAAATCGGCATCTTTTAAAATTTAAACTGAAAAAAGAAGTTGTTGATGAAAACTTTTCAGTGGAAAGATTCCGACAGGATGTTTATAAAACCACATCCAAAATGAAAATGCCCAAAGGTATCCATTCAGAAAGTTTTATTATAAACCAGATTCAGGCAGAATGGATTATACCAGAACATCCTCTGCAAGGAAAGGTATTACTTCACATCCATGGCGGCGGATTTATCTCCGGATCATGTAACACACATCGAACAATTGTCGCCAAGTTTACCTTAGGCACTCAACTTAAATCGTTACTATTTGATTACAGGCTGGCTCCCGAACATCCCTTTCCTGCCGCTTTGGATGATTGCATAGAAGTATACCAATGGTTGTTAGAAAACGGTTATAAGAGCAGTGATATTGTTATCGGCGGTGAATCAGCAGGGGGTACTTTAACCTTAGTCTTATTGCTAGCATTAAAAGAAAAACATATTGACTTACCAAGAGCCGCTTTTTCGATATCCCCTGTTACCGATTTACGATGCCTGGCAGATTCATTTGTCTACAATGCCAAAAACGATATTGCGCCGTATGGATCATGGGATATCTGGACAAAATATTATATAGCTAACAATGATCCGAAGCTTCCTCTATTATCTCCATTGTTTGGAAACTATGAGGATATAACGCCCATTCATATAACCGTTGGAACTCATGAGATACATCTTGATGATTGCATCAATGTAGCTCAGAAAGCAAAAGAACAGGGTGTAGATGTAATTTTGAGTAAATGGCCTAAAATGGTTCATGCTTTTCCGCTTTTTTCACCCTTATTCCCGGAAGCAAAAAAGGCTTTGACTGATATTTGTCAATTCGCGGTTATGCAATTCGATTCTTAACATTTTTAATAATGCTATGGCTCGGAATACCAATCGTAAGTATATTCCTAATATGCTTAGTAAGGGAGAGATTATGATTATGAAAACCATACTTTTTTTAATCTGGAGTTCAATATCATGTTTTGTTTTAGCACAGGAAAAGGATGTGCCCGATTGGGCATTACCCGGATCAGACACTCATCAGCAGGTTTCACCTCCGAAAGATTTTCATCGCCCAACCAAAACGATCCTTGAACCCATCGGTATATTTGAGGGTCAATCTGATGTCGGAGCCGCCCTGATACCGGGCAGTTCCAGTTTTAATGCCGATACTAAAGAATATATTATTACATCTGCGGGTTACAACGTATGGTATGTTCGCGATGAATTCCGCTATCTTTGGAAAAAAATGTCTGGTGATATTTCATTGGCGGCCAGTATCCGATTTCCGGATTCGCTCGGCTACTTCGATCGTAAAGCTGTACTTGTCATTCGTCAGAGTTTAGAAGATGATTCCAAAGAAGCCATCGTCGCTCTGCATGGTGATGGGATGATACATCTCGCCTGGCGCCCCGAGAAAGGCAAAAGAATCAGGGATATGGAATATAGAATCGGTAGCCGTGGTGCTATTCCCGGCGGTAATTCACCGGATGATCTTGTTACGAATCATGCGGAACGCATCGGCATCGAAAAACAAGGGAATTCTTTTGCACTTTTTGTCAGCCTTGACGGAGAAACCATGAACCAGTTTGGCGCTCCCATCGAACTTCTTCTTGAAGAACCATTCTATGTGGGAATTGGCTTTTGTTCTCATGTGCCGGACAAGGTTGATACAGCAATATTATCAAATGTTCTGCTTGTAAACACAGCCGGTGAGGTTCGCTGATTTTAGTTATGGAGAAAGTGAAGACAATATCATATACTTCTGTGATCGAGGTTATTTACGAATATTAGATTATAATAATTCTGAAACTATTTTCTGGACACCTAATTCGGGCTTATTACATGTTTATTCAAGCTTGGATGGCAAATATATATTTTTATATAAGGATAATAGTTTTTATCAATTTGAGGTGACGCAATTTTATTAAGGATGTTAAAATAGTATTTTGAAAAATAATCGAATTATTATAATATAATAAATCTGGCATAACAAAATAAGGTATAGAAATGCTGCGTGTGTTCCAATGTTTTTCAAGCTGGCAATATTTTGAGCCAGCATTTCATACCTGGGTTACCTGTCCGGTGGTCAGACAGGGCTAAGCCACCCGGACCACACCCCGCCGGACGGCGGGCTTAGTTTAACCAGGGATTCGAGCCGAACCCGGATAGATTTTTGTTGTTTTGTTTAGTACATTATCTCACAATTTATCACGGCGGGCGGCTTAGCTCAGCCATTATATGTACAATTAAAATTTGGTAAATTTATGAAAAATTCTTTATTGTTAATTTTACTTTTTACAAGTTTTTGTTATTCACAAAAATATAGTATTGGAATAAATAGTCTCTTAACTACGAATGTTGATGAAAAACAAACAAATATCAGAAGCAGTTCTTTTATTGATAGAAATAGTATTAGTATGTATAATAATGGAATCAAAATTCGTTGTACAATATCCAAGATACAGATGGGTTTGATCGCAACTTATGGACAACAGTCATTTAACCATATACATACCCAATATTACGAAGATAGTTTACAAATTAAAGAAGTTGACCAGCATTCGAAAAGAGAATTAAAAATGTATTCATTAAAATATTTTATACAATGGCAGATGTATAAACACAATTCTTTTTCTTTTTGGATTGGTGGTCTTGTTGATTGGAGTAATTTATATTTAAAAGATAATGGTGATTATTGGATTAATTTATATCCGGATGAATTTTATAATTATTCTGATACGGATAAAAAAGGTTCACTTTTTATTGAACCAGTAATCGATCTTCAGTTCAAATTTTTCTCAATGTTAGAATTTGATTTTTCTGTTTCATATTCATTTAAAAGTTTTAAAATGTCAAGCGAAAGAGATGTGAATTTTACATCAAGTTTTGTTCACTTGGTAGATCCAAAATTTAAATACAGTTTTGAAGGTCTTTATTTTGGTGTAGGCATTTTATATCTCATAAATGGTGAACATATTAAATAGAAGATTAAAATGTCACACATAACAATTCACTTAACCAGACCGGATCACGCACCTGGATTTTACTAATAGTGAATGGGTTTATGTAGGTCATCAGCCGGCGGCTTGGATTTGCCGTGAGTCATTTTTAATCTTTTAATTAAAAAGGAGGTCTGCTTGTATATTTTTAGAAGTCTGATAGTTTTTTTTATTATTGTATTTTTCGATATTACCATTGAAAAGTTAAATGCACAGGATGTCATTAATCCTGAATCAGGTAAAATATATTTTGGGATAAATAAAGAACCAGATTCCTTGTTTATTGATAGTTCAAAAGTATCATTATCCACAAAAAATATTGTTGAAATAAGCCCTGGTTTTTATAAGGTTAAAGCATATCTATCTTGTTATCAAAACATTGAACAAATAGTCGAAGTCAAGAATCGTCGTGTCAGCCCTGTAAGGTTAAAATTTAAACATTTAACAACAAATGAATATAACATTTTCAAAAGAATTCGAGTACAAAATTACTTAACCAGTGGCATTCTCATAGGTATCAGCCCTTTTCAAAAAAACGGAATCGTGTTATTATTGCCAATTGGCTTAATTGGATTAACTGGTCAGTTCATTTGGCAATCAAAACAAAGTTCATATTTTAATCACTGTAACAGGGAATATACGAATCCAAATTTAAAGAGCAGTCAGAACAATTTATTTTTTGGAATTAATTCACGAATTGGAAGTGAGATTGGCTTCGAGAATAGGGATTCATACGTCAAAACCGTTATAACACCTAGTACTCCTGTTAGAATTGAAAGGTACCTAAAACAGGTAATCATAATCGCACCGAATGATGATCCTTTGTCCTCAGCAGGTTTTACATTCGGGTTTCAGAGAAAATTAAAACAAAATTTTCATTTTACTATTTATACAAATATATATCCCTGTCTTATTATCAGGGAAATAATCTATGATGAAAATAATATCAATGCTGATTTTGATAATCCTCGTAAAATAACAGACCTAAAGAACTCTTTGTTTATTTTTGGAGCCGATATAAATTATAAATTGGCAGATCACCAGAATTTTATTTTATATTTTTCATTAGGCGGAATGATAAGCAATACAATTACTGCAAAAATCGAACAAGAAGTTATACATCTTTCCTTGCATTATTTTGATGAAAATCCACCTTTGGTATTTCATGATTATTCATACTCCGTTTCAGGTGTCTCAGCATCAATCAAATCAAAGTATGCTTTCACTGACAGAATTTCATTTAATATGTTCTTTAAACTTTATTTTAATCAAATTATGCATTTTGATATTGTGAATAACAAGAAACCATTAGCCACAGCAGGTGTGAATTTTATATATAATTTCTAAATTTAGTATGAAAAATTGCCAGCAAGATACTGCAAGAGTATCAACATACAACCGGTTTATTAATATTTTGAAAGTATATCATGTGTGCTAATCCACTGAACATCACTGTTAATTGTTGGCCATGATTCAAAATCACACCTTTGGGATCTGGTATGGTCACATGAATATGGAAAAGAAGAAACTACCAAGCCCGGATGAATTTAGAAATATTCACCGCTTTCTTTCAAAGTCCAACCAGAATCGAAAATGAAAAATATATAGACAGGCACTTGCATTAAAGTCCGGGAAACTCTGCAATATTGCAGCGGGCATTTGCGCACCGAACCGATAGACGTACCGCAAACGTTTAGTCTATTTTTGCTGCAGTTATTATTGATTATATTCAAATTTAATATTCTATGAAACAAATTTGGTGAATTGAATAAGAAAACAGGAAAGTTAATTTAATGAAATGAGACATTAAATGTTTTCGTTTCCTGCTGATGGCGGGTTTAATTTAACCAATCACTTAAACCGAACCGATCACGCCCGGTAAATTAGAAAAAAGGTCTCACTTTCTTTAATGGTGTAGAAATGTATATAATACATTTATAAAATGACATCTCAAAAAAGA
>RQOG01000142.1 GCA_003854985.1 Calditrichota bacterium
AGAGTTTGATTTAATTATATTTTTGAGCCAAATGAGGCGCAAATGTGCAGACAAGGCAAACCCCAAAGGTTACTTAATTAATGCACTAAAAAAAGAATTGAATTACACGCCAAAGACATAATAAAGCACACCAAAATATTGATAGAAAATGAGAAAATACACTTTAAACCCCAATGCATTCAAAGGCTACACAAGGCTTATTGACACGGATGCTGTGCTTGATGCAAAACTCAAAACCAATGTAAAGGGAGTTTTTATTCATGAATACTGGCATCCATATAACAGTTCAAATTGCTCACTCATGTTTTTGCAATACGAGATAAACAAAATCACACAAAAGGACAGGAAATCATATCACTCCTTTTGCACACTGGAAGAAGCGAAATTATTTTACAATAAATGGCTTAAACATCCTAATACCAAAACCATAACAAGCCCCAAAAAAAGATACATACACTCTGATTTAAGCATAAGTTTGGAAAGAGAAATAATGAACTATGCTGAAAAAAGAGGGGTTCTAAAGTCTGGATTTGATATTGAGATAATTCAAGAGGTTAAGGCATAAGGAAAAAATATATCTTTGTAATTGATTTTCACTTTAAAAGGAGCACCATGAAAATAAAAAAAGGGCAAAAAGCCAAAGCAGACCCAAAACTAACAGGATTAAGTGACTGGATCGAAGGAACTGTAATTGACATAGAAAACAACCCATTCAAAGGGCTGGTTATTGCAATAAAAGACCAAATGGGAAGAATCTTTTTTGGCGAAGAAAAATATTTTCAGTTCTTCAGTACAAACAACAGTAACGCATGTTTGCAATAGCCTTTGATATGGTCATTACAGACCTAAAAGAACATTACGGAGAACCGTACAACAATGCTTATTTTGAGATAAAAACAGCCCTGCGAAAGTATGAGTTTTATAACACTCAAGGCAGCGTGTATTTGTGCGAAAAAAGCGATATGTCAAACCTATTCAGAGCTATTAATGCCCTAAAAAATATTGATTGGTTTAAAAAATCTGTGCGAGATATCAGGGCCTTCCGTGTTGAAGACTGGTCAAACTTCACGGATTTGGTAAAAGAGTAAAAACCGCTCACATTAACGCCCTTTTGAGAGGTTACGTGATTCCCTCAAAAGGGATGGATAATTGGATTAAATCTCCTTCTCCCTGACCTCATCCCGTATCATCAAAAGCATTTCGGCAATCTTATCCAGATTGGCGGCCAATGCGCTACTATTATGCACCCGCCCGCTGTTGCATGCGTAGGCGATTTGATTTGTGTTGGATGCAATGGAAGCAAGGAACCGCATGAACTCTTCATTCAAAAAATTGGGTTCTCTCACCACCTCCTCTAATGCTTTTTTTCTCAAAAGCGCAGAAAGGGGCATTTTAGCCCTATTTGCCGTTTGAATAGCCCTCTCATACTCCGAGGTGGTAAAATTGACAGAAACACGCTTATTTTGCACCCTATCGGCTTCTTTTCGGGGTCTCCCGCCTTTGTTTTTTTCAATCATAACCCTAAACCGTTTTTCTGATTACTCTGTTGATTGATCTTTTTTGCACCCTCCCAACTTATTGATCGGTCGATTGTGCTGGCTTTGTACTCTCTTTCATTCAGCTTCAACTTCCAACCGGTCACATTCCCTTTTTTGTCTCCGGAGAAGCTTATTTCAAGTCCTGCAGCTCTCATCTTCTGGACTGCTTCTTTCATGTCTTTCCCTTCCTTCAAAGCCTTTAAAACCATGCCTTTTATCGTCTCCTTTTCTGTTTTCTCTTCCGTCCCCTCGATGCGTTTTTTCATTTCTCGCTCGGCCTTGCTCTCCTGCTTTATCCCCGTGCGTTGCTCTGGAGCCACGGTTAAACCATATTCCCGTTCTATTTCTCGAGCGATTCGCGCCCCTTTAACCTTCTCGTTACTGTCTGAAACGGCCGTGCAGGTGTCGGGATTGATTCGATTTACAACGATGTGAACATGGGGATGTTTGGTGTCATTGTGTTGGATTACAACATACTGGTTGTTTTTGTAGCCCATCTTTTTTAGAAAGTCCTGGCTTATCCTGGACAAGATCCCAGGATTGAGTTTTTCAGCATCACCAGGAGCGAAGGAAAGGGAAAAATGTTTGACCTTTTTTTCTGCTCTGGTGTTCAGGTCGGCCACCTTTTCAAATGCTTTTGAAAGTTCCTTTGCATCTCGGCCCACCACGTTTTTATCAATTATTTCGGCGTCTTTGGATTCCTGCAGGGCGTAACCCAGAACGCCCGAAAAACTACTTCCTGTTTTGACTTTCGGTATCATGGCATAAGGGAAAAAAGATTGACTTCAGTTAAGATTTTTTCCTTTCCCCCGAAGGGGCAAGGGGTTAGGGAGCACGGTAGTGCGAAAGGTTTTGCGCAGCAAAAAACACTCCTTGCTCCTTAGCGTCATTCAAAGATAACCATTCCGCAAAGAAATGCAAATAGACACATCCGCCCACACAAAAAATAAAAGACTCTTTGCTGCTCACAGAGCAACAAAGAGGGTAGAAATTGCAACGACAACAGCTACAACTTGAAGAGTAATTGTTATTACTTTCTCATTCTCAATAATAAAAACTTTAATTTTCTCCATGACTTTATGATTTTCTTTAGATAAATAGTGCGATTTCTAAATTTTATACCGCTAAGGGTTTTGGTCTTCAAAAAGACCCTTAAACCTCTCAAAAAGACCCTTTAGAAAAAAGGACAGTTCACTAAATCCTGACAATCAATGCATTAAGATTCTATTTATCATAATGCCATAAAGAAAACACACATCGTTTTCGAATGCAAAATGCTTTTCTGAAACTGATTCAAGTTGGGGAGATTATTTTTTCCCTTATGCCTTTTGAGCGTTTTTGAAGCCCCGAAGGGTAAACAACTCTATATGCTTACTTAAAAAGTAAAGCTTACCATATGCTTACCAAAATTTTATTAAAAGCTCTCCAGGCCTTTACTGGTATAGGATAGAGGCTATTCAACATTCGCTGAACTACGAGTTTTATAATACTTTATACGAGTTTTATAATACTTAGAAGGCTCTGAACTACGAGTTTTATAATACATTCAACGTGTTACTGTTTGCGTAACTCGTTTTTAGAATTATCTTTGTATTAGACAACTCGTAATTAAATCTTAATCCTATGAAAATCACAAACAAGGACGTAATACAAAGCTACCTACTAACAAGCGCAAAGTATGATTATTCAGTCTATGAAAAGCGCATTCTATACCGATTGGTGCAAATTTGTCAACCCCAAATACAAGGGCAGAAACTGGATAGTCGGTTTAAAATAAATAAAGATCTGTTTAATGGCTACTGGGTAAAATTGCCTATTTCTTCATTCTTAAAGGATGAAGATGATAAAAACCACAGCTTGGTAAAAAAGGCATTGCGAGACTTGAGAGAGAAAGTGTTTGAATACGAGGACGACAAAAGATGGGAGTTAATTTCAATCATAGAAAGTCCAGCTATTGAAAAATACAGCGACTTTGTGGAGTTCAGAGTTCATCCGAAAATATACGATGCAATACTAGACTTTTCAAAAGGCTTTCGGAAGTACGAACTAAAAACTGCAATGAGCTTTGAAAGCACCTATGCAATGCGGTTATATGAGCTGTTTAGCGAAAAGAAAAGCCCCATTACATACAGCATTGAAAAGCTGAAAATCATGTTCAAAATTAAAGAAAAGTACAAGCAGGTAAACGATTTTTTTCGTTATGTTATTGAACCTGCAAAAAGGGAACTTGACAAATCATCCCCTTACAGCTTTGAATATAGTCCAGTTAAAGAAGGGAGAAAGATTGTTGCAATCAAATTCTACCCTGTGTACATCCCCGAAAACAGGGATTCAGAGGTAGAAGAGCAGCACCTCAAAAGCCAGATTTCTCCCTCTTGGGATTTGGATGCAATGGTCATCAACTACCTGAAACAAAACTACTATTTCGACACAAAGGAGATTCGCCACAACTTAGAGCTGTTCAAACATGCCCAAGAAAGGGAACAAACTGGAGAGTTTGATTTAATTATATTTTTGAGCCAAATGAGGCGCAAATGTGCAGACAAGGCAAACCCCAAAGGTTACTTAATTAATGCACT
>RQOG01000026.1 GCA_003854985.1 Calditrichota bacterium
AAGACAGAAACAATCTGAATAGCTTTATTGAGCAAGATATATTAAAATATATGAAGTTGTATTATTGTACTTTTTAAGGAAACCTTAATTATTATGTTTTACACTCAACGGCTACTTTCCACACCGAAGAATTATCAATTCCGGATCTGAAGAAACACATACTGATCAATCATCCCAAATACCCGTCCTTTCTGATTAAGAACGGCCAGACGCCCTGCGGTTTCTGTTAAATTTCCCGCTACAAGCAGCGTCCGGCCTATGACCGGACAGCCGAAGTGACCATTTATTTAAAACCGGAATATACAGGAAAAGGCATCGACAACCTGGCTCTGGAAAAGCTGGAAAACAGACCGCCCGCCGGAATAACATCAGCGTTTTAATCGGCGTCATCAGCGCTGAAAATCAGTCTATCATCGGTTTATTTGTAAAATGCGCTCATTATTAAAAGGTCAGTGAAAAATTCGACAAAATTCCTGATGTTGTAGCCAGGCAGAAAATTAAAATTAAAACATGTAAAATGTTCTGGTTAACCATACAAAATACCATCTAATCAAAGCTAATTTATAAAAATCGTTGCGCAACACGGCCATTCGTATAATTCAGTTTATTCCGGTTAATATTTAATAAAACTTTGCATACAAATTCACGGCGCTATATTTCGGTGAATATATTTTAAAACTAATATGGATTTCAACTGAAAAATATAACAAAGCGTCATTTATTTATGTCCCCTGTTTCTAAAGGAAACCGGTTAACTCCCGATAATTTATTGATATAGTTAAATTCAAAAAAGAGATATGATGAATTCTCCGCGACAGATAAACATAATTCCGCTAAAATGCGGAATTATAAGTTTAATAATAAGCTTGGATTCATTGAAGATTTGATTTACAGCCTGTTTCCATTGTTAAAAAATTATTTGGAGATAAAAGATGAAAAGATATTTACGTTACCTGACAGCCGCTTTAATTATGACCTCCGGAATTGTTTTCGCCCAGTCACCCGGCGGCGTTAGCGGCAGTATCCAGTTATGGCTTAAAGCCAACCAAGGCGTTTTGGACACCGGCGGAGGCTCGGCATCCGATGGCGAAGCCGTTGGCACCTGGCAGGATCAAACCACGGCCAGAACCAATGATGCGGTTGACGACAGGCTTGCATCGCCCGATTACCGCAATAATTCTGCGGATAACATTAATAACAATCCGGTGGTTGAATTTAACGGCACCAATGACGGTCTGGATTTCGGCACGGATTATATTTATTCAATCGGAACCGGTATGCACTGGTTTGCCGTTCTGCGGCCCAATGCGGAAATCGATAAAACCCAGCAGAGAATAATCGATTTTGGTCTGTACGCTGATAATGGTTATGGCTTTTCCTACGGCTGTGATTTCTATGGATTTTTTACCAGTACCGGCAACGGCGGCGCGGTTACAACCGACGCTTATCACGGCCGCAGTACGGAAACGACCCTTGTCGAATACCAGATCGATTTCGGCGATAACCAGTATATGGCCTTTAACGGTAGTTCGCCACCCGTAGCAACACAAACCATTACTCTGGCCAGTTTAACGGCCGCCAACATCAACGAATCCGGAACGCATCAGTTATATAGCGGACCAGTCACCGTCGGCCAGCAGTCTAAAACACAGAGTATAGACAACAATAATGGACGATATTACAGCGGCGCCATGGCCGAACTTATAGGCTATAGTACGGTTTTAACTGCCGACAATAAAAACCGCGTGGAAACCTACCTGGCCTTAAAATACGGCTTAACCCTGGAGCATAATTATATCGCCAATATCAGCGGAACCAATACAACCGTTTACGATATTTCCACTTATCCCTATGATATCGCCGGCGTCGGACAGGATGTAACCGATCAGACCCTTACCCAGCTTCAGAGTAAAAGTTTAAACAGCGGTTCATTGATCGAAGGAACCATTGCCGACGCTAATATCGATGATGAAGAATATGTAATCTGGGGCCATGATAACGCTTCGGCCAGTTTGGGAACCACCTATAACAGTATCACGGAAACCAGAATAACCAGAATCTGGAAGGTCACCGCCACCGGAACGCCAGGCAGTATGACCATTTCAGTTCCAACATCCATTGCCGGCGGCTTAACGGCATTGGTAGTGGCGAATTCTCCAACTATCAACGGACCAAGCGATATAGTTGGATCTTACGCGTTAACCGTTAACGGCAGCCGGTACGAAGCGTCGGTTACTTTCAGCGGTACGCAGTATTTTACATTCATAACCACTGTTTCGGGCGGCATTAAATATTCCGGCGGCATCGGTACAAATTTGCAGATGTGGCTTAAAGCCAACGCCGGCGTATTAAATGGTGGCAGCACGGCCAGCGATGGTCAGGCGGTAAATACCTGGGAAGATCAGGCCGGTTCCAATGATGCGACAGACGCTAATTGAGCTTCGCCTACCTATCGTAATAATACTCAGGATAATCTTAACGAAAACCCGGTGGTGGAATTTGACGGTACTGAAGATGGTCTGGATTTGGGCGCTAATTTTATTTTCGCGCCTTCGGACGGCTTAACCTGGTTTGCCGTAGTCAAGCCTAATGATGAATCGGGCAAAACCCGGCAGCCTGTCGTCGATTTCGGGCAGTTTACAGAAGCCGGTTATGGTTTTCTTTACGGCAGCGAAGCCTACGGATTTTATACCAGCGTATCCGCCGGAGGGGATTCCGTTGTAGATCAGAGTCATGCCCAGGATACCATTCCCGCGCTGGTAACCTTCGAAGTGGATTTCGGCAATGACCAGGAAATGTCATTGAACGGCGGATCAGGTCTGTCAAATCAGAGTATCAGTTTAACAGGATTGCCGGACGCCAACATCAACCAGGCGTCGACGCATGGCGCAACATCCGGTCCGGTGACCATCGGGCAGCAGTCCCAGACCGATGACCTGAGCAGCAACGGCGGACGGTATTTCAGCGGCAAGATTGCCGAAATCGTCGGTTATGACGCAGTTTTGTCAACGGAAGATAAACAGCGCATACAAACCTACATGGGATTAAAATACGGCCTGACATTAGGCCATAATTATACCGCTGATGTCGCCGGTATTACGACGATTTATAGTATTTCCGGTTACGCCAATAATATTGCCGGTGTGGGAAAAGATATTTCCAATCAAAATTTAAGTCAGCTAAAAAGTAAAAGCATAAATGACGGCGCCTTAATAACCGGTTCTATAACCAACGGTAACCTCGATGACGATGAATACGTTATCTGGGGTCATAACGGCGGTTCAGCTTCGCTAAACACGACTTTTGAAGGCGAAGCCAATACGCGCATCGGGCGCATCTGGAAAGTAGTGGAAACAGGTTCGGCAGGCAGTATGATCATCGCCGTCGACACTTCCTTAGCCGACGGGCTAACGTTTCTTGTGGTATCCAATTCTTCCACTTTATCGTCCACATCGGATTTAACCGGTTCTTATGAATTAACGATCAATGGCGCCAATTATGAAGCGACGGTCAATTTTGCCTCCAACTCAACGCAATATTTTACGTTTATTTCATCCGCTCCCGGCGGAACAACTTTCCCCGGCGTTGTCAGCGAAAACCTGGAGATCTGGTTTAAGGCCGATGAAGGCGCTTTAAACGGCGCCAGCCCGGCCAGCGACGGTCAGGAAGTTAATACATGGAAAGATGTTTCCGGAAATCTTATCGTTAGGAATGCCACCGATACCAATCTGGATGCGCCGGATTTCAGGGATAATACAACCGATAATATCAACGGCAATCCGGTGATTGAATTTAACGGCTCTTCCGACGGACTTGATCTTGGAGGAAACTATGTGTTTGCCGCCGGCAGCAAAACCGGCCTGTCATTTTTCTCGGCGCTTGAACCCAATGCCGAAACCGGCAGAACCAGACAGTGTATTGTGGATTTCGGTCAGTACACGGCGCATGGCTACGGCTATTTTTACGGCAGCGAATCTTACGGATTCTTCACAGGCACTACCGAGGAAGGCGGTCAGGGCACAGGCGCCTCTACTACAGACCAGGCTCATTCCAACGGCACGAATCCTGCGCTTGTTTCTTTGCAGGTGACGTTCGGCAGTTCCGGAAATCAGGCCATTGCTTTTAACGGAACAACCCAGGGCACACCGCAGTCATTCAGCCTGCTGTCTTTAACTTCTACAAATATAGATGAATCCGCCACACACGTCGCTGCAGCCGGACCGGTGACCATCGGCCATCAGAGCCAGACCAACGGATTATCGGCGACCAACGGCCGTTACAGTGGTAAAATTGCCGAAATTGTCGGATACAGCGCGGTTTTAACGACTAACGATAAATATAAGGTGGAGACTTACCTGGCGTTGAAATACGGTTTAACGCTCAGCCATGATTATGTGGCTGATATTTCCGGTTCCAATGTAACTATTTTTACGGTTAACGGGTATGCCAATGATATCGCCGGCATCGGGCAGGATAATTTAGGACAGGGATTTAATCAACATATAAGCATCAGTGAAAACGACGGCGCGCTGGTCGCTATGTCTGTGAACAGTATTAATATCGACGACGAAGAATATGTCGTCTGGGGCCATGACGGCGGCGAGGATACGCTGAATACCACTTTTGCCGGGGAAGACAGCGTCCGGCTGGGACGGATATGGAAAGTGACCGAATCGGGTTCGGTGGGCAATGTTACCATTTCCATTCCCGTTTCGGTGGCGCCAAGTCTGACCTATTTATTAATTGCCAATACGCCTACTATTTCGGAAGTAACCGATGTAAGCATGCCTGTTCCGTTAACCATTAACGGCGGCTATTACCAGGCCGTGGTGAATCTGCCGAACAGCTCTACACGATATTTTACCTTTACCTCTTCCACCGACGCCAGTCTGCCGGTAACGCTTACATCGTTTACCGCAAAATCAAAGAACGGCGCGGTTCAGCTTAACTGGGTTACCGAAAGCCAGGTTAATAATGCCGGCTTTGAAATCTGGCGGGCCGATGCCAAATCCGAAGTGTTTGTCATGATTGCGGATTTTAAAAATTATCCCGACCTGGCCGGATCCGGCAACAGCAGTTCCAGCCGGGAATACAGTTTTACCGATCACGGCGTTGCGCCCGGTAAAACCTACTCATACAAATTAGCAGATATTGATTATACCGGCGCCCGCATCTTCCACCAGATCGTTGAAGTGGAGGTCACCGATAACAGGCCTAAGGAATATACGTTATACGCTAACTATCCGAATCCCTTTAATCCGGCGACGGTTATTCACTTTTATGTCCCCGAGCAATACGCCGGCAAGCAGGTCAGCGTGCGTATTTATAATATTCTGGGTCAGTTGGTATTTACGTTAGTCAACGGCGCTCTGGAAAGCGGCGAATACCGGATGACCTGGAACAGCCAGAATAACAGTGATGTTAAACTGCCTTCCGGAATGTATTTTCTGGAAATGAAGGCGGAGAATTTCCGCACCGTGCGCAAGATGATGATGCTGAAGTAGTCCGCCGATTATTAAGTTGTCCACGGATTGACACGGATTTTCACAGATAAATGACAAAGAAAAGCCCCTGCGGGGGCTTTTTTGTTTTATGCACGCCTATTCTTTTAAACGGGTTTCTCGCCCATTTTTTTACCGTAACTTATATATCCGGGTTATGAAAAATTTCCTTGACATTGTCCTGACTGGTGGTTATCCTTTATCCGTTAGAACACCTGACCGGATTATCAAAGACGAAGCCTGAAGTTCATCCTTTGACAATAAAAAAAGCCGCGACGGTGAAAATGAAGACAATTAATACCGCTGTAGTTAGGTTTGAACCGTAAGTTCTTTAACAGGACAAGCGTTATGAAAAACCCAGTCTTTCTTTTAACGATACTTATAATCCTGAATCTTTCCTGCGGTAAGTCCACTGATCAAATTAATGCCCTGCGCCTGGAACTACGGGACGCATCCTGCACCGAAGCCTGGCTGGAAGTCACCGGCAATAACGGCAGTAATGTAATCATAAACCGGGACGGTTTAACGGTAAAGGAAATTACCTTATCTGGCTCCGGCGCGCTGGTTTATGATGATTCGCTGCTGCCCAATACCGCTTATGTTTACCAGGCCGTGAATCCGCAGAACGGCCGGCAGAGCCCGGCTCTGCCGGTTACCACCATGGACACCACCGGCCATAACTTTACCTGGCAGGTATACGAATTTGGCGGCGGCACTTCAAGTTATTTTCTGGATGTGGCCATTATCAATGAAAACGATATATGGGCTGTGGGGTATATCGGTACTCCCGAAGGCGATTACAACGCCGCCCACTGGGACGGGGAAAAATCTGAAATGAAGAATATTGTGCCAATGTAGAAAAGAGGTAAACAATGAAATTAAAAATACAATTACAGATCTATTTTATTATACTTTTGTCATTTAGTTGCAGTGATAACATTACAAAACCAGAGCCGGAACCAGGCAGAAGGAATTATTCCTGGACAATAGATACAATAAACGTTTCCTATCCTATAGGCAAGATATGGGGAAGCTCACCGACCGATGTTTGGTGTATTAACGAGTCTGATTTTAATCATAGTATTTGGCATTATGATGGGAACAAATGGTCTACAGATGGTATACACCGATTTGTTTCTCCGCATGCACTTTGGGGATTTTCCCATGATAATGTTTATATAGGAGGGATAAATGGAAAAATTTGGAAGTTTGATGGCAGTAACTGGCGACAGGTAACTGAATTAACAAAAGAGGGGACAGATTTTATTGCTTTTGAAAATATTTGGGGAGAGTCGCCTAATAATTTTTTTGTGGTTGGAAACGGACCAGATGAAAACCAATTAGCGAATCACAGTGTAATTGTTCACTTTGCATTCAATAATTGGACGATGCTGAATACAGATAACCTGATAGGAGATGTTGTCCATTTATATAAAAACAAACCAGATAATAAAATCTATTTTCGATTAACAAAAATTGGCGGCACTAAGCACATTGACAGTACAATTATTTACGAATATGCCTATGCTAAATATCATAAAATATACAGCAGTCTTGAAACTATGGGTTACCAGGCAGACATAAGCCTTATCGATGAAAATGTCTATTTTATTTTAGGCAACGAAATTGCAAAACGACAAAACGGCCAATTTGATACAATATTTTATGTGGATAATCCGAATTTTTATCATCGAATCTGGGGCAGGAATTCAAAAGATATTTTTTTACTGATGACAGACGGACTGGTTCATTATAATGGGACGAATATGGAGTATCTGTACAAATTTACATATCCTGATGCAAAACCAGCCACACAGATTTTTGACGCAGCTATTTTTGAGCATGAAGTTTTTTTTGCCACCTATGAGCCGCCTACACATTTAAAGTTAATTTATCACGGAATTTTAACTGAACAATAAAAAGGAGGATATGCTAATAAAAATTCGGGCGGCTGATGGTGGTTCATCCACCGCCCTTTAAAAGAATAGTCCTTACAGTCCATATGCTTGAATACAAAAACATTGTGGAAAAATGGAAAAGAGGTAGTACAATGAATTTTAAAAAACAATTAATAGTTTTTATGGCCTTCCTGTGTTTATATGGTTGTAATGAAAACATTACAAAACCGGAGCCGGAACCAGGCAGAAGGAATTATGTCTGGTCAGTCGATACGGTCTATTCCGTTAATCCAATATATAGGATTTGGGGAAGTTCATCAACAGATATATGGGCTACAACAATTGGAAATTTAAATAAATCAATTTATCATTACGATGGAGCCAGTTGGTCTACCGATGGTGTTTTTCGATTGCTTTCTCCGCATTCTATTTGGGGTTTTTCAAGTAGTAATGTTTATATCGGCGGTAGCGGAGGTATAATATGGCATTATAACGGAACCCTTTGGCAGGAAATGGCGACATTAACAAAAAACGGGTATTCTAATATTATTTTTGATAATATGTGGGGTTCTTCACCATTGGATTTCTATGCTTTTGGAGCTTCTCCTGATTCCCTGGGTTTGGCAAATAATAGTGTGATTGCACATTATAATGGTTCCTGGGTCATACTCGATACTGATTGTTTAACAGGAATAGTTGAACGGTTATATAGAAACAATGCTGATCAATTAATCTACTTACAGGTCGTTAAATTCAGCAATACATACGACAGCACATTTATTTATTCATATAAGCAGGACCAATATAATAAAATATACAGTACGGTATGGTCAGGCACCTGGGCGGATATTTCTCTTATTCAGGATGAAGTATATTTTATACTCAAGAAGGAAGTTGCACAAAGAACTAATAATCAGTTTCAACCATATCTTAATCTGGAGAATACCAAATTCTATCAACGTATCTGGGGCAGGACATCAATGGATATTTTTATTTTAATGACAGATGGTTTAGCCCATTATAATGGAAACGATATAGAATATCTGTATTATTTTGATAAACCAAATACACAGATATTTGAAGCCATGCTTTTTGACAAAGAAGTATTTTTTGTACAGTATGAATATACAACCAACTTGAGCCTGATCGTTCATGGGAAATTAATAGAATAAATATAAAGGAGATAAAAGCTCAATAAAATTCGGGCAGGTGATGAGCCACCATCACCCGCCCTTTAAAGAATAGTCCTTACAGGCCGGTTTTTATGATGCGGATAAAGCTGCCAAAGCTCTGGGAAAGGAAGGTTATATTACTTATAAGGTGGAATTAGTTGACGCCGCCGACGGCCGGCTCGTCGGGAAGGTTAAGGAAGTAAAACAGGCCGCATCCGCCGTTCAGGGGCATAAAAAAACGTCTTACGCTTTAAATGCCAGTGGGCTTGATAACCGGACGGTAAGATTAAAAATAACCATGGACACCAACATCGCCGAAGGGAAATCAAAAACCAATACGATCGATGAAGCCGTTTTATCCCGTATTCCTGAAGCGGTAAGAAAGGCCCGCCTTAACGCCCGGCAGTCTGACATCCTGTTAATAAAAAGCTATGCCGAAGAGAACATGACTCTGGATAAATATACCGCCGAAGAGCAGGCCATGGAAGAACTGACGCTTGAAGTTCAGGATATTCCCGACCGTTATGCCCTGGAACAGAATTATCCCAACCCGTTCAATCCTTCCACTACCATATTACTGGAGCTTCCCGAAGACGGTAAGGTTAACTTGGAAGTGTTTGACGTCAATGGCCGCAGGGTCGCCACGCTGATCAACGGCTTCAGGACAGCCGGCAGGTATCATATTGATTTCAACGGCGGTCATCTGGCCAGCGGAGTGTATTTTTACCGGGTGGTCACGCCCAATTTTTCCGCAGTCAAACGGATGCTGCTGGTTAAGTAGTCCACGAATTAACACGAAGTGATGCCTTTGGGCACACGGATTTTCACAGATAAATGACAAAGAAAGCCCCTGCGGGGGCTTTTTTGTTTTATGTGGAACCATTAGTTTAAACCATCCCGCCACCTGATTTTTTATCCTAACCTATATATCTATAGGTTACAAAAATTTTCCTTGACATTGCCCTGACGGTTGGTTATACTTTATCCGTTAGTAAGACCTAAGTGAATCATTAAAGACGAAGCCTGAAGTTTTTCCGTTGACAATAAAAAGGCCGTGAGGGTGAAAATGAAGACAATTAAAATTTTAGTAGTTATGTTTAAACCGTAAGTTCTTTAACAGAACAAGCTCTATGAAAAAACCAATCTTTCTTTTATTTATACTTTTAACCATCCATCCTTCCTGCCGGAAATCCATCGATCCCGTAAAGGAGATACTGAGGGCAGGTCGTTGTGGGGCATAGTGACCTGAATAGGAGTATGGCACAATCGATAGACATTCTGCTCAAAAATGATAAAATCACAAACAAAAGGAGGTTATGATGTTTAAAATAATTAATGTTATTTTATTGGGATTTATTATTTGTACAAACATTTTTGCACAACAGGAAAAATTTGGCTTTAAAATTTCCGGTTCGGATGATATAATTAGTGATGTGTACCTAATCCACAAAGATTTAGTTTTAGATAGTATTTGTGTACTCACAGGTCCTGATGGAAAAAACTATAAAACATATAGTTTTGAATACTATGATGATGGAAAACTTAAAAGAGATTATAATTTTATTAGTTTTCCTATGTTTAATAATCAACGTCCATATTGGATACCAGGCTATAGAAAATACTTTTATAATGAAAGAGGCGATGCAGATTCGATAAGCACTGGTTACTGGTATAATTATCAATGGCATGATTCTTCGAGTTATAGATATGATTATGTATATAATGCCGTCGGAAAAATACTATCAAAGACCGTCTTCAGTAATGGTGTGATTACGCAAATTGAACAAAACAGTTATGACTCGGCGAACAATCTTATTCTAAATAAAGTTATCGATCCGGTTTTACAGGATACAACAGATAATATCAGAGAATATGATGAACAAAACAGATTAATATTAAGAAAATCAGTAAAAAGTAATCATCCTGATACCTTTTATCAATATGAATATCAATATGATTCTACCGGAAATATTAATTGTACAGTAACCTATATTAATGAAGGTGATTGGTATACAGATTGTAAATACTATTTCGAATTCGATGAGTTCGGCAAAACTGTTAATGAGCTTTTTTTAGACAATTATAATCCCGTTGATTCGACTTGGGGCTTATCGCAAGATATACCATTCAATTATAATGAGAATGACCAGATTTTGAATATGGGAGGAACATATTGGTGCTGTTATAATTCGGATGGAAATCCTGATTCTTTGGTTGATACACATATAATTTATAGTGGTTATTTAGGTGGCAGGGCAACTTTAGTAGATTCATACGGTAATATAATAAAACTACCGGAACATTCTTTTGGTTATACAAATTATTATTATAGTGAATTGATAACAAGCTTAAAGGGAAGAAAAGAAAATGAAATAAATTTCACACTTTGCCAAAATTATCCCAACCCGTTCAATCCTTCCACCACCATATTACTGGAGCTTCCCGAAGATGGTAAGGTTAATCTGGAAGTGTTTGACGTCAACGGGCGCAGGGTCGCCACGCTGATCAACGGCTTCAGGACAGCCGGCAGGTATCATATTGATTTCAACGGCAGTCGTCTGGCCAGCGGCGTGTATTTTTACAGGGTGATCACGCCCAATTTCTCCGCGGTTAAACGGATGCTGCTGGTTAAGTAGCCCACGGATTAACACGGATTATCACGAAAAATTTATAATCTAAAGCCCCTGCGGGGGCTTTTTTGGTTTTACGGCCATCGGCCGGTAAAGTCCTGCTTTTATCTTTTGACTTTGATTTGTATATTCAGCTCAACCGGTTGGACGCTTCAGACGGTTCACCGGATACAGGAATTAGAGACCCGGAGGGTTAAATGCGATTTGGATATTATCTGTTACTATTTTATGGTTTATGCGCGGTGATTGTTAATGCGCAGTCTTTACCGCCGTCTTCGCTGTATATGCCTTTGGATATCAAACAGGCTTATGATAAAAACACCCGTTCCCCGGACGGCAGGCCCGGTTCCGCTTACTGGCAGAATCACGCCGATTATGAAATTGAAGTAGAGGTTATTCCAGAATCCCGCTTAGTCCGCGGAGAAGAAGAAATAACCTATTTCAACAACAGTCCCGACACCTTAAAACAGCTTTATATCCGTTTATACCAGGATATTTACAGAAAGGGGAATACGCGCGACTGGCCAATTCATCCCGACGATATTCACGACGGCGTTAAGATTAACCGGCTGGAAGTCGACGGTAAAAAAATCGATACCGAATCCGCTGATTCCCCCGTTGAGCGCCGGGCTTCCAATATGATTATTGATTTAAAAGAACCTCTGCATCCTGCGTCCGAACTGAACCTTGAAATGGAATGGGAATTTACCATGCCGCTGAATTCCAATATCCGCATGGGCACGTATGATTCCACCACGTTTTTTGTAGGTTACTGGTATCCGCAAATCGCCGTTTATGACGACATCGACAGCTGGGACTATTATAATTACAGCGGCCTGCAGGAATTTTATAACGATCAAAACAATTTTGATGTAAAAATAACCGTACCCAATAATTTCATTGTCTGGGCGACGGGCGTTCTGGATAATCCGGATAAGGTTCTGCAGGATGAATACCTGAAACGCTACGAGAATGCGGGTTTGTCGGAAAATATTGTTTATATTATCACAGCGGAAGATTTGGGCAAACAGATTACAAAAGATAACAAGAAAAATGTCTGGCGTTTTAAGGCTGAAGACGTCCCGGATTTTACCTTTGCCGTCAGCGATCATTATTTATGGGACGCCGCCGGTCTTGTAGTTGATAAAACAACCGGCCGCAAGGTGCGCATTGCCGCCGCTTATAGAACCACATCGAAAGATTTTTATGAAGTGGCGGAAATCGCCAGGGAAAGCATTCGTTTCTTTTCCGAAAAGATGCCCGGCTGGCCTTTTCCCTACCCGGAACTGACCGTATTCAACGGCCACGGCGGCATGGAATCGCCGATGATGGTCAACGACGGCTCCATGACCAAACGATCCGGCACGGTTCATGTCACCTCGCATGAAATTCTGCATACCTATTTCCCGTTTTTTATGGGCACCAACGAAAGAAAGTACGCCTGGATGGACGAGGGCTGGGCGGTGATGCTGCCTTTCGAAATACAGATGACCCTTGAACCGGGTTACGACCCGATCGCCAATAATACGGAATATTATGTCCGAAACGCCGGCACGGAACTGGAAATGCCGATCATGATCCCTTCCATTATAGCCGGAGGCAATGTCTACCAACCGACATACCGGTCAGCCGCTTATGATAAGCCCGGCGTGGCCTTTTACCTGCTGCGGGAAACCCTGGGCGATTCATTATTCAAAGCCGCCCTGCATGAATATATATCGCGCTGGCATTATAAACATCCCATCCCGTATGATTTCTTCTTTACCTTTGACGAAACGGCCGGAAAAAGGCTGGACTGGTTCTGGAAACCCTGGTTTTTTGAAAATGGTTATCCCGATCTGGCTATAAAAGATGTTTTTTGTGAAGACGGCCAGGCTCAGGTGCTGATCGAGAAGGTTGGCAGCCTGCCCGTTCCCGTGCGGCTTAATATAAGCTATACGGACAGCGTGGAGGCGATCATAGACAGACCGGCCTCTGTCTGGAGTAATTGCGCGGCGCGGATTATGATTAAAGTCGATCATGCGGATAAAATTAAAAGCATCGAGTTAGGCGGGCCTTATATACCGGATGTAAATGTAGAGAATAATATTTACCTATTTAAAAATGAATAACCCGGATTAATTGCATCAAAAGCGCTGGAGGTTTGTATGAAAATAAAAACGATAATTTCCATGCTGACGCTGATTTTTTTATTAGCCTGCGCCACCGTGCCCATCACCGGCAGAAAACAGTTTACCATTATTCCGGCTTCTGAAATTAACGCCATGAGTTTTACCCAGTATGATGAATTTCTTAAAACTAACAAAGTTATCAGGGGCACAGCCGATGCGGAAATGGTCAAAAGAGTCGGCGTTAAAATACAAAAGGCGGTGGAAAGGTATTTTGCGCAGCAGAATCTTTCCGGCGAACTGGCTGGCTATGCCTGGGAATTTAATTTAGTGCAGGATGAGCAGGTTAACGCCTGGTGTATGCCTGGCGGAAAAGTAGTGGTTTATACGGGTATTTTACCGGTAACAGGAGATGAAAACGGTCTGGCCGTGGTAATGGGTCACGAAATCGGCCACGCCATCGCCGAGCACGGCAACGAGCGCATGAGCCAGGGACTTTTAGTTCAAATGGGCGGGATAGCTTTGAGCAAAGCCATCGAGCAAAAGCCTCAGGAAACCCAGAATCTTTTTATGACCGCTTACGGCCTTGGCGCACAGGTCGGCGTTATTTTACCCTACAGCCGTTCTCATGAGAACGAAGCGGATCATATCGGCTTAATCATCATGGCTATGGCCGGTTACGATCCTAACCATGCCGTGGAATTCTGGCAGAGAATGGCTGCCAACAGCGGAGGACAGGCGCCGCCTGAATTCCTCAGCACCCATCCATCGGATCAGAAAAGGATAGACAATCTAAAAAAGTTACTGCCGGAGGCTCTGAAACACTATAAAAAATAAAAAAATACATCAACGGAAGATGCCGGTTTATTTCCGGATGATTCGGCGGCAATAAATTAATAGTCAACCTGCTTATTAGTCTAACACGAAAGAGATTTGCTTATGATTATTTATTTGGAAAAAATTAATGGTTATATCTCCAAAATCGAAGAATGGTTTTTGGTATCAGCAACAATTTTTATGATCGTTTTAGCTTTTCTGCAGGTACTCTTGCGTAATTTGCTGGATCAGGGCATACTCTGGGCCGACCCTCTTCTGCGCCACCTGGTTCTCTGGCTGGGATTTATCGGCGCCTCGCTGGCCACAAAGGATGGCAAGCATATTTCCATTGATGTTTTTGGCCGTCTGCTCAAAGGGAAATGGAAAGAAATCAGCGCCATAATCATTAATGTTTTTGCCTGTTTTATTACGTTATACCTGGCCGAAGCCGCCTGGCGGTTTGTAATGGAAGAGAAAGAATTCGGCACCACTGTTTTCGGCGAAACCCCGGCCTGGTTTTTTCAGATTATTATTCCCATCGGTTTCGGTCTGATCGCCCTGCGGTTTTTAATAAGGATTATTTTATCCGTAAGCGTTCTGTTTAAATCCGGAGGGCCAAACCAATGACCATGCTGATTATAGGTTTATTATTATTAATTCTGGCTCTTTTCGGCGCGCCTCTTTTTGTAATTATTTCGGCTGTCGCTTTGTTAGCCTTCCATCTGGCGGAAATCGCTTCTTCCGCAGTGATTATCGAACTCTATCGTCTGGCCAGCCAGCCGGTATTAATCGCTATTCCCCTGTTTACTTTTGCCGGTTACATGCTGGCGGAAAGCAATACGCCTAAAAGGCTCGTTAATTTATCGCGCGCCCTGTTCGGATGGATGCCCGGCGGACTGGCCATTGTCGCCCTGGTTTCATGCGCTATTTTCACCGCTTTCACCGGCGCGTCAGGCGTTACAATAATCGCGCTTGGCGGCCTGCTTTATCCGGTGTTGCTGGAGGACCGTTACCCGGAAAAATTTTCTCTCGGCCTGCTGACCGCATCCGGAAACTTGGGATTATTATTCCCTCCCAGCCTGCCGATTATTCTTTACGGATTGATCGCTCAAACCAGCATCGATCAATTATTTTTGGCCGGTATTCTGCCAGGAACGCTGATGGTGGTTCTGTTGTCTATTTATGCGGTATTCT
The DNA here is from genome assembly GCA_003854985.1 of Calditrichota bacterium. Classification (GTDB taxonomy): domain Bacteria; phylum Calditrichota; class Calditrichia; order Calditrichales; family Calditrichaceae; genus Zgenome-0002. Next base: position 15,320 of record RQOG01000026.1, read on the forward strand.
ATATCAGAAGTAAAAAAATAACGGTATTTGCCAAAAAAACCGACAGTAAACAGCTTTGGAAAGCCGTCAAAGAAGCTGGCTGGGAAATCCCTTTGCCGGTTATTATTCTCGGCGGTATTTACGGCGGCTTTTTTACGGCCATAGAAGCGGCGGCAGTTACCGCTTTTTACGTTTTTGTCATCGAAGTTTTCATATACAAAGACATATCGCTTAAAAAAGATTTTTCGAACGTTGTCCGCCAGAGTATGGTTCTTGTGGGGGGAATTCTTGTAATTTTAGCCGCCGCCATGGGCCTGGCCAATTATATGATTGACGCGGATGTACCGTCTGATATTCTGGTCTTTATGCAAAAATTCGTCAGTTCTAAAGTGGGATTTCTGATTATACTTAATATTTTTCTGCTGATCGTGGGCTGTCTGATGGATATTTTTTCGGCGATTATGGTTGTGGTTCCGATTATTATTCCTATTGCGGAAAGTTTTGGCATTCATCCGGTGCATCTGGGCATTATTTTTCTGGCCAACCTGGGCATCGGCTATTCCACGCCTCCGGTGGGGATGAATTTATTCATCGCCTCATTCCGTTTTGAAAAACCGATATTAAAACTATACGCGGCGACGATTCCGTTTCTGATTATCCTGTTGCTGTCTTTGATTATTATAACCTATATACCGGATTTAAGTCTGGTATTGATAGAATGATTAATATGAAATTATATAATCATGAAAAAACTTTATCTTATCAGACACGCTAAATCCGACTGGAGTATTCCCGGATTGAACGACATGGACCGGCCTCTCAATAACCGGGGCAATAAAGATGCTCCGCTGATGGCCCGCTGGTTAAAATCGGAAGACATTTACCCCGATCTTATCGTATCCAGTCCGGCGCACCGGGCATTAAGCACGGCCAGAATTTTTGCGGAAATCTTAAAATACCCGGAGCACAATATCCGCACAGACCTGCTTATTTATGGCGGAAGCGGCGCAGAAATGCTTGAGATAATCAGGAAAACCAACGATAAATTGCATACCGTATTTTTATTTGGCCACAATCCGGAAATCACCGGTTTAGCGGAAGACCTGACCGGTAAAACCATGGAAAGTATGTCAACCTGCGCCATCCTGGGCATTGAATTTCCACGGATAGAATCATGGCGGGATGTTAAAAACCGCTCCGGCGTCAAAGTCCTCTATAAATATCCCAGGATGTTTAAATAATCCGGCCAAACGCCGGTTCATATGGATAATTTGGATAATCAACCCATTATTTCAATCATGGGACTACAGTCAACGACTGTATTATCCTTAATCGTTTTAACGATTTTTATACAGAGTAAGCCAAATTCTTCCAATTAAAATGCTGATCAGATATAACATTGATTTATGAATTTCTTAATATTCCTGGTCCTAACAACCCGGATTAAAAGTCTATTTTTTC
>RQOG01000143.1 GCA_003854985.1 Calditrichota bacterium
CCCGCCGGCCATAACTTCCTGGTCTAACTCCTTGCCGCTCCAAAAGGAGTCCCTGCGGAGAGTATTTATATAAGTCCCCCGGGTTGGGCGTGTTGTTGCTTCTACCCGGCTTTGTTAAAAACTGGATTTTCAACATGGTTGTTTTTATCAAAGAACGTATTTTTTTCCCAAACGAACGGCTTTGCCAAAAGACCAAAAGCCTTGTTAAAAAAAATGGTTTAAAAAATGTTTAATTCATTGGAAGCATAATGATAAATTTACAGTATTTTTCCTCTTCAGATTCCACGATAATTGAGCCGTTCAATTCTTCTAATTTGCTTCTGATTACACCCATACCTACGCCTCGTCCCGCGGTAAGATCGGTATGATTCGCCGTTGAAATGCCTGTATTGAATATCAATTCGGCCAATTGTTCCCTGCTCATTTTCTCAATATCTTTTGCATTTAGTTTTTTCATTTTTAAGGCTTTTTGTTTAATTTTTTCATACTGTAAACCCTGGCCATCATCTTCCAATGTAATGACCAGTTTACCGCTTTTAACTTCGGAAGACAGAGTAAGTTTTGTTTCCTCTTTCTTACCCAGTTTTTTTCTAACAGCAGGTTCCTGATAACTATGTATAACGGCATTTCTGTATAACTGGACAAGTATATCTTTTATCTGAAACATTTTTTCGTCCGGGACAAGGTCGGCGTTAAAGTTAGAATAATCAAACGTCATTTTTCGATTATACTGTTTTTCCAGTCGTTTTAAAAGGTCCTGAGCGGATTGCAGGAATATCCTCTTTTTATCGGCATTTTTACTATCAAAGTATTTATTGAACTGTTTCATCTTTTCAATAAGATTTTTTATCTCTTCAAGAACTTTAAATAGTTCATCTGTTATGGTTATAATCTCGTTTTTATATTGATCCAGAGCGTTCATATTTTCATCTAATTTGATCAGGATATCTTCCAGTAGATGAGCTTTCTCAGAAATAAAATTCAGACCGATTAATGCGGCATTTCCCTTTATTGAATGAACAATCCGGTAAATATCTTCAACCGCTTCAGGATTATTTAGTCTGAGTTTAACAAGTTCATTGACATGTTCTAATTCAGATTCCGTTTGCTTTAAAAACTCTTTTACCAACACGGGCTCTACATCAATAATTTTCACCAGTTCGAGATTCCGCCTGGAATATTCTTCTGCGGCCTTCAGTTTTTCCTGAAGCAGAATTTTCTGGGTTTCGTCCGTAACCATAACAATTAATTCACGAATCTGATCATTTACATAAATTCGTTTAAAATTAAACTTTAAATATTTTAAAGCGCTTTTCTCATTTATTCTATACTGTGCAAGTAGTAGCGGGTTTAATTCCGCTAATTCTTCTTCTGCAATTTTATCATTAAACATCAGCCGCAAAAAATCATTTACGGTGTTTATATTCTCATTCTGAAGCCCTTCTTTAATAATATTCATAAAACTCTGATCTGCCAGTTCTTCAGAATCTAACATATCTTCCAGACATTTGGAATATTGCGGTTTGATCTTGTATTCTTTATTAAGAAGAAAAATCCCCTGTTCCACATTTTTAAAGATGCTATCGGTGTTTCGTTTAGCCTCAATTAATTCATCATTCTTCATTTGTAGCTGCCGGCGATGTCTGGCCAATTCAAGAAAGATAGTAACTTTACTTTTGACAATTTCCGGTTCCAGCGGCTTAAACATATAATCCACCGCACCGGATTCATACCCTTTAAATACATGCTTTTGTTCTTTGCTTATTGCCGTTACAAAAATGATCGGTATATGTCTTGTTCTCTGGGTTCCCCGAATCAACTGGGCGGTTTCGAATCCATCCATGCCCGGCATCTGGACATCGAGTAAAATAAGATCTATTTCTTCTTTTAATAACTGCTTTAAGGCTTCTTCGCCGGAATTGGCCTCAATAAATTCTCTGTCTCCTTCGTCCAGAATATTTTTTAATGCGAAAATATTCTCCGGTATATCATCTACCAATAAAAGTTTCTGTTTATATTCCATCTCTATCCTTAGATATTTTTTATATGCTATATATTAAGATACCTGGCGACATGACGTTTGATGACATCCTCATCCAAAGGCTTAATCACATATTCAATATTATCCGGATATTTCTTCTTTAATTGTTCAAATTCCTTTTCTATAACACCGGAAACAAAAATTATGGGAATACTCCTGGTTTTTTTCATTCCTCTTATTAATTCAGCGGTTTCAATCCCGTTCATTCCGGACATGCGGACATCAAGAAATATGAGATCAATATCTTCTTTTAAAAGTATTTTCAATGCAGCCTCACCGGAGTTTGCCTTATAAAAAGTAAGAGGTAAATGCTCCAACAAACTCTCCAGAACCAGAATATTCTCTTTCCTGTCGTCCACCAATAAAACGTTTTTCTTTGCAGCCATTTTTCCCCTTGTATATTCTATATTGTTATACTATTCAGTAATTTGGCAATCGCTTCTAATTCGAGAATATGATCCGGCTTAATGCGTTTTGTTACGGCTTCCGGCATACTCGGAACTTCCGCTGTTTTAGGATTTTGGATAATAGTCAATCCGCCTGCTTTTTTGATCTGTTCCATTCCACGCGCCCCGTCATCATTCGCGCCTGTTAAAATGATGCCAATTAATTTATCATTATAAGCATCCACTGCGGACTCAAAAAGCACATCAATCGACGGACGGGAATAATTCACTTTTTGATCAATTGTTAAGGATAAGGTTTTATCATCTTCTATCATTAAATGATAATTGGCCGGAGCAATATACACGGTCCTGTTTTTTATTTTTTCTTTTTCGTCTGCTTCTTTAACCGTTAATTTGCAAATCGAAGCCAGATAACGCGCCAGGTAATCGTCGCTGCCCGCATGCATATGCTGGACTAACAAAATCGGAATCTTAAATGAATCCTTAATATTTGTAAATAAGGTCGTAAGAGCTTTCAATCCTCCCGCTGATACGCCTAACACGATTGCTTCATATTTCATATCAAAACATTATCTGATTTTTCCATATATCTTTTCTTTTCCTACAAGCTCGATAAAATCATTGGCATAGTTGGAAAACTTAATTGTTTCCTTACTGCCCAAAGCCAGCACACCTTTACGGATAAGGCTATCCTTAAAAAGCCCTAATACTTTGTTTTGCAGTTCCTTATTAAAATATATCAGCACATTTCTGCAAACGATCAGATGTGCTTCTGTGAAAATGCCGTCGGTAGCCAGATTATGTTGGGAAAAAACAATTTTATCTTTTAGTCTTTTTTTCATAATTACCGCGTCATAACTGGCGGTGTAGTATTCTGCGAAAGACTCGGTGCCTCCGGCTCGCTGGTAATTAGTCGTATATTCCTTGATTTTTTCAAGGGGAAATATCCCTTCTTTAGCCTTGGCTAAAACCAGTTCATTAATATCCGTAGCGTATATTAAAGAACGTTTTAATAATCCTTCTTCTTCCAGTAAAATCGCCATGGAATAGACTTCTTCGCCGGTCGAGCATCCGGCATGCCAGATTTTGATATGCGGATAGGTTTTAAGGATTGGCACAATATCCGAACGTAACGCCTTATAAAACGTAGGATCTCTGAACATCTCGGTAACATTTATGGTCAAATCGAGCAACAGCGAATCAAAGAAATCCTTTTCATACAAAACCTTATGCAGCATGGCGCTATAGCTGGGCAGATTGGAGCTGTTTAATTTTAATTTTAACCGGCGTCTTACGGAAGCTTGTGAATAGTTTCGAAAATCGTAGCCATATTTCTGGTAAATTCCTTCCAGCAAACAGATAATTTCAATATTTTCATTTATAGATGACATATATGGTACCCAGACTAACATTACACAAAATAATTACCAACAGATGACAAAAAAACCGCCTTCCAATCGCATTGTAACTAATTCCCAATAATTTCTTGCTTTTCAATATTACATCCGATATAGATTATACACTATTTTGTGTTATAATTTAACATTAAAATTTTACATTTCATATTCAAATTTTATATAAATCGCTAATCAAGACTTATCTTTCTTTAACATTGATGTATTTGCAGCCGAAAGAAATGCTTATGATTATATTGTCCCCCTGAATTTTTATCAATACATGTTTAATAAAGTTTTTTATTCAGCCATCTTTAATCATTCGTGGCAAAAAAACGATTGGTAAAATTACGTAATCACCGGATTTTAATTTTCTAAAATTCTTATACTCCACTTTTCAACATGCAATGTCCTTATTGCCTGAGCTATTTGTATAACCAGACATGCAAAACCGACAAAAGCTTCTCCACGTCAATAGGTTTGGAAAGATAATCATTTGCCCCGGCATCAATACATTTTTGTCTGTCGCCTTTCATAGCTTTTGCCGTTAAGGCAATGATGGGCAGTTTTTTATTTTTCTTATCCATTCGTATTTCGTTCATAGCCTGGTAGCCATCCATTTCCGGCATCATAATGTCCATCAGAATAAGGTCAAGATCATCCTGATTCTGAGTGATTTCGAGGGCTTCTTTACCATTTTCCGCAACGACAATTTTAATGCCCTTTTCCTCCAGAACACTGGATAGCGCAAAAATATTACGTACATCATCATCGACTATTAATACCTTTTTATCTTTAAAAATATCACCGTAGCTTGGCTCTACGGCTTTTATTTTTTTACCATCGGAGCCATTGTGTTCCACTCTGTGCAGGAACAGACTCACCTCATCCAATAATCTTTCCGGAGATTTAGCGCCCTTGATGATAATGCTCTCGGCATGCTTGCTTAAACGGCTTTCTTCTTTTTTCGTTAATTCCTTACCTGTATACACAATAATAGGCGTTTCCTGAATACCTTTATCTTCTTTAATTTTTTCCACCAGGTCAAACCCGGACATATCGGATAATCCGAGATCAAGTACCAGACAATCGTATTCATCTTTATGAAGTTCTTCCAAAGCGCTGCTTCCTTTATCAACAGCTACAATTTTAGTATTCTCTCCGCCGATAAGTTCAAGAATACTTTCCCGCATTGTTTCATCGTCTTCAACCACAAGCACCTTTTTAATATTTTTATTAACGGTACGCTCAATTTTCTGGAATGCCTTATCCAGGCTCTCTATGGTAACGGGTTTAGTAAGAAATCCTATAGCGCCCATACGAATAGCCGGCAATTTCTTATCGTGGCCGGAGATAAAGTAAACCGGAATATGCCGCGTATCGTGGTCATTTTTTAGTCTTTCCATAACCGTCCAACCATCGATGCGGGGCAGCCCTACATCCAGAATAATCGCGCTTGGCATATATTGATTCGCCAAAGCCAAACCGGCTTCGCCATCTCCTGCAATCAGACACTTATATCCTTTTTCCCGTGTAAAATCGAAAAGGATTTTTGAAAAATTTGCATCATCTTCAATCACCAGGATACTTTTATCACCTTCGGCTATATCATGACGGTCATCACGCACTTCGATAACTTTTTCTTCTTCCGGTTCTGGCTTCCGGGCCGGTTCGGTTTCTTCCTGCGTAATAACGTGTTTTTCGGTTTTATCAGACGCTGCAACCGCCGCTTTTATACTTGCTGTTCCTGAAATATCAGCTTTATCTTTAAGCTTATCTTTCTTCACTTCTTCGGGAAGAACCAATGTGAACGTACTGCCCTTTCCTACCTCGCTTTCCAGGAAAATTTCGCCCTGCAGCAGGCGGGCCAGTTCTCTTGAAATTGATAATCCCAATCCTGTTCCGCCGTATTTTCTGCTTGTGGTTCCATCCGCCTGTTGAAAGGCCTGAAAAATCTGATGTTTTTTATCATCCGATATGCCGATGCCAGTATCGGAGACTGCAATACTTATAGAATGATTAGCATCCAGATGTGGACTGTTTCGCAGCATTTCTGCACTTGGCCTGCCTATACTAATGGTTATGCCGCCCTTTTCAGTGAATTTTATTGCATTAGATAGCAGGTTTTTCAAAACCTGTTCGATACGCTGCCGGTCAGTCAGGATATCCTCCGGCAGATTTTCATCCATATTGACTTTAAGGTAGATCTTTTTCTCGCTGGTAATATGTTCAAAATTCTGCTGTACATAAACCGGTAATATTTTTAACGACATTTTTTCAAGATTGATGGTCATTTTTCCGGCTTCAATTTTTGAAAGATCTAAAATCTCATTGATCAGGCCCAATAAATCCGAACCCGAAGATTGAATGGTTTTGGCAAACGTTAATTGTTTTTCCGTCAGATTCTTTTCTTTATTTTCATAGAGCAGTTTTGAAAGAATCTGGATACTGTTAAGCGGGGTACGCAATTCATGAGACATATTAGCCAGGAATTCGGATTTATACTTGCTGGTCATTTCCAGCTCTTCAGCCTTCTCCTCAATATCTTTTCTGGCCCGTTCCAGTTCCGTATTCTTTTTCTCAATTTCCTCCTGCCTGTCCTTGAGAATTACGGTCTGTCTTTCCAATTCTTCATTTGATTTTTGCAGATCACCTTGCTGTTGTTTAAGTTTTTCCTCAGAGTTTCTAAGAATTTCAGCCTGTTGTTCCAATTCTTCATTAGCCACCTTCAATTCTTCCTGCTGAGTCTGCAATTCCTCATTGGTAACCCTTAATTCTTCCTGCTGTGACTGAAGTTCTTCCGCCTGAGCCTGGGTTTCTTCCAAAAGTTCTTTTACCCGGATTCTCGAAAGCGCGCTTTGCAGAGCAATGCAAATATTTTCAGATGCCTGTTCAATAAATTTCAACTGGTTCTCGGTAAATTCATGAAAAGAGCCTAATTCGATTACACCGGTTAATTCATTGTCGTACACCAACGGACTGACAAGAATGCTTACAGGCGTGGCTTCTCCTAGACCGGAATTGATTTTGATATAGTCATCGGGCACATTAGCGAGAATAATGCTTTCTTTTTCCATCGCTGCCTGGCCTACCAGACCTTCGCCGATTTTAAATTCATTGGATAGATTTTTACGTTTTTTATAAGCATAACTCGCTACTAATTTTAAACTATCACCTTTTTCCTTAAGATAGATGGCGCCAATACGACCTTCCATATATACAGAAAGAAATGTTATAATATTTTTTGCAAGTTCTATAACCGTCTGATCTCCGCGCATTTTGTTGCCTAATTTGGCATGACCCGTCTTAAACCAGTCATCCAGCTTGTTTTCCTCGGTCATCTTCTGCAGATTGTTTTTCATGCGGACAATGGCCGTACTTAAGATGTCTTTATCACTGCGAATCTGCACAGGCACCTGGTAATCGCCCTGGCCGATAGCATCGGCGGCTTTGGTTAGTTCTTTGGTTGTTTGCACCAGTTCGGATGTTGATCTGGCCAGTTCACCGATTTCATCTTCCGAATCCACATTGATCTCAATGTCCACTGCGCCTTTGGACATCTGCTCAGAAGCCTGAACTATCTTTTGCAGAGGATGCGTAATTGAACGGGTAAATATAATGGCAACGACGCCTAAAAGAATTATTCCCAGTATGGTTACAATGACAATGGTAATAACCATATATTGCTGGTTATCCTGGGCCAGAGCAATATATTTTGCCATCTGCTGTTTTTTCTCTTCCTTCGAGGCGTTCAAGGCAGACTGGATTTCATTATAACGGATACGCATTAAATCCAGATTGCGCACAATATCTTCACTGAAATTGCCCTGGAGCATTTGCAATGTGGTTTCTCTGGCTAACGGATAGTATTCATTAAATATTGTTTTTATAGAATCGACCTGGGATTGTCTGAAAACAGGATTTAAAGAGGCCTTTTCAATCAATTCAATAAAACGTTCTTTCTTTGTATCCGTTTCCACAAGAGCTTCGGAATCCTGGGCAGAAACGACATATTGCATTTCTCTTTGAATTACAGCTAATAAATCAACCAACTCATTGCTTATCTCCAGCGCCGGATAATATCCCTGATCTAATTCCTTAAGCATAGAATTGTTTTTATTACCCAAAAAAGTAATAATCAGGAAGATAATGGCAAAGGCTATGGCCGCTAATATTGGCATTATAATAATCTTTGTTCGAATCTTCAGCTTTTTTAACATATTAGTTACCCGATAATCTCTACTTGATGATTGTTAGTACTTTAGCGCCGCTTGCACCCGAAGAAGCGGAAATATACCCAATGGCCCCTGGATTTGACTTAACATATTCTAATACATCCTGGTCACTTGATTTCTCCACAGGCGGAGTTGCTTTACCGGTAAATATTTGTTTCTGCCAATAAGCCTTTATCGCGGAAATTGACTTATTGAATATTCCATTGGTAAACCGTTCTCTAACCGGAGCATCAGACACCTGATCCACGGGCATTATTTTAGTGCCGTCATCCCAATGGGTTAACTTTTTAAGAAAGATATTCTCAATTTCTTTTGACGTCAGTTGTGTTTTTGTGTTTTCGTTATGTACAATTATTTTGTATTCCTGCGCCGATTGAGCGGTTATTAATCCTGCCAGGAACAGAAAAGCAAAAAAGCTTAGTAATTTTTTCATTTATATTCTCCCTATATATTAACATGCTAAAAATTATAGGTTAATTTACCGGCCATTAAAATCCAGTCTTTTTCAACATTATGCGGATTATCCTGTTCATTACGGTACATTATGGCAGTACCGTTAACAGAGTGTCCTTCAAGCTTTATAATCCAGTATTCGTTCAAATCAAGTCTTAAGGAAACAGCCGTATCTTTCTGGTAAGTATTTGAAGAAGGAAATTGATATAGTTGTGCATATTCTTTGCCTTCTTTATCATCAAAATTGGTGTAATATTCGGAGTAATATACACCGGCTTCCAAATAGTCATTTAAGCGATAAGAGGCGCTTCCGTAATATCCACCGAGTTCATTCGTATCCCAGGGTCTTAATGCGCCCAATTGAGGATTAGAGGTTCTGTAATTTGTAAAAAGATCGTAGTATTCCGCCGCCAGGGAAAAGCCTTTAAACAGGTACTCTGCGGATATCCAGTAGGCGCCGATATTTCTAAATTCCTGTTGAATATTAATGCCAACCAAATCAAAAATTTGCCTTGCAGCTTCATAATCTGTTGGCAAACCTTGTTCCGGGACTCCCTGACTTCTTAAGTAATCCCGTACAGCGCTTAGTGTCATATTTTTCCAAAATTCCGTCGTTTCCGTGGTTCCGAAAGCAGAAAAGTCTGTATTCATAAAACTACCTGCTAAACGAAGCCCGTCCAACGGCGTTTCCCAAACAAGACTTCCGATATAGGCCGGCTTAATGGTATATTGATCAAATTTGGCATAAAGCTGATCTTCAATATATCGGTTGACGCCGGTTTTAGAATTAATATTAACCACCCCGACCTGTAACACATAATCCAGCGCGCCAAATCCGCCAATATTAATAACACCGTACACTCCCAGTCCCTTTAGGGCATTATAAGAATCACGCCATGTTTCGTTATAAACGCCCTGCGGCATAAAGATATTTACCCTTGTCATATCCAGGTCTCTAAATTCATTATAAAGACCTAAACGCATTTTCATTTTCCCACCGCGAATACCTAACCAGTCTCTGAAACGATAATCGCCGTAAGCCCAGTCCACAATAATTTCATCGTTGCCAAGATAGCCTAAATCACGGGCAAAAAACTGAACGCCTATGCGAAATTCATCGGTTAACTGGGCAGAAAAATTCAATCCCAGTTCATTAAACTCAAAGGTGCCTTCTTTAGTCTTTCCTAAATACTGATTGTCAGTACTCCACATCATCCCCTGCGATACAAATCCATGTATCGCCACTTTGCTTACATAAGAATCCTGGGCAAATCCAGGCAGAAGTAACACCAGCGTTAAAAAAACTAAGGTTTTTTTCATTTCTTCTCCTTTTTACCATGTTTAATGATTCGTTAATTTATATGGATATTGACTATTATTTTGCTGTTAATCCATCATAATTAGTAATCAAACAATACATGAAGAATAATTGATTATAAATATAATCCATGATTGATATAAGTTTTGAACCCCCTTCCCCCAATTCATTTTCCTATATCCAGATTAACTAACACAAACGGTTACAGGAAAACTATGATAAAATATCACAAATATTTCTGAATGCAAGCTTTTTTTAAAAAATTTGATTTTTTGTTATTAATTCAAATCGGAAGGTAATCTAACGTAATAATTGGTTTTAAATCGCTTTATAGAATGCTTCTTTATGCTGAGCGAATATATTATGATAAATCATTTTATTTCTATAAATAAAAAAAGGTAATTCCGTACTCTGGAATCACCTTTTATTCATATTCTTAAAATAGACAGGTATCATGGATTTAAAAATCGTTTTCAAATCGGAATGCTTTGCTTTCCAATTAATAAGATTAAATGCCAATTCACTGCTGGCGATAAGATTTTCCGGATCACCCGGACGTCTTCCAATAATTTGATGGTTTATTTTTTTCTCCACCGCTTCCTGCGCCGCTTCCACCATTTCCAGTACCGAATTGCCCGAACCTGTTCCCAGATTAACGATCAGATTTTTATTCTCTTCAATTATATAATCCATGGCCAGTAAATGCGCTTCCGACAGATCGGAAACATGGATATAATCCCGGATACATGTACCGTCGGGTGTGTTATAATCATTGCCGAAGATAAGCAGCTTTTCACGCATACCGCAGGCCGTTTCCATAACTACAGGACAAAGATTAGTAGGGTTATTTTCCATGCCTAATATTCTGCCCTTTACATCATATCCTGTGGCATTAAAATATCTTAGTGCGGCATACCTGATATTCTTTAATTTCGAATACCATTCAAGATTTTCTTCAATGGCCAGTTTGGTATAACCATAATAGTTTTCAGGATTTTTAGGATGCTTTTCATCTATGGGCAGATATTGTGGTGATCCGTAAACCGCTGCTGAAGATGAGAAAATAAAGTAGTTTACATTATGTTCCACAACGGCATTTAGCAAGGACAGTGTTCCGCAAATATTATTATTGGCAAATTTCATCGGATTGGTCATCGATTCACCCGCCGCTTTCCAGGCCGCAAAATGGAATACAACTTCCACTCTCATCCCAAAGGCCTTATTCAAATCTTCCATATTTCGTACATCGCCTTCAATAAGTTGTGCTCGCGGATCCACATTTTCTCTTCTGCCTAATGAAAAATTATCCAGAATGATAACCTCATGTGCCTGATCGCATAAATCATGAACAATATGGCTGCCAATATATCCTGCGCCGCCTGTAACTAAAACCTTCATGTTGTCCTCATATATAAATTTTTATGTTCTGGTTAAAAAAATATGCGTCAAACTATACGAAATATTAATGCTATAACTTGTTACCGGTCACAAAATTAGCGTTTTTATTATCCGGATTTTTTTTAGTTGCTGTATAATCCTTTGATTCTTTCATTTTATCAGAATTAATTTCTTCTGAGGTGTCGACAGGTATTCCGAGTCCTTTTCCGTAACGCGCACCATTTCTTCGACGGTAACAATACCCCTGTCCGGCACATTCAATCTGGGTTCTATGGTAAAGACCATATTGGGTTCTGTCTTTTTAAAAGGCTTTTGCGCATACTTTTCCCAGGCCGGTCCTAACAGCACAGTGCCGTCATGGGCATAACGGCCGACCTGGTGGCCAAGCGCATGAGGAAATTCCTCATACCCTTTTGCCAATAATATTTCCCTGGCGATAACATCAACTTCTATACCCTGCACACCGCACATTAAAGCGCTTTTTGAGACATCAACGGCTTCAATAATTGTATCAAAGCCTCTTTGTACAGCTTCCGGCGCTTTCTTTTCACCATTTTCCAGTATATAAAATGTTCGCTGTAAATCCGAGCAATACCCATTATATTTCACGCCAAAATCCATATTTAGCACATGGCCTTTTTTTACTTTTTTTGAGGTTGGCTCATAATGCGCCTCAGCCGTATCCGGACCGGTAAACACGGAGGGGCAACTATTTTCATTCCAGGCACATTCCAGCTTTTTCTTTTTAACTTCGTCTTTCATAAACAAAGCTATCTGCTGTTCGGTTTTTCCCGGTTTTATAAACTTCGCCACTTTATTGAAAATATCTTCCGTATGCTTTATCGCTGATTTTATATAGTCGATTTCAAGCTGTGATTTCCGCTCACGCAGCGCAGAGACAATTTTTTCCGCAGATACCAGACGCTTTTCCATGCCAATTTCTCTTAACAGTAAAAATAATGTTAAAAACATTCCATGGGTCAGACCGTCGCATATCTCACTATCCATGGAATAATTTATGGCAATCTTCCAGGGATCGATTTTTTTCAGATAGGCCTGAAGTGGCTTTTTAAAATCTTCCACAAATTCTTCAACAGAATCATACGCACCCAGGTCTTCAATGGATTTTTTATCATATTTCCCAACTATGGCATGCGATTTACCACTTTTGGTGATGATGAATGCAGAATGCCAGGTTACAGCGCTGTTGGTTAAAAAGCACAAAACCGGATCGCCGTTAATCTGACTTTCTCTTGTAAATGTTAACCAGCAGTCAATATCAAATTCTTTTAGCAGTTTTTTAGCCTGATCAATTTTTTCGCTAATAAGCATTTAACCTCCAGCACAGAGTTTCGAATGATATTTGTAATTTAGATGAAGTCATATTTAAAAATGTCGTCTTCATATTAATAAAGATAAGCAAATTAAACAATATGGTTATTTAATAATCAAATCGTCTAACTACATTATTAGTTTAACAAATAAGCAGGTAAATACATCTGTTCTCATTCATCTTTATATTCACTAATTACAGAAAAACTAAAAGAAAACCAGATAATGAAGGTTGAAACCTCCGAAACCAAAAACAGAAAAGACATGGCTCAGCGATAACTGTAGCCTTGAATTATTCTCAAATTGATAAGACCAGCCAAGTTTAACTTTTTCTATATTGCTCTGTTGTGAAAAGCGATACTGATCTGATATACTTTTACTTTTCCACCCATAAAATGACTCCACTAAACCTACTTCGATATTATGTCGACTTTTATTATAATCAATCCAGATACCCGGTAAAAATTCATCCCTGTTGTAGCTATAATTTACAAAGCCTGAAGCGTCTGAGTTCTGCTTAAGATATCTTCCGGAAAACCTGATACTCCAATTTTTTCCTAAAATGTAATTATAGAGTAATTGCAGTGAATAAATTGAATTTTCTACCCGATACGAGTAAGCATCAGCAAAAAACAATTTTCTTTCGGAAAAATAATATCGCACGGCTTCTAATCGAATAAAGCTTTCTTTATTTATAAAATAATATAAGCGCACTATACCGTGATCATTTTTATTTTTATGTCGGCTAAGACCGGCAGATTTCTGGCTATCCGGATAAATGTAATCGAAACCTGTTGTCTGCAGGCCTTCCGAAAAGATATTCCATTTATCATTACCGTATCTGAAATTCCAGTACAATCCATAATCATATTGATCCACTTTTCCCTCGTAATCATTTTTCTCTTCATACACAAATTGATCCGCCTGTAATGCCAGCCGGCAATAGTTTAATTTGGATTTATCAGAAAAGGCTATGCCCATTCTTGCATCAATAAATTCTTTATTAAATTCCGGTTTAAACTGTAAAAATACGTTAAATTCCCGGTATACATTGCCTTCAAGTCCCATAAAAAGCGCTTTCATTTCCTGATTAATAAAATGCGTGGAATATTTCTGGTAGTCGGCAATAAACGTCCAGGTAGAATCCATGGGCTGATTTATTAATATCCTGATATCATTAAGCAGATCATGAATTTCTACGCTGCCAAAGTTTAAAAGGGCATTATTGGTTTTAAACCTGAATTTTTCCCATTCCAGTGACCATAAAGGATGATATGAATAATTTTCCAGCACATGCAGATAGAGCAAATCATCCTTAAATCCCTGATCATATGTCCATTTTATACTCTGGGCATTGCTTCCGGAAAATATGAACGTGAACATAATTATTATTAATAACCTTTGCATAACATGCGCTCAGTTTCAATTTAAATAATTGCCTGATCGTTAAAATCAAATATAAAAACGATCAAAACAATACCGGATGTATACCTTACTGAAATTTTAATTGCAATATTATTATTCTGAATAATATAAAAAATTGTATTTGTGTACAATAAAAAATAGCAGTGAAATAAAAAACTCGAAGTTGCAAAAATAAAATTAATTACTTAAATTAAAATTTTTAAAAATGAATTGGATAAGGAGTATCAATAATGGCAATGGTTTGTGAGATATGTGGGAAAAAACCAATGGTTGGCAATAATGTCAGTCATGCGCATAATAAAACAAAGAGAAGGTTTTTACCTAACCTACAAAAAATACGCGTACAGACTCCGGACGGCGTCAAAAGAATGCGTGTATGCACGAGTTGTATTCAGGCTAATAAAGTTCAAAAGCCAGTTATAGTTTCAGAATCTTAAAAGCCGGTTAATGCCGGCTTTTTTTTTATTGAAATTCCACATGCAGATAATTGGGATGCAGCCGGTAATCGCCAAATCCCGTACGGTCTTCAAATACAAATACTTTTCTTTCCGTATAATAACGCCAGATTTCATAGGGTCTTGAACCCATTTCAAATGGATGACGTTCAACGTCATCGGGAAATCCGAATTTTATTAAAATCCTGCCGCGATCGGTTCTCCAGCCATCCTGACCAAAAGCGGTAAAATTTTTATTAGCATAGTTCACGCGTTTAAAATATTCATCCTTTAATTCATTCACGCTTGTGGAAGGATTGGGATCACGGTCTTTCCAGAATCTTTTAAAAAACTGTTGTTTTGCTTCCAGACTGGAATCCTGATAGGCGCTAAGCGAATCGGCATTCAGAATATAAATCATCTGCATCAGGGCATTATCGATATCATCTACAGATCCTGGTACTTCCGACCAGAAAAATGAGAATTTATGATCTGCATTAGCTTTGTATTTACCATCCGCTACTTTAATATTGAGATTATAGCTGTTCCGCGTCAATTTGTTTTTTTCTATTTTAAATATGTGCGGAGTAACTTTATCGGTGATCAATAGTTTAATTGTTGTATCAATTTCGACGCCTATTTTGTCATTTCTCATTTCATAGGTTATGGAAATTTCTTTGGGAGGTTCCTGTACAAACAAATCAAAATAAATATAAAAGTATCCGGATCTTACAGTAAAATTATTGCCGATTGTAGGTTCATAATATGTTAATTTTCCGGTGGAATCAATTTCTACTTCCTGCAAAAAGACAATGCCGCTTATGCCAATTTCATTCTGACTATAATCGGAAATTGAAATTTTCGTTTTTCTCTGAATCGATTCTCTGGAGTTTAAATCCGTGGCTCTGGCCAACACAGTATAATCGCCGGCAGGAATGGTAAACTGGCTTGTCACTAATACTTTTTCATCCCTGCTATTGGTTTCATCGAACGATTTTACATTTATATTTTTATTAATTATTCTGCTGGTCACCGCTGTTTCGTTTTCGTCGTAAACTGCAAGAATTAATTCCAGCTCTGCATCATAGCCTGAGGTATCGCTTTTAATGAATGTCAGATCATCATAAAGAAAAGTGGTCATCGTTATTATATTATTATTTAAAAAATCATCCGCATATTGGCGGTGTACCATAAATTCAAAATAAGGTTTACCGATGCCGCTTTCCGGAGCCTTTTCGTAATACTGGGCGGCAGTGGTATTGATAAGTAAATATACCAGCAAGATATAAAGGATTATATTTTTCATATTAATTCGCCTGTTTTTTTAATAATAATACATCACAATCGATAACCGGTCAAAACTTTTTTATATAACCGGTACATTATTCACCACAGAGTTTTCAACCGGCGTAGCAAAAAGATCGTATTCGGAAGCATCATTGACCACTGCTTTGATAATACTTCCAGACGCTAATTTATGATTTCCCTTACTGTCCAAATAAATAATATTGTCAATTTCGGGCGCATCATATACCGAACGTCCCGAATATATATTCTTACGTTCATCCGCTTCATCAATAATAACTGATAAAACCGTTCCTATTCTATGCTGGTTTTTTTCGAGCGAAATTAATTTTTGTGCTTCCATTATATGTTTCTGACGTTCAAGAGCCGTTTTGCGAGGAACTTTGTTTTTCAGTTTATACGATTCCGTACCATCTTCATCCGAGTAAATGAAAGTGCCTAAACGGTCAAATTTTACCTCATTTATAAATGATATAAGCTCATCAAAGTCTTTATCGCTTTCTCCGGGGTGACCAAGTATTAACGTTGTCCGTAAAGCGATATCCGGGTATAATTCTCTGATCCTATACAATTTCTTTCTTATACTCTGACCTGTATCTCCCCTTTTCATCAGGTGTAATACATGATCGCTGATATGCTGTATCGGTATATCCAGATATGGAAGAATTTTACTTCCCTGTTTTATCATTTCAACCACTTCCATAGGAAAATTTGAAGGATACCAATACATAACCCTGATCCATTCCAAATCCCGGATTTCATTTAGCGTTTCGAGCAGAGAAATGATTTTCTGAGATTTATACAGATCAATTCCATAATAAGAGGTATCCTGTGATATTACTATCAATTCTTTAACGCCTTTATCGGCAAGCAGCCGGGCTTCGGCGATGATTTCTTCGATAGTCCGGCTGCGGTGTCTGCCACGGATACCTGGAATAGCGCAAAACGAGCAACTATGGTTACATCCTTCGCTTATCTTAAGATAAGCATAATGAGCAGGCGTGGTCAGACTGCGGTATTGGTACAAATTGTCAGCAAATGTTCGTTTGCCCTTAATTTTGCTTAAAATTGAAGTATAATCTTCGGTACCGAAAACAGCGTCTACCTCGGGAATCTCCGCTTTGATTTCGGTGGGATATCTTTGAGACAAACACCCTGCAACAAAAACCTGCTTTTTATGATCCTTCTTCTTAAGTTCGACCGCTTCCAGAATAGCCTGAATAGATTCTTCCTTGGCATCATTAATAAATCCGCAGGTATTGATAATTAAGATATCAGCAGTTTCTGGAATATTTACGAGTGTATAACCATTTGTTAAAAGTTGCCCTCTTAAAACTTCCGTATCCACGGTGTTTTTAGAACACCCGAGTGATGTAATATGTATCTTTTTCATATACCTTCGAACAATGCTTTGGCAAATTCTTCTGCATCAAATATAGCGAAATCTTCTTTTTTCTCTCCTACACCTAAATATCGCACCGGTATGCCTAATTCTCTTTGAATTGAAAGAACAATGCCGCCTTTTGCCGTTCCATCCAGTTTAGTAAGAAAAATACTATCAACGCCGGAAGTTTTAATAAATTCCCTGGCCTGGCTTAGGGCATTCTGACCGTTCCCGGCATCAAGAACCAGAATTACTTCGTGAGGCGCTTCGGTTACCTGTCTGGAGATTACCTTTTTAATTTTTTCCAATTCGCTCATCAGATTTACTTTAGTGTGCAGCCTTCCTGCTGTATCAATAATGAGTACATCCACTGATCTGGAAATGGCGGCGGAAACCGCATCAAAAACCACGGCGGCCGGGTCTGCATTGGCCTGATGACGGATCACATCACAGTTTATTCGTTCACCCCACAAACAAAGTTGCTCGATAGCGGCGGCTCTGAATGTATCAGCAGCGGCTAAAATAACCTTTTTATGATTGGATTTATAAAAATGTGCCAATTTTGCTATTGATGTTGTTTTGCCTGTGCCGTTCACGCCAACTACTAACACGACATACGGTTTATTTTCAGGCATTTTAAAGGTTGGCGTTGATAAAATTTCCGCAATAGAAGCATGAATAATCCGGTTTAACTCCTGCGCAGAGTCATATCTTTCTTTTTTAACCTGCTCTCTTATTTTATCCAGAATAAACATGGAGGTGTCAACTCCGATATCTCCCGCAATCAATATTTCTTCTATTTGATCCAAAACATCTTCATCAATTTTATTTTTAGCTGTGACTAACCTGGATATTTTGGAAAATACACTTTCACGTGTTTTCTTTAAACTATTGCTTATGCTGCCAAATGCCATAATATTACTCTACCCCTTTATTAAGCGCCTTTTAAATTTGGATAATCAAAATTAAAACGTTTTTTATAATACCATTTTGTTAAAATGAATAACAGAATCAAAAGAAAAAAATAGAATGGCAACTGCACGCAGATGATCAATGCGAAAAACAGAATGCCGTATTTTGTGGTTAATACCGCTGATTTTTCATCCTTTTTTATAAAAGCCAAAATAAAAAACGGCCCGGTTAAAACAATGAAAAGCAAAGCCTGAATATCTGTTAATAAAATAGCGCTGATTAAACTCAACGCATAAAACGCGCAGGCAATGTTTATCAATTTGTTTTTACCATAAACAACGGCTATTGTTCTTTTCCCGGACTTTTCATCACCATGAAGATCAGGCAGAGTGGTGAAAAAATATAAAGCGGTATTGAAAGCAAAATATGGAATAATATCAAGAATAGGATTCCGGCCATCAGGAAACCTGGTAAACCAGCCGATATAAAATGCCAGAATTCCCATCAGACTATTAGCGATCATACTGGCGAAAGGTTTATCTTTCGCTGTAAATGGTCTGTAATTATATATATATCCGGTTAAAACAATAAACAGGATAATAATAGATAAAACATAAGCATTTAAAAAATAGCTTGTAATGATAGCCATTGTAATTAAGACATAGGCTAATACAGCAGCTTCTGTTTTAGCAATATATCCTTCAGAAATCAGGAATAGTTTGTTATTGATCCGGTCTGTTTGCCGGTCTTCCAGTTGGTTGAATAAAAAACAGCCACCCATAGCCAGAGCAAAACAAACAAACATGATGCTTATAGTTTTAGTCGGCAAAAATATGAGCGATTCACTATAATTACTCACCATTATTTGTTTCGAAATCAGGTATCCCGCTAACATTGTTGACCAACCGGGTATGAATAAAATCGGTCTCATAACAAAAAAATAGTCCAGAGGTTTCCAAATATACTTCATAATAATATCGTGAATAAGGTTGATTTATTACGGGTTAAAACGAATATGATTTGATAGGATCCAGGGCCTGCCATCTATCCAGGATTCTACCCTGTAATGGCCGGGAATATTTATTTTATAATCTAATTCACGCCCAAACTTTCTTTGTTGAATTTCACCGTTATGAAAAAGTATCGTTTCAACATCTTTCGGATTTCTGACAATAGCTCTTGCTTCGCTGGAACCACTCAGTTCTTCTCCGATGGAAACGATCTGATTACCATTTTCCAGCCGAAAACGAAATGTACGGGCATCGCCGAAAGCGTTATGGGAAACAAAGCATCTTGCATCACGCATGGCACGATAAACTAATGATAAATCATCTTTATAATCATTTGAAGCACGCAATGGTTGATCCAGCAAAATGTGGGTACGAATGGTTCTAAATGAAACTTTATATCGAAAAATCCGGACAGGAATAATACCCATCAATTTATGTATATGCGCATGCGCATCCACCCCGCCAATACCCACTACTTTTCTATGCAGGTTAACAGCGTCCCACTGGCGGATGGTTTCGCGTTTTGGAGCAATTACTGAGCGTCTCGGATGCAAGGCCCTTCTATATTTGTTATGATGTGTTAATCCCTCCATCCATTCCGACATATGGTTCCAGATTTCTATGCCATCATAACTATCTGTCTGCCATACCGTCCAGGGAAATGGAGGATATTCAGGAAAATGATTCCGGCTTTCATTAGGATGGGCGATTATACCAAAACCGCCCATTTCCTGTACTTTTTTTGTATATTCCTGCGGAGATAATTCCGGGTCAACTTCCTTATCTATATCAAATGCCAGATAGTGATTTTTATCCTGTATATCATTTATTTCATATCCGATTCCCAGCAAAATATCATTATACCAGCCCTCTTTACCTTCCTTTTTTGCTTTAAGCGTATTGTGATCTGTCAAGAGCAAAAAATCTATATCGAGTTCATTGGCAATCTGAACTATTTCTTCTACCGGACGTGTGCCGTCGCTATAGGTAGAATGTACATGAATGATTCCTGTATATGAGTATTCTTTTCTGGGCATATCAGTCAATGTTTAAAATTAATATTCCAATAGCTAAACCGATGATATCGGCAACTAAATCCTTATACGAAAAGTGATTATCCTTTTGCTTACTGTCATAAATCTCTTTTCCCATTCCAAGACTTAATGTAATCCCGGAGCCATAAATCACAGACTGCTGATGATCACAGCTGGTATACTGTTGAAAGCCCTTTGCGGTTCCTATCATAAAAATCATACTTCCTACAAGGTGATATCCTTTATCCAAGCCGGTCCATGTATCTTTATTGGCAGAACTGTTTTCTATCACGGGATCCGTATTCAATATCTGAATTGAATCAGCTACGTTACTGTAGCCACTTTGAGAGTAAACATAGTTCAATAACACTATTCCCAGTAATACAAGGGGCTTAAAGAATAACATAGACCTGAATTCCTGCGTAGGTAGGTTCAATCAGCGGTAAAATAGTTAATTCCATGGATTCTTCAAACTTGTATAAATAGGCTCCCGCGTAAGCGTCCGCCATAGTCAGAATATAGGCTATTCCGAACCACCAGTTATATTTTGAACGTTCTGAGCTATACTGCCGGTCTTTAGTATCCAGATATTTTTGATGGGCGCTCCTTGCTTTATAAATAAAATAACCATTGGCTCCCAATGCCAGCGTTGCTTTAAAATAAGATTCATCATAAACCTGACCCCAACCCGGAATAATGGCGGACCGCAGAACGGCTCCCCAGGGCGATTTCAAAGGTGTATCGCCTAATAACTCACCATGCCAGCCGGTTGGTTTTTCATGAAACGCGGCATCGGCAACATCCACTATGTTTATGAGGTGTAAAAAAACGGCACAGCTCAAACTTGTAAGCATTTCCTGTTTGTCTTTCTGCAGAGAATATTTATTATACTGATCTAAAAAATAGGCGCTCCTTATATAAAGAGGAATGGAAGAAAACGAGAATAACGCGGCATTGGTTAACCTCTCCTGATAAATCTGACCCCAGCCTGGTAGAATGATTGACCGTAATATGGCAGGCGCCGGGGACAAAATGATATTTTCGTTCACCGTAACAGATGTATCCTGACCTGACAGTATAACCGGATATATAGTAACAATAAAGAACAGGTATTTTATAGATTTCAATAGTTCACTTTATTTTTTAATTGCTATACAGTCGATTTCAACTAATACGTTTTTTGGCAGCCTGCTAACTTCCACTGTAGCCCGTGCAGGTTTTGATTCTTTAAAATATGAATTATAAATATCATTTACCTGCGTAAAATCATCCATGTTTTTTAAATAGATAGTTGTTTTAACAACGTTTTCCAGATCACTGCCACCCGATTCCAAAATCGTTTTTAGATTTTCAACCACTTGTTTTGTCTGTCCGGAAATATCATCGGTGATAAGCGCTCCTGTTTTCGGACTAATGGCAATCTGGCCGGATACAAAAATAAATCCCCCTGCTTCTATCGCCTGAGAATAAGGGCCAATGGGAGCCGGCGCATTCTTGGTCTCTATGACTTTTCTATTCATAATAAATCCTGGCATTTTTTTAGAATAGTTTAAATTTAATATGTATTAAAAATTGTTTCAAATCCATAGCCTGTAAAAATTATTTTACATCATTGTGCGAAAGATTATTTTTTCCCAATGAATTTTTTTTTAAAATTAAAACGAACGACATTTGAAACGGTTCAAAGAAAAATCAAAAAAAATTGAAAAATAATTTTTTCTTTGCTTGATTTTTATTCGGAGAATATTAAACTTTTACAAGTGGCAATTATGGGTTGTGGAAAACTTGTGAATAACTGACAGCTATTCACATTGTAACAGGATGGAAAAGATAATTAAAATGATGTTGCCTTTCCTGTAAAACCTCATAAAACCATAAATAACAAAGAATTATGCAATGTAGATAAGAGCGGAACGAAAAATCGTGTTTAATCCCTGCTGCAAATTTAAAGCACTGCTTTAAATAAAGCCAGTGTGGATAATATAAATTGAACTGACAGGAAAAAACAGAATATGACCTTGAGCTTGGCTGAGAAGATTTACGATCCGGCGACCGTATGGCAAAAAATTCAGGAAATCATTAAAGAGAATATTAATGTTCGTAGTTATAATACCTGGTTTGCTCCAACCGAAGCCATAACCATCGAAGATGAATATCTGGAAATCTTGGTGCCTAACCGGTTTTTTTGTGAATGGATTGAAAATCATTATTCCAAATTGGTTCAAAATGCCATCGCTCAGATTCTTGGCGAATCCAAAAGAATAAAATATCTTGTCAGGAATGAAAACTCCAAACCATCGTCTCCCTATCAGCCAAATGACTGGCAACCTGCTCCTGCTCCCGTATCTCCATATATTATGCCGTCTCAGCCGGTTAATTCACCTTATTATACGAAAATTAACGAGCGTTATGTCTTTGATAGTTTTGTGGTTGGCGACAGTAATAATTTTGCTTATGCGGCGGCCAGAGCTGTTGCCGATTCACCGGGAAAAACAAATTATAATCCTTTAATTGTATACGGTGGAACCGGTCTTGGAAAAACACATCTGGTGCAGGCGATTGGTAATCATGCCCGTTTTAAATACCCGAATACAAAGGTTTATTACGCCTCGAGCGAAACGTTTACTTCCCATTTTATAAATTCCATTCAACAAAATAAAGTCGCTGAATTTTCGGCTTTTTACCGTTCCTGCGACATTCTGCTGCTTGATGATATACACTTCTTTTCAAATAAAGGTAAAACGCAGGAAGAGTTTTTCCATACATTTAATGATTTACATCAAAATGGAAAACAAATAATTCTAACATCCGATCGTCCGATTAATGAATTGACCGCATTAGAAGAACGACTAATATCCAGGTTTAAATGGGGATTAATTGTCGATATCCAACCTCCTGATTTTGAAACCAGATTAGCCATATTAAGAAAAAAATGTGATGACAGTAATCTAATGATACCGGGAGATATCCTGGAATATCTCGCCGTTAACCTGATGGATAATGTACGGGAATTAGAAGGCGCGCTCACTAAGTTATTAGCCAGGGTAACGTTCACAGCAGCCGAGCCCTCTCTTGATATGGCCAGATCGATTGTCGCAGAAATAGCCCGGCCCGATGTTTCTGTTTTAACGATTGATAAAATTATGGAACATGTTGCAAAGGTATTTAATCTGCCTATCGATCAGCTTAGGGCAAAAACACGTAAAAAAGATGTGGTAATCGCCAGACAAATAGCCATGTACCTATCCAAGCAACTCACCCGGCATTCGCTGGTTACAATCGGTTTGCATTTTGGAGGCAGAGACCATTCAACGGTTATTCATGGTCTGGATATCATCGAAAACCGGTTAAAAGAAGACGTTGTATTCCGGCAGAAACTGGATAATATGAAAAAGCATCTTGAATATAATCGCAATTAATTTATTTATTCTTATTTTACTCTGAAATCTCGTTATTATTATGATTATTAAACCGTTGAAGCAGAATTGTGGCTGACGATCCGCGTTGAATAATCCAGTCACGCACAGAAAAGGTGTTATGTCGGTCTAAGCGATCTAAAATTTTATCAGAATTATCAAAACGATAAATATTTAATCTTGGCAAAGCAAAGATTGAAAGTTGTTCCGGCGGTCTAATGATATACTGCGAAGCAATTCCATATTTATATCCGGTTTTTTTTACGATTTCCAGGATATCATTGTCGTATCGCCCAAAAGGATAACAGAAAACATTTATCATTGTATTAAACCTGTTTTCCATCTCGGTTTTGACAGAGGAAATTTCTTCCCGTGCCTGTTCCAGAGTCATATGAGTTAATGCTTTGTGCGAAAACCCATGTGCTCCGATTTCAAAACCCGTTTCAAGTAATTCGTTAATCTGAAACTCATTCAAATGTTTGAATTTTAAAGATTTTACCTGAACATCCCAATCGTTAAAGCGGCCTATATAATTTAACGGAATAAAAATTGTACCTTTAGCCTCATATTTCTCCATAACAGGCAGGGCATTCAGATAAACAGATTCATAGCCATCATCGAAGGTAATGATAATTTGTTTCGAAGAAGAAGTAATTGAATGATTAATTAAATCACTAAAAGTCAGGAAGCCGTATCCGGCTTCAGCTAATGCTTTTATATCCTTTTCAAAATCTGCCGGATTTCTGCTTGTCAGACCAATATCTTTTCTAAAGTCAATTTTATGGTAATTTATAATGGGTATACTAAAGATATCCATTATAAATTCAACTCTAATAGTTCAAAGATATTATAAAATTCATAGCCAAACTGATCAGCAAAGCTCCTGTTGGTAACCTTACCTTTATATATTCCCAGCGCGGGAATAATGCCGGACTCTTCCACAAGGGCTTTTTTCAAATCTTTTAAAGCCAGAATCTTCAGATAAGGCATTATGGTTTTCGTAAGCATTCTGCTGGAAGTCATTGGAATCATGGAGGCGATATTAGGAACAGAATAATAAACGATGCCATCCAGTTTATAGGACGGTTTATCGTGATTGGTAGGATGCGATCCTTCAACTACCTGAAGCTGGTCGACTGAAATATCAATAATTACGCTTCCGGGCTCCATGAGCTTTATTAGTTTTTTATTGATAAAGATATTATAACTTTGCGAAAGTGAAAATACAGAAATAATCAGCAGATCCGTCTTCGGAAGAATCTCTTTTATAATCTTATCGGAATAAACCGCACATTTGATTTTCGGAAATTCATCTTTATAATGCTGTAATTTTTCTTCTTTTAAAGAAACAAGATTCACTTTGGCGCCTAAATTATACGAATTTTCTGCAATGGTCCTGCCGACTTTTCCCGCGCCTATTATGGTTACAACGGTGGGATCAACGCCTTCTATATGGTCTAAAAGTTTACCTTTACCTCCTCCGGGAACGGAAAGTAACCTTGCGCCCTCATGAATGGCCATTTTACCGGAAATTTCACTCATAGCCATCAGAACAGGATATTTTCCTTCATTATCCTGAAACAAAGAACCGCATACAAAGGTGGCATTGGTCTCTACCAGAGAATGAAATTGCTCGCCTGTACGGATTAAACTGGCGAACGATAAAAACATATGAGATTCATTGAGCAATTCAAATTGAATAGGCAGTGGCGTATGAACCTGCAAGATCAGATTCGCTTCCCGCATTACTTTTTCCATTGTAGGAAGCATGATCGCCCCTGATTTTTCATATTCGCTGTCTTTAAAGCCGCTGTCCATGGCAGCGCCTTGTTCCACGAATACTTTAATATTGCTTTCCACGAGTTCTTTTACACCGTCCGGGGTCAGCATTACTCTGTTTTCGTATTGTTTAATATCTCTGATTAAGCCGACAGCCTTCATATTTATACCCGTTTGTTAGGAATAAATGTTATTGTATTTAGCGCGTTCTCGGTAAATACTTGTTCCGCCGTTTGTAATAATGATTCTGCTGTAATGGCATTTATTTTATCCAGGATTTCTTCATCCGGAATATAACGTTTAAAAAATATTTCATTTTTGGCCATTCTGCCCATCCTTCGACCGGTGCTTTCCAGACCGAGTAAATAACTGCCTTTTAACTGCTCTTTTAATGATTTTACCATATTCGCACTTAAGGGTACAGTTTTTACGCGCTTAATTTCCGTCATCATCAGATAAATTGCTTTTTTAGCCTGTGATTTTTCCGTACCAAGATAAAAACCAAAGACACCCGAATCCATAAAAAAATCCAAAAAAGAATAAACGGAATAGGCCAATCCTCTTTTTTCTCTTATTAATTGAAATAACCTTGAGCTCATACCACCGCCCAGATAGGTATTAATTGCAATCAGATCATATTTGCGTTCATCAAGAAAAGAAAAACAGTCGGTGCCCATACAAATGTGGGTCTGATTAACCGGTTCACTGAAATCATAGGACTTCCCTTTTTCTGCTCTAATCCCGGGAAAATGGTATTCTGATGATATTTTTCTGTTATTGCTCGAATTAAAATATTTCCGGACCAGTTTAATTAATTTCTGATGATCAATATTACCGGCTACAGATAAAACCATATTCGGCGGATTATAATGATTATACCAGAATTCATTCAGATTATTTGTATCAATACCATTGAGCGTATCCGAAGTTCCTAAAATAGGTCTTCCCAGAGGATGGTCTGGAAAAAGTTTCTCATGAAAAAGGTCGATAATATATTCTTCAGGCGTATCCTTTACCGATGAGATTTCTTCCTGGATGACGCGTTTTTCCTTGATCAGGTCATTTTCTCTCAGCAATGGTTTTAACGCAAGCTCAGCGAGAATTTTAACGCTCAGTTCTAAATGCGTATCCAGAATATGAACATAATAAACGGTGATCTCCCTGCTGGTATAGGCGTTAAGACTACCACCCAGATTTTCCATAGATCGGGCAATCTGGATAGCGCTGAAGTTTTTGGTGCCCTTAAAAACCATGTGTTCCAAAAGATGTGCAATTCCATTATTATCTTTATTCTCATGGCGCGAACCGGTTTTAACGTAGATACCCATAGAAATTGATCTCACTGCAGGTATACGTTCGCTAACAACAGTGAGACCATTTTCTAATACGGTTTTATTAACCGCAACAGTTTGATCCATCATTATGGTCTTTATTTTATTTCGGCAGGTTGATCCTGAGTCGGATTTTCTTTCTTTAACAGCGCTTTTCTGCTTAGGGCAATTTTTCCATCATTTCCGATGTTCAAAATCACTACATCGATACTATCGCCCTCTTTCACAACGTCGGTTACTTTGTTTGTCCGGGTTAATTCCAATTCAGAAATATGTACCATACCCTCTTTGCCCGGTAAAAACTCAACAAAGGCGCCAAAATCTTTTACCCGTTTTACTATTCCTTTGTATGCTTTGCCAATCTCCGGCTCTTCTATCATCGATTTAATGATATTTCTGGCGGTTTCCGCCGCATCGACTTCCACAGAAGCTATGGTTACCACACCGGCATCGGAAATATCAATTTCCACACCTGTTTTTTCAATAATTCCGCGTATGGTTTTTCCGCCTGGTCCGATAATAGCGCCAATTTTATCGATCGGAATACTGAATTCCAGAATTCGGGGCGCCCAACGGCTTATTTCTGCTCTGGCTTCCGAAATCGTTTCATTCATGATACCCATGATATGAGCCCGGCCTTTATTAGCCTGAGCGAGAGCTTCGGCCATGATTTTCTTTGATATACCTTCAATCTTGATATCCATTTGAACGGCAGTGATACCATTTTTTGTACCGGCAACTTTAAAATCCATGTCGCCTAAATGGTCTTCATCACCTAAAATATCGGAAAGAATTACGACTTTATCATCCTCTTTAATAAGTCCCATGGCAATACCGGCTACCGTTTCATTCACAGGAACACCTGCATCCATCAGCGCCAGCGAGCCGGCGCAAACACTGGCCATCGATGAAGAACCATTCGATTCTAATACTTCCGATACAATTCTGATCGTATAGGGGAATTTTTCGGATTGAGGAATTACCGGTTTTAAGGCTCGTTCGGCGAGATTACCATGCCCTACTTCCCGGCGGCTGACGCCTCTGATGGGTTTTGCTTCTCCCGTACAGAATGGGGGAAAATTATAATGTAACAGATACCGTTTGGAAGATTCTCCTTCCAGGGCATCGATTATCTGTTCATCCCCTTTTGTTCCCAGGGTGACTACGCCAAGCGCCTGAGTTTGTCCTCTTGTAAATAACGCCGATCCATGCGTACGCGGCAATAAACCCGTTTCACAAGTGATAGGCCTGATTTCTACAGGGGTTCTGCCATCCAGCCGGATTTTTTTATCCAGAATCATCCGGCGGACTTCAGTCTTTTCAATATCATGAAGTATGTTTTTGATCTGTTTTTCGGATTCAGGATATTCTTCTGCCAGTTCTGCAATAGTATCTGTTTGCAAAGATTTAAGCGCCTGACGTCTTTCCGCCTTATCTGTAATTTCTATTGATTTGCAGATAGCATTACGGGCTTTTTCTATTACTTTCTGTTCTAAGTTTTCAGGCAACTCTTCAACTTCGACAATGCGCTTTTCCACTTTAATTTCACTCATCATCTCACGTTGCAGCGCATTCAGCTTTTTAATCGCCTCATGAGCATAATCAATTGCATCCAATAAGACTTGTTCACTTATTTCTTTGGCTTCGCCTTCAACCATAATAATGGATTCGTCTGATCCTGCCACCACCAGTTCTAATTCTGATTTTTCCATTTCGGAAAAAGTCGGATTAATAATAAAATTATTATCAACCCTGGCAATTCTTACTGTTGCAATCGGCCCGTTAAATGGAATATTGGATATAGCCAGCGCAGCGGATGAGCCTAAACCCGCTAAAACATCGGGACTATTATCTCTGTCCACGGAAAGGGTGTTTGCTATGATCTGAGTTTCATACCGGAAATTTTCCGGAAATAAAGGACGAATAGGCCGGTCAATTAATCTTGCAGATAATATTTCTTTATCGCTTGGTCTGCCTTCTCTTTTAATGAATCCCCCCGGAATTCTGCCGGCGGAAAACATTTTTTCTCTGTATTCAACACTCAGAGGAAAAAAATCGAGGTTATCGCTTTTTTCTTCCGCAGCAACGGCGGTAACTAATACCATTGTGTCGCCGTATTGAACCGTAACGGCGCCATTGGCCTGTTTAGCCATTTTACCGGTTTCAATTGTTAATGTTTTACCGCCAATTTCTGTTGATTTTGTAATTACCATTTTTTCTCCAAAGCGAATACCGCTTTTCTTTATCTTCTAAGTCCTAAATCTTTAATTATTGTTCTGTATCTGCTTATATCTTTCTTTTCCAGATAATGAAGCAGTCTTCTTCTTTGTCCTACCAGTTTCAGCAAACCACGGCGCGAATGATGGTCTTTCTTGTGAGTTTTCAGATGATCGGTCAGGTACTTTATTTTCTCGGTAAGTATAGCGACCTGAACTTCTGTTTTACCGGTATCCTTATCGGATTCGCCAAATTTTTGGACAAGTTCTTTTGTTACTTCTTTAGTCATTGCCATTTTAAATTCTCCGTTTATATTTTCATACTTTCCTGTTTATCGATTTTTAACTGTGTGATTAATTCCTGTCCGGAATTAAACTTTTTTTCTGCGCGAAGGCGCTTTTTAATATAAATGTTCAATATCTCTCCGTAAATCTCCTTATCAAAGTCAAAGATATGTACTTCAATATGTCTTTCTTTATTTTTATCGAATGTAGGCCGGTACCCGATATTCATCATTCCTTTTTTTAGAATCGAACCATACTCGACATCAACAGCATAGACGCCATTCAGTGGAATGAGCTTATTTTTATTTTCTAACGAAAGATTAGCTGTGGGAAACTTCATCTCCTTTCCCCTTGCATCGCCTTTAATCACCCTGCCGCGAATCGTATACTTTCTGCCTAACATAAAATCCACTTTTTCAATTTCACCTTTCATAATCATGGATCGCAGCTGTGTACTGCTTACGGCCATATCTCCGATTTTAAACGGTTCAACTTTATAAGCTTCAAAATTATATTTTACACTCAGTTCCGAAAGCTTGTCATAATTACCTTCTCGGTTTTTTCCAAAGGCATGATCATATCCCACAATCACTGACCTGGCGTTAATTTTTTTAATCAGGATATCGCGAACAAATGTTTCATAGGATATTTGCGAAAAAGACCTGCCAAATGGAATTATGATCAGTTTATCCAGCTTAGTTGCCTGTAAAATTTCAATCTTTTCCTCTATGGTGGTTAATAACCCGATTTTATCATTATTGCTATCCAGAATCAGCCGCGGATGCGGATGAAAAGTAACCAAAACCGAGGCTATTTTTTTCCCCTGGGCAATAGTGAATAATTCCTCCAGGATTTTAAAATGCCCCTTATGAAGCCCATCGAATGTACCAACCGTTACCGCACTTGGTGAAGGTAATCTTAAATTTTCTATATCTTTAATTATTTCCATAATCAGACTTCATTATCGAATTCCAGGCAAGTTTAAATTCCCCGATTGTAAAGGCATCCATAATATCAAAATCCCCTATTCGGTCTCGTGATAATTTAGCCAGATGGGCGCCGCACTCCAGTTTACGGCCTAAGTCATTTGCATAGGCTCGTATATAAGCGCCTTTGGAAACATGCAGCCGAACAGATAAAACCGGCACTTTCCAATTGATAATTTCATAAGAATAAACGGTAATCTTTTCCGGTTCCCGCTCTACTTCAATATTCTTTCGGGCTAATTTATAGAGCCGCTGCCCGTTTATCTTTTTTGCTGAGAACATAGGCGGCGTCTGCCATATTTCCCCGGATAATTCCACTAAGGCCGATTCAATTTGATTTAAGGTTATATTCTTCACCGGTCTGGTTTGCACAATTTGCCCTGTACAATCATACGTATCGGTTTCAATTCCAAAATGTATTTCTGCGCTATAATGTTTTGAAAGACCGCTCAGCCTTCCCAGGCTTTTTGTACCATCTGCGATGCCCAGTATCAGTAATCCGGTTGCAAAAGGATCCAGAGTACCGGCATGGCCTACTTTTTTTATATTAACAATATTTCTTACTTTTTTTACAACGTCAAAAGACGTCCAGTCCGCCTCTTTATTAAATAAAACCAGCCAGCCGTTTTTCTTTTCATCATAAACAATCTGATCATTCTTCTTTAGAAGTGTAATCATTCTCAATCTGTTTCAGTAATTTATTAATCTTGTCCGCTTCATCCTGAGATTCATCATAAAAAAACCGGATTTCGGGCAACCAGCGCGATTTAATAAATGGTTTCAATTCACTTCTTAAAAAGGCCCGGGATTTATTAAGTATCATTTTTGTCGTTTCACGCTGTTCATTATCGCCTAAAACCGTGTAATACACCGAAGCAATTTTTAAATCTGCAGATATTTTTGAACCTGTAATGGTAATAAAACCTTTATTGGGATCTTTCAGCTTAAATTCTATGATCTCGCCCAATGCTCTTTTGATCATATCCGCATAGCGCTTTAATCTACGATCATCCGCCATAATTTTTACCGGTATTCAAATTCATGTTTTGTTAGTTCAAAGCCAAAGCCTTCATCAAAAAAACGAAAAACCTTGTTTAGTGTCTCATCGGTATATTTCCTGCTTTCCGACACGGTTACCACCGCTAAGCCCGCTCTTTGCCATTTATCGTGATATTCAACTTCAGCAATGGAAACATTGAACTTATTCTTGACCCTGTCTTTAAGGCTTTTAACAATCATTCTCTTTTCCTTCAGTGAATTGCAGCCGGGAAGAAAAAGTTCTACATATAAAAGACCGATATTCATCTGTTATTTTAACTGGCGCTTAATCTCTGAAATCTCAAATGCTTCAATGATATCGCCTATTTTAAGATCATTATAGTTTTCAACCTGAATACCGCATTCAAATCCGCTTTGCACTTCGCGCACATCTTCTTTAAAGCGTTTCAAAGACGATATGGTGCCCGAATATATTTCCATATCATCACGTACCAGTCTTATTTTATTATTACGATTAATTTTACCGTTGATTACATGACATCCGGCTATGGTGCCAAGACGGGATATTTTAAAAATCTCGCGTACCTCGGCCGATCCAACGGTATTTTCCTGTTTTTCCGGCGCAAGCATACCTTCCATGGCCAGTTTAATATCGTTGATCGCATCATAAATAACCTGGTATAAACGAATATCCACTTCTTCTTTTTCAGCCAGTTCCCTGGCCTTGGCATTCGCCCGCACATGAAAACCTACAATTACAGCATCCGAAGCCGATGCCAGAAGCACAACGGATTCAGAAATCGGGCCGACGGCTTTTCGCACGACATTGACGCGTACTTCCGAGGTATTGAGTTTAATCAATGAATCGGCTAAGGCTTCCGCAGAACCATCTACGTCGGCTTTTACGATCAATTGAAGATCATGTACCACACCGGCTTTAATTCTTTCTGATATTTTATCAAGGGTCATCAACTTCACTTTTCGGGCATCCTGCTCGCGTTTTAATTGCTGGCGTTTGGTGGCCAGTTCGCGCGTTGTTTTTTCATCTTTCATAACAATAAAACGATCGCCGGCCTGTGAAACACCCATAAATCCTACAATTATTGCCGGCTGAGACGGACCGACCTGAAAAATTTTTTCATCGCGATCATTAAAAATGGCTCTTACTTTCCCGTAATTATGACCGGCAATAAAATTATCGCCTATTTTAAGCGTACCATTCTGGATTAACACGGTAGCAATAGCGCCTTTACCTTTATCCAGCCTGGATTCTATAACAAAACCGGTTGCTCTCCGTTTTGAATTGGCTTTTAGCTCCAGCATTTCCGCTTCCAAAAGAATTTTTTCCAGCAAATCAGGGATACCGGCGCCGGTTTTAGCGGAAATTTCAGCGCATTGATAAGCTCCGCCCCAGTCTTCTACTAAAATATTACGCTCAGCCAATTGTTGTTTGATTTTTTCCGAATTAGCTCCCGGTTTATCAATTTTATTTATGGCGATTACAATTTTAACGCCGGCGGCCTTGGCATGGTCAAGCGCTTCGTCTGTCTGCGGCATTACGGCATCATCTGCGGCTATGATTAAAATAACGATGTCCGTAACCTGAGCGCCGCGGGCGCGCATTGCCGTGAACGCTTCATGGCCAGGTGTATCCAAAAAGGTTATTTTTTTACCTGAATATTCGACCTCGTAGGCGCCAATATGCTGTGTAATGCCTCCCGATTCGGTATCGACGATATGGCTTTCTCTTATATAATCAAGCAAAGAGGTTTTCCCATGATCCACATGCCCCATAATCGTAACAATAGGTGCTCTGCCTTCTTTATGTTCCGGTTCATCATCATCTTCATCCACATCTTCTTCAATAAATTCGGTGGCATATTGCTCTTCAACCTTATATCCGTATTCTTCGGCAAGCAATTTTATAGTATCGAGTTCAAGACGCTGATTTATGGATACCACAAGGCCAAGATCGAGACATTTGGTTATAATCTCTGCAGCGGAAACATCCATGATATTAGCCAGGTCGTTAGCGGAAATAAACTCGGTAACCGTAATTATTTTTTCTTCTATAATCTCACCGGTTTCCGTCTTTATCTTACGCACTCTTCTGGGCTTACGTCCCTTAGAGTCAATCGATGCCAGCGTTTTCTTTACCGTATCCTGAACTTCTTTAAGATCAACATTTTTTCTTTTTTGTTTTTTCTTTCTTCTTCTCAGCGATTGCAGATCATGCTCATCGCCCAATTTATGATAATCGATATTCCTGGTTTTTCTTGAATCTTTTTCTTTTCTAACCATCTCAAGCGCTTTACGCCGCTTAAGTTCTTTTTCCGAAAGAAGAGATTCATCTTCTGCTTTGGTATGCTTCTTAAATTTGGCTTTTGATTTCTTTTCTTCTTCTGTTAAAGGTTTTTCATTTTTCTCGGCAAATTCAGGCTTAATTTCTTCAGATTTTACATCAATTACATTGGATACCGGTTCTGATTCCGGAATTACAGGTGTAATTTCCGGTTTCGCTTCTTCCGCAACCTCTTCTTCTTCCATTGCGGGAAGTTCTATTTCTTTCTTTTTTTCAACAACCGGTTCTTCAGATTTTTTTGGCTTTACAGGTTTCTTTTTGGGCTTGACTTCCGGTTCGTCTTTTCTCTTGGAAATAGCTTCCACACCCGCATCTATTGATTTTCGGATAGCTTCAAGGTAAGTGGATTTAGGCATATCCTGCTCATCAATCAATTTTTCCGAATCGGGGACATCCTCATCAGTAACGGTTTTATCTTTACGGGCATGCAGTTTTTCGGCTTTTTCTCTGTCTGTAGCAAATTTATCCAGAATTTCTTCATAGATATCTTCATCAACGGCAGCATTCGGTCCACCCACCTTTATTTTCTTCTGTTCCAGAAAATTGATGATGGTTTCATGACCCAGATTTAGTTCCTTACAGATCTTAAATATCTTATATTTTTTTGCGCCTGTTGCCATAAAGTGATATTACTCCATAATTGCGATTTCTTTAAAAAGAATCATCTTATTCTTCGTCCAAGTCCTCTTCAAATTCTTCCTCTTCGGGAAGATTGTTTTGAATTATTTCCCAAATTTTATCGGCTGTTTTTTCTCCGATGCCTGATATTTCTAACAGTCCTTTTTTACCGACTTCAAGCACTTCATTAACCGTGAAAAAATTAGCGTCTATTAGTTTGGTTTTTAAATTTTCAGGCATTTCTTCAATATCTTCAATATCTTTCGACGGCGCTTCCCCTTCGCGCTGATATTCGGATTCACGTATCGGTTCAATCTGGTAACCGGTTAATTCTGAGGCTAACTTCATATTAACGCCTCCCTTGCCAATTGCCAGAGAAATCTGATCGTCGGGAATAATTACAGCGGCGATTTTTTCTTCCTGATTTACAATGACTTTTATAGGCTTTGCCGGTGCCATCGCTCTGGTGATAAACAATTCCGGCTCACTGGAATAATTAATAATATCAATTTTTTCATTATTCAATTCTCTGACAACCGCCTGAATTCTAACGCCCTTCATACCAACGCAAGCGCCGACGGCATCAATGCGTCTGTCTATCGATTCTACAGCTATTTTTGACCTTTCACCGGCTTTACGGGCTACACCTTTAATTTCCACAATACCGTCATATATTTCCGGCACTTCCAGCTCAAATAAACGAACCAAAAACTGTTTGTCCGCCCTGCTGACTATGATTTCCGGCCCTTTACCTTCATTACGCACTTCTTTAATCAAAGCCCGCACCGTTTCGCCGCGGCGCAATCGCTCGTTAAATATCTGTTCTTCCCGCGGTAAATAGACTTCGGTCTTATCCTGGTTAATGTATATGCCGCGTTTTTGAATCTGGTGAATATCGCCTATAATAATTTCGCCGACCCGGTTTTCATATTCCGCAAGGATATGTTCACGCTCAAAATCTCTGATCTTCTGATTCAGATTTTGCTTAGCCGTGGTGATCAGACGACGGCCAAATTCAGACGGATCAATGACTTCTACTACCTCCTCTCCGACTTCAGCATCCGGATCTATTTTTCTTGCGGCATCAAGTGCAATCTCTGATACAGGATCTTCAATCGTTTCGACCACCCTTTTTTCCTGGTAAATTTCAATATCGCCTTTATCGATATTAACGATAACATCAAAATTTTCAGCCGTACCATATTTTTTTTCAATCATTGAAATAAAAATATTTTCAAGGATATCCCGCAGATTCTCTCTTTCGATCCGTTTATCTTTGGCGATTTGAATGATGGCATCCATTATTTCGGTATTCATAGCCGGTTACTTCCTCCAATAACTTACCATTGGACCTTAACTTTAGCCTGTTTCACATTTTCTCTCAATATTTCTTTTGATTCGTTTTTTATCTCAAGAACCAGGGCTTTTTCCGTGATTTCCTTCAATATGCCCTCGACAGATAGTTCTTCGCCATTCTCATTGAGAGACACAGCCAGTAATCGTCCAATATTTTTTTTATACTCAAAATCATATTTTAAAGGATGACCCACGCCGGGAGACGATACATCCAAACGATAGTTTACATTAAAGTCATCATCCATATCAATCTCATCCTGAATCATCCGGGTTAATTTTTCACATTCGCCAAGCGTTACGCCTTTTTCATTGTCAACATAAACCTGGAAAACAGGGTGACGGCGTTCTCCTTTAATTTTAACCTCTAACAGATATAAATTTAATTCTTTGCACAGAGGTCCTATTTTCTCTTCCAGCTTTTGCTGAATACTCATCAAACTCTCCATATAACAAAAAAGTGGGCTTGGCAACCCACTTTAATCACAACCGAATTTTGAATTTAATACCTCTTCGGAGTGTATGCAAATAATAATATTCGCTAATTACTTCATTTGTAATAGCTTATAATAATTATTTGTCTTTGGCCTTAATTTCAATAATCCTATTATACCCATAAACCTGCCAGCAAAACAATTAACGGTGTAATAATAAGCGCAGGTAGAAAATTGGAGATTTCCATCCTGCAAATCTTTAAAATAAGTAAACCAATGCCAATTATCATTATTCCTCCGACGGCGGTCGTTTCACTGATGACCTGATCGGTCAGGAATCTGCCCAGATACAAAGCGAAAACTGTAATCCCGCCCTGTACAATAATAATAGTACCGATTGAGAAAAAAACGCCTAAGCCAAACGTAGCGGTTAAGGCGATGGCAGTAAATCCGTCCAGCATCGATTTAACCGCAAGCAGATGATAGTCGCCATACATCCCGTCATTTATTGAGCCGAGAATCGTCATCGGTCCAACGCAGAATATCAGACTTGAGGTAATAAAACCCTGAATAAATGAATCAGACTGGTTGTTTGACGAAAATTTTCTGCTGATATACCCGGCGAATTCATTGAGTTTTCTTTCGATCATTAAAATATATCCGATAATACCGCCTATAACTAACCCGGCCAGTGGAATCAGAATATTTTCCGTTTTTAACCCCATTTGAATCCCGAGCAGAATAGTCACCAGTCCCACGCCTTGTAACATGAGGTTCTTAAGCGGATCAGGAATTTTTTTTCGCATTAAAATACCGATGCTGCAACCGGCTAATACAGTCAGAACGTTTATTACGGTTCCCATATTCTAATCTAAATATATTTCAAATTTATTCTATTTATTGTTGGTGAAGATACAGAAATTGCAGTATAAAAAAAAGAGACCGCCTTTTACGACAGTCTCTTATCGGGAAAGGATTGGGTAGTTAATTATTTATAAGTTTCGTAAAGCCCGGATACTTTATCCCAGTTTACTACATTAAAAAATGCTTCTAAATAATCGGGACGACGATTCTGATACTTGAGATAATAAGCATGTTCCCAAACATCAACCGCTAAAATAGGCTGTCCTTTGACCTCAGCAATATCCATTAAAGGATTATCTTGATTAGGTGTAGAACATACGGCCAATTTGCCTTCCTGATTGATTATCAACCAGGCCCAGCCTGAACCAAAGCGTGTGGCTCCGGCCTTCTTGAAATCTTCCTTAAATTTTTCAAAAGAACCAAAATCTTTATTAATGGCATCCGCTAATTTACCGGCTGGCCGGCCGTTTTCATTTTTTTTCATTAAAGTCCAAAAAAAGCTATGATTCCAGTGACCGCCGCCATTATTCCTGACGCCTGTTCTTGCCGCTTCCGGAATTTTACTTATCTGGGTGATCAGTTCATCCAAATCCGAGCTTTTATAAGCCCCGGCTTGTTCCAGAGCAGTGTTGAGATTATTCACATAAGCCGCATGATGTTTGTCATGATGAATTTCCATGGTCTGCGCGTCAATAAATGGTTCAAGCGCATCGAAAGCGTATCCTAAATCATTTAATTTGTGTGCCATGATTCCTCCTTTTTTTATCCTCATTCAAATTCAATCTTTGCCGCTATATAACGAAAAAAAGTCAAATTTATTCCAAGAATAAAGTAAAAATCCG
>RQOG01000027.1 GCA_003854985.1 Calditrichota bacterium
CTTCCATAAAATCACCATCTTCGTTTCTGGTCAGGTTGCGAAGGTGAATAAAGCTGATTCTATGGGCAAACCGTCTGGTCAGTTCCACGAGATCGTTATGATATCCTGCCCCGAAAGAGCCTGTGCACAAAGTTAATCCATTTGAGGGTGAATCCACAACATTTATTATCTGACTAATGTCATTTTGATTACCAACCACCCTTGGCAATCCGAGTAATGACCAGGGAGGATCATCCGGGTGAATTGCCATTAAAACGCCGGCTTCTTCTGCGACAGGAACAATTTCCCTGATAAAATGAAGAAGGTTGTCTCGCAACTGATCTTCGCTGATATCCCTGTATTCAGCCAATGCTTTTTTAAATCCCTCAATGGTGTAAGCTTCCAAAGAGCCGGGCAGACCAAGTAAAATAGTCTGCAGTAGATTATTTTTTGCATTTTCATCCATTTTATCAAGCTGTGATTGGGCTCTTTTAATTTGTTCATCCGAATAATTTGCTTCGGCGCCGGAACGTTTAAGAATAAACAGATCAAAGGCAGCAAATATATCTGCATCAAATTTGGTTGTAATGGCATCATCTTTAAATTTAACTTTTAAATTCGTTCTTGACCAGTCAAGAACCGGCATAAAGTTGTAACATACCGTATCAATGCCGCACAGGGCAAGGTTTCGTATGGTTTGTTTATAATTTTCAATGTAGAGTCTGAAATCACCTTTTTGTTTCTTTATATCTTCATGAACCGGTACGCTTTCCACAACCGACCAGAATAATCCTTCTTTTTCGATCAGGCTCTTTCGTTTTTCGATTTCACCGACAGGCCAGATATGTCCCACAGGAATTTGATGAAGGGCGGTGACAATTCCGGTTGCTCCGGTTTGTTTTATCTCTTTCAGCGTAATCGGATCATTAGGCCCAAACCATCTCCAGGTTTGTTCTAATCCCATTATTGTTTATCCTTCATATAAAATTTTATTATCAAATCAGTTAAATAGAATTCATAAAAATGCTGTTTGATCAAAAGCTACTATACCCCGCTGGATACGCTGAATCCGCCGTCAATCGGCACAACAGCGCCGGTTACAAATCTGGAAGCGTCACAGGCCAGCCATAAGGCAGTGCCCACTAGTTCTTCGGGCTCGCCAAATCTTTTAAACGGTGTCATATTAATAATAGTTTTCCCGCGTTCAGTCAGGGAACCATCCTGATTGGTGAGGAGGGTGCGGTTTTGCTCGGTTAAAAGGAAACCGGGGGCAATGGCATTAATCCTTATTCCATTACCAAATTTTGAAGCCAATTCTACGGCCATCCAGCGTGTAAAATTATCGATGGCCGCCTTGGCCGCGGAATAACCAATTACCCTGGTGATTGCCCGGTATGAAGCCATTGAAGAAATATTAATAATCGAGCCGTAGTTTTGGTCCGCTATGGTTTTTCCAAAAATCAGAGTGGGAAGAACAGTACCGTTTAAGTTTAAATCAGTCACCTTTTTAAAATTTTCCATTTTAAGGTCAAAAACCGTTTCATTAAGCCCGATGGTAGCGCCACTCATATTTCCTCCGGCGGCGTTCACCAGCACATCAATTCGGCCGAATTGGTTTAATATTTTTTGATGGATTTCCTTTAAATTATTCTCATCAAGCACATTACATTTTAATCCGAGTTGCTCATTGCCTGGCCTGGAAAGTGATTTTGCCTTTTGAAAAACACTTTCTTCGTTAATATCCAGCAGTGCAACTTTAGCCCCGGCATTAACAAAACCTTTTGCCATTTCACCCGCTAAAATGCCTCCGCCTCCGGTCAGCACAACTCTTTTTCCTTTTATGTTAAATAAGGTCTCGAGATAACTCATTATTTTACTCCCTGTGATAAAATTTATTAAAACTGAATACGATTATACTATATTCCGCCATAAAGAATATCAATATATAAATGGTTTTTTATTTATAATTCTAAAGTTCCGGTAATAGTAAAACTACCCGGCCGAAATCATTAAAAGTTTCTAAAGTGAAAATTATAAATTTTTATTAATTATTTCAAAGTAAAAATCATGGAGATAGCCACATAAATAGTAGCAAATCGGTTTTTTTTGTTGACTTGGTGCATAATTATTAATATAATTGAATCGGTTCAATAATCATTGAACTCTGTTGGATAGAGATGACGTATGAATATCAAAAACATTTATATGTTTTTTGTAAATAATTACTATTCTTTGCAGTGAAATTAATTTAAAAAAGAGAGAGACAATGAACAACAAGTATTTTTCCGAAGTACGGGCAGCTATTCCCTTCGAGGGTAAAGATTCTAAAAATCCTTTAGCCTTTAAATATTACAATAAAGACCAGAAAGTCGGCGGCAAGGCAATGGCGGAACATTTGCGATTCTCCGTTGCTTACTGGCATACCATGATGGGTAAAGGTGCCGATATTTTTGGTGGTCCCGGTTTTGAAAGAGACTGGCATAAAGCCAGTGATCCGATTCAAAGAGCAAAAGATACCATGGATGCTGCCTTTGAATTTTTCCAGAAATTAGGCGTCGAATATTATTGCTTCCATGACAGAGACATTGCGCCGGAAGGCGATACATTTTCTAAATCCTGTAAAAATCTTGAAGTTCTTGTAGAGTATGCAAAAAAATGGCAGAAAGAAACCGGTATAAAACTGCTGTGGGGTACGGCAAATCTGTTCGGCAGTGCGATTTACGCTCAGGGCGCCGGGACTAATCCTAATGCTCATGTGATGGCTACTGCCGCGGCGCAGATTAAGAACGCCATCGATGCAACGTATGAATTAGGCGGCGAAAATTATGTTTTCTGGGGTGGTCGCGAAGGCTATGAAACACTGATTAATACCGACATGAAAAAAGAGCAGGAGCAAATGGCCCGTTTTCTTAAAATGGCTGTGGACTATAAGAAAAAAATTGGCTTTAAAGGACAGTTCCTGATTGAACCAAAGCCTGCCGAACCGATGAAACATCAATATGATTCAGATGCGGCTACAACATTAAATTTTTTAAGAGCCTATGATCTTATCAATGACTTTAAATTAAATATCGAAGCAAACCATGCTACCCTGGCCGGAAATACTTTTGAACACGAATTGGCTGTGGCTTCCATTGCCGGAAAATTAGGCAGCGTCGATGCCAATCGCGGTGATCTTTTATTGGGCTGGGATACTGATCAGTTTCCTAACAGCATATATGAAATTACACTGGCCATGATGGTTATCCTGAATCAGAATGGTCTGGGCAGCGGAGGATTAAATTTTGATGCCAAGGTCCGCCGTAGTTCCAGTGATCCGGTAGATTTGTTTTATGCGCACATAGGCGGTATGGATACCTTTGCCCGGGGTTTGATGATTGCCCATAAAATGATCAAAGATAAGGCGTTAAGCAGTTTTATAGAAGAAAGATACAGTAGTTTTAAGAGCGGTATCGGCGCTGATATTATGTCCGGTAAAGTTGGTTTGGAAGAAGTTGAGAAGTGGGTTTTAAAAGCAGGCAATCCGGTTTTAAAGAGCGGACGCCAGGAAATGCTTGAAAATATTATAAACTCATACTTATATTAAATGGAAGAAAGTTAATTCAAAAAAATCATATGAACACTTAAACGCTTCAATAAACTTTGAACTAATTAAAAATTTGAATAAAACATGATTTCATTATTAGACTGTTATTCTATAATTTACCAATGAAAACCAATCATTAATTTTTGGAGTATCTGGTGGATAATAATTCAGTTCGTGTATCTTTAAAAGAAAAAATTGGCTATGCTGTAGGCGATACAGCCTCAAATCTTTATTTTCAGATTGTAATGAGTTTTATCCCTATTTTTTATACGGATGTTTTTGGAATACCCGCTTCAGCGCTCAGTATCATGTTTTTAGTTACCCGTTTATGGGATGCTGTCAACGATCCAATTATGGGTATGATTGCGGACAGGACGAATACCCGCTGGGGAAAATACAGACCGTATATGCTGATTGTAGGATTGCC
Source organism: Calditrichota bacterium (assembly GCA_003854985.1). Taxonomy (GTDB): domain Bacteria; phylum Calditrichota; class Calditrichia; order Calditrichales; family Calditrichaceae; genus Zgenome-0002. The sequence continues at coordinate 3,993 of RQOG01000027.1, forward strand.
CTTTACGGCTGTGAGTATTCTTACATTTATAACGCCAGAGTTTCATGTTACGGGCAAAATTGTCTATGCATATATCACCTATACACTGATGATGATGTTCTATACGGCTATCAATGTGCCTTATTCCGCATTGATGGGTGTGATGACTTCGAGTAATGTTGAAAGAACTAAACTATCTTCATATCGTTTTGTCGCGGCATTTATTGGTCAATTTACCGTACAAAGTACTATTCTATACCTTGTAAGCTATTTTGGGGGCGGAGATGCTTCAATGGGCTGGCCATGGACCGTAGCTTGTTTTGGCGGGCTTGCTTTTGCTTTGTTTACCATTGTTTTCTTCACCACTAAAGAACGGGTTTATCCTCCAAAAGAACAGAAGAGTAATTTTTTCCAGGATTTAAAAGATCTTTTTAAAAACAAACCATGGGTAATTATTGGTACTGCTACTGTATTTCAGCTTATTTTCATAGTTATTCGCAGCAGCTCAGGCACATATTATGTAAGATACTATATTCAGGAACAGATTTTTAACCTTTTTGGAACGGACTTTAATCTATCAATCGATTTTTTAACAACCCTGTTTTATACATCAGGTTCCGTCGCAGGCGTAATAGGTGCGATTTTAACAAACCGTTTTACAAAAAAATTGGATAAGAGAATTGTATATGGTGGATTCTTATCTACAAGTGCGATTTTAAGCGCTTTATATTACTTTCTTCCGCCTGAACAGCTGGCAATAATATTAACATTAAATCTGCTTGTCTCATTTTTATTTGGTACCGTGTCCACATTACAGTGGGCCATCTATACCGATGCAGCCGATTATGGTGAATGGAAATTTGGCAGAAGAGCCACCGGTTTAATAATGGCGGCCTCTTTATTTATGCTCAAAATGGGTTTAACCTTGGGTGGTGCCATAGTTGGCTGGATGTTGGACCTTTATGATTATGTTCCGAATGTACAGCAAACCCCGGAAGCAACCCAGGGTATATTAATTATGATAAGTCTGGCTCCGGCTCTATTTGGTATTGCCGGCGGCGCTTTGATGATATTCTATCCACTCTCAAATAAGATGCTGGTTCAAATGGAAGAAGAACTTTCTGCCAAGCGTGCAAAAGACTGAAAATTTTAAGCAAGTATAAATACAAAAATAGGGAAATTAAATTATTAAATTCCCTATTTTTTTTTGAGACAACATATTAAGTGTTAAGTACCAGATTGATGCGATTATTTTAATAATCAGCCAATGTTACATATTGAATCGTTATTACAGCTGATTAAAAAACTTTAGATCACCGGAAAGAGTATTCACATATAGGCTTTGAGGGCAAGAAAATAAAAAGATACAGACCTTCATCACCATTCCAAAATAAAAGATAAACCTTATGAAACGTATTATTTCACTTCTCATAGCCTTTTTCTTAATATCCATTTTATTATTGATCAATTGTGGTAAACCATCTTTTACGTTTCCGGAATCCTCATCCGATGTTTACGATGGATCATTCAACAGCGTAACACAAACGATGATTTACGCTAACACAGAATACATTGTTGAACTGGGCACTCTAACAGTTCTTGAAAACCGAAATAAGAATAATTCGAGATATATTCATCTTCCTGTGATACGGGTCCGTACAAACGCTGAAAAACCCCTCGAACCTGTGTTTTGTCTGACCGGGGGACCGGGCATGAGTAATTTGGAACACGTGGGGATGAAATGGTATCTGATGCCGAATCACGATATTGTGATGGTTGGATACCGGGGGATTGATGGCTCTTCGATTCTTTCATGTCCTGAAGTCGCGAAGGCCATAAAAGGGAAAGGTGACCTGTTCAGTGAAGAATCCATCCAGGCCCTTGGACAGGCCTGGGAAAAAAGCGCGCTGCGGTTACAGAAAGAGGGAGTGGATATCAATGGCTATACGATCCTTGATGTGATTGAAGACAATGAACTGGCGCGAAGAGCGTTCGGGTATGAAAAAATAGATCTGCAAGGTGTGAGTTATGGAACACGGGTTGCTTACTTATACGGACTCATACATCCGGAAAGTATTCACCGAACCGTGATGACAGCGGTCAATCCTCCGGGTCGTTTTGTTTGGGAGCGAGATGTATTGGACGAACAGATTCGGGAGTATTCAGCCCTGTGGGCTAGAGATTCAAGCGCAGAGGTTCGCTCTAAAGACCTGTATTCTGATATCATGAGAGGATTGAACAGCATGCCCGATCGCTGGCTCTTTTTGCCAATTGATAAAGGAAAAGTAAGATGTGTTGCTTTTTCACTGCTGTTTAAAAATGAAACCGCAGCGCTGGTTTTTGATGCCTTTATTGCAGCAAGTCAGGGAGATTACAGCGGATTCGCACTCATGTCCCTGGCATATGATTATGTAATGCCGGAAATGTTTACCTGGGGAGAGCTGGCTTGCAAAGCGGTGAGCGCTGATTATGATTCAACCCGTGACTACATTGCAGATATGTCTCCTACTGAAAAATACCCGATGGGTTCGCCGATGAGTGAACTTCTCTGGAGTCCCCTGAACCGGGGC